>CALKIZ010000087.1 GCA_937995735.1 uncultured Neomegalonema sp. | reverse complement strand
TGGTCTCCCTCAGACCAAAAGCGGCCGAAACTCACAATTTCTAATGTCCGGTTTTGCGGGCGTTGGAGACTAGTTACTATCGGAGCTGTGACAGGATTGTTGGGTCTGTGATTTTGTCATCATCAGCCAGCAGGAAAGCTTTGCTGAGAATGATCGCAAGCATGGTGTCTCCCGCGAATGGAAGTTTCACTTTGACGTCTGTCTTGCTTGAATGACCACGAACAATGCACAGATACCTGTTCGAAGGGATAATCTGGATGTTGCTAGACCCAAGGTGAATACGATAGCTGTGCCGCGTGCCGTCAACTTCGAGGAATTTGTCTGTTACCCGCAACTTGTCCGACATCGCCAATTTTGGGACCAAGTCATGCAAGAGATCTCTTCGGGTTTGTGCAGTCTGGCTAAGGTCTCCAAAAGCGTAGTGCGTCCAATATCCCCCATGTCGGCCTTCCGGCCCGCCATCGACCCATTCCGGGTCATTTGCGACACTGGTGACCGCCACAAATAGATCGACGTCTCGCAACAATTCAGAGAAGATAATTGGAGGGACGGTTTCAAGACGCATTTGCGCACCGTCCGCGTCGACAAACCTGACTTGATCTGTTGAGAGGTGGAGCGGAATATAAGCTTCGCTGCGCTCATCATTTTCGACCGCATCAACATGATACTCGACAGATATTCCATGTGTCGAAATCTGTTTGGTTGGAACATTCCAATTGTCCCATCCTCCCAAGAACTCAAAGGTCCAGCCACGGGCATGACATAGTGCGCGAAATTGATGCTGTCTGAGAATGTGCGCAGCAAATCGATTGGAGTAAACGTCCGTATTGCGCTCTGCATCAGTCAGGACATAGACTTCTCGGTGCGCCTGCTTAATGGGCTGGGTAATCTGTGCTGCCAAGATCTTGCGCCGCCATGCCAAGACCTCATCGGGGACGGCGTCCAGAGGATGCCATAGTTTGACGGTTTCGGCATCTTCAAGTTTAACCAGAGTTCCATCTATGGTGCGAAGCTGATCACCATCGAACATGATATCTGTATGAGACGCCTCCCGCTGCAAGCGCCAGATTAGGTTTGCGCTAATTTTACGGCGCAGGGGATGGTCGAGAAAACGAAGTTGCCAATCTGCAATAGACCATTCGCGCCCCTCCACCCAAGACTCTTCGAGGCGTTTTATCTGTGTCTTCCTCGCGGCTGTAATGTCTTTGACCCGTTGCTTCAATACCTTCAAGTCCGCAGCAAAATCGCGCTTGACCGAGGCAGGAACGCCCTTGCGCGATTTACCGTCTGCAGTCATCCAGATCAGATACGCGTCCTCATCACTCAAACCAATCGTCGCGGTGATATCGCCCAATACAATCGAACTTTGGCCAGTCTTTTCGAGGCCGAAATCAGGCAGCGAGTTTTCTTCAAGTTCTATGACGCTGACTCCAAGCTGTTTGGCAGCGACAATCAGTTTTTGGTGAATTTCGTCCCTTATGCTGGGATACTTGATCTGTGTCTTGAGCCTGACCAACTCTGCAACAGCCATTGGGTCTCCATCCATCAGAGACAGTGCCAAAACACCGGCATTGCCGTGCTTCCTTGAGCGGGCACCAATGTTCACGATCTTCTTATAACTCGTCTCCGTCGCACGCCCGAGCGCGAGTGTCAGCGCATCATCGCGCAAGAGCGAGACCATCCACATCAGACCTTTAACAATATCCAGGCTCAGATCTGGCTGTTCTGGATCAGGTTTGAACGCATTCAACCAGGTTGCCAGCTGCTCGGAAAAGCGGGGGCGAGTGAGTACCTTGATCCGGATCTCCGCTTCAGTCAGCCATTTCTTTGTTGGTTTCGATTTGCCCGCACTGACGAGCGCATGGGAAAACAACATACCCCACGCGGCCTGTTGTTTCTCGGTTCTGCCTACAAGATCAGCTTGGGCCGCCGTCAGCCAAGCCCCTTTGGGAAGCGGGTTTGGTACGCTGGGGTCGGTAGGTTCGAGAAGACTTTCAAGGCGTGTCTTTAACTTAAATTCGTCTTGTGTCAGCGCGTAGTTCCTGTCCTTCGCGTCGAACCGGTGCAAAGTTTTCTCGATTTTGATCTTTAAACCACCTTCAGCGGCTCGCCCGTCTAGGGATCTTTCTGCGACACCGATTGCAGGCACGAGCGGATTGCCGTATCCGGAATATGTACTACCGGTCATCAAAACGACGTCGAAGAGAGCGCTGACGTCTGCTTCAGAGAATGGTAGCTTTCGACGCAAAATCTGCGAGCAAATCGCCTCCAGTACAACGTTCTGACTATAAGGCAGTTGGCGTTTACGGTTGCGACTGACAGTAATGCAGTAAATTGCAAATTCCATAAGTTCAGTGGCGGTGCCATTTTTCTTGAGATCTTCCCAAGTCGCGCTCTCACTCAGTTTGACGCGCGAAACCCAAACGTCCGGAGCGATCAAAACATCATCGGTTATTTGTTTGATCAGCGCTTCATGGAGTTCTTGCACAGCGCCTTCGTGCGCTCCTGTTGATTGCGGTATATCGGCCTCATCCGAGCGCAACGCCTTTTTGAACTTTTGCCAGAGACTACTCATCCGCCAATCAGCGGAACGAGACGCAGAAAGATGAGTTCGCTGGTTGGGGTCACCGTAAGGGCCTGGTCGAGATCTTCCACTTGGGCGTCGTCAAACAGCATAACGAACTTATTGGCCGCGAAAGCCGCTTCAGCTGCGGCGACTTCCTCCCTTTCATCGTATGTTATCGGCTTACTCCGTCGCGGCGTTGCCTCATTCAATTGCGCTTCGGGGGAAGAGGGATCGAACCGGACGAGGAAAGACCGTGTCCGCTCGTGTGCTGCCGAATTTGATCGCGCGCGCGCTTCAAGCAAAGCAATTTCATCGGAAACACGTTTGGCTATAAGCTCTCGCCCGGTTGTCCGTTCGCTGGCAAGATGTATCTCGAACGGGTCATCGCGACCTCTACCGAAATGCTCGTCCACAAGCGTTAAAACTGCTCCCATACTAAGCCCTCCCAGCAAAATATATCGTCAAAGATACCAAGCCAGATGTATTAGGCAAGAATAGTACCACCTTCGGCAGCCAGTCTCCATGTCATGAAGAGCGGAAGTGAGCCAGCAGCCACAGTTTCTTACGTCCGCTTTTGCCCGCGTTGCAGCCTTTGCTCAGCTTCCTACTTGGGGCGAGAATAGGACCTTCATTAAGCGTCCAACGACTTAGCCCATTCATTGGCCCACGCATCTAATGGTGCAAGCTTTCGTGATAGAGAAACGCCTTCTCTGGTCAAGGTATATCCTTCGTCGTCGAGAACGACCAGGTTCAGTGCCCTTAGATCCTTGAGGCGGCTGTTCAGGAGTGTCGGCGAGACATCATCGCATTTTGACTGCAGGTCACGGAAAGACGCCGCTTTGCCTTTGTGAAGCTCCCAAAGAATACGCAGTGTCCATCTTTTTCCCAGCACGTCGAATAGAACCATGATCGGGCGACCACTGGACGAGCCACGCACAGGTTTGCCTGGGATTTTCGCCATCTATACCATCCTCTTGACGCTACACTATGTGTAGCGCATAAATATGCTACATATAGTGTAGCAAAGGAGATGCCGATGACAAATACTTTAAAACCGCTGGAACAACCCTTCGAACCAGCCATTGAAACCATTCTCGCCAACTACCCCCAACAAGATGGTTACTTGCTCGCGCTCTTCCGAACCTTTGCACACAGCGAACGTTTTCTAAAAACCTGCATTCCTAATCTTCTAGATCAAAGTAGCCCGCTTGACTTGCGTACACGTGAAATCACGATCCTACGTGTAACATCAAACCGCAATTGCGAGTATGAGTGGGGGGTGCATGTAACGATCTTTTCCAATGCGGCCGGATTGTCAGTGGAACAAATCGCTGCGACCCGACACGACAACCCGGAGTGCTGGCAACCTAAAGAAAGAAGGCTGCTAGAAGTCGTTGATCAGCTTTGTGCTACGTCTACTCTTAACGAAAAAACACTTGTCGAATTTCAGACTGACTGGAACCAGGAAGAGCAATTGGAGATAATCGCATTGTGCGGAACTTACAGTACGATCAGCCTAGTCGCGAATGTCGCACGGCTGCCATTAGAAACCTTCTCAGCGAAGTTCCCTATGTCACTTTAAGCGTTCTACTTTTGGTCGACTTAAGCCCCTGACGTTTCGTCTGCTTGTGCGCGCTCAGCAGCGTTTAAGTGAGGAGCCTACACGGTTGATGAGATGTAAACGTTCGGCATTTGATGTCACGTCGGGACTATTCATCGAGACCGTCGATTACGGAGCCTATTTCGGAATGATAGGCGTCAACTTGTAGGGTGTTGATAGCTTCTTTGACAATGAGTATGCCAGCAATTACCCAAGCTATGGTGGTCGGAGGCGGGGCTACCTGCTTGATTATGAAATAGGCGATCAATCCGAGCACCAGCATGATGACCGATCCAAACATGAGAGATTTCCATGGCGCATCGAGGGTTACCGGGAGTTTCAGTTCTCCGGTATATTCCTCACCGGCTAATTTCGCTTTCAAAGCTGCAACGCGCTTTCGAATGTTCATAGGCTCTAGGAGGCTGTGTACGGAGATGGCGATGCAGACTGCTAGCGCAATATTTGCTGCAAATTGGAGCTCGGGCATGGTGTAAAATCCTGTTTGTGTGTTTCTTTTCGCAAGCCAGTTTAGGTTGGCGGGGTCGGTTCGCTCATCATCTGGGTGATGACCTCGTCTGGCGTTTTCAGCATCATCTTATATTGCTCATCGGGCAGTGTCTGATGCGGTTTGGCTGGGTCGTATGGCGGCTGGTCGAGCATACCGCCTTCGCCCTCATAGAGGGCTGGTTTCACAAAGCGCTGTAGTTCTTCATCGGTGATGCCGGCAAGCGCTTGAACCTCAGTGTCGATCCAAGTGTTTGCGCCGAGAGGGTGTTCGACACCGCCTGACGTTGCAACTTCCAGAGCCAGTCCCTCGGGGCCGGCAAAATAGATCGATGAGCAGAACCCGTGATGAACGGGGCCGAGCACATTCACCCCGCGCGAACGGATACGGTCGCGCATGTTCAGAAGGTCACTCGTCGTGTCGACATTGAGTGCGAGGTGCTGCATCGTTCCAGGGGCGGACGGGTCTGCCGGATTGCCAGCATGCGAGACGCCGGGCACGGGCTTGGTATCGCGGATCTTGTCACTGTAGACAAAAGCAATGGCACAGTTCTCGTTCAGACGCAGAAAACCATGCCACGCCCCTTCCACGCCATGCATCCAGTAGAGCGCGACAAGTTCCATGCCGAGCACGTCTGTGAAAAACTCGATCTGTGATTTCATGTCGCCGGTGGAAATGGCGAGATGGTGCAATGCGTTTGGTTTGACCATTATGGCCTCCTTGGATTGTTAGATATTGGCGAGACAGAAGGCGTGAACCGTCTCGGAAAATTCAGCTGTGTGGAACAGCATCAACTGGTGACCGGCACCTTCGAAGATTTTCACCTCGACCGGTCCGCCAATCGCGCTTGCCGCGCCCCTGATGACCTCAGGCGGGAAGGATGGGTCCTTCTCTCCGGCGGTGTAGAGCACGGGCTTCGTATTATCGGCGAGCACAGGCGGATCATACTGGAATAGCGACGCCCAGGAGGCGAGATCATAAGACCATGTATTCCACGGATCGAGCATCTTCTGCTCTTTTGCCCCCTTGTAACCGTAATCATCATCGAAATCGAAAAAGGTGGGGATATCGAGCCGTGCGGCACGGCCGAGCGTGGCGAGCATTTGCTTCACCTCATCGCTTCGCCAGTATCCGCCGAGCATCTTCACCGCCGGGCTGCCCGGAACGGCAGGCGAGCCCATACAGATCGCGCCCGTTACGTCCGGCGCATCAATCGCGGAGATTGCCGCAGCAACGCCAAGGCTGGAGCCGAGCGTGAAGACCGGCAAGCCGGTCTCCGCTTTCACATGCGCGGCCCAGTCGCGGCTCGCCTGTGCCCATTCTTCCATGGTCCAGTTGCCGCGTGGGCGATTGGTCGTCGAGCGGCCATGGCCCGGCGCGTCATAGCTCCAGATGTCGACGCCTTTCGCTGCATGATGTTCACAGAACACATCATAGATGCCACCATGACTGGCAAGTCCGTGGGAGATGACGAGTGCATATTTCGCCTCGCCGGGCGGCACGAACCGGAAGGCGTGAAGTTCATTTAGCTTATGTGTTTCCATTTGCATGTTTCGTGCTCCTTCAGAATGCAGCTTCGAGTATTTCGAGAATGTCATCGGCAGAGCCGATCGGCCTTGGATTGGTCCGTACCCAGCGATTGGCGAGCGATTTTTCAGCGACCTCTGTCAACTGATCGCGGCGCACGCCAGCCTCGGACAGTCGCGCAGGCAAACCGAGATCGGTAACAAGCCCTCGCACGCCATTCGCTGCCGTATCTGAGCCAAGCGCATTGGCAATTCGAACCTGCTCAGACTCCGTATGCGCATGGTTCCACTCAAGCACTGCTGGCAGCATGGTGCACGAACATACCCCATGCGGCATACCGGCAACCGCGCCAAGCTGATGGCCAATCCCATGGCTTGCGCCATAAGGTGTTCGATCGAGCCCAGCCGAGGCCATCCAGACAGCCAGCTGCGCATCAAGGCGCCTTTGCTTGTTGTTGGGGTCATGATGTGTCGCCCGCAGCGCCAGTGGTAGGTTCCGGAGCGCTTCAAGCGCCAGCGCATCAGTATATGGCGTCGGCGCAACCGAGCAGAGTGTTTCAACGGCGTGGTCCACGGCCCGGAGCCCGGTAGACGTCCACAGGTCAAGCGGTGTGTGCAGTGTAAGCTCCGGATCAAGCACCACGCAGGCAGGACCAATACCCCGCCCCATAACACCATGTTTGATCCGTGTCTCGGGATCGGTGAGTCCAGCGAGGTCCGAAAACTCTGCGCCGGACAGTGTGGTTGGTGCAGCGATCTGACGGACAGTTGGCAGTGCCCAATCATTCACCTGATTGGCGACATCCATAGGATTTGATGTATCTGCGGTCATCATGGCGATGACAATTTTAACGGTATCGATCGGTGTGCCACCGCCAAAGGTGACGAATAGATCGACCTGTTCGGCCATCGCGGCCTCGTGCAGCGTCTTCACGCAAGGGATCGGCGTATGCGGTTTCAACGCATCAAATACGCCAGCGCATTTATCACCCAGCTGCTCGGCCAATTCGTCCGGTTGGCCCGAGACGCGCCTCAGCGAGGGGGACACAACGACAAGGACGCGCGCCGAACCACGCCGTTCAATCTCTTCAATCAGCGCGTCAAGGGCACGCATGCCCCAGCGCATACGCTCTTGCGGGGTAAAATTATAGCTACCGCTTTTGGTCATCCGGAAACTGTCCTTGATCAATTGATCAGGATCATACATAAACTGATCGATTGATCAAGAGTGAGAGACCAGATATGAGATAGTTATGACTCAGACACCTGCTATCAAATCCCCAAGCGCAAGAGCGCGCATTCTCACAGCTGCCAAGAGCCGTTTTGCTGCGGCTGGTTTTGAAGGGACAAGTACGCGCCAAATCGCCGAAAAGGCGGGCGTGGCACAAAGCCTTCTGCTGTATCACTTCGCATCTAAGGATGAGCTTTGGCGGGCGGTCATGGACGCCCAGTTTGAACGGGCAGATGCCCTCCGCCAGGCGGTCACGGTCAGCGATAGTCTCTCCATCGAAGATCGGCTCATGGCTGGCGTTGACGCCTTTATCACCCTTTGCGCCGAAGACCCCGACCTTCACCGCCTGATGACGATTGAGGGACGGTCAAAATCAGATCGGCTGGAATGGCTGGTCGAAACCCATCTCCGTCGCTTTTTTGGGCCAACGCGTGATTTAATCGTCGAGGGGCAAAAACAAGGTGTCATCCGTAATGGCGACCCGGTCTTGCTCTACTACACAATCATCGCGATCGCCGGATCCGTGTTCAGCTTCGAGCCCGAAATGTCGCTACTGGAGCCTCGCAACAATGCCCAGAATCGAGAAACCGTCTCGGCGCTTATCCGCCAAGTGCTGTTTGCACAAGGTTCTTAAAGCTCGATACTCTCCGCCAAAGCCAGTGCATCCTCAACTTCAACGCCAAGATACAAAACCGTGCTGTCGATCTTGTTGTGCCCGAGTAGAAGCTGAACTGCTCGCAGGTTACCAGTCTTCCGGTAAATAAGCGTGGCTTTGGTCCGCCGCATCGAGTGAGTGGCGTAAGAGGAACGGGGCAAATCAATCGACGTAACCCATCCTTCAACGATGCGCGCGTATTGGCGCGTAGACAAATGCCGGGTTCGGTCCTTCCTACTTGGAAACAACCAATCATGTGGTCGCAAATCTTTGAGGACGCACCAGGCCTCAATTGCCTCGCGAGTTTGTTTGGTAACTTCAAACTGAACAGCGTTGCCAGTTTTGCTCTGGATTATCTTTGCACGACTCCTAATCTCCGAGCCCATCCGCAGGTCAGACAAACGCAAGCGTAGCAAGTCACAGCCACGAAGCTTGCTGTCTATAGCGAGGTTAAACAAAGCGAGATCGCGTTTGTGGTCGGCAAGTTGCAACCTAACTCGGATTGCCCAGACTTCCTGCGGCTTTAGTGGCGCTTTTTGACCGACTAGCTTTCCTTTGTTCCAAGGGATCCATTTATCTTGAATTTGATCGAACGGCATATTTCTATCCTCCATTGCTGCCATTCAATGCGGCTGCAAAGGACTTGCCATCCATCAATTCCTTACGTCTTCTTTTGCCCGCTTCACGGAAGTCGCGATTGTCCGTTGCGGAGCAAGGAAAGGACGCTCAACTTGTTGCGTTGTCATATTCGCCCAATATACTCTGATTGGGAAAGTGAAGATTATGTTGGTATGGCGCGTTGCGTAAAATTTTGTATATTTTAGGAGCGGCATCTGGTCTCTTGGCTTTAATGCTGGTCGGTCTCATCTGGCTACTGCTTCCACCCAAAATCAAAGTGCCGGATCAACAAGATCGAACCATTAGCAATGTAACGATTTGGAACCCCGGTGAAGCTCCAATCGAGAACCAATCCATCGTCATTGTTGATGGAATGATTATGGAGATACGAGCCTCCAAACCTGATGATCCTGAACCATTGTGCGAGGGCTGCTATGTGATGCCCGGGCTTATAGATGCTCACATTCACACCCC
>CALKIZ010000086.1 GCA_937995735.1 uncultured Neomegalonema sp. | reverse complement strand
AGAAATCGCCATGACACTCAATACCACACCACGAAAGTGCCTCGACTTCAGATCACCAATCGAAGCCTTCCTCGCCGAACTTGGCAAGCACGTCGATATCCGCTTCAATGATAACGTTGCACTTCGCTCATGAATCTACCCGCTTCTATTTTGCCGATCTACAGATGTACAATGACGACGCTACCCCTACAATTCTCATAACAGCTCTTCTAAAGCGGCGATCACACGTGAGACATCCTGCCCGCTCGTGTAATGCGTCATGGATATGCGCATGACCCCGATTTCGGGATCAAGGCCAAGCGCTTCGACAAGGCGTCTTGCATAGAAATCATTCGCCCCGGTTATAAACCCGCGTTCTCCCAAAAGTTTCTCCAGATCAGGTGGAGACATTTTGGAAGGCATAAACGCGACCGTAGGCGCGCGGCGCGCATCGGCGGTTGCGGGTCCGATTAACCGAACACGCGGATGGGCCTCTAAAAATGTCAGCAGCGGAGCCGTAATCGCTTGTTCCTGCTTGCGCCATAACGCAGAAACCGCTCTGACTTGTCCATGCAGATCATTAGCCGCGACCCCGTGATGCTCGGCAAGCGCCTCAATATAATCGAGCGTCCCGACTGTCGCAGCCACCTGAGCATGATCAGGACCAGCGGGATTAAGTTTGGCGGCTGGTGAGCCGGCGTTGAAGTAATGGGATTGATTGCCAAGCTGCTCCATCAAAGGCGTCCGAACACTCATCAACCCTTGATGCACGCCATAGACTTTGTAGAGGCTGAACATATAGACATCCGCGCCCAGTTCATTGACGTCGCAGATTTCATGAGGTGCCCATGAGACACCGTCCACAACACTCCATGCGCCTGCCGTGCGCGCAGCGGCGGTCAGCTCGGCAACTGGATTTTCTTCACCGGCAAGATTAGAGCAATGGGTGAAAGTCACCAACTTGGTTTTGTCAGACAGCAAATTGTGAAAGTCCGCCGGATCAAGCTGCCCCGTCTCCCCGTTAACCTTCCATTCCCGTATCGTCATGCCGAGAGCTTCGGCCATACGCCGCCAAACCCCTGAATTCGCCTCGTGGTCCTGATCTGTGACAATGATTTCGTCGCCCGCTCTCAGAAGAGGGCGAAAAGCGTGGGACAATGTGTAGGTATTCGCTGACGTCGATGGCCCGAACACAACTTCTTGAGAGGTAACGCCCAGCGCCTCGGCCCAGCGCGTCCGCGCCCTGTCCATCGCATTGCCCAGGATACCGCTTGGCCCAACACCGTATGGCTGTACCTTTGTTCGGTAAATGCTGGTTAGAGCGTCAATTGTCTGGCTGGCTGGAAATGACCCGCCTGCATTCTCGAAATGTGTCCAGCCACTCGTCTCAGGTGCAGAAAAGGCCGGAAACTGTGCGCGAACAAAATCTAGGTCGAGGGACGTGGCGGGCATAGGATGATCCTCAGTTTCAGTCAGGCTTCTTACTGCCACGGCAACCGCCAAACGAAAAGGGGCCGCGCAATGCGCAGCCCCCGTGGAAAGGTCTTTCCCAGCCAAATGGCGTCAGGAGGGTGCAGCTCCAGTTAAGAAGCGCTCCGCAGTCACCATTTCTCCGGCCAGATTGACCGTAATCCCACTAGACATTGGATCACCTCCTTCCTTTAAATTTCCGATACAAGCAGCGTGACTCAGGACGAATCGCATTGCAAGTGCGGAAAGGGAAATAGGACACTATGTCATACGCAGAACTCGACATGCTCATCGACGGAAAATGGACAAAAGGATCAGGAGCACCGATGGATGTGCTCAATCCGGCGACCGAAGAAGTCTTGGGCCAATTGCCAACCGCCACTGATGCTGATCTTGACGCAGCGGTGGAGGCCAGTCAGCGCGGCTTTAATGAATGGAGCGCCATGACCGCGCTCGCCCGCCAGAAGATCATGGAAAAGGCGGCACGCTATATCGAGGACAACCTCGATCAAATCGCCCGCGATTGTACGCTGGAACAAGGAAAGCCCTTCATCGAATCAAAGCTGGAGCTTGGTTTCGTGATTGATGCAATCCGCTGGTACAGCGAAGAAGGCAAACGCGCATACGGACGCCTGATCCCTTCGCGCTTCCCCGGTACGCGCCTCATCGCGACAAAAGAACCCGTCGGTCCGACCTGTGCTTTTGTGGCGTGGAATTTCCCCGGCGTAAACGTGATCCGCAAAATTGCCGGGGCGCTAGGCGCAGGCTGCTCGATTGTTATCAAGCCATCCGAAGAAACACCCTCAACTGCTATCGCCATCGCGCGCGCCTTCCAAGAGGCCGGTGTGCCCGATGGAACGGTCAACGTCGTCTTCGGTGATCCTGCGGCGGTATCGAGCCGTATCCTTTCCTCAGACATCCCGCGCAAAATGTCGTTCACAGGGTCGACCGCTGTGGGCAAGTTGCTCGCTCGCCAAGCTGCCGACACCCTAAAGCGCTGCACGATGGAACTGGGCGGCCATGCGCCTGTGCTGGTCTTTGATGATGCGGATGTTGGCGCGGTCGCAAAAGCGGCGGCGGCGACCAAGTACCGCAATGCCGGTCAGGTTTGTATCTCCCCGACGCGCTTTTACGTTCAGGAAAAAGTCTACGGCGATTTTGTCGATGCCTTCGAAGAAGCGACGAAAGCCGTTAAGGTCGGTAATGGTCTTGATGAAGGGACGCAAATGGGGCCGCTGATCGCGGATCGTCGTTTGCCGGTCATGCAAGGTCTTGTGGATGATGCCGTCTCGCGCGGCGCAACACTGGTCACAGGCGGTAAGCGCATTGGCAACCAAGGCTACTTCTACGAACCAACATTGCTCAAAGACGTGCCGGAAGATGCGACGATCATGAATGACGAACCTTTCGGCCCGGTCGCACCTGTCGCTTCGTTTAAAACTGAAGATGAAATCATCGAACGCGCCAATAAAGTCAAAGTCGGCCTTGCCTCCTATGCCTTCACCAAAGACGGCGATCGCGCAACCCGCCTGAGCAAACAGCTCAACACCGGCATGGTCGGCATCAACTCAATGAATGTCTCCACACCGGAATCACCTTTCGGCGGTGTCGATGAAAGTGGTTATGGCTCTGAAGGGGGCATCGAAGGACTGGATGCGTATTTGCGGACCAAACTGGTGAGCGAAACCAATATGTAAGCCTGCGCTTGACGAACAGAGCAGCCAAAATGTTGGCTGCTCAACCCAACTTGTTATTGTCCTCGGATTTGATCTGAGGGCAAAATAGTATGAGCCATTTCATCTTGTCTTCTGTGTGATACATTCTGCTCATGACACAAGACCCAAATAACTCCCTCGCACGCTATCTGCCCAGCACGGGCGGTGTTGTCCTTTGGTTTTACGTGCTGGCCTTTGCGCTCTTGCCTGCGTTTTTGGCCTATAAGGGATGGGTCTATATTCTCGGCACAATTCTTTTTGCTGTTGGCTTGCGCCCTCATGTTGAGGCCTTGGTGAGTGGGCAAAAAGTTTGGTTTGGCTTTCGTTCAAAAAATAAGGCCATCGGACGCGATATTCGCGTCCAGATGACCGAAAGCTTTACCGTTAAATTGATGAGCTGGAGCTTGGTTTTATTGACGCTGCTCGGCGTTCCGGTTGTCGCTTATATTATTCAGCAACAAGGCCAGACATTCATCATCCAGTTCGAAGAACGTCTGCCGGTTATCCTCGATGCATTGCGAGGCGTCTTGGGGATTGCCCATGACAAACTTCCCACGGTCTTCCCGGAAGTCGACGAAAATGGCGGATCGGGTTGGAGCGGCTTGTCTGCTCTGCTGAGTGATACCTTTGGCGACATTGCGAAAGAGTTCAAAGACTCGGTCAAGACCTACGCAAAAGACGGGATCAAGCTGGTTGGTATTTTGCTGGCTGATTGGGTCAAGCTGGTTATCTCGGCCATCATCATTGGCACAATGCTCGGTAACTGGAAAAAAGAAGTCGCGATGCATCGCGATGTGATTTCGCGCGGGATCAGCAATCCGCAGTTGCGCGCAAATGCCCTGCGGTATGGAGAGCTGTTTCAGGAGGGCATCAGCCTCTTTATGATCGGCTATCTCGAAGTCGCGATTACCCTGTCGTTCATTTACGTCATTGCGATGGTGGCGCTGCCACTCGGCCTTGGATTTGGAACGATCCTCTTCATGGCTTTCGTTCTCGGGTTTGTGACCGCCGTGCCCAAGATCGGCGGCTTGCTGAGCATGTTCCTCGCCTTCTTCTTGATGTGCACGAACATCGATCCGGGATTGGGATGGTTCGGATATGACATCATCAGCTTTGGTTGGGGCTGGGATGTTGTGATTCGCACCGCAATCATGATGGTGATCGCAAAACTAATGGGTTTTCTCGAGGCCTATAACTTTACCCCGGATATCATCGGCGCTCGCCTTGGAATGACCAAAGTTCAGATTATTGCGACGATTCTGATTTGGGCGGTGGGCGCTGGATTCTTTGGGATGATCTGGGGCGTATTGATATCGCTCGGTTTTCAAGCGGCCTTGCGTTTGTCGCAAGAACAGGATGCAGAGCAAGCTTCCAAGGCTGGAGTTGAGATTGAGGCCGCAGAGTGACCGCCTAAGATTAACGCTTACATCATACAATTCACAGAGCAATCACAACCCGGTGCGTTCGCCCCGATTCCCTTGATCTTATGGCCTGCCATCTGCATCTAGAATATCAGTACAGCGTCTTGATGAGCGTTAGGAGCGTAAGGAGGTTTGATCATGTTTAAGAATTTTAAGATCAGCTCCATTTGGTGTTATTTCTTCGGCCCCGATTGGGGAGAGCCTTCTGTGGCTTGTGGTGGAGAGGCTACTCCGCCGCTTCCAAATCGGCTGCAAGAGGATCATCCGCAAACGACACCAACCCATTCTCCGCAACCGTCAACCCCGGTGGAACTCGCTTCAGCCATGCAAGCTGATGAGAAAAATGATCGTATTCAGCCTGAGCGCGTCCAAACTCAGCCGGTGGCGGTAGATGCGCGACCCAGTGCGGCGAATACCCCTTCAAATCCAACTTCCCGAGCAGCAGCTTGATTCTTAGGTAAGGTTCTAATGCCCCTTCAAGGACCGATTCCGGGCCGAGGCCAACATACATTGCCAAGTCCGGATCGAGTCTGATTTTGGATCGGATATGATCGACGATCATCGGATCTGTTTCATCCAACTCTGCCAAACTTTCCAAATCCATCGCTTTGCGGGCTTTCAATCCGGCAGGCGTGTCCTCTGCCATCAATTGCAGAACACGGCCCGAAGCGATGGTGAAGGTCAGCGATTCCATCTCTAATCCAAAACGGAAATAGAGGTGCTTGAGAAACATCTGGTCATGCTCGATTAACTCAAGGCAGACGCCAATGACCTCGGGGTGATGGTCGGCAAAAATCCGGCGGTTCGTTTCTTTCAAATCCTTTCGAATTTGGATGAGCTTTTTATTGAGCTCATTCTTTTCGCCGCGCAATTTTCGTTCTGCCGAGGTCCCAAAGATACGTCGGTAGAGCGCGGTCACCGGACGCAGCACCCAATATTTCGCACTGCGCTCCGCCAGCAATCCTTTGAGCCGCACGCGCTTAATTTCAAAGTCTCGTTCCAGCGTGATCCGCTCGCGCTCGATTTGTGCCGTCGCTTCTTCTAACTCGATATGCAGCCCGCGATGCAGCTCTCGCATCTCCGCATCAATGCGATCCAAATCGCGAAAACCACGTTCAGCCGTTCGGAAAGTCTGAACAAAAATTGGCTCGAAAAACTGCACCGTCACACGCAGGCTGACAGCGGATGGACCATTGAACTTCGCTTGCACGAGGTTGACCAGCTCGCGATAGGTCCGCATCCGATCCGCAACATGGCCGGTGAAGCGGTTGAACTCTTCCCAGTTTTGAGGCGGATGAAGTTTTGGCAACAATTTCGAGTCAGCGAACTTTTGCGCGAACTTGTCTTCCAGAATTTTCCCGGCCATGCGGCTGACCGGCACGGTCACAAGGCCAATGCCCTTGCCCTGCACAAACAGCAGCATGAACAGCCATTTCAGAAACCAGAAGATCGCCGCCAGCATGACGCCGCCGGTCAGCCAGACTGACAGGCTAAGCTCGCGAAGTGTTTCCCAGAATGACAGGTCTTCGACGGGCAAAGCGGCTCCTTTCGTTCGCTACGGTTTGCGAGCAGTTCTACGCAAGCATAGCGAAAAGCGTGTATCGTTGCACAGCTTTCGACTGCCGTTGATGCACATGGCCGGAGCTTAAAGATTTTCCTCCGCGACCATGCCCATCGCGTGATACCCGCAATCAACGTAAATCGTTTCCCCGCTGGTCGCGCCGCCAAGATCGGACAAGAGATACAGCGCTGCACCGCCAACTTCGGCAAGCGTCGCTGTTCGTCTCAAAGGCGCGTTTTCAGCGTTAAATTTATAGACCTTACGCGCTGACCCGACTGCCGACCCTGCGAGTGTCCGCATCGGGCCGGGAGAAACCGCATTGACCCGAATATTTTGTGGGCCGAGATCAGCGGCGAGGTATCTCACACTTGCCTCAAGCGCTGCTTTTGCCACGCCCATCACATTATAATTCGGGAGAACACGTTCAGCGCCCAGATAGGTCAGCGTGATAATCGAACCGCCATCCTTCATCAGCGGGATGCATCGGCGCGACAAATCAGTGAGCGAAAAGCACGATATGTCCATCGTGTTCAGAAAGTTCTCACGGGACGTATCCGAATACCGACCTTTCAACTCTTCCTTCGCGGAATACGCAATCGCATGAACGAGGAAATCAATTTTCCCCCATTCGCGCTCAAGAGTTTCAAACACGGTATCGAGGCTCTCAGGATTTTGCACATCGGCAGGGATAACAATGTTGGAGCCAATCGATTCAGCAAGGGGCTGAACCCGCTTCCCAAAAGCATCGCCTTGGAAAGTGAAAGCCATCTCTGCGCCATGTTCGGCCAGCATCGACGCGATACCCCAAGCAATCGAGTGATCGTTCGCGACGCCCATAACGAGGCCGCGCTTACCGCTCATAATGCCCATAATTAAACTTTCCCGAATACGAGCGTGGCATTCGTGCCACCAAAACCGAAACTGTTACTCATCGTTACATCCACATCACCTTGCTTTTGCGTGCGTACGATTGGGATGTCAGCAAAATCGGGATCAACTTCTTCAATATGCGCCGAGGCCGCTTTGAAACCGTGTTGCATCATCAGCAAACAATAGATGGCTTCTTGAACACCTGTCGCCCCGAGTGAATGGCCGGTCAGCGATTTGGTCGAACTGAGATCGGGAATATCATCGCCAAAGGTATCGCGCATCGCTTGTATCTCACGCGCATCACCGACAGGCGTCGAGGTTCCGTGCGTGTTGATGTAATCAATTTTGCGATCACCGATTGAACTCATCGCGAGGTTCATGCAGCGAACTGCACCTTCACCGGAGGGCTGCACCATATCGAACCCGTCCGAGTTTGCGCCGTAGCCGATAAGCTCGCCGTAGATTTTCGCGCCGCGCGCTTTGGCGTGCTCATATTCTTCCAGTACCACAGTCCCGGCTCCGCCTGCGATAACAAAACCGTCCCGGTTTTTGTCATAAGCGCGGCTGGCTTGGGTCGGCGTTGTCTCGTTGAAACCCGACGATAACGCACCCATCGCATCAAAGAGGCAAGTGAGCGACCAGTGTAATTCTTCGCCGCCGCCTGCAAAAACAATATCCTGCTTCCCGAATTGGATCAGCTCTGCACCATGACCGATACAATGGGCCGAGGTAGAGCAAGCTGACGTCATAGAATAATTGACGCCTTTAATCTTAAACGGCGTCGCGAGGGTCGCTGAGTTCGTCGATGACATGCAGCGCGGCACGTAGAACGGGCCAATCCGCTTGGGTGTGCCGTTCTTGCGAACAATATCAATGGCCGCAAGTTGATTGGCGACCGATGGCCCGCCGGAACCGGTGACGAGGCCGGACCGTACATTACTGACATCACTGTCTTCCAAGCCTGAATCATCAATCGCGTTTTGCATCGCGATGTAGTTCCATGCCGCACCTTCGCCCATAAAGCGCCGCGTGCGTTTATCGACCAGCGCTTCAATGTCGATTTCAGGACGAGCGGCGACCCGGCTGCGAAAACCGTGTTCGGCCTGCTCTTCTGAAAACGCAATTCCGGATACGCTGTTCTTTAAGGATGCAGCGACTGTCTCCGCATCATTGCCGATAGGGGAGACGATCCCAATTCCAGTGACGACGACCCGGCGCATGGCTAATCTTTCTGTTAAAATTTGTGGTCCCGCGCTTAGGCGGCGTCGGCTCCGAAGAGGCCGACTTTCATATCTTTCGTCACATAGGCTACTTCGCCATCAACTTCCATCGTGCCATCGGATACGCCCAGCTTGAGGCGGCGATCCATCACTCTTTTGACATCGACGGTATAGCGAACGAGCTTTGCTTCCGGAGTGACCATTGCGGAGAACTTGACCTCGCCAACGCCGAGCGCGCGGCCCCGGCCTTCCATGCCCTTCCAGCCGAGGAAGAATCCGGTCAGCTGCCATAACGCATCCAGCCCAAGACAACCGGGCATCACCGGATCACCGAGGAAATGGCATTTGAAGAACCAAAGATCAGGTTTTACATCGAGTTCAGCGATAACTTGCCCGTTCCCATGCGCGCCACCTTCATCCGCGATATGGGTGATCCGGTCGAACATTAGCATTGGGGGAGCAGGAAGCTGAGCATTGCCTTCGCCAAAAAGTTCGCCGCGCCCGCAGGTTAGCAAGCCTTCGTAATCATAGCTGTTTGGCCGGTCAGTCATTCAAATTCCTCATTGCCAGTCCGGCGGTTAACACGTGGACGCGCCGACATCGAAACAATTTGTAGCATTGCCGTGATAGGGGGCGCAAGGGACGTGCCTGAGGCTGTGTGCGATGAACGTCAGTGGTGCAGGCTTGCCGCGTCCATTGACCTAAAGTTTGTCGATTATAACTTGAAATGGTGCGCCGTTCTTAGAACCATCATTGAAAATCAACATGTTATATGTGCCACCGCGTTGATCAAGGATCAGGATGCCTTCCGGCCTTGCTTTGCCTTGAGGCGATATTTTTGCGAGTGTTTTTGGTTTGGCGCTACCGGGTTTCCACAACGCTACGGTGTAGTCCCGGGGTAGCGTATTCACAGGGCCGGTAAGAATCAGGATGCCATCCTCCACACCCGCCATGTCTCTGATGCCGATGCGATCACCAAGCGAAAGCGTATGTATTTTCGTTTCAAGCGGATTGCCGGAAAACAGCGCTTTTGCCGAGGTTTCGAGAATAAAAGCCTCTCCTGCAACCGATGGTCCCCGAAAACCGAAAAATAGTCTATCGCCTTTGGCTGCCAGACCCTCAATATTCGCGCCGTTCTTGTCGAGGCGTTTGCCGGCGTATTCCCCGAGGCGGGGCGTGGCTTCGATGGCCCCGCGAAGACGCTTGGATGCTGTGATTTCGTCTCCGTCGAGGCGGAAAACCTGAAAAGTCGCAGGGCGGTCTTTTCCCTTTTTTCGGGATAATCCATGCGATCCTGTGATATAGAACAAGCCATTACTGTAGGCGATGGCTTCGGCATCAATTTCGGTGCCTTTTTTCGTCAATTTGATGCGTTCGCCCGGTATTATGCGGTTCTTTTTGAGGGCAAATGCTTGTGCGAAATGAGTTTCGTCATTGACCGCAATACAGCGGGATGGGCTGCAAGCCGCCCCGCTAATGTCTTTTTGCGCTTTTTTGTCACGGAAGTCCGGCTCTACGCGCCATTCTTCCGCCGCCTGACTGACGAGCGCAGGTATTGAAAAGATTGAAAGAATCATTGCTAAGATAGTGCATTTCATGCCGCAAGTTTAGCATAGTTCCCTACCGTAACGAATACCGGCCTTCTCTTGCCCGTTGGCATGATCCGCGCTAAACAAGGCTAATGAAACTAATGTCGACAACTTCAGACTCCAAAGAGGCTGGGCGCTGGCTGGCGAGAGCGGGGCTGCGCCCGACGCGGCAGCGCACGGCACTTGCTTCGTTATTGGTCGAGGGCGGCAATCGCCATCTGACCGCTGAAGCACTCTATGCTGAAGCACAAAAAGCCGGGGCCGATGTCTCTTTGGCGACGGTTTATAATGCGCTGAAAGCCTTTACAGATGCGGGTCTCTTGCGCGAAGTGAATATCGAAGCGGGGCGTGTTTACTACGACACTCGCGTTGATGAGCACCCGCATTTTTATTTTGAAGATGATGGGTCAATTGCCGATGCGCCGGTTGGCTCTGTGAAAATTTCTGAACTACCGGATGTGCCGGAAGGGTGCGAAGTTGCCACTGTCGATGTGGTCATTCGACTGCGGCGGCGGTAATAAGGCACGAAAATTCCCCCCGTCACGAAGGGTGAGGGAGTTTTTATGGTGCTAAGATTCATGCTCTATCCGGCGGTCGCGGTTCGTGCCGCACCAGACAGTGACAATCCCATAAGATTTCATCGACCTTGTGGAGATGCTTTCGCCGATACCCCGGTGGCAGGCCCATCCTCAAAGGCGGGACGCTTTTCGGCCCCGGCGCGGCGGCTTTGCGTTTGGCGACTTCGCGGATATAGCGCTTGGCTTGCTTTGGCATGTCTTCCAGCGCGAGTTTCAGCGCCAACAACCGACGGTACAAAGCCTTTGCCGAAACTTCATCCTCCGGCGTCAAAACCGCTTTCGGTTCCGACCAGAGGATAAAATCCGGCTCGCCGTCAAATGTGCCAAGCCGCACTTGGATGTGAGGGTCGGTAGAACCACTCGCTTTTGGCTTTCGGCGCGGTTTGCGCCGGTTCGGATGCAGTTCAGGAAAATATTTGCGCGGATCAATCAAACAAAATTGCGGCGTACGCGACCCGCGCTTTTCGCCCGTGCCTTTATTCTTGGCGCGTTTCCGCTTCGGCGGAGTCACATACTCCGGCACAGCCATATCCCGCGAGAAGATCGCAATAATCCGCCGCGTTGCCGATTCCGCAGGACGCAAAATCAGCAAAACCGCATTGCGAATATGACGTGGGAGTTTTTCGATAACCGCATCATCCGAAACCATCCCCGCCGACACAAACAACCCCGCCACAATGCGCAACAGCGCAAGGCGGTAGTTCTCGGTCATGCGGTCAAGGCTCCAGATCATGGCGTCTTTCTGTTAAAAACAAAGCAGGAACATTTAAACCGGAAAGTTTAAACTTGTCAAGCAAAAGCATTCGCGCAGCGAATGCGTCCAGCCTCACCAAACCGTAAGCCACGTAGTCGCTGTCATGCCCGCGTAGGCGGGCATCTACTTCTCACATGATTCAATCATTAAGTTTTGAGGATCGTAGATTCCCGCCTACGCGGGAATGACAAAGCAAAAATCACCGGGAGCCGAAAAAGTTCGAAAACACGGGTAAGGTTCACGCAGCAAATGCGTCCAGCCTCACCAAACCGTAAGCCACGTAGTCGCTGTCATGCCCGCGTAGGCGGGCATTCACTTCTCACATCATTCAATCGTTAAGTTTTGAGCGTGGTAGATTCCCGCCTGCGCGGGAATGACAAAGCAAAAATCATCGA
>CALKIZ010000085.1 GCA_937995735.1 uncultured Neomegalonema sp. | reverse complement strand
AAATCCTCGCCACGGCACAGCAGACCAACCAGAATACTCAGAAGCATCTCGTCCAGCGGATACATAATCATTCCCGCAATGCGAGGGTCATCAATCAGCCTGATACGCTCGAGAAAACTTTGCGTCATTGTCGGTCCTCCTGTGAAACCGACTAAAGAATCCAATTCACCCCTCAGCGCATTAACAATTTATGATTCCGCCCTGGAGGCCCCCGTCTTCTGCGGTTGACAGTCTCGGTGGATTTTCTACCGCAAAGCCGATACGATTTTCCCATGCTCATGCCTGACACAAAATCAGCACTGCTTGCTGCCCTCGATTGGCAAATCGAGCTGGGTGCGGACGAGGCTATCAGCGATACTTTTCAAGACAGAACAAGCGCACCGCCGCCACCAAAGAAAGCACCTGCTGCTCCATCGTCGCCGGCGACAACCTCAAGCGTATCAACCACGGAAATCGCCGAAAACTGCACCGACTTGGTAAGCCTCAAGACTGCAATAGCCAACCATCCTCATGCTCTGCGAGAGGGCGCGCGAAACTGTGTGTTTGCCGATGGCAATCCTGCGGCCCGGATCATGATCGTCGGCGAAGCACCGGGGCGCGATGAGGATATGCAAGGCTTGCCGTTTGTCGGTCGCTCGGGGCAGTTGCTCGATAAAATGCTCGCCAGCATCGACTTAAACCGCCACTCGGAAGATTCAGCGAAAGCGGTCTATATCGCGAATATCCTGCCTTGGCGGCCCGTGGCCAACCGGACACCTTCTGTCGGTGAAGCTGCTGAGTTTAAACCCTTTATCGACCGTCATATCGCGCTGATCGACCCAGCTATCATCATCACAATGGGGAATGTATCGACAAAGACTCTGCTCGATACAAAAACCGGGATTATGCGGATGCGTGGCAAATGGACCGAAGCCCCTTTGGGCGGAAAAATCAGCCCCGTTCTGCCGATGCTGCATCCCGCTTACCTGCTGCGCCAACCCCAAGATAAGCGCCATGCATGGGCGGATTTACTCTCTTTGAAATCACATCTCGAAAGCCAGAAATGAGCGCCAGCCGTATTGACGAAACCCGCGAGTTTATCCCCGTCCGCATTGCGGTTCTCACCGTGTCGGATACACGCTCGCTTGACGAAGATAAATCCGGCTCGACCCTCGCTTCACGGATTGAAGAAGCAGGGCACAAACTGGCTGACCGTCGGATCATCAAAGACGAGAGGGCCGAAATTGCCAGCTTGTTGCGCGCTTGGATTGCCTCGCCGGACATCGACGTCGTGATCTCAACCGGCGGCACGGGCTTGACAGGGCGGGACGTCACCGTCGAAGCCCATTTCGACGTTTATGAAAAAGAAGTCGAAGGTTTCGCTGCCCTCTTCCATATGATTTCATTCAATAAAATCGGCACATCGACCATGCAAAGCCGTGCCTGTGCGGGTGTCGCGGGTGGCACATATCTCTTTGCTCTCCCCGGTTCACCGGGTGCTTGTAAAGACGGGTGGGATGATATCCTGAAGTACCAACTCGACTACCGCCACCGCCCCTGCAATCTCGTTGAGATTATGCCCCGGCTAGAGGAACACAAACGGCGAAAGTAGCCACGCACGTTTAAAGCGCAGCATCTTCCGCTGTGAAATACCGTTGCTCGGTTTCACCATCGCAAGCGACGTAATATGTGGCCTCGCGGCTGACACTTTTATTGCCGGTGTCAACCACATCACAAATACCATTGATCAATAAAAGTGAAGCATAGCGGCGAATGATTTCAAGGTCTTGGCGGGTCAGGCCATAATCACCAACTTTGGGAATACCCCGAATACGTCGATCCGATAAATCACCGAACCACGCATTCGGATCGGTCCCATCGGGCAGTTGTTCCGTGAGAAAATCGCGCGAGACCCAATGGGCGATTTCATCCGCTTTAGGCTTTTCGCAAGATTGCGATTTGATTTTCACATTATGAAAGACGGAGATACGCGCCCATCCGTCTTTCTCTTCCATGATTGTGACAGCATCATTCAGCTTAAGGCGATCCGCGATACAGCAATTCGAAGCCGCACAATACCGCACATTCAAGCCATCACCGGACACAAACATCACGCGCTCATTCGCCTGTGCTGCCGTGCTCAGTCCGATACTAACGATACCGCCTGCAATAACCGCTTTCATCCGTACACTGCCTTTTAAAGTTCAAACAACGCTATACCGGGAATATGGCTAACAAAAAGCTGTTTCAGCAAATTGCTGCATAAAAATCATCTAAAAGACGAATATTAAAAACAAAATACACTTTAAAAATGATAACGCTGTGCGAAATGAGCTTTTAACCTGATTTCCACTCAAATCCCCTATCATCACGTTAACCGAGCGACTGGGGGGCACCATGAACGGTTACATTTACTGCCTGACAAATTCTACAATTCCGGGCCTTGTTAAAATTGGAAAAACAAGCAGACAGCCGGAATTGCGAGCCGCTGAAATTAGCGGATCAACGGGCGTTCCTAAGCCTTTCAAAATTGAATGGAGCCGAAAAGTCCGCAATATGGATAAGGCGGAGGCTGATCTACACGCGGTGCTTGCGGAAAAACGCTTGAGCAAACGCCGGGAATTTTTCCGCTGCACGCCCAAACAGGCTTTCAATGCGACGAAATCGCTACAAAGTTTCACTGGTGCGAAGAATGTACGCCCTAATTCTCCGGTTCTCCAAAACAAAAGGCGTCGCCGTTATGACCGTGGGTTAGGCTTTGCTTTAAGCGCAGTGACTGTCGGAACTTTTGGGGCAGCTATCCTCTTCGATCTCGCACCAGGCACCATTGCGACTACGATAGCAACAACCGGCCTGGCACTGAGCGTCATTTTTCAGGGAGTAAATCTCAGGCCCAAGGTTTGAGCATGTAACAACCACTTTAAATAGCAGCAACTACACTGCGTAATACCGCGTACTAAGTCCAAACCGTCAAAAGTTTCGAGAGTAGCACCCTCACGATTGCACGACTTCACAGTGCAATCACGTCCATACACATTTAGTTTGTTCAATCTTGACTGAACGAATTGCCATGCTAATTTCCCCTTCATGGAAACGAACGCAGAAACAGAATTTGTTGAATCTCTTGGCCTGATTTTACAAGCCGAGGGCTTCCCCCGTATTGCCGGACGGCTACTCGGCATCTTTGTCCTTCGCGGCAAGCCTGTCAGCTTTCAAGAGTTAAGCGATGCTCTTCAAATCTCGCGGGGCAGCGTCAGCACCAATACGCGCTTACTCGAATCACTTGGCGCGGTTGAGCGGGTTGCGATGGCGGGCGAGCGACAGGATTACTTCAGGCTCACGGATGCCCCTTATGAGCGCATTGCCGCCGGTAAAGTAGAACGCGCCAAACAAGCCAGCGAGCGCCTGTTAAAAGGCCGCAACGCCCTCCCTGAATGCGATGATGCGACATTTCAGCGGGTCACGGAACTTTCCGACTTCTTCAACAGTATATCCCGTGCGTGCAGCGTCGCGCTGGCAGAGATGCAAGAAAAACGCGCCGATGCATCGCGCCCCCGTGTCGTGGCTGGCGAGTAAGGAAATCTCATGTTGAATGGATTATTCCGCATTGCTCTCGCCGGCCTCATCGCAATCGGCATTATCGGCTACATCACCGGCGGCGATTTCCGTCAGGTGGGCGAAGCCGTCGCAAAAGCGGCTACGCAGGCATCGACCCGCAAATCCGACCGGATCGCGGCAAAGAACGCGGCCCCCGACGACACCAGCACCAATGGCCCAACGGTAATTAACGTGGTCACAAAAGTCAGCACAGCGGCCCCGCTTCCGTCCGTCCTGACTATGACCGGCGCAACCAGAGCCAGCCGCCGCGTAGAGGCGCGCACGGAAACCCCCGGCATGATCGCTGTCACCACGGGCAAAGGCCGCCGTGTGAGCGAGGGCGATGTCCTTTGCCGTCTAAAAGTCGGTGATCGCGGCGCACGCCGTGAAGCCGCTGTTGCTCGCTTCAAACAGGCACAGCTTGAAGAAACCACCCAAGCCCGCCTTAGTCAGCGCGGCGCAACCGCCGCCAACACTGCAGCCAGTGCGCGCATGTCGGCAGATATTATGCGGGCCGAGATCAAACAACTCGACGTCGAAATTCGCAGCCTAGAAGTCCGCGCGCCTTTCGATGGCGTGATCGAAGGCGATACCGCACAGGTCGGCGCGATCATGCAAGTCGGCAGCACATGCGCGACGATTGTAGACCCAGACCCCATGCGCATTATCGGCTTTGCCCCTGAATTTCGCATCGGCGATGTCAACATCGGCACGGTTGGTTCTGCTGTTCTGGCAACAGGAGAGCGTGTGCAAGGCACGGTCGTTTTCATCGCGCAAAGCGCTGACCCCGCCACACGCACCTTTCAAATCGATCTCTCGGTTCCAAACCCTTCTTACACATTGCGCGATGAAGTGACGGCAGCGATCACAATCCCCCTCGGCTCTCGCCCCGCCCACACCTTGCCGCAATCAGCTCTGACACTAAACGATGAAGGCGAGATTGGTCTGATGGTTGTCGAGAACGGCAAAGCAAGATTCCAAGCGGTGACAATTCTGCGTGACAGCGGAGAAGGGGTCAGCGTGACTGGCATCGGCCAACGAGCCGAGGTCATCGTGATTGGCCAGGAATATGTCAGCAACGGCACGGCTGTTAAAACGACATCCTCTGCCGAAGCGCTAGAAAGCAACGCATCATGAATGTCTTAGTCAAAGCGGCGATCAGCCGGGCGCGAATGGTCTTCGCGTTTATCGTGCTTTCCGTCGCGGCGGGCTGGCTTGCCTTCACCGGCTTGCCGAAAGAAGGCTCGCCGAACATCGACATTCCGACGCTTTATGTCTCCGTCACCTATCCCGGTGTCAGCACATCCGATGCCGAACGACTGCTCGTCAAACCGCTGGAGAACCAGTTAAAGTCACTCGACGGTTTGAAGAAAATGACCGGGGTAGCCACCGAAGGCCACGCATCTGTCGCGCTTGAATTTGAATTCGGATTCGACAAAGAGGCCATCGTCGCCGAAGTCCGCGCCGAAGTGGATGAGGCACAGGCAGAGTTTCCGGCGGATGTTCTGGAACCGCGCATTATCGAAATCAACACCTCCGAATTTCCGATCCTCAACATCACCCTATCCGGCGCAGCGCCAGAGCGCACCCTGCTCCGCGCCGCGCAAAACTTACAAGATGTGATCGAAGGCATCGGCCCCGTTCTCGAAGCCGAAATGAACGGACAGCGGGACGAACTGTTAGAAATCATCGTCAAACCAGAACGGCTGGAGACATACAACATCACCGCCAACGAGTTGTTGCAAGTCGTCACAAACAACAATCAGGTTATCGCGGCGGGACAAATCAGTTCAGACAAAGGCGCGTTCTCGGTCAAAGTTCCGGGCGCTGTCGAAACATTATCCGACCTGAGTTCCCTGCCCATCAAAGTCTCAGGCGAGCGCACGGTTACGCTGGCAGATTTGGCGGATGTGCGCCGCACCTTTGAAGACCGCGCCTCTATCGCCCGTTTTAACGGCGAGCCAACAATCTCGCTCTCAGTCAAAAAGCGCCCCGGCGTAAATATCATCGACACAGTGGCGCAAGTGCGTGCAGCAACCGACGCCTTTGTCGCGGCATGGCCGCAAGGATTGAAAAACTCCGTCAAGGTCAGTTACTCGCTGGACGAATCCACCCGTGTTCAGGACATGGTTGGGCAATTGCAATCTAGTGTCATCACTGCGATTTGTCTCGTGATGATCGTGGTTATTGCCACACTCGGTTTCAAATCGGCTTTGCTGGTTGGCTTCGCAATTCCGACCTCTTTCCTGCTTGCCTTTGCGCTGATGGCCTCGCTCGGCATGAGCGTCAACAACATGGTGATGTTCGGCCTGATCCTTGCGGTGGGAATGTTGGTCGACGGGGCAATCGTTGTCACAGAATATGCCGATATGCGCACCTCTAAAGGCGCAGGAGCTGCCGAGGCTTACGGCGAGGCCGCGAACCGAATGTTCTGGCCGATTGTCTCCTCGACCGCGACAACATTATGCGCGTTTTTGCCAATGTTGCTCTGGCCGGGGATGCCCGGACAGTTCATGCGGTTTTTGCCGATAACACTGATTTTCGTTCTTACTGCGTCGTTGCTCGTGGCGTTGATCTACATGCCGATTACCGGCGTGATTATCACGCGACTAACGCGCGCTCTTGATCGTATTTCGACGGCGTTAAACCGCTCAATCGGATGGGTTGGATCAATGGCCCTCGCCGGTGCAGCATCCATCGGTGCATACACTCTCTTGCCGTCCATGATCACACAACTCGAAACCGAAAACGGTCTGACCGTTGATTATAACTATTCGGCGATTGCGGCGGTTATCTTCTTGGCGGGTCTTGCGGTCTTCGGCTTTATTGCCGGCTTTAAACACGCCCGCAGATCATCCGAGCCATACCAACAGCCTAAGCGCGGTTTCAGCCTTTATGGTTTCGTTCTCCGTTGGCTCACGAACAATCCCGTCATGCCGGTCGTCGTTATTTTCCTGACTGGCGCACTCCTCGCGACCATCTTCACCAAATACGGGGAGAACAGCCTCGGCGTAGAGTTCTTCGTTGATCAAGACCCCGAAGTTGCCAATCTCTATGTCTCTGCGCGTGGTAATCTTTCCATCGAAGAGCAAGACAAGATTATGAAGGTCGTGGAAAACAAAGTACTCTCCATCGATAACATCGACAGCGCGCTCACCATCGTAGGGGATGGAGGCAATGGCCTAAACGCACAAAACCGTCCGAAAGACGCCATCGGCTCGATTCAATTCGAGTTCGAAAACTGGCGCACCCGTAAACCCGGTAAAGAAATCATGGCCGAAATCTCCGAGGTTACAGCACAATTCCCGGGCGTTAAATTTGAACTCGCGGAACAATCAAACGGTCCCGAGCAAGGCAAGCCTATCAACATCCAACTTGCCTCTAATTCCGACAATTTAGAGCGCGCAACGAAACTGGTTGAAGCAAAGCTCCTTGCCGATCCGGGTCTAAAAGACGTCTCGACCACTCTGCCGTTACCGGGGATCGAGTGGAAACTCGAAATCGACCGGACTGAGGCGGGCAGATATGGCGCGAACGTCACCTCCATCGGCGCGATGGTTCAAATGGTGACGCGCGGCGTCAATGCGGGCGAATGGCGGCCTGACGATTCCGAAGAAGAAATCGACATCCGTGGCCGCTTCCCAGAAGAATTGAGAACCATAGCAACACTCGACCGCTTGCGGGTCCAAACCAATGTCGGCCTCGTGCCGCTCTCGAATTTTGTCACACGAAAGCCAGTCGCCAAAGTCTCGGAAATCACCCGCATTGACGGTGTGCGCGTCTACACCGTTTCAGCGGACGTAGAACCCGGAACCAACCCCACCGCTAAAATCGCCGAGTTGGGTGAATGGCTCAAAACCGTCGATCTTGGCGCGGGTGTCGTCCCAAGTTTTGCAGGCGACTTCGAAGAACAACAAGAAAGCCAAGCCTTTCTCATGAAGGCCTTTATCGGCGCGCTTGGCCTGATGTTTATTATCCTGCTGGCACAGTTCGACAGCTTTTATAACTCGGTGCTGGTGCTACTGGCCGTCGTGCTTTCCGTCGGCGGGGTTCTCGTCGGTATGATGGTGATGGGCCAACCCTTCTCGATCATTATGACAGGGATAGGAATAGTCGCCCTCGCCGGAATTGTGGTGAACAACAACATTGTGCTGATCGACACCTACCAATCCTTGCGCGCTGAAATGCCCCCCCTTGATGCAATCGCAGAAACGGGCCGCCAACGATTGCGCCCTGTTCTTCTGACCACCATCACAACGATGGCCGGTTTGCTGCCGATGATGTTTGCCGTCTCCATCGATTTCGTAAACGGAGGCATTACGACCGGCGCACCCTCCGCTCTATGGTGGACACAACTCGCAACTGCGATTGTCTTCGGCCTTGGTTTTGCGACGATCCTCACTCTCTTTGTAACACCATCACTCTTGGCGCTGCGGGTTTGGTATCTCGGCAAGCTGCCCGCGTTCGGCTGGCGCGGTGTCAAAGCAGCGGCCCTCAACATCACGGTTGGGCGAAACGCAGGATATTTGAGAGATCGGCGCTTAAAAAAGTCCGCCAAGAAATTGGACCGCGATATTATTTGGTCAGAACTGCCTTCTTTCCTGCCCCCAGCCCCGACACCGGCAACGCCCCAAATGCCAGACGCAGTTGAGCGGCAAGAAACCACCGCTCTCAATCAATCCGCTTACCTTGATAACTTGATGGCATCGGTTCACGTAAAAGGCGCACCCGGATCTGACATCACTGAATTGATGGAAGAAGACCACGCGCCGACTGAAGGTAACACGGATAAGCGCCCGCCAAGCTATACACAAGCAGCCGAGTAAAAAGGCATTACCCCGCTCGATGTTGACTGGCATTCAGTCAACGACTGGTGCAGATTTCCGGAATGGACATCACCAGCACCCATATAAAGAGCCTTGCGGCCATCGTCGGAGAAAAGCATGTCCACACGCCGGATATGCTGACCACCCGCGATCCCGGTTTTCACCCCGAGAACCTTGCTGCAGGTCTTGCGGTTTATCCCGCCACCACCGGTGAAATCGCGCAAGTTGTCACGTATTGCGCGCGACACGGCCTGCCCATCGTTCCACAAGGCGGGTTAACCGGTCTATCAGGAGCCGCAGCGTCATCACAAAACAGCGTCATCCTCGGCCTGCGCCGCATGAACGCCATCACTACACTCGACCCCCTCGCGGGAACCGCCACAGTCGATTGCGGCGCAACACTACAATCCGTCGAAGAGGCCGCTAATCAACACGGCCTTAGCGTCGGCATCGACCTCGGGGCGCGCGGCACGGCCACCATCGGAGGCATGATCTCGACCAATGCCGGAGGGATGGAGGCTTTCCGCAATGGGTCCATGCGCAACCGCGTTCTTGGCCTCGAAGCAGTCCTCGCCAGCGGTGCAATACTGAACGACCTCACCGAAGTCCCCAAATGCAACGAGGGCTACGACATCAAGCATCTCTTTTGCGGAGCCGAAGGAACGCTCGGCATCGTCACCCGCGCCGTCCTCAAATTAACACCGGCGATACCCCCGACAACCACCCTTCTGATTGCCTGCGAGAACGCCGCCGCCGCGCTAACGATCACGCGCGCTTGTCAGAAAATACCGGACGTCACTCTGCTGCAAACAGAAATCATGTGGCGCAACTATGCCGTCACTGTCGCGGAAGAAATCGGCCTTTCATCCGTGCTTAATTTCAGCGACTCCCCCGCCTATCTGCTGATCGAACTGGCGAGCAATGGAACCGCAGAAACAGCGCTGCAAACTCTCTTCGATGACCCGACAGCGCAAAGCGCAATACGCGATGCAATCGTGGCAAAGAACGAACGGGAGAGATCAGAAATCTGGCGCATCCGCGAAGAAAGTTTCATCGTCGACAACACTGTCCCCCATTGCCAATGGTATGATATTTCCGTTCCGTTAAACTCGATTGACGAAACCATAACTTCCATCGAAGCACGCCTGAACGCCATAGACCCAAGTCTTGGTATCTGGGTCATGGGGCATCTTGGCGATGGCAACCTGCACTACACGATAGGCAACGGCCAACCCGCAGATGAAGCCCGCCGTACCGCAATTTCTGATGCCGTCTATAGCGGCATTAAACAAATCGGCGGCTCATTCTCTGCTGAACACGGCATTGGCACCGAAAAACGGGCAAGCCTAGCCAAGCACAGCAACCCCGAAAAACTGCGCTTGATGCGTGAAATAAAACAAGTATTTGACCCGGCCAATATCATGAACCCCGGTAAAATCTTGTAACGCACGGTAACCCGACAGAAAGAGTTTCCGCGTTAATTTTACGGCATGAATAGACTCCATGAATTTGATGCTTTACGCGGGATTGCGGCGGTTGCTGTCGTCTTTGCACATTTGTTGAATTATCGGCCTGCAACGTTTGGCGACCCATTCGTCCATTGGAGCGCGCCCCTCTGGAGTTTTGCCGCAAACGGTCATTTCGCGGTGCTCATCTTTTTCGCCATCAGTGGCTTTGTGCTTTCGTACCCTTATTTTATCGGGGCCAAAGGCGAGCGCAATTTAATGATCGACGTGGTTAACAGGCTCCCCCGTCTGCTCATCCCCGTTTTTCTGACCGGCATTCTATGCTTCATTCTTCAACTGATTGCTCTTCGGGCCAGTGGTACAGAACAGCTCGCACCTTTCGCCGCGCCGCAATGGATAACCCGTTGGAATGTTGAAGGATGGGACACCGCCCGCTTAATCGAGTTCCTGCTCACGCGCGTTTTCTTCCTCTACAGCGAGACCGATACGTTCAACGTGAACCTCTGGACAATGCCAGTTGAGTTCGCTTTTTCACTGTTAATTTTCGCAGTCGGAGCCTTGGTTCTTCGCCGCTATGAAATCGCTATCCTGCTGGTCATCGTTTCAGCCGCAAGCATCATCTCATGGCGCGCTGATACAACCGAGTATTTCCTGAAAGGCTTGGCGGGTAGCGTCTTCTTTTTAGGAATGCTGGTTGCCCATCGTTGGGAAAGTGTCCGTAAGATCATCGGACGCTTGCCTTGGATGCCGGGCCTCCTCATGATCGGTGGCTTGCTCATATCTTCAGTCTTGACGCGCCATGATCTGCATTACCTGATCGCAAATGCGTTGGGTCTTATGTCGATATTCTATTTCTTCATCGGCTTTGCGTCGGCCCCTTGGTTAAGGCCCGCACTCAGTCACCGCTTCTTTGGTTTTCTCGGCGAAGTCTCGTTCGCGCTCTATTTGATCCACGGGTCCGTGCTCTACGCCGTGTTTCAGATCATCGCATCATTCACCGAGGGCGCTTACGGAACACAGGCGTTTATATTGGGAACAGTCATCTCTCTGATGCTCTCATTCGCGCTGTCCTTCATCATTGCCCGTTACGTAGAAATGCCGTTGGTTGGCCGCGTTCGCCGCGCAATCGGAAGCCTGATCCGTGACCCGAAAGCGGCTTAGCATCACCCTCCTCCTCGCCGTATTCTGTGCCGGTGCAGCCTATACGGTGAGTTGGGCAATAGATGAATATAAGTACCGCGCCCGTCTTGCAGATCAGGCTTTAATCGCTGGTGAGCGCGATATTTCGATCAAACGCGAGCTGACCTGCCCTGACCCTGCGACCACAAAAACCATTGTGATCTTTGGTCAAAGCAACGCCGCCAATCACGGCATTGGCAGAGGGACTGCCCCTGCGGAGACGTATGATTTCTTCGACAAGCGTTGCTTCGAAGGCAACGACCCTCAATTCTCATCCACAGGACATGGCGGCTCTCCTTGGCCTGCTTTTGCCCATGCTCAGCGCAATAGCGGAGAACAGCGCCCAATCTTGATGGCAAATGTCGCCGTGGGAAACACCCGTATCGAACAATGGCAACCGGGAACAGATCACGCGGAGCACCTGACACAGCAAACACGCGCACTGTTAGCAAAGGGCTACACGATCACTGCCTTTCTATATTTTCAAGGCGAGTCGGATCGCGCGACACCAGAGAACACATACCGAGATGCGCTGGCAAAAATTGCCGATATGACAGCGCAGCTTTCGCCCGCCACACCGCTTATGGTGTCAAATTCTTCGATTTGTGGCCATGATCACAGTCCCGCCCCCGCCCTCATCTCAGCGCGCCGCGCTTTGGCCGCAGAACGCGCAAATGTCTTCCTTGGTCCAGACACAGATTCAGTGGGTCAAGCATACCGTTATGACGGATGCCATTTTAACCGCGAGGGCCTTGATAAGCTAGGCGCACTATGGTCGGCACGGTTGAACGACGTTCTTTCATCCCGATAGTTGGCTCGCTTTTCGTGCCGCGATAATTGGCCTCAAGAGCAAAAACAGCCACAAAGCCATCGCCAGCACATAAACCGCCATCACAACACATTGCGCCTCAAAATTAACGCCCCTGTCAATGAATGTTCCTGTCAGCCCCGGCCCCAACGCGGACGAGAAAACCATCGCCGCCATGCTTAACGAACGGATCGAGCCAAGGTGTTTAGTGCCATAGAGTTCGGCCCACATCGCCCCCATTGTCGCCCCACCTGCTCCGGCACTCGCGCCAATCATCCCCAAGAAGATATGCGGAACCCACAGCCCGTCGAACTGACTAAGCGCAAACATCCCCAGCGCCAAAGGCATCAAATAAAACGGCAGCACTTCTAAGGCGCTGAACCGATCCAGCAACATTCCAAAGATCAAAGAAAACACCACTGACAAAACTGCATAGCTGGTGAAACCAGCCGTAAATTGCAGCAAGGTCCAATCTTTAATCTCAGCAATATGCGCCTGATGGAAAAGCCCAGCCGTCCCGACCATTGGCGAAGCCATCAAAGCGGGGATCAACAACCAAAACACTTTGTGGCGCAAGACCTCAGGGCGCGTCCAATGCTTACCGCCAATCCCAGTGACGACTTTTCCTTGGGTTTCTGTGCCCGTCGGAACCCGCTCGCCTTTCAGGATTACCGTATAAAGCGGGATCAACACAAAGATCAGAACGCCCGCAAAGACCATCCATACCGAGCGCCATTCCATTTGCGTCAACAGCCACGCAACCAAGGGAGGCAGCACCCCTTCTCCGATAGGATGGCCCCATGACGCGACAGCCAGCGCACGGCCCCGGCTTGCAACGAACCAGCGCGCAATCGCTGTTACCTCGATATGGCTCAACATGCCTTGCCCCGCATAGCGCAAGCCAAAGATCGCAAGGCCGAAAACCCAGATATTCTGCGCCTGACTCATCAACAGGCAAACACCCGCCAGCCCTGCCAAGACCAAAACACCCAATTTTCGCATGGGCAGTCGGTCAGCAATCCATCCGGTATTCACCAGCAAAATTGCTGAAGCGAGGGTGGCAATCGTATAGAGTTGACCAAACTCACCGTCGGTCAGTCCCAGCTCTCGCCGGTACTCGCCGCCAAACAGCGAAATGAAAAATGTTTGCCCGAAATTCGACCCGAACGCGAGCAACAAACCAGCGAGCAACCAAGGTGCGTTCTCGCGCAGGAATCTATAAGAGAGCATATGTCTCTCTAAGGCTCAAAAACCGAGAAGTCATCGCCGAAGACGCATTTAAATGAAATATGTTATCCCGCACCCCAAACGCCCCTTGATTGCGCGGGCATATGGCGCAGCTTCAGAGCAATGAACACTCTTCGCATATTCATTCTGGGCGGTTACGGCACATTCGGCACACGGCTTATTCGGCTTCTTCTCGCCGAGAAGGGCTTAACGCTGATCTGTGCTGGCCGGTCACTGACCAAAGCGAACGCCCTCGTCGCTGAATACCAACCGCAAGCGGAGGCGACCTTGGTTGCCGCCGAAACCGATAGAAACGGCAATCTCGCGCAGTCTTTTGCCGAGTGGAAACCTGATCTTATCGTCGATACATCAGGACCATTTCAAGGATACGGCGAGCGGCCCTATCCTGTCGTAGAAGCCGCGATTGCGGCAGGTGTTACCTATATCGACATCGCGGATGGCGCTGATTTTGTCACAGGCATTTCCGCCTATGACGAAAAGGCAAAGGCCGCCGGTATCAGTGTCATTTCCGGCGCGAGCACCTTTCCCGCACTCTCCGCCGCGATTGTCGATGATTTGTCAAAAGGCTGGCAATCGGTCGATTATATCGAGAGTGGGCTTGCTCCATCGCCGCGCGCTGGCCTTGGCAAAAATGTCATTGCCGCGATCATGTCTTATGCGGGAAAGCCAGTGCCAATCATTCGCGGCGGCAAAAGCACAACGGCTCCCGCGCTTGTTGACTCGCGATATTTTACCGTTGCACCCCCCGGCGTAGAACCTCTCTCGCCCATGAGGTTTTCTTTGGTCGAGTTGCCGGACCAAACACTCTTTCCCGATAAATGGACCGCGCTGCGCGAGCTTTGGTATGGCGTCGGAACACGCCCACAAATTATGTTGAGACTGCTCAATCTTTCTTCGCGCATCGTCCATATGCGGTTATTACCATCTCTGTCACCGTTCAAGAGCTTGGCCTATGCTGTCATGAAGCTGTTACCATTCGGCGCACATCGTGGCGGACTAATTATGCGCGTTGGCGGTAAAAGCAAAGATGGCGCGCCGATCACACGCGAATGGCATATGATTGCCGAAGGCGATGACGGACCTTTTATTCCTTCAATGGCTGTCGCGGCGCTGGTAAAGAAAATCCAACGAGGCGATAAACCGCCACCGGGCGCATATCCCGCCCTTGGCACTGTATCTCTTGCCGAGTTTGAAGACCAATTCGAAGGAAAACAAATCATCGCCGGAACCCGCGACGCTTTATCCGATGCCGCCCCGCTCTATCAGCATATTCTGGGCGAAGCATGGCAACGCTTGCCACAGCAAATTCGCGAACTGCACACCAACCCGGATGGCAAGCGCATAACAGGACGCGCACGTGTTGACCGGGGAACCAATCCGCTCGCACGGTTGATTGCCGCCATCGTCGGCTTTCCAAAAGCCAGCGAAGATGTCCCGGTTGAGGTAACATTCTCGGTCAAAGACGGCGTTGAGCATTGGCAACGAAACTTCGATGGTCGCCCTTTCTCCAGCCTGCAAAAACGCGGGGAAGGATCGTTCGAACATCTATTATCAGAGAGTTTCGGCCCACTGGAATTTGGCCTCGCCCTCGTGCTGCAAGACGACAAGATGTGGCTAAAGACGATAAAATGGCGCGCTTTCGGAATGCCCATGCCCCGTTTTCTCGCCCCATCAGGCGATGCTTACGAGCATGTCATTGACGGGCGCTTTCATTTCCACGTCGAAATCCGGCATTGGATGACCGGCTTGATTGTTCGCTATCGCGGCTGGTTAGAATAACCGCCTACGCCTCAGATATTGCCACGCCGCGTGAGCGCATCAATGCCATCGTTGCTTCAATGGCTGCAAGAAGTGCCACACAGATCAACAGCGTCCGAATACCATAATCAACAATCAGCCACCCGGCGACATACGGAAATCCGAAAATCCCGATGAAGTACGTCAGTGCAAAAAGTTGCAGCGTTTGCGACATAAGATCACTGTCCGCATCATTCGCCGCCATCGCCACCAATATCGGATAAGAGGCTCCGTAACCGATGCCAAAAAGGACCGCGCAAGCCATATAAATCCACTGATTGCCGCCGATCATCAGAAACAACAGCACTCCTGCAAACATCACATATTGCAACAGCGCAATAACGCGATACGGCGACTTACCTCCTTTAAATCCGGCAAAAGCTATCCGGCAAGCGATTGTCGTAAGAGTATAGACAAGGAAATAATCCGCGTAATCCAACCCCTCCGCTTTTGCTATTGAAGTCTGAAAATTATTTACCCCTGCAAAGACCGATGCGCCGAGGAAAACCATCACCACAGGCAACCACCCACGCGAGCGAAAAATCGCAAAAACGGCGGAGAGTGAGAGCCGAGACCGAGCGTCCGGCGCTTCCGCCAGCGCATGGCGCTCTATCGGCCTTTTAAGAAACAGGAATAACGATCCACTGACAACACAGCAAACGGCAACCACTCTAAACGCATCGCGGATATTAAATCCCCAAGCCGACAGCCAGGACGCAAAGACCGGTGACAAACCAAACCCGGCCATCAAGAAAACAGCGTAGAGAGAGAACGCCTGCACACGATTTTCAGCACCGCTCAACCGCGTGATCACCACGGGCGCGAGCGTGTACATCAACCCCCAGCCAAACCCGATCAACGCACTTGCAGCCGCGAGCATTGGACCGATGCCATCGACTATGCTGTAAAGCCCCAGTGCCAACGCTATTGAAAAACCTGACACGCCGAGCGTCGCCATTCGACCCAGCCAGTCAGACAAATATCCCGAATAATACACCGTCAACAGCGTCACGATTGCCGTAATTACCAAACTCGCGCCGACGTCTTTTTCGTTCACCTGAAATTCGGCAAACAGCTCAGGCAACAGAAACGTCAGCCCATAAGTCCCTGATTGCAGAAACACAGCGAGAAAAAACAATGCAAGGACATAAGGCTTAGACATGACGCACGACTTTCAAAAGGTGCAATCATCCCAGCCTTACGTGCGAAGCCGATATTGAATAGCGCCAGTTTCAGCCCACCATAGGGTCAGCTCACACCCGCAGCGCGTTATTACTTTTATTGGAGGTCTGTTTCTCAACGACCCGAGGTCAAGTTAACCACCAAAAATCAACATGACTGGAAGTTTTAGGCGCGCTATTGAACAACCATGAAACAAGTCGATAAAGTGCGCGCTGGATACGATCTTGTCGCGTCGAAATACGCAAACGAGCGCGATCATCAATCGAGCATTCCATATCTTCAGCATTTAAACAGCAGGCTCGCGCCAAACAGCTTAATCCTTGATTTGGGGTGCGGAGCCGGGCTTCCCGTGGATCAATGGTTGATTGACGAAGGTCATCGCGTCATCGGTATCGACATATCTAAATCAATGCTTGATCTAGCACGCAAAAATGTGCCCGAGGCCACCTATCGGCTCGGAAACTTTGCGGATTTGCAGCCATTCGAGATGTCGGTTGATGCGGTTGTCTGCTTCTTCGCCTTATTTCACATCGAGCGGACGGCACATCGGCGTTTCTTCGAAACAGTCCGCACGTATCTTGGCGATGATGGCTGGTTGCTAATTACAACAGGTCAAGTTGACTGGGAAGGAACCGAAGATTTTTTAGGAATAGAAATGGCGTGGAGCCATTTCAACCGCACGACTTATCGACAGATGATCGAAGAAAGCGGTTTCAGTATCGAGATGGAGTCCGAGCATCGCGGAAACGCATTTAATGACGATGATTGGCATCCAATTTTTCTTGCCCGTTCCCGCTAATCACACGCGCATTCGGGCAAGAAAAGTTACTCTTACCGGCGTGCAGTGCGGGTGGATGGCCAGAAGTTTTGCAGCCAGTCACTCAGCAACGCTTGCTCAAGACGGCGCGCTTTGCCCATCCAGCCCTTTGCATTGCGCAAGCGGCGTTGCGGGTCGTTTGCCATAATCGCGAAAACCATGTCGCGCCCGCCGAGTGTAATAAACCCGGTCAAACCACGCACATAACTCAATGTGCCAATCTTGGTCGCAATCGCGTATTCGACGCCACCATTGCTTCCTTGTGATTGTGCTTCATGGATGCCTTTGAACAACTGACCATAGCGTTTATAGCCGTAATGCGTTAAGGCCGCTATTTGACGTGGCGTCACTTTCGAACGCCTTGAGAGGCCGGAGTTATTTTCGAAATCTATACCGCTCCATCCCGAACCGCCAATCGGACCAATCGCAGATTGCGCCCACTCAACGTTGATCCGCGCAGCATCTTGCAACGAGTTTGGCTTGCGCGATAATTGTGCCGCCGCAGCCGCGCCCAGCACTTCTGCTGTCATATTGCGCGAAATATCAAACATCTCGGTCAGGATCGCCTGAACCGACGCACTATCATGTGCAGCAACCTCGGTTCCTTTTCCGCCGCCATGACCTTTGCGCGGTGCCGGTAGAGTGACACCAGCAGATTGAGCCGCGCGCCGCATCGCTTCAGCGGTATATTTCGATGGATTCTTCACCGGGCTTGCGCCGCGATGTTCATTGCGATCCAAGTTCAGCGCACTGATACCCGGATTATAAACAGCTCCAACAGATTGATGAGGGTCAATGATTGAAACTTCCGGCAACGCATCGCCGTGGTAGAAGAAACGCCCATTTACTTTGCGAACCCCAGCCGAGGCCAACCGCCGGGCCATTCCGCTGAGATCAGTCCGGTTCAGGCTAGGATCACCACTACCAACGAGATGAAGGTCACCGTTCAGAACACCGCCCGAAATCGAGCCGTCAGCGAGTAAAGACGTACGGAAACTTCCACCCGGTCCCTTGGCTTCGAGAATTGCAATCGTCGCCAGCATTTTTGCAATCGACGCTGGGGGCATCGGGTTATCTGCATTGCTCTCGCTCAACACTTGCCCGCTCTCGGCATCGAGCAGGATATAACCATATTCACCTTCCGGCGCTTCACCCGTTTGTTCCAACTTGGTTAGGAACGCCATCGGCTTTTGAAGTCCAAGTTCAGGAACACTCGGAGGCAAAGCAGCTTGCGGCAAAATGTTACGCGCAGCCGGAACAGATTGAACAACAGCAGAAGGATCGCCCAAAGTCGCCACAACATATGATGGCTCTGGAATTGTTATGGGCTGAGGCTCTGCAAACAATTCAATGACGTTTTCTGGCTGCGCTTGCGGGGCAGCGACTCTCGGCACTTCCGCATTCGCATCCTGAAATACCGATGGCGGCAATCCAGACGCAACAGGTGGCTTTGCCCGTGCCGTTTGCGTTGGTGAAGGCTGTTTCGGGGCTAGCTTCGCGAGGATATTTTTCTGAGGCGTCCGGCTCTTTCCGCCCGTGACCAACAGGCTCTTTTTATCACCTGCTACAGCCTTCGGCTTAACACCGGATTTTTTCGCAGTTGGTTTCGCGGCAGGTTTCTTGGCAACTTGTGTGTCGGCAGGTTTTTGCGGACCTCCAATGACCAAGTCATTTTGATCAGTCGGCGTTGATGTCGATGCACATCCACTCAAAGCCAAAACCACAACAGGAATTACCCAGCGCGCTACACTCATCTCAATGCCTCAGTGTTTTTTAGAAACGCAACCGACCGTCACAACGACGATACCCAGCCACGCACCCAGAATTTTGAAAAACCGATAAACGATCCTTTGCACAGCGTCCAGTAAATGAAGGGGAAGTCTTTATAGAGTGCTAATCGCAGGGTTGTTTTTCAACAAAAACGGCGAAAACAAGCAATGGTAGAACATTCCGGCTCCACGTATTCACTGCAAAGCCAGCGCAGAGAATCTCAGCTCAAAACGTTGGACGGCGAGCCTGCATGAAAATCATCAATGGCCCGAATGACTTGCCGCCAAACTTCTTTCATCGCCTCGTCACTTGCCCATGCCGTGTGAGGCGTCAGGATGAAATTCGGGCGTTCTAAAACTTTCAGCAACGGATTATCGGGTTCAGGCGGCTCTTTAGTCAGCACATCAAACCCCGCACCCGCAATTAATCCACGATCCAAAGCATCAACAAGCGCAGCCTCATCGACCAATCCACCGCGCGATGTATTGATCAGAATCGCAGTGCGCTTCATCGCTTCAAATTCCGGCGTCGAGATCATATTTCGCGTCGCGGGCATAAGCGGTGAATGCAAAGTAATAATATCCGAAGTCGCAATCACTTCTTCCCACGGCGCATAGAGCGAGCCAAAGCCCTTAGTCCCTTTATGCGCGGCGAAGACCGGCTCCATGCCAAAGGCGCTTGCGATTTTTGCGACGCCTTGTCCAATCACGCCTGCCCCAATGATACCGAGACGCGATCCGGCCAAGTCACTAATAGGGTGATTGAAGAAACAAAACTGACCTGACCTTTCCCATTCCCCATCAATCACATCTTGCCGATAACCGAATAAAGACCGGCGCAGACCTAGGATCAGCGCAAAAGCATGTTCAGGGACGGTGTTCTCGGCGTATCCGCGCACGTTCGAAACGACAACGCCTCGCTCTTTGCACGCGGGAACGTCGATAACGTCATAACCTGTAGCGGCAATCGAAATCATTTTGAGATTCGGAGCAACGGCGAGCTGCTCGGCGCGGATCGGAGCTTTGTTGGTAATAACAATGTCAGCGTCAGCAATACGTTCCGCAACCTGATCCGGGGCTGTCTTGCCATGCTCTACCCAGTCGTGAGCAAAACCGGGTCGAACAATTTCAACGCTTGGGCCGATAGTATCGCGATCAAGAACAACGATCTTCGTCATAAAAATCCCCGTAAGAAATATTGGCAAATGCACTTACGGGGATTCTATGCGGTCTGGCGATACAAAAATGGCGCACCGACTGCGCGAGGTTAAAACACTAGCGCAATTTGTGATTGGTTATATCGTAAGCACCTCAGAGGAACGCATCTTTCACTTTGCGGTTTCATGCCAAAGCGGTTCATATCCACAGGTGAGTGCAGCGATGGTAGCTGGTGGAGTCAGGCATGTCACATGCTCTGGCAAATCATGTTGCGTCAAAGGTGATTGCGAATAACCGCTAAAACTCCATTGCAACAGCCGATCTTGTTTCATCACCAAGACCTCACCACCGTGAGAAAACATAACACCGCTTACAAGCTTTTCTTTTGCGATAGTATGAGTTCGGAAAATTTTATCCTCCACGCGCTCATTATGGAGAGTCGGGTCCATTACTCCGACTTTAGGCGGCGAATCTAAGTTGGCGGCCTTTTGCCACGCAGCCTGATAAGCTTTTGCGGCTGGTCGCCGACATTCAAAACAAGGTCGATGACCGCTTGCAAGTGCAGTCACTTCATCAAGGAAAAATAATTCTGTATAGCCTTCGCCCATCACCTCGCGCTTGCTGCCTTTAAAGCTGGTTACGCATATAATCCATGCTTTGCCTGCCCATCTGCGATTTGTCAGAGTTTTCGTCGCAGGATAATGAATGCGTCCTCCGCGATTGCCCATCATCGTGCCTTTTTCCGACCGGGCGTGAATGACGCCAAAAGGATCAACGCGATTTTGCAGACTCATTTAACCACCATGTATTTTTGAGAAGAGCATTCAGGTGATGCGCTCCGAAAAAGAAGAGCTGAGGCATCGTCCCCAACCCAGTCGCTCTTACCGATAAACTTCATCTTCACCGGGAAAGGAGCGGTCTTTGACATCAGCGGCATATTGCTCGACAGCGCCTTTGATCACCGCGCCGAGGTCGCAATATTTTCTCACAAATTTAGGCGCCCATGAATTCATCCCAAGCATATCTTCCAACACGAGAATTTGCCCATCGCAATCGGCTGACGCACCGATCCCGATTGTTGGAATCGATATTTCTTTTGTGATCTTTGCCGCAAGCGGCTCGACCATGCCTTCAAGTACAACGGCAAAGGCTCCCGCGTCTGTAACGGCATGAGCATCTGCGATATGATCAGCCCAAGTATCCTCTTCACGGCCTTGGGTTTTGAATCCGCCAAGCACATGACTTGATTGCGGGGTCAATCCGGTATGAGCCATCACGGGAATCCCGCGCTCAACCAGAAACTTGATCGTTTCAGCCATCCGCGCGCCACCTTCGAGTTTGATCGCACCGCACCCGGTTTCTTTCATAATTTTAGCCGCATTACGAAACGCGATGCTTGGGCTTTCCTCATACGTCCCGAAAGGCATATCGACCACGATAAGCGCTTTTTGCGTTCCTCGAACCACCGCGCGACCATGCATGATCATGAGATCCAGTGGCACACCAACGGTGCTATCCATGCCGTGCATAACCATCCCGAGGCTATCGCCCACCAAAATGAAATCGGCAAATTCATCAACAATGGCGGCGGTATGCGCGTGATAAGACGTGAGCGAAACGATAGGATCACCGCCCTTTCGTCCGGCTATTTTCGGAACAGTATTGCGACGCACAGACGAGGATTGAACGCTCATGGTGTAAATTCTTTCTGGTCAATCAAGAGGACTTCGCCAAACAGAGCCGAGATCATCATTCCAACTTTTTCAGTCGGAACGCCCTCCGCAGGCAAGAAAGTTCGCGCATTAACAACATCAATCGCCTTCAGTGTTGCCCGAGGCTCCGCCTCAATAATGCGCCGTATAGTCTCAATAGCGGCTTCAGCGGTTTGCCCCGATTTCAGCTCTGCTTCAGCCTTAGACAACGCCGCGTATAACACCGGCGCGGCGGCTCTGTCTTCCGGCGTCAATCGCAGATTACGGGATGAGAGCGCGAGGCCATCACGATCCCGCACCGTTTCTACCCCGGCAATTTCAATCGGAAAATGCAGGTCACGCACCATTCTCCTGATCACTGCAAGTTGCTGGTAATCTTTCATCCCGAAATAAGCGACGTCCGCTTGGGTGATATGGAACAGTTTGGTGACCACGGTAGCAACACCCCGAAAATGACCGGGGCGCACTGCACCGTGAAACTTTTGCGCGAGATGCGTTGTCTCAACGATTGTTTCTTCATCAGCCGGATACATCTCGCTGGCGGACGGCATAAAAACTGCGGCCACCCCCGCACGCTCTAAAATCTCCAGATCAGATTCTTCCGTCCGGGGATATTTTTCAAGATCCGCAGGATTGCCGAATTGTGTCGGATTGATAAAGATCGAGGCAATCGTATTTGGGTGCGCGTAACACGCGGTTTGGACCAGCTTTTCATGCCCGGCATGGAGTGCGCCCATCGTCGGAACCAACGCGACTGAGCCTTCGCCCCTCAGCACCTTCGATACATCGCGCATTTCAGCGACAGTTCTACAGATCTGCATGGGGTCGCGCTTTCAGTTTATCCGAGCCTGAAAGCTATAAACAAAAAAAGACCCGCACGAGCAATCGTGCAGGTCAATTTTCTCTAATAAGCCGCTTTTTAGCTTACTGACTATTCTGCTGCAGATACGCAATAACGTCCGCACGGTCCTGAGCCTTTTTCAGACCCGGGAACGACATCTTCGTCCCTTTGACCAGTGCCTTTGGCTTGGTGAGGAACGCATCAAGCGTTGCAGCATCCCAAACATTACCCGCACCGAAATCTGACATAGCACTGGAATATTTGAACCCGCCGACTGAACCGGGCTGACGATTAAGGACGTTCTGTAAAGAAGGTCCAACTTTCTTTTTGGGACTATCTACAACGTGGCAAGCCTTACATTTTTTAAACACCTTAGCGCCGTTTGCTGCATCGCCCGCCGCAAAAGCCGGCGCAGAAAGCCCAGCCATAACAACACCAAGAACAACTGCGCCCACTTTAACTTTAGCCATAACGATCATCTCCCGTTTGTCGTTCGTCGAACCGCGTGTTTGCGGATGAATGTGAGAATGAATCTACCGGTAAAAATGGCAGAATTAGACATCACGTTTTTGTAGCGGTCAGTTTAAAGCATCAAAGATTGATTTTTTAATAGGTTTTCATCTGTACCAAGAAAAAGATAACAGGCGCGTGATCATACTTCGTCTATGTTAAGTCGCCAAACGCTCCAGTTTAACGTCGCAGCAGCCGTGACCCATACGATATACGGAACGAACAGTAACGAAGCCGTGACTGAAACCGGCCAAGCCAGTAACATGTAAACTGCGATTGAAAGCCAAAGGCCGAGAACATCCCAAAAGGCGAAATCCATCCGCTTCAATCCAAAGAACAACCACGACCAAGCCGCATTGAGAATAAGCTGAATAATCCAGACCACGAGTATCAAGCCAAAGCCGACATCCTTCCAGATCAACCAGCCTGAAATAGCAATCAGCGAATATACGACGGTCCAAACGACTGGGAACACCCATTTAGGCGGATTCCAGCTAGGCTTTCGCAGGCGGTCATACCAGTCACCGGGTTTGTAAAAGGCTCCACTAAGCGCGGCCATCACAACCAAAACACAAAATACCAGCAGAGCCATATTATTAGCTTTCCAAAAGAAAGAGCGCCGGGCTTCGTTGGCCCGAATATCTTTTACTCGCACAAAAATGGGAGTTTGTCCGTCCTGATCTTCGCAGCTTTACTTACTGAGAAGTATTGGCGAATTGATGCGCACGTTTGCAACGTAAAGCTGTTTTCTAAAAATCTTTCTTTCTTAATGGAGCAAATTGTCGGCAGTCCAGCACGATGCGTTGCATCTTGAAATCTAATTACGTCGTTTTATGCCCACAAAGATTCGTATTATTGTGCCGGTTAAGACGTATTCCCCGCTTTCGTGTTGGGATAAAAATCAGGGAGAACTATAATGAAATTTACCGATAAAAACGGCAAACCGCTTCCAAAATTTTTGGAAACGATGGCCGCATCTGCAAAAGATGGCGATGCGTTGTCTCGCCGCGAGTTCTTGGCAACAGCAAGTGTCTTTGGCGCATCCGCAGCAATGGCGTATGGTATGCTCGGCATGATGGCGCCAACACCAGCACATGCTGCCGGTGACGCAAAACGCGGCGGCACATTGCGCATTCAACAAGAAGTCCGCGCGCTTAAAGACCCCCGCACCTATGACTGGAGCCAAATGGCAAACGTGTCGCGTGGCTGGTTAGAATATCTCGTCCGCTATAATCGCGACTCCACATTTGAGCCTCGCCTGCTCGATAGCTGGGAAATCTCCGCAGACGCGAAGACATACACCCTTAACGTCCGCAAAGGCGTGAAGTGGCAAAACGGCGATGATTTCACCGCCCAAGACGTTGCCAACAACATCGAACGCTGGTGCGATAAAACCGTCGAAGGTAACTCGATGGCTGGACGCTTCGCGACATTGATCGACGAGAAAACCGAAAAACTCGCTGACGGCATCATCGATGTTAAAGACGACCACACCGTTGTCCTTAACCTGCCAAAAGCTGACATCACGCTCATTCCAGGCATGGCCGATTACCCGGCGGCGATTGTTCACTCAAGCTATGACAATGCCGACCCATCCAAAGCACCACTTGGAACCGGCCCCTACACCATCGACAGCTATGAAGTGGGCGTTAAGGCCGTTCTGAAACGCGCAGAAGGTCACGAGTGGTGGGGCGACACCGCCTATCTCGACCGCATCGAATACATCGATTACGGCACTGATCCGTCCGCTTTCGTTGCCGCTTTTGAAGCGGAAGAAGTCGACATGCTGTATGAAACAACCGGCGAATTCGTTGACATCCTCGACAGCCTTGACCTTCAAAAATCTGAAGTTGTCACCGCTGCGACGATTACGATCCGCCCGAACCAAAAAGCAGAAGTAGACGGCAAGAAGCCTTATTCTGATGTTCGAGTCCGCCGCGCTATTCAGCTTGCTGTAGATAACGCGAAACTTCTGGAATTGGGTGTTGCTGGTCTCGGCATTCCTGCTGAAAACCACCACGTCTGCCCGATACACCCGGAATACGCTAAACTTCCGCCAATCAAGAAAGACATCAAAGCTGCTCAAAAGCTAATGGAAGAAGCCGGAATGATGGATTACGAGCACGAGTTGCTTTCCATCGAGGATGACTGGCGCCGTGCAACAACTGATGCTGTGGCCGCCGAAATGCGCGACGCTGGCTTCAAAGTAAAGCGGACAGTTCTACCGGGATCGACCTTCTGGAATGACTGGGCGAAATATCCATTCTCATCCACAAACTGGAACATGCGCCCTCTCGGTGTTCAAGTTCTCGCCCTCGCCTTCCGGTCCGGCGAAGCATGGAACGAGTCCGGTTTTGAAAATGCTGAATTCGATAAGACGCTTGAAAAAGCTCTGTCGGTCGCCGATGCGGATAAGCGCCGCGTGTTGATGGAAAAGCTGGAGCGCCTGATGCAGGACGAAGGCGTGACCATCCAACCTTACTGGCGTTCGCTTTACCGTCACACGACGGACAAAGTGAAAAACGCGGAAATGCACCCGACCTTTGAAATTCACCCTGATGCAATGTGGGTCGACAGCTAATCTTTAAATATACCGAAGAGGCTGGGAAACCGGCCTCTTTTTGCGTTTTACGCAGCGATAAACGTCTGATCGACAAACCAGTTTCAGGGGCCGGACCGCAGCATGTTGACTTTTCTAATGAAGCGTTTCGGCGTGATGCTTCTGACAATTCTTTGCCTGACGTTCATCGTCTTCTGGCTGACCAATCTCGCGCCAAACCTTGAGCGCTTAGCCAAAACTCAAGCCAACAACCGCATGACAGACGAGCAAGTCGTGTCGTGGTTGGATGCGCGTGGGTATAATCGCAACATCTTCATCAAGTACGGCGAATGGATGGGGCTGGTCCCCGGATGGACCAACGAAATTAACGGCGTTCAAGCCGGGCGCTGCATCCGTGCAGGTGAGACCGAAGGACCAAAATTTTGCGGCGTCCTACAAGGAGATTTCGGCTTCTCAACCGTGTCGCAAGAGCCGGTATCCGATGTCATCAGTCGACGGCTCTCTCTGACTGGTTGGCTCATGATGTGTACTTTTCTGCTGATGGTCCCGATGGCTCTGATCGTCGGCATCGCGGCGGGGATGCGCGAGGGAAGCAGATTGGACCGAGGGTTATCGACGTTTTCCATCACGACCACCGCTACCCCCGAATATGTCTCCGGCGTCATTTTTATTGCGATTTTCACCTCAAGTGCAGTCGGTTTGAAGTGGTTCAAGGGAACCGCGACCTCCGCCGCCGATGAGATCACCTTTGCTAATTTTACCCTCCCCGTTGTTACCATCGCGCTTTACGGGATGGGCTACATCGCCCGCATGACGCGCGCTTCGATGGCCGAGGTTATGCAATCTCAATATATTCGAACGGCGCGCTTAAAGGGGGTCAGCTTTAAGGGCGTCGTCCTCAAACATGCGCTGCGAAATGCCCTGATCGCACCGTTCACTGTGATTATGTTGCAGTTTCCCTTCCTGCTTACCGGAGTTGTCATCGTAGAATCGCTATTCAACTACAAAGGCTTCGGCTGGACACTCGTGCAAGCCGCCGGAAATAACGATGTGGAATTACTGCTCGGATGTTCGATCATTGCTGTGATCGTGGTTCTGCTGACACAGCTTATATCTGACATCGGCTACGTCTTCCTCAACCCGCGCGTCCGCGTCACCTGAGGAACAACAGATATGAAACAACTCGACTGGACAGGGGCCATCGGCACGGTTCTGGACCCAATCCTGATAATCGCCGGAAGCGTTCTGCTGCTGGCATTCATCGCTCAGATGATTTCATCCTTTATTTGGATGCCGAGCGCTGAGGTGATTGGCGCGCCAACAAAACGTAACCCAACCGACAACATTCTCCTTGTTGGAAAGATCGCCCTCTATGTCGTGATTGGCGTCGTGCTTGCCTATATTATCGGTGGAAATTTAGTCGCCACCGAAAGCAAGGGGATCGTTGAGCGGATCTTCACACAGTTCAGGCCCGTGTGGTTGGCAATGCTGCTCATCCTTGCGCTGTCATTTCTGTTCAAAAGCAAGCTCGGGCTTTATGGCAAAATTCTCGACAACAAGCTCGGATTGATCGGGCTTTGCGTCGTTATGTTTTGGGTGCTCACCGCCATCCTCGCTACGGGCCTTTGCATTGGCGAATACTGCACAATGCCCATCGTGCAGTATGATGAGCTGCAACAAATTTCCGGCATGAAAAACAAAAAGCCGGGTTGGGCCGTCACAGGCGAAGAAGGCCAATACTATTTGCTAGGCGGTGATGTCCTCGCACGGGACGTCTTCAGCCGCGTTATTGTCGGCAGCAGGACCGTGCTATCCATTGCACCCGCCGCAACGCTTTTTGCCTTCATGGTCGGGATTACTCTGGGATTGCCCGCAGGATATTTCACTGGAAAACTTGATACGACCCTGACATTTATCGCCAATCTTGTCTTAGCGTTCCCGGTCATTCTGCTGTTCTATCTGCTCGTCACCAAAGACATCGTGAAGACCGGAATCCCGATGTATCTGGCGGCGGTTTTGTTTCTGTTTCCACTGATATTCCTGACAATACTGCTGACATCAAAATTTCGGACAAGGCCGGGAGAGATGGCGCTCTATCTCGGCATTTCGCTCACTCTGGGATTTTGGGTCTATCTGGGTCTGACGTTCAATTATGACCCGCTCGGGCTGAACATCTTTTCGATGGACCCGAACACGTTGAACATCTTCGTCTCGGTGGTGTTCGTGAATGCGCCCACGGTTTACCGGATCGTTCGCGGACTGGTTTTCGACATCAAGACACGGGATTACGTCGCCGCCGCACAAACACGCGGCGAAAACCCTTGGTACATTATGCTCTGGGAAATCCTGCCCAACGCACGCGGACCCTTGATCGTCGATTTTTGTTTGCGCATTGGCTACACGACGATCTTGCTCGGAACTCTCGGGTTCTTTGGTCTTGGTATCAGTTCGGAAAGTCCCGATTGGGGTATGACCATCAACGAAGGGCGCAAGCTGCTCTCGGTATTTCTCCATCCCGCAATCACACCGGCCATCGCTCTGATGTCGCTTGTGCTGGGTTTGAACTTTTTGGCCGACGGCCTGCGCGAAGAATCGTTGAGGGATTGAGGATATGAACGAAGAGACCCCAATCCTGGAAATCGAAAACCTGTCGATTTCTTTCTTTGTCCGTGCTGGTGAGATTCCGGCGGTGATGGACTTTTCTTGCAAGGTCATGCCCGGCGAAGCCATGGGACTCGTGGGCGAATCCGGTTGCGGTAAGTCAACGGTCGCCTTGGGCGTCATGCGCGATATGGGCAATCGCGGAAAGATCACCGGCGGCACGATTAAGTTCATGGGCCGCGACATGGGCGAGATGTCAGACGATGAGCTTCGTGATATTCGCGGCAGTAAAATCGCAATGATCTATCAGGAACCGATGGCCAGTCTCAACCCGGCAATGAAAGTCGGGCGGCAACTGATGGAAGTCCTCGAAATCCATGAAGGCGCGAGCACAAAGGATGCTTTTGCGCGCTCTCTTGAGATGCTCGAGGACGTAAAACTGCCAGACCCTAAACGGATCATGCGCTCTTACCCGCACCAATTATCCGGGGGTCAACAGCAACGTATCGTTATCGCGATGGCGCTTTTGTCAAAGCCCAAGCTCTTGTTGCTTGATGAGCCGACAACCGCGCTCGACGTGACAGTTGAGGCCGGGATTGTCGATCTTGTCAAAGACCTCGGCAAGAAGTTCGGCACGTCGATGCTGTTCATATCACACAATCTCGGTTTGATCCTCGAGACATGCGACCGGGTGACGGTGATGTATTCCGGCGAAGCGGTTGAAAGCGGCACAGTCAAAGACGTGTTTGACCGGATGCGTCACCCTTATACTCAGGGCCTCTTTCGCTCGATCCCATTGCCGGGGGCGGATAAAAACGAGCGCCCCCTAATCGCTATTCCCGGTCAGCTCCCTCTGCCCCACGAGCGCCCATACGGTTGTAATTTCGGGCCGCGTTGCCTTCATTTTCAGGCAGGCACATGCGATGCGCGTGAAGTTCCGATGCAACCTGTACCTCTGCACAATGACCATTTCAGCCGTTGTGAACGTTTTACGGAACTGGATTGGAATGCTTTACCGGATGGACTAGCAAAGCATCCGCCGACGCAGCGCGGGAAAGAAGTGCTCAGGGTCGAAAATCTGAAGAAATACTACGATGTTGCGGCCAGCTCGATGCTCGGCGGCAGCGAAACCCGAACCGTAAAGGCAAACGAAACGCTTTCCTTCACCGCGCATGAAGCAGAAACAATCGCCATCGTTGGTGAGAGTGGCTGCGGCAAGTCCACTTTAGCCAAAGTCTTACTCGGGCTGGAGACAGCGACTGACGGAAAAGTCACGTTGAACGGACAAGAAATCCAATCAACAGGCATCGAAGATCGGGACACCAAAACCGTCGCTGCGATTCAGATGGTTTTCCAAAATCCGTTTGATACGCTCAACCCCAGCCACACAGTTGGTTCACAAATCATCCGAACGCTCGAAAAATTCGAAATCGGCGCATCAAAGGCGGACCGGCATGAGCATATGCTCAAGCTGCTCGACCTCGTAAAACTGCCCCGCGAATTCGCCAAGCGGATGCCGCGACAGCTCTCCGGCGGTCAGAAACAACGCATCGGCGTCGCACGGGCATTCGCCGGAGCGCCTCAAATCGTTGTCGCCGATGAGCCGGTGTCTGCGCTTGATGTTTCAGTTCAAGCGGCCGTAACTGAACTATTGATGGATATTCAACGCGAGAGCGGCACAACAATGCTGTTCATAAGCCATGATCTCAGTATCGTGCGCTATATCGCTGACAGGGTGATCGTCATGTATCTCGGTCACATTGTCGAACAAGGCACGACCGACGAGATATTCTCTCCGCCTTATCATCCCTACACCGAGGCATTGCTTTCAGCGATTCCAATAGCGGATACCAGTGTCGTGAAAAAGCATGTCGTATTAGATGGTGATATTCCATCGGCAATGAACCCGCCTTCAGGATGCCCGTTTCAGACACGTTGCGCCTACAAAAACAAAGTCAGCGGTGGGCTTTGCGAGCGCGAAGTTCCGCCGGAACAACAGCTTGAAAACGGCCATACGATCAAGTGTCACCTACCGAAAACCGAACTCGAAAGCATGGAACCGATCCTGTCATTCTCCGCAAAAGAACCGGATCAAGACGCCCACGCGCCATAAATTATTTGGCTATCGGGCTTTAATCAGCGCGGAAGCAGGCAATGACACCGAAGATTCGAGAAGTGCCTCGTTCATTCGCTGTGACGTTCCTATAACGCCGCGATGCCCGCTAAGGCACAGGGATCGCGCTGTATCAGGTATCGTACCGATATATCTCATATGCCCGCTCAGTGTTGAAACCGTCATTGGCCCGCAATCCAAAGCCAAGCGGGCTTCCGGGTGCGCTTTGACCAGCTTTCCCGCTACACCAACGGCGCGCTTTACAGACGTGAAGAACAGCAATATGTGCCCTCCTCCATGCTCAATAATCGCCCCATTATCATATTCGGATATCGGACCTGAAAGATCACCAATCGCCAAGACGACACCAAAATCAATCGAGGCAGAATCCCCATCCGGCAACATCTCTTCAGGCAAGAGATCATGATAACACTGCTCGGAGAGGACGTTCGCGACTGACAAAGCGTCTTCATGCCATTCACTTCGTTCAATCGTTACGGTGAATTCACGTTTGCTGTGATTCTCAATGACCGAACCGTTTTCATGCGCAGCGACCGAGATGGTATTTGTCAGCGTAACATGGATGCCGCCCGGTTCTTTGATCTCAAAGACTTCGGAGACGGGGCCGTCAACCGCTCGGACAACATAAGTTCCAGGTGACAGTTTATATTCAAGATCACGTCGTTCCATTGCTCCCAAATTTTGCTGAACGAGCACGTGAGGCGCACTGTGAGGACCACTACTGCAATATTTACCGCTGCCATCATTGGCATCTGCAACCGAAAACAATATTTCAACCGATTGAGAAAGGTCGCGGTGATAGCCCGCTCCACAACGTCGACAGGCCATAAGAGTTGGAATTTCTGCAAGGGAGCCAACCTCAATCGCCGATGCACGGCATACGGAACATAACGCAAGGTAGCGCAGCGTTAAATCGCCGGATTTTACTGCACGAAGGCACGCACGTAATGCCTCTGGCTCAGAAACATTGAGGCATCTCGCAAGGCGTTTAGAACGCAGATCAACACGATCAGCTCTTGGCGCAACAGTAAGCCATTCTGCAAACTGCGTTAACAGTTTTGCCTCCGCGTTTTTGGCCTTTGGTAAATTTGGAGATTTCGTCTTCGTAGAAAGCGACGCATAATTCGAGTAAAATTCCCCGAATGGTTTTCGGCAATATTCGTCCAGTTTTACCGTAAATTTTCGAAATGACCGCGCTGCGAGCTTTAAGTGTCCAGACGCGACAAGCATTCGGCCAAGCGCGCCGTTGGGTTCGACATGTAGAGTATAGTGGATATGCGTACCGCCGGATTCCCCCGGCATCAGCATCAAGATACCACCCGTCTCGCGCAATGGTCCCTCTTCATAAAAGCGACGCCACCGCCACCAACCATTTTCAACCCATTCGTAAGGCGGTTCTTCCCAGCGGACGCGGTTACCATCCTCAATCATCTCGCCATAGCGTCGTCGGATGCTATCGCCGTCAAAGGTCTCGCTGATGTTATAGCGTGGTTGGCCCAGGGCCTCGTTCATGCGTGCAGTATCAGATATTAATGGCCACAAGGCTTCTGGGCTACATGTCAAATCCCATTCGAAAACCTTTTCAACGAGATTGTCACGCATAGATGACCACTACCTTTTGATGCATCGCCAACCTCGAACCGCAAGTAAATTGAACGCAAAAGCCTTGGTTGTGGGCCTTCTAGTGCGTTCTCCTATCCGATATGATCTCATTTCACATTAATTAGTCTTTAACAATTCTCGTGACGCTTACCATAATGTTTACGGCAAAGGGATGGCAATTTACCTCTCTCGCGGGAATGCGATAAGTCTTAGTATTGCACCTGTTCCATCATGTTCTTATTGTCCCACCCAAAGCGCGCGGGAAAACCGCCGCACTCTCATTTGCGGAAACGAAAAATGCTCAACTCGATGCGAAACTCCGTTGGCTCAATAGGTGCAAAAATCCTCCTTGGGTTACTGGTCGTGGCATTTGCGGCATGGGGGCTTGAGGGTGTATTTGCCGCCCGAACACAGACTGTCGCCGCCAAAGTCGGAAACGCGGAAATCCAAGTTCAAGACTTTGCAAGAACATTCGAGGGCCGCCTACAAGCACTCCGCTCCACAACGGGCGCTAGTCTGACCCCTGAGGATGCCCGCCGCAGCGGGTTTGACCGCATCGTACTCGATCAAATGGCAACGGAAACAGCTTTGAGTGAAGAGGCGAATGCTCTCGGCCTTGATGCATCGGATGAGGCCGTAAGTACGGCAATCATGGAATTTCCTCAGTTTCAAGATGCGTACGGAAAGTTTGATCGTACCGCCTATGATGCAAACTTACAGCGCAACTACCTCCGCCAGAACGAGTTTGAAGAAAATATCCGCCGTGATTTGGCCCGCGACGCTTTGTTGCAATCCATCGGGACTGGCACGACTGCGCCACGAACACTGGCTGAAGCGCTCTACAAATACAGAAACGAAAAGCGCGCGTTCGATTACATCACGTTAGGGCCATCAGATGTTGACGACCCCGGCGAACCGACAGAAGATCAACTCGCAACATTCCACCAAGAAAATGCCGTTCTGTTCACAGCACCGGAATTCCGCAAGGTTTCCTATGTTGCCTTGACTGTCAAAGACGTGGCAGCAGGTCTGGAAAAATCAGAGCAAGATCTGAAAGTAGAATACAACTCACGTATAGACGCCTACACAACACCAGAACGACGCCGTGTCGAACAAATCGTCTTTGATACCGAAGAGGAAGCAAAAGAAGCCGCCAAGAAAATTGCCGATGGCGAACCTTTTGCAAAACTCGCTGAAACACGGGGCCTGAGCGCCCAAGACGTATCACTAGGGATTCAAACCAAAGAAGGATTGCCCGGCGCCCTCTCCGATGCTGCATTTGCACCTACAGAACCGGGCCTTTTAGAGCCTGTCGGAACGGCACTTGGTTGGTCTTTGCTGAATATTCTCTCCATTGAACCACGAACAGTCGTAACCTTCGAAGATGCGAAAGATGACCTGAAAGAAGAACTCACAACGACCGAAGCACGGCAACTCGTCCCGGAACGCTCCGTCGATCTCGACGATCAACTCGCAGGTGGATCATCTTTGAAAGAAGCAGCCGAACAATCAGGCGCAAGATATGCTGAAATCCTTGCCATTGATGCTACAGGCCGCGATGAAAATGGCGACCGAGTTGTAGATCTGCCGGATGATCCTGAGTTTCTTGAACGCATTTTTGCGACCGATGTTGGCGAAGAACCTATTTTGATCGAAGGCACGACAGGCGATTACTTCTCGCTGAAAGTCGAGGAGATCACCGAAGCAGCCTTACGCCCCCTTGATACAATCAAAGATCAGGTTTCAGGTGCATGGGAAGTTTCGGAACGTGAAAAAGCCCTCGAAAAGCTGATGGCAAGCTATGTCGAGGAGCTAAATGGCGGAGGCGACCTTGTAGAACTTGCCAAAGAACTCGACCTAGACGTCAAATCTGCTGGCCCCGGCACACGTACAGACCGCTCTCTAGGGCTTTCAGTTGAGCTTCTCGGCGAGATTTTCGAAGCTGAGCAAGGCAATGCTCTCCAAGGCGAGTCTTCGGACAGCTTAAACCGTGTTGTTGGGATTATTACCGAGATCGTGCCCGCGACATCCGAAGAAGATATCACCGCGATTGATCGCTCAACCGAGGGCTACGCAGCGCGTTTAGCACAAGATTTCGTTGATCAATTCACGCGGACGGCAAGAAGCCGCCACCCCATACAAACAAATCAACAAGCAATCGACGCGGTCTTCACAAACCCTGGTGGTGGTTATGGTGGCTACGGCGGTGGCCATGGTGGTGGGTACTAATCGCGTGCTGATAGAACCGCATTTTGCCGAATTCGCGGTAAAGTACGACCGAGGGGAAAGTCAGGTTCTTTGGACCCGGCGGGTGGCTGATACCGACACGCCGGTTTCCCTGATGCTCAAACTCGGCCAAGGACGCCGGGATACATTTCTACTTGAATCTGTCACCGGTGGCGAGAACCGTGGCCGGTATTCAGTGATAGGCTTGAAACCGGATTTAATCTGGCGTTGCCGGGGCGATGTGGTCGAGGTCAATCGTTCTGCGCGTTGGGACGAAACAGCGTTTGAAACTGACGCACAGCCACCTCTCGACAGCCTACGGAGCCTGTTGCGGGAAAGCGCTATCGACTTGCCGGTATCCCTACCCCCGATGGCTGCGGGTGTGTTTGGCTATCTTGGCTATGACATGATCCGCCACGTCGAAAAGCTACCGGAACCGAACCCCGACCCGCTTGGCTTGCCCGATGCAATTTTAACAAGGCCAACCCTTATCGCCATTATCGACAATGTTGCCGACATGGTGACGATTGTTACACCGATCCGGCCTCAATCCGGTGTGGATGCAAGAGCCGCTTATTCACGCGCAGCTGAGCGGCTGGCGGATACAATCGACGATATGAATCGGGCCTTACCTCCGGAACCCCGACTGCCAGAGGGCGCGCTTGATGGCGAGGCCGTCTCGAACACCACTGAGGATCAATACCGCGCGAATGTCGAACACGCGCGCGAGTTTATTGCTGCGGGAGATATTTTTCAGGTCGTCCCCTCTCAACGCTGGAAAAAGCCATTCGCCCTGCCGCCATTTTCGCTCTACCGCTCGCTGAGACGCACGAACCCGTCCCCGTATATGTACTTCCTTGATTTTGGCGGTTTCCAGATTGTCGGAGCCAGCCCGGAAATTCTGGTGCGGCTGCGCGATGGCACAGTCACCGTGCGCCCAATCGCAGGAACGCGGCCTCGCGGGGCAACGCCGCAAGAGGATGTTGCGCTGGAAGAGGATCTATTGGGCGATCCGAAAGAACGCGCGGAACACCTGATGTTGCTTGACCTTGGTCGCAACGATGTCGGGCGTGTTGCAAAGATCGGAACGGTAAAGCCGACCGAGCAATTCGTTGTCGAGCACTATAGCCATGTCATGCACATCGTCTCGAATGTCGAAGGCGAAATCCGGGATGATGTGGATGTCGTTGACGCTCTGTTAGCGGGGCTGCCCGCAGGAACCGTCTCCGGCGCTCCTAAAATTAGGGCGATGGAGATTATCAACGAATTAGAGACGGAAAAACGAGGCATCTATGCTGGCGGTGTTGGCTATTTCAGCGCCGATGGCGGTATGGATACCGCGATTGCCTTACGGACCGCCGTTGTCAAAGACGGCGCAATGTATGTGCAGGCTGGCGGCGGCGTCGTTTGGGACTCCGATCCTGAGGCAGAACGGATAGAAACCGTCAACAAATCAAAAGCATTGTTCCGCGCCGCCGAAGATGCGGTAAAACTCGCAGAAACCGTAAGAGGAAATCGCTAAAGCGGTTTCTTGGGGGGAGGTGGAGACTTGGCCAGAAGTCAGCAAAATAGGCTGACCAAAACCCTGCGGAAACTCTGTTTTGATTTTGATAAGCAATTGCCACCAAAAGTGCTTAGTCATTCTAATTTTTGATATTTTGGACAAGACTACCTCAATAATCCATAACTGAAACCCTTTGTCTTTAAGCGTTATATAACAATATATAATAATATATAGCTTTTGAATTTATATTATATTATAAATGACTAGGATTATCTATATTAAGGAGTATGACGATGGACCCATATCGTAATCCCTTTGCCCCCGGAGCAGGAAGTAAACCTCCTGAGATGGCAGGACGTGATCACATTTTAGATGATGCTAAGATCGCATGTGGCCGCGCTTTGCTTGGTCGAAATGCCAGATCAATGATGCTTCTCGGATTACGAGGAACCGGAAAGACCGTCCTATTAAATGAGATTGGCCGGATAGCGGAAGATCAAGGCTACTATATCTCAAAGATAGAAGCCCCAGAACATCAGAGTCTCGCGCGCCTACTTTACCCTGAAATGCGAAAGGTATTGCGCGCACTGTCAGGAATAGCAGCCGCAAAGCAACTCGCCGCACGTGCACTCAGAGGGCTTCGCGGCTTCGCATCAATATTCAATATTCAAGTGGCTGGCGCAGAAATTGGCGTGGAACCAGAACCTGGACTTGCGGATAGTGGTGATATTCAATTCGACCTTCCGGATCTTTTTACCGCAATTGGGAAAGCCGCAGAAGCTGGAGGCAAAGGATGGGTTCTACTGATCGACGAAGTTCAATACCTGTCGGAACCTGACCTGTCCGCTTGTATCGTAGCAATCCATAGAATGTCACAAGCAGGCCTGCCCATTATAATGTTTGGCGCTGGACTTCCACAAATTGCACGCCTAGCCGGAGAGGCAAAATCTTACTCGGAGCGGCTGTTCCTTTTTCCGAATGTAGGCGCATTAGACCAAGCATCCGCAGAACAAGCTGTGGAAAAACCTATTATTGAAGAAAAATCTTCTATCTCGTCAGATGCGCTCACGGAAATTGTAACTAAGACGCAGGGTTATCCATTTTTTCTACAGGAGTGGTCGTCCATTGCATGGAACAATGCCGTCGGCCCAGAAATCACTAAACAAGATGTAGACACCGCCTATACTGAAACCCTCGCATCACTCGACGAGGGCTTCTTTCGAGTTCGTCTCGACAGACTAACCCCGAAGGAAACAGAGTTCGTAAAGGCTATGGCTGCACTAGGGAATGGGCCTTACGCTATGAACGATATTGCAGCGGCTTTAAATAAAAAACTGTCTTCGCTAGGTCCAGTTCGTGCCAACACTATCTCGAAAGGGATGATTTACAGCACTGAGCATGGTTTTCTTGGTTTTTCAGTTCCACTTTTTGCAGAATTTATGCGTCGCCAATCATAATGCTTACGAGCTATATATGCACTGTTCTCTGATACCCTAAACGACTATTAGGGCTGATTAAAAATTCTAAATTCAACCAGTAAATTAACCACCTCAAGCACAATCGCTCATAAAGTCCGGCCACAAATTTTGGTCACAAAAAGAGCCATCGTCCCGGCCATTCCGGTGACCGCAACCTTCTTCTAGGTTCGAAAGTAAAACACCCGCAACAGAAACTCTGAAGGTTCAGCCTCGTCCGGAGCGCAATCGTTTGATAACGGCGGAAACCGGGGCGATTTTCACATCTGATTTTAGGGTTGCGGTCCATGCTTCCAATGCCTTCACAATACGATGTTCGGCTGGAACGGTAATGATTGCTGTGCCCCATTTTTCTGCATGGCGAAGAGCTTGCGTCAGCTCGGCACGTAGCTCTTCAGCATTTGCGCCCGGTTGAACCGAAATATTCCGGTCTCCAGCAGGTATCCCCATGCGGCGCGCCACAGCACTGGCGATGCTCTCCGAATGTGCCCTTGTATCAATGAAGCTGAGGCCTTTGCTTTGGATAATCTCTAAGACCGCGCGCATCGTGGGTGCATCGCGTGTAACGGCTTCCCCGAATTGGTTCATCACCCCGACATACCCGTCGATTTGAGAGAAATTCCAATTCAAGCGGCGCATTAACTCATTCTCAGGTGTGTTGATCGCGATGGGGTTTGGAGAAGTATCGAATCGATTTTCAGACTGCATCGGCAACAATAAAAGAGTCTCGCGCCCTGCCTTGCGTGCGGCAAGCGCAGTTTTACTGGCAGAATCAGCCGTTGGCGCGATTGCAAAAGTCAACGGAGCAGGAATTTGCAAAGCCTTAAGTGCCGGTGCCATGCCCCAACCCGAATCGACCACAATTACTGCCATTCGCGGCGCGCGATCATTCGCGGGGAAAGTAGCGGCATTTCTCTGCCATCGCGGAGCATCGGAAAGCGCCCCTGAACCGACCACGACTACACCCGGTTGTTCAAAAGGAACCGCAGAAACAATACTTTCAATAGCTTGATTATTCCTGCTCGCAAGGGCTTCGCGGGATAAGTGGTCAAGTTTCAACGCGCTTGTAACCCCGGCAACGACACACAGAGCAACACCGGCAAAAGCCATCAATGGCTTTGCATTCAGACCGGCAAGTGAAACAACTGATTTTGATTTCTTGGTTAACATTGTGCAGACCTTGACGCAGTGAGGCTTGCCACCGCATTAACAAGCCAACGCATTTTGCGCTTGGGAAGCCTGATTCATGCTACTGTTGATCGATAACTATGACAGTTTTACCTACAATCTCGTGCATTATCTCGGTGAGATAGGCGCGGAAACGCGGGTTGTGCGCAATGACACGCTGACCGTTGAAGAAGCCATCGACACGAACCCAAGCGCAATTGTTCTCTCTCCGGGACCCTGTGACCCCGCCAGTGCGGGCATATGCGTCGACCTGATTCGGGAAGCAGCATCAAAAATTCCGATTTTCGGCGTTTGTCTCGGCCATCAGTCTATTGGCGAAGCTTTTGGCGGCAAAATTATCCGCGCCGATACAATTATGCACGGAAAAATCAGCAAAGTTTCGCATCAAGGAAGCGGCATTTTCAGTGAAATACCCGATGGTTTTGAGGCAACGCGATATCATTCATTGACCATCGAACCGGAGACATTACCCGACTGCCTTGAAGTCACCGCTACGACTGAGGACGGAACGATTATGGGCGTTGCTCATAAGGACTATCAGATTCACGGAGTGCAATTTCACCCGGAGAGTATCCGTAGCGAGCATGGCAAAACCCTCATGGCGAACTTTCTCAAAATGGCGGAGGCAGCCTGATGGAGTTGAAACCCCTCATCGGGATCGCAACCGAGCGCGCGCTGACCCGTGATGAAGCCGCCGATGCTTTTGAAGCGATTATGTCCGGCTCGTCTACACCGGCTCAGGGGGCCGGGTTTTTGATGGCTTTGCGAATGCGCGGCGAGACTGTCGATGAAATTGCTGCTGCCGCCTCTGTAATGCGTGCAAAAGCTCTGCCGGTTCATGCGCCTGATGACGCGATGGATATTGTTGGGACTGGCGGCGATGGAAAAGGAACGCTGAACATCTCGACGGCGGCGGCGTTGATCGTTGCCGGTGCAGGGGTTCCGGTCGCGAAGCACGGCAATCGCGCTCTTTCATCAAAATCAGGCGCATCGGATGCGCTGACGGCATTAGGGGTTAATCTTGATACTGGCGTTCCGGCCATTGAGACATCGCTCATAGAGGCAAATATCGGGTATATGGCCGCGCCGAACCATCACTCAGCCATGCGCCATGTTATGCCGATCCGTCAGGAGATGGGGGTCCGAACGATCTTTAACCTGCTCGGTCCGTTGACCAATCCGGCTGGTGTAAAACGGCAGCTTTCAGGTGCATTCTCTGCCGATTGGATTCGGCCCATGGCTGAAACGCTCGCCGCACTCGGAACGACCAAAGCATGGCTGGTACATGGCGGAGATGGCACGGACGAGCTGGCCATTTCAGCACCCTCTAAGGTTTGCGCGTTAGACGGCGGTGTCATCAAAGAATTCACCGTATCGCCAGCAGATGCCGGATTACCGGAACATCCGTTTGAAGCCATAGTCGGGGGCGACCCTGCGGCGAATGCCGAAAAGCTGTCCGCGTTGCTTGATAGCGAGAAAAGTGCCTATCGGGACGCGGCGATCCTCAATGCTGCTGCCGCTTTGGTTGTCGCGGATCGTGCAGGCGATTTGCGTGAGGGGGCTGAACTGGCGGCGCAAAGCATCGATAGCGGCGCAGCGCGGGCGTCTCTCGATGGTCTGGTTCGGATTACCACGGCTGGATGAGCGCCTATACCGAACACCTGTTGGCTACCGCTGAAGACTTGGGCGCGTGGGGAAAACTCACGTTCTTTGGAGAACCGTTCAAAGCGGTGTTAGACGCGCTTGAAGGAGAAACTGAAACAGTCCTCCCGCCCGCAGATCGTGTTTTTGCGGGCCTGAGAACCCTTCAGCCAAGTGTAGTGCGCGTCGTCATTTTGGGCCAAGACCCCTATCCAACTCCCGGTCATGCAAATGGGCTGGCCTTTTCTGTGCAAAAAGATGTCACACCCCTGCCCAGGTCCCTGTCGAATATCTTCAAAGAATTAGAGGAAGAATTCGGTCGTATTCCTGCGCATGGCGATCTCAGCGGATGGACGGAGCAAGGCGTGCTGTTGTTCAACACCGCACTCACCGTTCGCGTAGGCGATGCGGGCAGTCATTCCCGGATCGGTTGGAAAACGTTAACACACGAAGTCATCGAACATCTTGCCGATAATGACGGGATCGTCTGGGTGCTTTGGGGAAAACACGCGCAATCTTTTCGGCCTCTGATCGACGATGGCAAAGGCAAGAACGGCTTAATCATTGAGAGCGCCCATCCATCGCCGCTATCCGCCCGGCGCGGTTTTTTTGGCTCGAAACCTTTCAGCCGGATCAATAATCATTTGAAGAAACTTGGCCGCACGCCGATAGAGTGGACCGCATGAATACGATTCTCGATAAGATCAAAGCCTATAAACTGGAAGACATCGCGGCCCGAAAAGCAAAGCGCCCTATTTCCGAGGTCGAGGCAGTAGCACGCGAGGCATCACCCCCGCGCGGGTTTGCTGCGGCTCTCGATAGAAAAGCGGCATCAGGTGCGTATGGTTTGATTGCTGAAGTCAAAAAGGCCAGCCCGTCAAAGGGCTTGATCCGCGCCGATTTCGATCCGCCTAAGCTGGCAGGCGCTTATGAGCGCGGGGGTGCTGCGTGTCTGTCAGTTTTGACCGACGGGCCATCATTTCAGGGCGCGGACGAGTTTCTCATAGCCGCCCGTGCCGCAACTGCTCTGCCCGCTCTACGGAAAGATTTTCTCTACGATACGTGGCAAGTGGCCGAGTCCCGTGCGCTGGGCGCGGATTGCATCCTCATCATCATGGCCAGCGTTGACGATACCCAAGCCGCAGAGCTGGAAGAAGCGGCATTCGGCTGGGGCATGGACGCTTTGATCGAAGTGCACGACGAAGCAGAGCTGGAACGTGCCTTGATGTTGAAGTCTCCCCTTCTGGGCATCAATAACCGCAATCTCAAAACCTTCGAAACAACGCTAACGACCACCGAGCGCCTTGCGCCGATGCTGCCCGATGACCGCGTTCTGGTGGCTGAATCAGGCTTGAACACGCCGGATGATCTGGCGCGGCTGGCAAAGGTCGGCGCGGAGCGATTTTTAATCGGAGAAAGCCTGATGCGGCAGGAAGATGTGGAACAGGCAACGCGGTCGATTTTAGAGCGCGCTTGATCAGTCGCGCCATGACGCCCCTGCAAATCTATCCAGCAGCCAGTTCCGCCTGATGCGCTTTGACCAGATCAGCCATTGAGTTGAACGTCATATCATATGTTGGCATCTCACCGGGATTCATCGTCGCGCCAAAGCCTTCCTGATCGAAGCGCCTGTAAATCCAGCAATTCGCCAATCCAACTTTGTTAGCCGGTCCGTGGTCGTGAAACATGCTCTCGGCGGTATGTAGAATGTCTCGCTTTTCGATACCCATTCGGGAGAGATTGCCGAGCATGTAATCGAAATTGCGCGTGTCCGGTTTGTAGGAACCAATATCCCCGGCCACATAAGCGGCGTCAAACTCGACTTGCAGTTTGGCATTGCTGAACGCGAAACTCGCGGCATCCACATTAGAGAGAACGATCAGTTTGTAGTAACGCTTGAGATACTGCAAAGCCTCCGCACTGTCGGGGAACGCAGGCCAATGTTCTACGGAGTGGCCATACGTGAGACAGTCTTCCCAACTGGCAGGCAGACCCCATTCTTCTGCCAACCGCTTGTAAACGACGGCGAGGACTTCACGGTAATCTTTGGCAGGAGTGTATTTCTGCGTTGTTGACTCATGAAACGCATGGGCCTCGAGAATTTCGTTACGCGACAAAGGCTGCGCTAGTTGATCGGTCAAAGGCCGAAGGCCGTTCGTCATGCCGGTCTCCCAATCAATCAGGGTTCCATAAACATCAAAGGTAAGCGCCTTAAAGTCAGTCAGTTTCATGCAGTATCCTTTCGCCAACGCCCGCGACGATAACAAACCTCAGAAAACTATTCTGCAGAATTTACGACTTGAAGCAGCATTATTCGTTGATATACGGCTCACCACCACACCATCGCGTTCCCCATGTGGGCGATGTTGTTTTCGTAGGATATTCCCTTAAGACCGTGATAGATAGCAAACCATCCGAAAAGGGGTACTGGCGCACTTTACATAACCTAAAAGCACGCCAGCAAAAATTACCCAGCTTTCAGTTCAGATCAAAACCACTACACATCAGCGAGATCTTGATATTCAGGAACATACATCATTGCTGCGATATGTTTGCCCAAATCGCCAGGTCTGTCTGCGCCGGCAAGTCCCTGATCGTAGGCTTTTTGCGCAAGATCGACGGCGATGCGCAATGATACTTCCCGGATAGACGATAAAGGCGGGTAAAGCGCGCCTGCCGCAAGGTCATCTTCGGTGATTTCAGCGGCCAGCGCAGCTGCCGACGCAAGGAACATTTCGTCAGAAATGGTTCGTGCCTGACAGGCGATTGCACCCAATCCGATTCCGGGGAAGATATAAGCGTTGTTGCCTTGACCGGGGCGATACTGCCGGCCTTTGAATTCAACAGGATCAAAAGGACTGCCGCTCGCAAATATAGCCCTGCCATCGCTCCATTGATAGGCTTGCTCTGCAGTACATTCAGCTTTCGATGTAGGATTCGAAAGTGCGAAAATAACCGGGCGTTCGTTTATCGCAGCCATCGTCTCAATGACTTCCTGAGTGAACGTACCGGGCGCGCCCGTCGCGCCAATCAGGACATGCGGCTTGATTGTCTTGAGCGCATCGATGAAACCAAGCTGTTCATGATCATGCGCATAAGGTTGGTTATGAGGCATCAAGTCGGTGCGTCCGGCGACAACCAGTCCATCCCGGTCATTAAACCATAAACGCTTTCGCGCTTCTTCCTCGCTCAGACCCGCATCGACCAAAGCCGCGAAAATAAGATCGCCGATCCCTGTAGCCGCTGACCCTGCGCCGAGAAACATGATGCGAATGTCAGAAAAATCCGTGCCGGTGATGCGGGTTGACGCATAAACGCCCGCCAACGCAACCGCTGCTGTACCCTGAATATCATCATTAAAACAAAGTATCTTATCGCGGTACTTGCCTAACAAACGATAGGCGTTGGGTGTCAGGAAGTCTTCGAACTGCAACAACGCATTAGGATACCGATCAAAAGCTGCAGATACAAATTCATCGACTAACGCATCATACTTGTCGCCATGAAGTCTTTTCTGAGGATAACCAAGGTATAGAGGATCGTCGATCAGCTCTTGGTTATTTGTACCGGTATCCAACATCACCGGCATACATTGATGCGGCTTAATCCCTGCACACGCCACATAAAGCGATAACTTACCCACAGGTATTCCCATGCCATTTGCGCCAAGGTCGCCCAAACCCAGAATGCGCTCGCCATCGGTGACAACGATGATGCGAACGTCATCTTCCGGCCAGTTATCCATTATCTTGCGAACTGAACCACGATCATCCGGAGTGATATAGAACCCGTGCGGACGCCGGAAAATATGGGCAAATTCTTTACATGCCTGACCGACAGTCGGCGTGTAGATCAACGGCATCAGCTCTTCTGTGTGATTGATGAGCAAACGGAAGAAGAGTGTCTGATTTCGCTCAAGTAAGCTGATAAGGAATATATAACGTTCGATATCATAGCCTTTTCGCCGGATATTTTCGAGAGCGCGTATTTCCTGTGTTTCTGTGTCATTCACCCGATATGGCAACAACCCGCGAAGACCAAGCTGATCTCGTTCTTCGCGCGTAAATGCTGTTGATTTATTCAAGCGCGCATTGTGAAGTACGTCATATCCAGTAGGTGTTTTTGACATTATATTTCCTTGTAAGTTCGAAGAACAATAAGCACAGCATTAATAATTCTTCGAACATATCAAGTCGGGATAAGGTGAGCGCCCAAATACTGAGCGCCGGTGCTCCTATATAGTAGCCAGCAAAGATTCTGCGTTGCTTTTGACCGCCTCACCGGGATTGTCTTCTACCAGTAAGGTCTGCACAATGCCGTCTTCAACAAGCATCGCATAACGCTTTGAGCGAATGCCAAGCCCTCGTTCTGTCAGATCAAGCTCCATCCCAACAGCTTTTGTGAAATCACCGCTACCATCAGCGAGCATCTGAATGTCTCCATCTGCCGTGGTTGCTTTTGACCAGGCATCAAGAACAAAAACATCATTCACCGAAATACAGGCGATCTGGTCAACGCCTTTAGCGCGGAGCGCATCGGCCTGCGCCAAAAAGCTCGGTAAATGATTCATGTGACAGGTCGGCGTAAAAGCCCCCGGCACGGCAAAGACAGCGACGGTCTTGCCGCCAAATACTTCTTTCGTCGTGCTCGGTCCTGGGCCATCGGCACTCATTACCGTAAAAGTTGCTTCGGGCAGCGAGTCGCCAACTTTAATCTCAGCCATAACAGTCCCCTTGTTGATCTATTCCGCTGCATGACATAGCGAGATTTGAGAGCAAGGCGAGGTATTATGACCAACGATACGCGAAATTTTGTCATCATCGGTGCTGGACACGCTTCTGCGCAGCTTTGCGAAAGTTTGCGGCGCGGAGGATTCAAGGGCCGAATTATACTTATTGGAGAGGAAACCTGGCTCCCCTATCAACGCCCCCCACTTTCCAAATCGTATCTATTGGGGGACTTCGCCCGCGAACGCCTTTTTGTAAAGCCGCAATCATTTTACGATGAGAACGACATAAAATTACACCTCGGGCAACCCGCCACAAAGATAGATCGCGCCAAAAAAACTGTGACGGTGGGCAATGATCTCATTGCTTATGATCGTCTCGCGCTTTTGACTGGAACGCGCGTGCGTAAACTAGAGTGTCCGGGCGCTCATCTCGCCGGTGTCCATTATGTACGCGGAATTGACGACATTGACGGGCTTGAGCCGGCTATCCCTTCCGCAAAAGCTGCCGTGGTTATAGGGGGCGGATATATCGGGTTAGAAGCGGCAGCTGTCCTGCGCAAAAAAGGTTTAGACGTTACGGTCCTTCACCGTTCATCGCGCTTATTATCGCGTGTTGCCAGCGTTGAAACCGCGACCTTCATGCAAAAACTTCACGAAGAGGAAGGCGTTCATGTCCGCCTGAACCAAACTGTTCGTTCGATTGAAGGCGCAGAAAAAGTTGAACGAGTTGAAATTGAACAAACCACCACCGATCATGTCGAACATTCCAAACGGATCGAAATTCCTGCTGATCTCGTTGTTGCCGGTATTGGTGTACTCCCGAACCAGTGCCTAGCCTCTGATGCGGGATTAGTGACCGAAAACGGTATCGTTGTTGATCAATTCTGTCGCACTGCTGATCCGGACATCTTTGCGGCGGGCGATGTCGCAGAACATCCGCACCCGCCATATGGAACATTGAGACTGGAATCCGTCCAAAACGCGCTTGATCAGGCAAAGGCGTGCGCGGCGGCAATGCTTGATGAAGCAAAACCCTACACAGCAACCCCTTGGTTCTGGTCCGATCAATTTGACGTCAAATTTCAATCCGCCGGATTACCGCAAGGTTATACAGCATCAGTTTGGCGCGCGGGAGATAAGCCGGGATCAGGGTCAAATTGGATATATAACAACGATCAATTAATTTGTGTCGAGGCGATCAATGACCCACGAGCCTACATGACGGGTAAGCGATGGCTTGAAGGGGCCGTATCTCCAATTGCTGATGATCTAAGAAATGCAGAGGTTGGATTAAAGGAAGTTAGAACTGTGAACACTGGAACACCATGACCATACTTTAACGCCGGTGTATCATGTTGATACACCGCAACCATTGTGCTAAGCTTATGGAATGATTTCCAATTCGGCGCTATCTTCATCTCCTTTTTCCATGTCAGTGCCTAGCGGCTCTTTCGGTGAATTTGGGCTGTCGATTTTCGGCGGCGACGCTGAGAATCAGGGGGGTGTTGGCCTTGGTGTATCAACGGTCGCAACGCCCTTGATTTCAGCACCGCTTTCGCGGCAATCTCCTGAATTCAAGGCCGCCATCGCTCCCCCGTCCCGCCCAACAAATCCCGCCATCGCGCCTCCTACTATTGGTGGATACCAAAATACGCTTGGCGGCACCGGCGGCATGATAAACGGTGCGACTGCCAAACTTGCTTATATCAGTGATTTTCGGATTTCGGTGGTCGAGCCGCAACGAAATACGCCAGTGGATGGCAATAACGAATTTCTATCAATGTTGGTTAAAGGCGCGACTTTGCGTCCATTCGCGAACCTTAGTCTATAAAATATTTACCGCATATCCGTTCTCAAACGCCGTACGCGAAAGCACCGGCACGAATAATGCTTTAATAACTACCGTACTGTCGTGAGACGATGCAGATTACCGTTAATTATGCCCGCGCACTTAAACTCTAATATCCGCAAAAAACTAACCCCACAATAGATGAAAGCATCTCAATGTCCCGCAAAAGCGTTGATACAAACCCTCTCGATCTTCCCTCAAAAGACGACCTGATCGACACATTGACGGCACATATCTGTACGAAGAAATGCATGGGTTTGGACGGAAACGCCGGCGGTTGCTGTTCAATGGGCAAACGTGACTATATTATAGGTCCGATACACGACACGGCGGACCTTTTGTCGAAATTGAGTAAACGCTACAAACGCAAAGTCTCTTACAACGAAGTGTTCATTGATTTCGAAGAGGGCCGCAAACTCTTTCCCGACCGGGAATGCTGGCAGGCAAAAACTTCTTTCCCGGCAATTCGGGTCAATATGAAGAAACCTGAACTTCCTTGTCGTTTTCTTGATGACGACAACCTGTGTTCGATCCACGATATTAGGTCTTCGACTTGCCGCGACTATTTTTGCGACCATATCAATAATTTAAAGCAGCAACTTTAAGCCACATCGGAGGCGGGAATAGCGGGGTAGTATATCCGTTGGGGCGGCACATGAAGCCGTACGCCTTCCTCAAGCGATATGACTCCAATTTTCTCAACCCAAGCGGTGACACCGCGACGCCCTTTTGCGAGCTTTGCAAAACTGCCTCCCTTACCGGGGCAATGCAGATCAATTTGTTCTGACGCAAAACGGCATGGCCCGTTTTCCATATCAACGACAAGTGAAACACCGCTATCAAAGATCAATCGGCTGCTTGGTGGTAATTGAGTCAGGACCGGAATACCCTCGATAATAAGATTGGTGCCAACCCATTCTGGTTCGATCTTTTCCAAACCCATTTCAACGGCAACGGCCTCTAACTCTTCTCGGCTCAAAATTGAAATCTGACGGGTATTTCTAATTTCAGTTCCTTTTTTATATTGGAGTTTTACGCGCGAACAAGATTTTCGGGTAAGGCCGCCATGATCTTCACCATCAAAACCTTCGTAAGTAACGGTGACTTCATCAAGTGAAGTACTCTCTAGGTCTATGTCCAGACTGCTATTTACATAAAGGCCCTTCACCCGACCAACGATTTGAGTTGGCATTAATATCGGCATTTGGCCCTCCGTTTGCAAAGCCTCTTCATAAATCGGAAAGCATACCTGCTCGGTTATGTCCAGCGTCCCGGATTGATCCGGGACGCTATAGATTGCTCTCCGAAGGAAACTGAGTGTCCCTGGAGGCCTTCGCATGACTATCCGTTCCGTAACAACTATGAGTGTTTTGGCTCTTTTATCGGCTTGTTCTTCCCAGCCCGGGCCATCGGCGGTCAATGCCACCGCGCAAGCTCACAACGCTTTTCGCGCGGGTAATATAGCTGCAGCAGAAAGCGCCTATGATGCGGCATTGGCGGCAAATCCAAAGGATGCATCTGCATTGGTCGGGTTAGGCGAAGTTTACGAAAAAACGGGTCGCAAATCCGAGGCGATCAAACTCTATACAAGAGCCAGAGATCAGCGTAGCGGGGCGATACGTGTCTGGAATGACGGGCGCGTTATGCAAGACGGTATAACAGAGATTGCAACGCGCCGGTTAAGCGTATTGGGTCATCAAGAAAAGGCTATAGCCAAAAGCCCCAAACCAAAAAAACCTAAGGCAAAACCAGTGCTACAAGCGACGAAGCCAATAGTAACACCGGAACCGATCGCCCCTATAGCCGTAGTTCATCATCAACCGGCAGCGCCGGTAACGGTAGAGTCGCAACCTCAAGCGCCGTTGATTACAACCCCAATACAGACAATCGCGCCTTTAGTAGCAGTACAAGAACCTCAAGACGTATTTACAACGGCGGTTATAGCGCCACAACCGATCCCGTACACGTCTGAAAATTCTGGTTATTCATTAGATTCAGAAGGCGTTGTCTATTACACTGACCCCGAGGCAACGCAGCCGCTCACAAGACACTCGACCGGGACTGTATATTTCTCGGACCCGGAGGCGACGCAACCTATTACGACACTGGTATCTGAGTTTGCAAACCAACGGCATTCACTCTCTACAACGACGCCTCAACCAGCTTTAGCAACGACCGCGATAACGCTGCCATCCAGCGAAATAACGCCAGTGCCGGTGTATCAGCCCACGACACCTCTAGCCCCTGTCCATGTCGAAGTCCCAGCACAAATTAACATTGCGACATATCAAGCTGAACCAATTGCCTATCAAGCTACGCCCACGCCGAGTGTCCCATCAAGAGTGCCAGCACTTAAGCCGGCACCAAAAATCACTACGCCAGCACCATCATTCACCGCGCCCACTCCCACTGTTAAGCGCAGTTCAGCTGCAAGCCTGCCATCTCAACCACTGCCTCGCTCACAGCCCGGATACTCGGTAATTGGCGGCGATTTAGTCTATATCAGCGCGGAAGATATCGCTAATGGTGCAATTGGCCGGCCCGTTGCCGACCCGATCATTTCTGATCCATTAAATGGGACCAGCATCCCAAATTTAAATTAAACTCAGGTGCTGTAATTGCCCCATCAATAACGTTTGCAAAGAATAAATGGCGTGTAAGAAAATCAAAACTCACACGCCATTCAGTAACCGTTTTCAAGGAACTTGGTTATCGTCGTCATAGTACCAGACAAAAGAAAGCCGCCTGTTATTTCAAAGGCGGCTATCAGCGCTAATTTTCTGTAAGTAAGACTGTGGCATTACCGAATTTTGTCTTCGCCTTCACTCTCACTGGACGCCATCGGTTTGGCCCAATCTGTTCTAGCTCAGCTTTAAAAGTATAAGAACGACGCTCAGGCGTCATATATTTATCTTTGAAACCAGCAAGACGTTCATATCGACCTGAGCACCTTATTTTTTTTGGATCTACAGACAATGGCTCCATTGTGACACGATGCAACTTGCGGCCATCGAAAACTTTCATATCGACATTACATGCCCCATCTCTCGGCGCAGAAAGCATGGCAATAGCTGTGGCGGGATCAATCGCTCCTTTCACCTGATCAAGAGTGAGATCATAGGAACGCTTACGGAAAATAGGATCGGCGAGTACTTCGCTCGCATTCCCGGCCACATCAAAGCGCATTTCCGTATTTCGCTGTTTTTTGCCGTCTCTTACCCAATAATCGAAAGATTGCGGTACCGCGCCGCCGTTATTGATCACACCGGACGAAGAAGCACGGGCATCAGTATCTAGAACCCAACTCAGCAGTGACGCAATGTCGAAACGCGCATTCGTCGCGTAGCGATCCTGATCCATCGCAATTTTAATATTGAGCGTACCAAGCGGCAAACCGCCGATGTACGCACGATAAGCGAGCGATTCAGAGACTGGTTCAGCCGCAGAAGACACAGAAGGCAAAAGCGCGAGCGCTGCGGCAAAGAAAGCATGTTTTTTCATAAGATTGAACTAACTCTCGAAAACGGCGGCCTAATGGCGAGTTTTAGACTAAGGCTTCCATCTTATGAGCTAACTTAACGTCCAACGCAGTCAATCCATCACAATCATGCGTGATCAACGTTACATCAACGCGATTGTATACGTTCTGCCATTCCGGGTGATGGTTGAGTTTTTCGGCCCAAAACGCAGCTTTTGTCATCCATGCAAAAGCATTAACGAAATTCTTGAACTTGAAAGATTTTTGAAGCGCGTCACGTCCTTCTACCAACACCCAGCCCTTCTCCTGTAATTCTATTAGTGCTTGAGTCCGCTCTTCACCGTTTAGTTTCTCTGCCATTCTCAAACACTTCCTGAAAAGCTTCACGCAAGGCCATATCGAGCTCTGGCATTGTGGCGATGATGCCCAACTCTGCCAGACTTGTGACACCGTGTTCGGAAATCCCGCACGGGACGATGCCCTCATAATGGCTCAAATCAGGCTCAAGGTTGATTGACACACCATGCAGAGTCACCCACCGGCGAATGCGAACACCCAATGCTGCTATTTTATCTTCCCGATACGGGGATCCAATATCTGTTCGTCGCACCCATACACCCGGACGCCCTTTCCTGCGTTCTCCGGTAACATTAAAGACCGCAAGCGTTCGGATGATCCATTCTTCGAGGTGATGTACATAGCAGCGGACATCTTCTCCACGGCGTTTTAGGTCTAGCATCGCGTAGCATATGCGTTGGCCCGGCCCGTGATAGGTGTATTCACCGCCTCGCCCGGCAACATAAACCGGAAAGCGGTTGTCCAACAGGTCTTCAACATTTGCACTGGTCCCAGCCGTGTAAAGCGGAGGATGCTCTAACAGCCAGACACATTCGAGTTCGCCCTCATCACGGATCGCCGCAGCGCGCGCTTCCATAAATTTCAGCGCTTCCGCATAGCCAACAGGTTGATTTTCGACACGCCATTCGAGGTCCGTTGAACAAGTTGAGCTATCGGTCACTTAGTAACATCCCTCCACCGACATCATCCAGCAGTCAATACTTTTTAAGCGTATACATTCTAAGCAATTTGGTTCGTCGATTCACTTATCACAGATGGATCGGTTAGCTCTCCATCAACCGCACGCAACCCGGTAAATTGCAACCTAGCCAACCGCGCATATAAGCCACCTTCAGCAACCAATGCGTCATGCGTACCCTCCGCCACGATCTTTCCGTTTTCCAGAACGATGATTCGATCAGCCTTTTTAACCGTCGCAAGGCGGTGCGCGATAACGATCGTGGTTCGGTCTTTCGCAAGAGCTTCGAAAGCCACTTGCACAGCACGTTCGCTTTCAGCGTCCAGCGCAGACGTTGCCTCATCAAGTAACAAAACAGGTGCATCGCGCAAGATCGCCCTTGCGATTGCAATCCGCTGTTTTTGACCACCTGAGAGCATGACACCGCGCTCGCCAACCTCGGTCGCATATCCATCCGGCAGCGCTTCGATAAAGCCACTTGCTGCTGCAGCCTCTGCAGCGCGCATCGCGTCGGCTTCGGAGGCTTCGGAGCGTCCAAAGAGAATGTTATCGGCAACGCTGGCCGCAAAAATTGCAGGCTCCTGCGGCACAACCGAAAGCCGCGAGCGGATTGCTTTCGGATCAGCATCCGGTAGTGCAACACCATCAAGCCGAATTGACCCGGCTGTCGGATCGTAAAATCTTTGTAACAGATTGAATACCGTCGTTTTTCCTGCTCCGGAAGGACCAACCAAGGCGACTGTTTCACCTGGCTTTATGTCAAAAGTTACACCATCAAGTGCTTTCTCATCGGGACGGCTCGGAAAACTGAAAGAAACATCCCGAAAAGAAATCTCTCCGCGCGGCTCAGGCAAAGCGAGCGGATTGGGCGGCGCTTTGATATCTGTCTCACTATCAAGAATTTCGACGAGGCGCTCAGTCGCGCCCGCAGCTTGCTGCAACTGCGTCCACATTTCGGACAACGCCGCAAAAGCACCGGCAACAATCACTGCGTAGAGGATAAACTGTCCCAGTTCTCCTGCGGTCATTCTGTTGTTTATTACGTCAGACGCACCAATCCACATGACACTGACAATGCCCGTGAACAGTAAAAATATAACAATAGCCGTAAGCCGGGAACGCGCGGCAATACGTTGATGCGAAGCCGCGAAAGCACCTTCAGCGGCGGCTCCAAATCTTGCTCTTGCACCAGTTTCCTGCGTGAAACTTTGCACATCGCGGACAGAACTTAGTGTTTCTCCGGCAATGGCAGAGGTTTCCGCGATTTTATCCTGTGCTAGTTTCGAGAACCCACGAACACGCCGGCCCATCAGGATGATCGGAATCACAATTACAGGAACAATAAGGAGGACAAGGCCGGTAAGCTTCGCGCTTGTCATGAGCAGCATAACGACGCCGCCAACAAGTAAAAGAACATTCCGTAATCCGATAGACACCGTACTCGCGACCAGGGTTTGAACCAAAGTCGTATCGGTATTGATCCGCGAAAGTGTCTCACCCGTGCGGATAGTCTCAAAAAAGCGGGGACTCATCCCTATGGCATGGTCGTAAGTTTCACGCCGAATGTCAGTCACGATACGTTCGCCGAGCTTTGTCACAAAATAATACCGCAATGACGTTGCAATCGCGAGCGCGCCCGCAACACCGATCATGGCTAGAAAATAACGGTCGATGTACTCCGCTTTTTCTTCGTCAAACCCAAGGTCGATAACTCTTCGCAGCGCCACCGGCATCAACAATGTAAAGAACGCAGCAGACGTCAGGGCCAAACTTGCGGCAAATACCTGTGCTTTGTACGGCATAAAAAACGGCAAAAGCCGCTTCAATAGAGCTGGCTTACCCTTTTTACGGTCGGTCGTTGCTACCATGGTTCAATCCCCTAGCTAGATACGCCTAGCTATCAAACCCAAGCGTGCGCCACAATCACTCGTAACACCACAGTGAACGTACGCTCATTATTTCGGGTGCGCGTATCATCGGCAATTTTTTGAAACAAAACTTCACTGGACTTGAACGCTCTGCTGCGTCGCGTCACAGTTGGATAAAACGAAAAGGGAATTTAATGCCAATCTTGATGCGCGGCGATAAAGGGCTGCATTACAGTGATGAAGGGCAGCAGGATGGTTTGCCTATACTATTCTCTAATTCTCTAGGGACGGACTTTCGGACTTGGAATCCATTGTTACAGCACTTGCCAGACGGCTTGAGGATCATCCGTTATGACAAAGCCGGTCATGGCTTGAGCGATTTTGCAGGAGAGCGGCCCATTGAAGCTCATGCCGAAGATGTATCTGCGCTTCTCGATCACCTGAAAATAGAAAAGGCGGTTATCATCGGTTTATCTGTTGGAGGCTTGATCGCTCAAGCATTCGCCAGTGCAAACCCCGGCAAGGTATTGGCCCTTGTTCTTTGCGACACCGGGCACAAAATCGGAACTCCTGAAATCTGGAACCCCCGGTTCGCCGCCATCAAGAGCGGCGGTATGGATGCCGTGCTGGAGCCAACGATGGAACGCTGGTTCACATCTGCATATCGCGAAAATAATCCTGACTTTGCAATGTGGTGCAATATGCTGACACGCACATTGGCCGAGGGGTATTGTTCGGTAGGCCGAGCCATCCGCGATGCTGATTTCACCGACAGAACGCGGGCGATCAAAGCCCCAACGCTATGCGTTGTCGGTGTGCAGGATGGGGCAACGCCTCCGGCGCTGGTGCGTGAGCTTGCAGGTTTAATCGAAGGGGCAACCTTTATGGAAATTGATCAATGCGGTCATCTGCCCTGTATCGAGCAACCCGAAGCACTCGCAAAAGGGATTATAAGTTTGCTGAAGGATAACGCGCTTGTCTGATGCCTTTGATCAAGGGATGACCACCCGCCGAAGCGTTTTGGGTGAAGAGCATGTAGACCGCGCCGAGGCGAATAAAACGCCGTTTGATGAAGACTTTCAGAAATTTATCACTGAAGGGGCTTGGGGATCGGTTTGGTCCCGCCCTACCCTAACGCATCGCGAACGCAGCATGATTACGATTGCTTTGTTGGCGGCTCAAGGTCACGACGAAGAAGTCGCCATGCACATTCGCGCCACTGCAAATACAGGGGCCAGCATGAATGATGTGAAAGAGGCATTGTTGCACGTCGCAGTTTATGCAGGGGTTTCCGCTGCAAACCGTGCATTTAAAATTGCCAAGGCGGAATACGCCAAACTGGAGGCAACATGACACCCGCTATCATTACCGTCGCGATTACCGGCTCGGTTCCTCGTAAGGAAGATAACCCTGCGGTTCCTATCACGGTTTCAGAGCAGATCGAATCGACCCATGCCTCGTATGAAGCCGGTGCATCGCTCGCCCACTGTCATGTGCGTAATGATGATCAAACACCAACCTCAGACCCGGATCGTTTCGCCGCATTAAAAGAAGGGATCGAAAAGTATTGCCCGGGAATGATTGTGCAACTTTCAACCGGCGGGCGCTCTGGCAGCGGACGCGAGCGCGGTGGAATGATTCCGCTTAAGCCGGATATGTGCTCGCTGTCGGTAGGGTCCAATAACTTCCCGACGAGGGTTTATGAAAACCATCCTGAGTTGGTTGACTGGCTGGCATCCGAAATGTTGGAACATGACGTAAAGCCGGAGATTGAAGCGTTCGATCTCAGCCATATTTTTCAAGCCGTAAAAATGCAAAAGGATGGCCGAATGAAAGGGCCATTACTGATCCAATTCGTTATGGGCGTGAAAAACGCAATGCCGGTCGATCGTGAAACATTCGAGTTCTATGTCGCCACCGTTAAACGTATCGCGCCGGACGCGGTTTGGACCGCCGCAGGAATAGCCGCCGGACAACTTGAGGTGAACAAATGGTCGCTGGAACTTGGCGGGCATTGCCGCACGGGGCTTGAGGATAATGTCCGTTGGGATAAAACCACCCTTGCTCCGTCAAATGCGGCTTTGGTTGGTCGGGTTGCGGAACTCTGTAGCGAGTATAATCGCCGTCCCGCAACATGCGCTGAAGCGCGTCAGATACTTGGCTTACGCGCAGCATGAGTCCTCTGGATTCAACGATTTACGGTAAGTTATATTCAGACCCCGAAGTCGCTCGTCTTTTTACCGACGAAGCCGAAATTGCGGCCATGATCCAGTTCGAAGCCGCACTCGCGCGTGTTCAGATTGCCCTTGGCGTTATCCCCGACAGTGATTTGCCATCCCGTATAGAGAGCGCTCAAGTTTCACCTGAAGATTTACGCAATGGCGTGGCGGAGTCAGGTATTCCTGTTCCAGCATTGATTGACGCATTGCGCACTCAAATTGGCGAAACAGCCCAGTACCTTCATTGGGGAGCAACGACGCAAGATGTGGTTGATACCGCATTGATCCTGCGCTTGCGCGATGCGCTCGTTGTAATGGAACGGCGATTGGATCGCATCATTACCCGCCTTGCAGAGCTTGCCGATAAACATCGCGACACGGCGCAAGCTGGGCGCACTTGGATGCAGCATTCTACGCCGACAACATTCGGACTGAAATGCGCGTATGGCTTGACCCGCTGTTGCGACAAAAAGAGCGGCTGGCAGAATTGCGGCCCCGCCTGCTGGCGGTACAATCGGGCGGTGCTTCCGGGACGCTGGCCGCTGTACCGCGCGGTATCGAGACAATGGAAGCACTTGCCGCCGAATTGGGTTTAAGCGCTGCCGCGCCTTGGCATGTTGGTCGGGATAGATTGTTGGAACTCACCGGATGGCTTGCCACGACAACAGCGGCGCTCGGCAAGATCGGAGCGGATTTGATTATCCTTGCCCAGACGGAAATTGCTGAGGTGACACTTGGCAACACCGGCGGTTCATCAACGATGCCGCAAAAACAAAATCCGGTCGGGCCTTCTGCGCTGGTCGCTCTAGCGCGCAACAATGCGAGTGCCGTAAGTGAAATGCATCATGCCGCATTGCAAATCATGGAGCGGGATGTGGCGCATTGGTCAGAGGAATGGTTTGTGCTTCCTCGCATGGTATGCGCGACCGGAGCCGCCCTGAAAATTGCGGAAGAAACGCTGGACGGCTTCCAACCCAATGTTGAAAAAATGAAAGAAAATCTCGCCCTGACAAACGGCGGCATTGTCGCTGAGGCGGCGAGCTTTGCACTTTCGGGGCATATGCCCCGTGCAGACGCTCAGGCGATGGTCAAAGCAGCGGCAAAAGAAAAAGGCTCTCTGGTTGATGCACTAAAAAAGCAAACGGACGCGCCTATAAACTGGGCTGCGCTAGACGATCCGGCACAACAAATAGGACAAGCCGGAGAAATCATCGACAGAATATTAGCTAGGGTTTCTGGCGGTTAGTAGTGTGATGACCTTAATCTTCCGCTGCTTGCGCGCGAGATTTACCCGAGACTTCCGCTGCCAACGCCGCCCCCATAAACGGGTCGAGATTACCATCGAGAACGCCTTGAGTATCGGATGTTTCTTCGCCCGTACGCAGGTCTTTGACCATCTGATACGGTTGCAGAACATAGGATCGGATTTGGTGACCCCAGCCAATGTCGGATTGTTCGGCGCGATGCTCGCTTGCCGCCTCTTCGCGTTTGCTCATCTCCAGATCATAAAGCCGCGAGCGCAGCATAGTCATACAGTTTGCGCGGTTCTGGTGCTGTGATTTCTCAGAGGAAGTCACCACAATACCCGATGGCATATGGGTAATACGCACCGCAGAGTCCGTCGTATTGACGTGCTGTCCGCCTGCACCAGACGAGCGGTAGGTATCAACACGAATGTCTTTTTCCTGAATATCAATCTCGATGGTGTCATCAATCACCGGCGAGACTTGAACCGAAGAAAACGAGGTATGACGGCGAGCGTTGGAGTCGAATGGAGAAATCCGTACGAGACGATGCACACCGGATTCAGCCTTCAACCAACCAAAGGCATTATCACCCTTGACCTGATATGTGACGGATTTGATACCCGCCTCATCCCCCGCTGAGTATTCCAGTGTTTCGACTTTGTAGCCGCGCTTTTCCGCCCAGCGCGTGTACATGCGGGCCAGCATTGAGGCCCAATCGCTCGACTCAGTGCCCCCTGCTCCGGCATTTATTTCGATGAAGGCGTCTGTGCCATCCATCTCACCAGAAAGCAACGCCTCTAGCTCTGCTTGCCCCGCTCGCTCTTTTAGACGGCCAAGAGTAGCCTCGGCCTCGGCAATGACTTCTTCATCTTCTTCCATTTCGCCGAGTTCAATCATCTCGATTTGGTCGGTCATCTCGGTTTCTATGGCACGGTAGGCATCCATTGAATCGGAGAGTTTCTGGCGTTCGCGCATAACTTTTTGCGCGTTTTCGGGGTCGTTCCAAAGTTCAGGATCTTCTGCACGCGCGTCGAATTCTTCCATTCGCGCCTCTGCTGTGTCCCAGTCGAGGCGGCGGCGTAACAGGGTTAATGATTCTTGAATGGCATTAACGAGGGATTGCGTCTCGGCGCGCATGAACGCAGCTCCAGATTACGAAGGAAACTTAGGTGAACTGATGTAGCGGGGAAGCTTAGGCGAGTAAAGGCTGTGCGCCGTTCGGGATGACGTTCTGAAGTGTACTGACATTCAATCACTATTCGTTCACCGGCCTTTCATTGGTCATAGGACAGCGTGAAATCCTACTGTATCAGGCGTATGATAATTTCGAGGACTGTGTATGAAATCGCAAATGTGGGTCTTGGGTTTAGCGGCTTTTCTAATGAGCTGCACGCCGCAACAGCAACAAAGCAATGCTATTCAACCGACCCTCACACCCTCCGTCTGTGGCGGCGATACCTCCTGCAAAATCGGTGATCGGAGCTATGCCGCCCGCGCACCCGACGGATGGAACGGGACCGATCCTCTACCAGTTCTGATTCATTTTCACGGCTGGGGCCGACAAGGACGTCATCCGACTCGCAGCAAGAGAGTCTTCGGGGCAACGAATGAGACTGGTGTGCTGTTGCTGGCTCCCGACGGTATCGATAAATCATGGGCGTTCTGGCATTGGGAAGACCGCGATGTTCGCTTTACCGAGGCAGTTTTGGCCGACGCCCAGCGTCGCTGGCCCATTGATCGCAGCCGCGTGTACCTCTCCGGCTATTCTTTCGGTAGTCTGATGGCGCTCGCCGTTGCTTGTGACAGTGGCGATCAATATACGGCGGTCCTCGGGATCGGCGGATTGATTGATTATGCGAGTCCTTCGCGCTGTGACACGGGACCAGTCAGCATCCGAAATGTTCATGGGCTGCGCGATAACGTTATTGATCTGCCGACCAGAGACGACCCCGACCCGGCCCTCGGCATGTTGCCGTGGGTTGAGATCAGCGGGTGTGATCCGTCGCGGCGCACGGCAACGCAAGTATCAACCGTTGCACCAATCCATGAATATACCGAGCACCGCTGGACTGATTGCGGCAATGGAAAAGAAGTCCAGATCGACATTCATGGCCGGGGACACTTTATTCCGAAAGGCTGGATCAAGCGGCAGTTGGAGGATTTGTTGGCGCGGGGATAAAAAAATTATCGACCAGTGATACGCTAACGTTTTTATTACAAGGCAAATAGCAATAACGAATTTTAATGAAAATTGATTGAAACCTCCGCTCAATTCTACCATCTTAGAAAAAACAATTCGGTGAGGAGATTATGTGGCAATTAGAGAATTTAACGAAACGTCATTTTCGTCCCGTTTAAACCAACTTTTGAGTCCTTCGGATCCAATCCGATCAGAAGAAGATTTGCAAGGTAGAGAAAAAAGCTTAACAGAAATTCGAAGAAGTTTAGCCGTTAAAGGTCGACATATTTTTATTCACGGTGATCGAGGAGTAGGCAAAACCTCGTTGGCTCAAACTTCCGCAATTCAATTTCACCCTTCAATAAATGAGCCCGTGAGAGTAGCCTGCGGAACTGGTGAGACTTTCGAAACGGTAATCGCCACTGTTGCAAAGCGCGTTTACGCTGAATTTAAAGGAAACAAGCTAAAAGTTTCCGGTTCTGTAAAACTGCCATTCGTTTCGGCAAGCTTAAAAACTACTATTGATAGTGGTGAGCAACCAATTGTCGAAACCCTCAACGACGCTGTAGACGCGCTGAAGTATGTTTCTGCGTGCCACGGTCAAATTCCAGTGGTCGTAATTGATGAATTTGACCGACTAGTTAGTAAAGAGGATCAAGCAAAATTTGCGGAACTCATTAAACAAATTTCGGATCAAGAAATTGCCATCAAGCTAATATTTTGCGGGATAGGGTCATCCATGCATGACCTACTTGGCCAACACTACTCTGCGGGAAGAGCAATCACTCCGATAGAACTCGAACGCTTAGATGACGGATCACTTTGGAAAATCGTTGAAACTTCTGCAGCGGGCCTCGGCCTACAAATCGACAGAGAAACCGTTCTTCGCATTGCAATTCTAAGCGACGGCTTTCCATACTTCACACATCTTGTTTGCGAACAAACGTATTGGAGTGCTTTTGACGATTCGAATGATGTTTCACGAGTTTCACTCAAACACTTCGGTGATGGTATAGAACGAGCCGTTGAACACGCATTGTCGTTACTCAAAGAGTCATATGACAATGCTACAAAAAAATATCGTGACGATTATGAAGAGGTACTCTGGTCGTTAGTCGACCGGCCAACGCTGAGTCGTCAATCCTCTGAGATATATGAAAGCTCTTATCTACCGATGATGGAAAGCCGTTCAAATCGAACTGCTCTCGACAAGAAAAAATTCGACAACCGCTTGAACACTTTGAAAACCAAAAGGCACGGGTGCATTATCGTCGGTCGGGGTGCTGGATGGTATGAATTTAGCGAAAACATGTTACGTGGTTACGTCAAATTAATTGCCCGAAAACAAGGCGTCGAACTCGGTATCGATCATCACAATGCTCACGCGCTTAATTCGAGAGACCGCATATGATCAGTTTTCGAGCGTCGCGATCAACTCTCTTGGAATGTAGATTCCAAACAAAGCCCAATCCACGGGGCGGCGCTTCGCACCACCCCTCGGAACGGCTCAACTCATAACGGGAAAATCATTCACCCCGAGGCACTACTCCCCAAACAAATCCGTCTGTTCAGGCGGGGTTGGTTTGAGTTTAGCAGCTGTCTTCGCCTTGCGCTTTTTCGCAAAGGGGGCGGGGGTGCCTTCGCCTGCGGTGGCGGCGACCGTCTTGCGTTCTTTGAACTCAATCGACAGAGAATCGCCCGCCGCAATCGTCGCGGCATCAGCGATGATCTTACCATCATCGCCTCGCACGACAGCATAGCCTCGATCCAAGACCCGCAAATAAGACAGCGAGTTCAGCGTGCGGGTCAGGGCATTTAACCCGTCGCGCTTTCGCATCGCGATACGCGGCGCAGCGGCATGGAGGCGTTTGGCCTGCGCTTGCGACGATCCTTGTGCTTCGCGGATGCGGGCTTGAAGGGACACGGGCCGGAGCGACGCACGACTTGCCGCGAGTGCCGACTTTGTTTGTTCCATTCTGGCGGCAAAGGCGCGGGGCAATCTATCGGCAGTCAGTCTCAACGCCTGTGTCTTTTCGCGCACTACACTTGCCGGACCACGCGGCAAACGCTCTACGGCCAGATCAAGTTGTTGCCGTTTCTCAGCGAGCAATGCTTCGGGTTTGGGCAGCACACGCGCACTCTGAACTACGCGCTCTCGTGCATCACGAAGGCTGCGTTGCATGGCGCGAAGACGGCGTGCCGAGAGCGTATCGACCTGGGCAATCAGGTCCGCTCTAACAGGGACAGCTTTTTCGGCGGCCCCGGTCGGGGTTGGTGCACGCAAGTCTGCGGCATGATCTATCAGCGTGGTATCCGTCTCGTGGCCCACCGCAGAGATTAAAGGGATCGAGCATTCTGCGGCGGCACGAACGACAATCTCTTCGTTAAAGCCCCAAAGGTCTTCGAGTGACCCGCCCCCCCTTGCAACGATCAAAACATCGGGGCGCGGTATCGGGCCACCAGCGGCAATGGCGTCAAAGCCGTGAATAGCAGCGGCAACTTCTGCGGCGCATTTCTCGCCTTGCACAGCGACCGGCCACACAAGCACATGGCACGGGAAACGCTCGGATAGCCGGTGAAGAATATCCCGTATCACCGCACCAGAGGGCGAGGTGACGACACCAATCACTTGAGGGAGAGACGGTATAGCCCGCTTTCTTTCAGTATCAAACAGCCCTTCGGCGGTCAGCGCTTTGCGCCGCGCCTCCAGCATCGCCATGAGCGCACCCGCACCCGCAGGTTCCATCTTGTCGATGACGATCTGGTATTTTGATTGGCCGGGGAAGGTGGTCAGCTTTCCGGTGACGACAACCTCAAGACCTTCTTCGGGCTGTATACTAAGCCGCGAGGCAACGCCCTTCCACATCACACCGTCGATCACCGCTTTGTCGTCTTTAAGGCTAAGATAGATATGGCCGGAACGAGGCCGCGAGACACGACCGATCTCTGCCCGCACCCGCACGAGGCCGAAACGATCTTCAACAGTACGCTTCACCGCCGCCGACAATTCCGAAACGGTTAGTTCCGTCTGATTTGTCTTGGCTTTCGTTTGCGCGGACGGGCCATCGTCCTCATCATCTTCAAACAAGCTGCTCATACCTCTGTCATAGCGGGGCAAGGCAGGCTATGAAAGCCCCGCGAAAACTCGGGGAGACGAAATACGATGAAAGTTCTGGTTTTAGGCGGCGGTGGCCGCGAACATGCGCTATGCTGGGCTATTGCGAAAAGCCCCGAGCTGAAAAAGCTGTGGTGTGCGCCGGGAAATGCCGGAATTGCTCAGGTCGCGGAATGTGTAAATTTTGACATTCTTGATCCCGATGTTGTCGTCTCGGTCTGTAAAGACATGGAGATTGATTTGTTGGTGGTCGGGCCTGAAGCTCCATTGGAAACAGGTGTGTCCGATGCAGCGCGGGCGGCAGGAATCAATGTCTTTGGTCCCAGCAAAGCCGCTGCGATGCTGGAGACATCAAAGACTTTCACCAAACAAATATGCGATGCTTGCGGCGCACCCACTGCGAAATATGCCAGCTTTGACGACGCGAACGCGGCTAAATCCTATATCCGTGACCAAGGTGCACCGATAGTGGTCAAAGCCGATGGCCTCGCAGCGGGTAAAGGCGTGGTCGTTGCAGCCAGTGAAGACGAAGCCTTGGACGCTGTGGACCGTATTTTCGATGGTCCCGGTGGTGGCTCGGTTGTGATTGAAGAGATGATGGAGGGGGAAGAAGCCTCTTTCTTTGTGTTCACTGATGGCGAAACGATCATCCCGCTCGCGGGCGCTCAGGACCACAAACGCGCCCGCGATGGCGATAAAGGGCCGAATACTGGGGGTATGGGGGCTTATTCACCTGCGCCTGCTTTCACCGCCGCATTGCAAACCCGCGCAACCGATGAGATCGCCAAACCGATCCTTGCGGAGATGGCAAAGCGTGGAACACCCTATTCCGGCGTTCTCTATGTCGGGTTGATGCTAACCGAAGAAGGGCCAAAGCTGGTTGAGATCAATGCGCGCTTTGGTGATCCCGAATGCCAGTGCATTCTGCCGCGCCTCAAGACAGACTTGCTGCCTGTACTGACCGCTTGTGCAAAAGGGGATGTCAGCAACGTTTCACTCGATTGGTCGGACGAAACCTGCCTCACGGTTGTCATGGCCGCCAAGGGCTATCCGGGCGATTATGAGAAAGATACCGTGATCGGATATGTCGACCGTGTTGATAACATCGAAGGTGTAGAGGTTTTTCACGCAGGAACACGCATGGAACAAACAGTTCTTGTTTCAGCTGGAGGGCGCGTTCTGGGCATTACGGCACTTGGCCGCGATGTAGAGCAAGCGCGCAACCGCGCCTATGACGCCGCAAGCCAAATTGAGTGGCCTGAAGGCTTTTATCGGTCAGATATTGGCTGGCGGGCGCTATGAAACGCGACTCAGCACTTGCGCCCCTCGCGCCCCTCGTCTAACCACGCGCGAGCGCCTTTTCAGGCAGAGAAACCTATGGAATCGGGAGCATACCATGCGCGTCTATTATGATCGCGACTGCGACATTAATCTTATCAAGGACAAAAAAGTCGCGATTGTCGGCTACGGCTCGCAAGGTCATGCCCATGCGCTGAACCTGCACGACAGTGGCGCTAAGAACCTTGTGGTCGCCTTGCGCCCCGGTTCGGCATCGGCGAAAAAAGCTGAAGGCTCAGGCCTTACAGTTATGGGAATCCCAGAGGCTGCGGCCTGGTGCGATGTCATCATGATGTGTATGCCTGACGAATTGCAGGCCGAAACGTACTACGCCCACATCCACGACAACCTGAAAGACGGCGCTGCGATTGCCTTTGCCCATGGTCTGAACGTACATTTCGGCTTGATCGAGCCGAAAGAAGGCGTCGATGTCATCATGATGGCGCCAAAAGGTCCGGGCCACACGGTTCGCGGCGAATTCTCTAAAGGTGGCGGCGTGCCTTGCCTTGTTGCTGTTCATCAGAACGCTACGGGCCGCGCGCTGGAAATCGGTCTTTCCTATTGTTCCGCCATCGGCGGTGGTCGCTCGGGCATCATCGAGACAGACTTCAAAGAAGAGTGCGAGACGGACCTCTTCGGCGAGCAAGCTGTTCTTTGCGGTGGCCTTGTTGAGCTGATCCGTATGGGCTTTGAAACACTTGTTGAGGCCGGATACGCGCCGGAAATGGCGTATTTCGAATGTCTGCACGAAGTGAAGCTGATCGTGGATTTGATATACGAAGGCGGCATTGCGAACATGAACTATTCGATCTCGAACACCGCTGAGTTCGGCGAATATCATTCTGGGCCGCAAATCCTACCTTATGATGAAACCAAGGCCCGGATGAAGAAAGTTCTCAAGGACATTCAGGACGGTGCTTTTGTTTCCGAATGGATGCGCGAATACAAAGCCGGTGCGCCAATGTTCAAAGCCATCCGGCGCAACAACGACGCTCACCAGATCGAAGAAGTCGGTGCAAAACTGCGCGGCATGATGCCGTGGATCGAAGCCGGCAAAATGGTCGATAAAGAAAAGAACTAAGTTCAAGATCAGGATTAAACTTTACAAAACCCCGCCGTATGGCGGGGTTTTTCTTGTTCAGATGCCAAAAAGACATTCTGTTAACATTCGTCGCCTATTGGAGCTAAACTTCCGTGCGGAAACAGCACGACGCTGCCGCTTTCTTTTTTTGCTGCACTGCGGTAATTCTCGCACGGAAAATTCAGAGGAGAGAACCGCATGAGCGCCATCATCGACATTACAGGCCGTGAAATACTGGACAGCCGGGGCAACCCTACTGTCGAGGTCGAAGTGTTGCTTGAGGATGGTTCGCTTGGGCGGGCGGCGGTTCCGTCGGGGGCCTCTACAGGTGCTCATGAAGCCGTTGAGTTGCGCGATGGGGGTGATCGCTACAAAGGCAAGGGCGTCCTGAAAGCTGTCGAAGCTGTGAATACCGAAATTTTTGATGCGCTTGCGGGCGTAGATGCCACCAATCAGGCAATGATTGACGAGGCAATGATCGAACTGGACGGAACACCAAACAAAGGACGGATGGGGGCGAATGCGATCCTTGGGGTTTCGATGGCAACGGCCAAAGCTGCTGCAGACAGTGTTGGCTTGCCGCTTTATCGTTATATCGGCGGTGTTTCGGCGCATGTCCTGCCCTGCCCGATGATGAACATCATCAATGGCGGCGAACATGCGGATAACCCGATTGATATTCAGGAATTCATGGTGATGCCGATTGCGGCAGAGAATATCCGCGAAGCCGTCCGATGGGGTGCTGAAATCTTCCACACACTCAAATCAGAACTCCAAGCAGCGGGTCATAATACCAATGTTGGTGATGAAGGCGGATTTGCACCCAATATTGCCTCAACCCGTGACGCGCTCGATTTCATTATGAAATCCATCGAAAAAGCTGGCTACAAACCCGGCGAGCAAGTTGCACTCGCGTTGGATGCTGCATCGACTGAATTTTTCGAAGACGGCAAATATCACCTCAAAGGTGAGGATAAAACCCTGTCAGCCAGCGAAATGGCGGATTACTATGCCGCGATGTGCGATAATTACCCGATTATCTCTATCGAAGACGGTCTCGCAGAAGATGATTGGGACGGTTGGAAAGCCCTGACCGAAAAGATTGGGGATCGCTGTCAGCTCGTCGGGGACGATCTATTCGTGACCAATCCGACACGCCTGAAAGATGGCATTGATCGCGGTATCGGCAATTCAATTCTCGTGAAAGTCAACCAGATCGGTTCTCTCTCTGAGACACTCGAAGCTGTGAATATGGCGCATAAAGCTCGGTATTCTGCGGTTATGTCACACCGTTCCGGCGAAACCGAAGACGCAACGATTGCAGACCTCGCCGTGGCAACGAACTGCGGACAGATCAAAACAGGCTCACTCGCCCGATCTGATCGTCTTGCAAAATATAATCAACTGATTCGTATTGAAGAAGACTTGGGCAACGCAGCTGTGTATGGTGGGATAATTTTGCGCAGTTAATGAGGACGGAAATGTCGATTTTTCGTAAGTTTGGCGGGTACTCCGTGTCATTGGCATTGCCGGTGGCATTGCTGGCTTTGCTCTGGTTTTTCAGCTTACAGATATTCACCGGCAACTACGGGCATATTGCATTAGACAAAACACAACGAGAATTCGCTACGGCGAAACGAACAATCGCAATACTCGAAAATCAAGAAACCGCGTTGCTTAAACGAAACTCAGGTTTGCGTACAGAAGCGCTTGATTTGGATTTGCTGGACGAACGGGCGCGGGACGTGCTGGGTATGATTGGCCGGGAAGAAGTATTTTTAATCGCCAATTAGATTTGTTTCTTAACCGACGTGTTTTCTGCTGAAAATGTGAACCAGTTCAATTTGGCGTCAAAGGTATGCGTTAAATACAACTTTATTCTGATTGGAAATGCGAAAAATGCCAATAATTGTGCTTTTTATCGCTTGTTTTGCGGTTACATTCTTAGTCTTCAAACGGCGTGGTCAAAAGACAGCTGACTGTATCCATAAAGGGCTGATAGCTGGAATCGTCGTTTCAGTAACGACCTTCGGAGTTTTGACAGCTGCTTCATACATCTGATCGTCCCTGCGCATTGCATCTATGGAGGGCGCTATGCTGTATAAATTAACCTTAAAATGTAACGTATCGTTCATTAGCATTTGAAAGATCTCCCCTAGTATCAAAAGCTGTCCAATACTTATCAGGCGACAATATTGTGGCCCACCGATTGGTCTGCACTTAAATGAGAAAACAAAATGATATCACCGCAGCTTGCTAAAGGTCGTGCCGAGTATCGCAAAGCCTTTTGGTCAGCGCGTGGACTATTCATAGTCGCTGGTATTTTTAGCTGCTTCGTGAATCTTTTAATGCTGACCGGCCCCATGTTCATGCTGCAGGTCTATGATCGGGTGTTGGCTAGCGGAAGTCAGGAAACTCTTGTGGTGCTCTTCGCACTTGTTGCAGGATTATTTCTGATAATGGGCGTGCTTGATTTTTTGCGGAGCCGCATTTTGGCGAATGCGGGAGCGCGCTTTCAAGCGATGTTAGACGGGCGGGTATTTGATGGCGTTTTGCGCCGTGCCCTAGCCCCGGCAGAACGGGCGAGGCCCGCCGCTGCATTACGTGATCTTGAATCTATCCAGCAATTTCTATCCGGAAACGCGCCATTTGCTTTCTTTGATGCTCCTTGGGTTCCAATTTACCTCGGTGCGATTTTCTTGTTCCATCCTTTGCTTGGCGCATTCGCTCTCGCTGCCGCAATCGTATTGTTTTTGATTGCATTGCTCAACCAGATCATGACTGCGCAACCGGAGATCGACTCCCGCACCGCCGCCGCTGAAAGCGAGAAATTTTCAGAGTCCATGCGTCGCGAAGCTGAAACCGTTCGCGCGCTGGGCATGGGCGATGCCGCCCGGGGTCGATGGGGAGAAATGCGCGGGAAAGCATTGGGCGCGCAGATGCAACACTCTACCCGCGCAGGATTTTTCCAAACATTTTCAAAAACATTTCGCATGTTTCTGCAATCAGCCATTCTTGCTTTAGGAGCATGGTTGGCTGTGAAACAAGAAATCTCTCCGGGTGTCATGATCGCATCATCGATTTTGATGGGCCGGGCGCTCGCCCCTGTAGATCAGGCAATTGCAAACTGGCGCGTCTTTATCCGCGCACGGCGCGGTGCGCGGGCCTTACAAGAATTTTTTGCCGTTACCCCGGTATCCGATCAAAAGACCACCCTACCAGAGCCAAAACCAAAACTTAAAATTTCCGGCCTCGCTGTTGCGCCTGCTGGAGAGCGGACTCCAATTATTCGAGGCATTTCTTTTGATGTCCAACCCGGTGAAGCCGTTGGCGTGATCGGACCTAGCGCCAGTGGAAAATCGACCTTAGCGCGCGCCCTAGTCGGCGTTTGGCCTCCGTTAGCGGGAGAAATTCGCTTTGACGGTGCAACGCTCGATCAATGGAGTGACACTGAACTTGGGCGGCGCATCGGTTATTTGCCTCAGGATGTCGGACTGTTTGCCGGAACAATTGCTCAGAATATCGCTCGTCTATCACCTGATATGAACGAAGGCGAAGTGGTTCAGGCGGCTCAACGGGGCGGCGCACACCGAATGATCGTTGGATTACCGAACGGGTATGACACCGAGATCGGCGAAGGCGGTGGACAATTATCCGGCGGGCAGCGCCAGCGTGTTGGTTTGGCGCGCGCACTTTATGGCGATCCGCCTCTGCTTATTTTCGATGAACCGAACGCAAATCTCGACGCCGAAGGTGAGGCTACCTTAGTTCAAGCCATCCGCGATGCCAAAGAGCGCGGCAGTGCCGTGATCGTTATGGCACACCGGCCAAGCGCAATCGCAGCCTGTGACAAACTTCTTGTGATGAAAGATGGTCAACAGCAGGCGTTTGGTCCCCGCGATGAGATTCTGCGGCAGACAACCACAAACCATGCTCAGGTTACGCCGATTAATCGTGCCGCTGCAGGAGGCTTGCCGCAATGAAAAATCCAAAGCAAAATTACGCCCACGATCCGGGGCGCTGGAAAGCAGGCAAGCATACTTTCTTTGGAACAATCATTATCGCCGCATTATTTGGCGGCGGCGGTTGGTGGGCAACCCAGACGGAAATTAGCGGTGCTGTCGTTGCCTCTGGTGAGCTGCGTGTTGAAACTAAACAAAAGCCCGTCCAGCATCTTGAAGGTGGTGTCGTTGGTGAGATTTTCGTCCGCGAAGGCGAAACAGTCGCCGACGGTCAACCTTTGTTACGGCTGGAGCAAATCACTCAAGATGCAACACGGGCGATCCTTGAAGGGCAAATTAATGAGCTTAAAGCAAGGGAGGTGCGCCTCCTCGCAGAGCGTGACAGCAGCACCAGCCTTTCTTTCCCTCAACAATTGCTCACCAAAGCCCGCCGAAACTCTGACGTTGCAAAGGTTATTCAAGATCAGCAAAGTCTCTTCAATGCCCGCCTAACCGGTTATCGCCAACAAGCCGCGCAGCTACGCGAGCGCGTTGGACAAGTTCAGAGCGAGATTACAGGATCATCCTCCCGCCTCGCCTCGTTCAGAGAACAACTTGTGTCGATTGACGGAGAGCGAACCCGTGTCCGCACTTTGCTTGGTCAAGGACTGACAACCGAAACTCGTCTACAAGAAATCCTGCGCGAGAAAGCCCGGATCGAAGGGGAGATCGGCGCACTTAATTCTAACAATGCAGGTCTCGTGCGCCAGATACAAGAAACGCGGATCGAAATGACCCGCTTACGCGAAAGTCGCCGAGAAGAAGCAATTTCCGAACTGCGCGAAGTTCAGGGACAGGTAAACGAAATCCAACAACGTATCGTGGTTGCAGATGAAAGCATTAGAAAAATTCAACTTGTCTCGCCGCAAGCTGGTGTTGTGCAGGATTTATCCGTTTTTGCAGCTGGTGCTGTTGTCTCGCCGGGACAAACTATCATGAACATTGTTCCCACGACTGACCGGCTGGTGCTTGAAGCAAAGGTGGAGCCGACAAAAAGGGATCAAATCAATATCGGTGGTCCGGCCAGAGTTAGGTTCAGCACATTTAACCAGCGAACGACGCCTGAACTAAACGGCAAAGTCGCCAAAGTCTCTTATGACCGTAAAATTGATGAAGTCACCGGCACGCCGTTCTTTGCGGTCGAGGTTTTACTGTCGAATGAAGAGCGCGAGCGGCTTGGCAGCGAAAACGAGTTAGTGCCGGGTCTGCCCGCCGAAATCTTTATTGAAACCGGCAAGCGGACTCCAATGAGCTATATCCTTAAACCGCTCGAAGATAATTTCGCGCGCGCTGGTAATGAGAATTAACGTGTATTCCGAACGACTAAGGTTCCGCCGTAACTTTACAAATTTTTCGTTAAGTTTTGTTCACTAATCCTATACACAACTATAAGGTAAATCACCCTGAAATCTCTCACCTCAAGGTGAATTTACTTATTCAATTGCAGCGCTTTGGAGTTTTATAATCTCAATGACTGACCTCACTTTAGCCACCCTGCTCAGTTCGCGCATTTGCCACGATCTCATCAGCCCGGTGAGTGCCGTGAACAACGGGTTAGAGATCCTTGCGGACGAACAAGATTCTGAAATGCGCGATATGGCAATGAACCTGATCCGGTCCAGCGCGGCATCCGCTTCAGCAAAATTGCAATTCATGCGGATCTGTTTCGGGGTTGCCGGGTCGATGGCTGAGAACATTCCTCTGGATGATGCCAAAGAACTTGCGGAGTCCCTAACAAAAGGCACGCCGGTATCCCTCGACTGGCGGGCGGGCGAGGTGATGCTCGACAAAGAAGCGGTGAAGTTATTGTTGAATTTTATCCTGATTGGATATGAGTCGTTACCGCGCGGCGGCACTTTGCATGTCGGAGCGCGTAAAGAAGGGGCGACCAGCCTCATGATCTCTGCTGAAGGCCCCAAAGCAAGAATGCAGCAAAGTTCGGCTGATATTTTACAGAATGGAGCCGCGCTGAATGAAATTGACGCCAAGCAATCGAGCCTGTTCCTGACTCATGAAATCTCCCGGTCATTGGGGGCGACTGTTGCCGTTCTCATCCAGGAAGAGCGCATCGAAATCAGTGCGACAATTTAGAACTGCCCAATGCATCAAAAATCAAAGAAAGGCCGATCTTTATTGCTCGGCCTTTGAATAAAGATCAAACAGCCGTTCGATTTCTCTAATCGCCGTCGGAGCATCTCCGGCAATACTGTCAGCATCAACGATCTCAGCGAGTTCAGGTTCGATAGCCGCCAGTTCACCGCCGACGAGAATTGCCGACCCCGGACTAATCACGCGAAGCGATGCAATAAGCCGCGTGAGCGGTACAATCATCTTTGCGCTCCCCGCCGACAGCCCGATAATGGGATAGCGACCGACCGAAGCAGCCTCGACCAATGCATCGTGATCCAGTCCGGTTTGTAAATCAATCTGCCATCCGCGCTCGCGGAACATATCAGCGGCCATCATGATGCCGAGCGTATGGTCTTCGCCCGGTGTCGGCGAGAAGAGTGCGCGCGCGCCTTTCTTGATATCCGCAACATCTGAGATAAAATTCGGACGCAATGCGCGCATAATGACGTAGAGATGCCCTGCAGCAATCGTGACATCAGTAAATGTGATGTCGTCATTCACCCAGCGCTCGCCCAAAAGACGAGCAGCACCGCTAATATATCCCAGATAGACAGTATCCCGAGAAATACCCTTACGCTTTAGGTCGAGGACAAAGTTAAGCCCAGCGTCCGAGTCGGAAGTCTGCAATGCATCCGCCAAGGCAGCAATGCCTTCATCGGTTGGGGTATGATCAATAGGTTGGCTTGCATAGCGACTCGCCAAACGCGCTATGACCTCTTCGGCCAATAAACGCAGCGCATCTTGTGGAAGCTTTTCCTGGCGTGCAGATAAGGCTCGCCCGGCGTTCAGGCGCGCCGTATTGTCGACTAAAACACGAGACTGAGCGTCCATCTGTTAAGTCACTCCCCGCCGGCAACTCCCTTTTCTTGGAAGTTGCACGATTATAGCCCCTAATTAGTCGCTTATCTGCCCCCCAAGCTGCAGCTAACGACAATCACTACAGACTTTCACAATCGAACCACTTCTTTGTGAAGTGAGTCAGTACGCAAATTGTCGCGGATGATTATTGAGAGAAGGTATCCGTTGATGTTACTGGGAATTTTCAGTTCGCCTACAGACTGTAAAGTGAACATAAAATGATCTTTTGCGCTTTGTTCGAGCTTCGGGACATTGTGGGCTGTGGCAGTGCACTATGATATTCCGCTTAACTTCTAAGCGAAAGAGAGCGGCTTGAGAGAGAAGCAGAGTTAACGATGACGGATCGCTCGCCTAATGAAAACCGTGCCGCGTATATTGGCACACGCGATGGTAAAGTTTTTGCCGGGACGCATCTGCTGATCGAGGTGATTGGCGGTAAGGGTCTGGACGATATTGCCACCATTGAGCAAGCGTTTCGTGATTGCATCCGCGCGTGTGAAGCAACGCTGCTGCACATCCATCTGCACAGGTTCTCGCCTCAGGGGATCAGCGGCGTGGCTTTGTTAGCCGAGAGCCATATCAGCGTGCATACTTGGCCCGAAGCGGAGTACGGCGCGTTTGATATATTTTTATGTGGCAATGCCGACCCTTGGAAAGCCGTCGATGTCCTCCACCACGCATTCGACGCGAAGGACGTTCAGGTGAAAGAAGTCCTACGCGGTGAAGGTGTTGTTTGAGAATGCGGTAGAAGCCGCCATCCCGGCCTTCGGAGATGGGATATGTTCATTTCAGGTGCGCAATTCGCGGCGCGAGGCCCCGCATCTTCGTGCGGGGCGGATCAAAGGGCGGCGAGGCGGGTTTTGAGATCATCGCGCAATGCGGTGGCCTTATCGAAATAATAGGGCATGTGCTGGGGATCATAGACGGTCAGCGCGGCCTCCGCATGGTCCAGCGCCGCCGTCAGATGCGGGCGCGGATCGTTGCAGGTATCATGATCCGCCCGCGCCCCTTCGAGAATCGCCATATTCACCCGCGTCATCGCCCAATCCACCGGATGATCCGCCTCGGTCTGCACCCGCAGGGCGTCGCGGTACGCCGCCACCGCCTCCGCCAATAGCGCCGCGCCTTCCACACCGGCGGTGCGTGCGCCGTGATTTCCCAGCGCATTGGCAAGATTCTGCATCGTCCCCGCCCAATCCACCGGATGATCCGCCTCGGTATACACCCGCAGGGCGGCGCGATAGGCCGTCACCGCCTCCGCCAACAGCGCCGCGCCCTCCGCCCCGGCGGTGCGTGTGCCTTGTTCTTCCAGCGCACCGGCAAGATTCTGCATCGTCATCGCCCATTGCACCGGATGATCCGCCTCGGTCCTCACCCGCAGGGCGGCGCGATAGGCCGTCACCGCCTCCGCCAGCAACGCCGCACCCTCAGCCCCGTCGGTGCGTGTGCCTTGTTCTCCCAACGCAATGGCAAGATTTTGCATCGTCGCCGCCCAATCCACCGGATGATCCGCCTCTGTCCGCACCCGCAGGGCGGCGCGATAGGTCTTCACCGCCTCCGCCAACAGCGCCGCGCCCTCCGCACCGGCGGTGCGTGTGCCCTGATTTCGCAGCGCAATGGCAAGACTGTTCTGCGCCTTTGCCCATAATTGCGGGGTCGTATTTTCATCGAGAGAGGCAATCGCACCCGCAATCATCTTTGCGGAGAGGGACAGGCCCGCGCCGCCGTAACGCAACCCGTGCTGATAAAGCTGATCTTCATAACGCAAACGCCGCTGCGCTGGTTCCAGCGGATCGACGGCGGCGAAACTGTCTGCAGCGGCGGTGAGGAGGGTATAGGCTTGTTCCGGACGCCCGCGCATCAGGGCATTTTTTGCACGCAGTTCAGCGGTTTCGGCCGCGACCTCCAGCTCGGCCTCTTGCACCATGGAAAGCAACGTCTCAACCTCATCAAAATTCAGGTCATCCGCCGCCGCCCGCGCCGCCGCTTTCAGATTACCTAACCCCCGTGTCAGTTCGTCAATCGCCTCGATCTCCGCCTTGTAGGTGCGGTATTCTTCGGCCTTGCTGTTGAGGAAACCGCGCAGTTCCGCATCGGATTTGTCAAAGGCGCGCTCCAGTTCGAACCGCGAAGCAAGGAGTTCAAGTTGATTGCGGCTAAGACTCGGAACGGCGTCAAGCTGTTCCTGCGGTGACATCTGCACCTGTATACGCAGGGCGTCGATTTCGGCATCCGTAATGCCGAGGACACCGGCAATCAGCGCAACGGTTCTCGTATCCGGATTGGCGACCTTACCGTTTTCCAGTTTGGAAATATCGCCTTTGCGTTTTTCGCCCGCGTCTTCCTGATTCGGAAACATGTCGGCGGCCAATGAACTTTGCGTCCAGTCTTTGCCGCGCTTTGCTTTGACCAGCCGCCCGAAGGCCGCACCGAATGTCTCAGTCACCAACATTCCCCAACTCTGCGCCCCTCATTCGCCAACCCGGGACCGCAACTTTTGCCGGATCGAAATGATGGTCGCATCTGCTCATTGTCGCCCCAGTCCAGATGTGGACGCCGGAGCGCTCCGGTTCAACCTTCAACGAAAGATTGAACCATGAGAAACTTGATAACGAAAGCCCTCGTCAGAGGAAAAACGATACTTGCGACGGTGTGTGCCTTCGCCTTCTGTCACCGTGCAATTCATGGCGCGTTGGCCAGTCTCTATGGCGCGGCCTGTGCCGGTGTCTCGAAAGAGATGATCGGGTATGGAATCGCCGCCTGTTACACTGTGCTTTTTGTGCGGGGGTGATAGCATCCCGGCCTTCAGAGCCGGGATCTCGGAATAAACTGAAAGACTTTCGCGGCGCGAGGCCCCGCATCTTTGTGCGGGGCGGGGGTCGTTCTGTGGCTAGACGCCTAGTTTTTGTTTCACCAACTGTTGCACGGCTTGCGGATTGGCTTTGCCGCCGGTGGCCTTCATCACCTGTCCGACGAACCAGCCCGCCATTGACGGTTTTGCCTGAGCCTGCGCGACTTTTTCAGGGTTCGCCGCGATGATCTCATCCACCGCCGCTTCAATCGCGCCTGTGTCTGTGACTTGCTTCATGTCACGGGCTTCAACGATTTCCGCAGGATCGCCGCCCTCGGTCCAGACAATCTCGAACAGCTCTTTCGCGATTTTACCGGAGATGTCACCGGACCCGATCAGGTCGATAATCCCGCCCAGTTGCTCCGCCGAAACCGGCGAAGTCGCAACGCCCAGGCCCTCTTTATTCAAGCGCCCGAACAATTCGTTCACCACCCAGTTCGCGGACGCCTTCCCGTCGCGTCCCTTGGCCACCTGTTCGAAGAAATCCGCATCCGCGCGGTCCGCCGCCAACACGCTGGCATCATATTCGGTGACACCGTAATCGCTCATAAAGCGGGCGCGTTTTTCATCCGGCAACTCAGGCAGGGTCGCCGCGATGTCATCAACCCAAGCCTGCTCTATTTCAAGAGGCAGCAAATCAGGGTCAGGGAAATAGCGATAGTCATGCGCCTCTTCTTTTGAGCGCATGGAGCGCGTCTCGCCCTTGTTCGGATCATAGAGGCGGGTTTCCTGATCTATGCTGCCACCGTCTTCCAGAATGTCGATCTGGCGGCGCGCCTCGAAATTGATGGCCTGTTGAATGAAGCGCATGGAGTTCATGTTCTTCAACTCACAGCGTGTACCGAGTTTGGAGAAATCATCGCCGCCCTCACGGAAGGCTTCGTAATCACCGGGGCGACAAACCGAGACATTCACGTCCGCGCGCATGGACCCCTCTTGCATATTCCCGTCGCATGTACCGAGATACCGTAAGAGCTGACGAAGTTTCCGCAAATACTCTGCGGCCTCTTCCGGCCCGCGAATATCAGGCCGCGAGACAATCTCCATCAAGGCAACACCGGTGCGGTTCAAATCCACGAAGGACATTGAAGGGTCCATGTCGTGGATCGACTTGCCCGCATCCTGTTCCAGATGGATGCGCTCAACCCGCACGGTGCGGGCAACCCCCGGCTCCATATCAACCAGCACTTCGCCCTCACCCACGATGGGGTATTTGAACTGGCTAATCTGATAGCCTTGCGGGAGGTCAGGATAGAAATAGTTCTTACGGTCAAAGACGGACCGCAGGTTAATTTCCGCTTTCAACCCCAAGCCGGTGCGAACCGCCTGTTCCACGCAGAACTCGTTGATTACCGGCAGCATCCCCGGCATCGCCGCATCCACCAACGCAACATTGCTGTTCGGCTCGGACCCGAAATCCGTAGAGCCGCCTGAGAACAGTTTGGCTGTGGAGGACACCTGTGCATGAACTTCCATCCCGATAACCAGCTCCCACGGGCCGGTCGCGCCTTGCATCACTTTCGGGGCCGGTTCGGAAAATGTCAGATCAAGCATGTGGCAGACCTCCAACTTTGGCGTAAGCCTCTTCCGTTGAAGCGGCGTTATTGGCTGGATCGGCAATCTCAGCTTTTTTCTTGGCCTCAAGTTTCCTCTGGAAGCGTGTCTGTACGATATCGACGATAAAGAGAACGGCGACCGAGAAATAGAAGGTCGATTTAGCCATCGCTTCAATCTCGTATCCGAAGAGAGACATATGCGCGATGTGTCCTCCCTCAGACAGCAGCATGATGCCAACAATTAAGAGGATAAACAGGCCAAGCACCTCAAACATCCTGTTCTTCTCAATGAATGTCGCAACGCGATCCGCCAAAGCAATCATCAAGATACCGCTGACAACAACAGCAATCGCCAGCAGGATAAATTGCGGCGAGATGAAAGCGTCACTGGCGAACTGTCCGGTGAGAGGCAGCATCGACAGAATAGAGTCGAAACTGAAAATCAAATTCATAAAAACAATCAGCGCAATCACGGTGAAAGTCGATTTCTGACTGCCCCCTGCTTCGTGATGCAGGTCGTCAATGGAAAGGAGGTGGTTAATCTCCTTCACCGCTGTGTACATGATAAAGCCGCCGCCAAAGAGAAAAATCAGCGCCTTAAGGTTGAACTCGCCTGTGATGGCAAAATTATCGAGTTCAAACAGTGGTTCGACAACACTCGCCAGAATCCGCATAACGACAAAGAGCAACACCAGACGCAAGACAACCGCAATTGCGATACCAGCCTTACGAACCATCGCTTGCTTCTCAGCGGGTGCGCGTTTGGACTCGATCGAGATATAAAGCAGATTGTCGAAACCTAATACGGCTTGCAAAAAAATCAGTGACGCGAGCGTCCCCAACGCTTCGATTGAAAACAAGACATCCATATCATTCTACCTTCAAATTCAAATGTTCGCGTCTATGTATCGCTGGACAGATCATGCTGCTTAAAACCACAGCACGGTGAGACACGCAAGAGAAGCGCGGCACCCGTAAACATTGCCTGTGACAACTTCGCAGATTGAAAATATCGAAAACAACTGCATATGGATTTGTTCGGATGGTAAAACTTTTGGAGTTAGGACCATGATAAGAAGCGACTTAAAAGAGAGAGAATGCCCGCTTGCCCGTACGATGGGCGAAATCGGCGACGGTTGGATGTTACTGACGTTATGGTCAACTTTAAACGGCGTGACGCGATTTGAACTGATGCAAGAAAGAATGGGCGTTGCGCGCAACATCTTGTCTGACAGGTTACGCCGACTCGTCGAACTGGGGCTTTTAGTACGACGCCCGATCTCTTCTGGGTCCCGCCGCTGTGAGTACGTTCCAACTGATCGCGCTAGAGAGCTGCAAGAGCCGTTGGTTGCGTTAAGAGCATGGGGAGAAAGGCACTGCGCGACGACACATCCGGTGGAGTGAGCACCATAATCTGCAACTTTTTAGAGTATTCTTAACAGCACCATTGATCTACTAATGCCTCCTGCTATACAATACGTTAGCGGATGAGGTGAGTAAACAATGAAAAGATTTGCGCTAAGTGCATTGAAAAAAACAACAATTATTGTTTTTTGCACGATTAGTTCTACAGTCGTGGGCAGCTATGGCAGTTATGCGCAATCAACGTCATCTGCACAGGATGGGTATCTCCTCACGCAATCTGGTTGGGCAGCCCTCGCTTCCGGACGTTATGAAGCGGCCCTTGAAACATTTGAAGCAGCTTTAGAAGCTGATCCGAAAGACCTTGATGCCATAAGCGGGAAAGCCCGTGCGCTCGCGAATATTGGTGAAACGCGGTCAGCGCTCAAACTGATTCAACTTATAAGTCCTGCACGTCCAAAATATCTTCTAGAACATGCTGCAATATATCTTTTAGACAAACGGCCTGAACGCGCCCTTGCGAAGATTGACCGCGCCAGAGAGACCGCCGACGCCTTAAAGGGCCGTGCGGGATATGAAAGTCTAGATCAGAATTTCGATAGGCGGCTAGCCTTCATGCGAGGTGAAGCACTTTATGCTCTTGGTGGTTATGATCGTGCCTTGCAAGAATTCAGAATAGCACGAGCAATGGGCGGCGGTGCAAAAGCGTCACGCGCTATCGGCGATGCTCTGGCTGCGCTCGGAAATTTAACCGAGGCGGAACAAGCCTTTGACACTGCAATCACTCAACGTCGTCACGATGGAAGCGCATTTAGAAAACGGGGCGATGTTCGTCGCAGGCAAGGCAATATTGACGGTGCGCTTCAAGATTACGACGAAGCCCTGCTCTATATCGAACCTGATGCAGGGCTATTGGCCGCGCGCGCGTCAGCCCTGCGAAAGGCTGGTGACAATGGCGCGGCTGTCGCGGACTTTCAAAGGCTTCTAAAGATTACAAACGACCAACGGACAGTACGATATCATCTCGCATCCACGCTCATAGACGCCGATAGACCACGCGAGGCCGGCAAGCACTTAAATGCAATTGGAAATTGGCCTGAAGCAAGCGTCGCATTGCTCTTTCAAAAAGGCCGGGTCCGATTGGCAATGGGCGACGCTGAGGGCGCGGCCTCTTTTTTTCGCGAAGCGTTAAAACAACGGCCTAACGATCCCGATATTCTTTACAACAGAGCCGTTGCTTTACTTGCCATGGGTGAGACTGAATCCGGAATTGACAATCTTTCCCGTGCGGCAGTGCGCTCGCCTGCTGATCCGATGATCCGGGGGGCAATAGGACGGGTTAAATTGGCTCGCGGTGAAGACCGCGAAGCATTGGCTTTCTTCAATGCCGCCGTCAAAGCGCGGCCGGGAGACAGCGAAGCGCGCGTCCAAAGGGCAAGTGCTTTTTTGGCACTTGGACGTCCTGATCTTGCCAAAAGTGATATACGAAAAGCACTGGAGCTTGACCCGCAAAATCTGAAAGCCATCGTTCGGGCAACTCAAGCAGAACTGGCCCTCGGCAACGCGCAAGGTGCATTAGCACTGACCGATACGCTCCGAAACAGCAGAACTCATAGAGCGCAAGGGTTCTTATTAAGAGCAAGGGCGCTCACGACGCTTGGGCAGTCTGAAGAGGCACTTGCCGCTTTAGAGCAGGCGAAGAACAGCGCAGCAAAACTAGATCAAATCGCTATTGCCAAAGGCGATGCCTATATGGCTGCCGGCCGATCTGAAGAGGCCCGCTCAGCTTATGAGGAAAGCGTTGCTCTCACGCGCGGAGCGCCTGCAACACTCGCGAAACGTGGTGAAGCAAATTATGCTTTGGGACGCTATGAACTCGCTGAAGTCGATTTCTCCGATGCATTGAGAATATTTCGCAATGACGAAGACCTCATGTTAAAACGCGGCCTAGCAAGACGCGCGCTCGACCGATGCGATGAAGCAGTTACTGATTTCGATGTTTTACTCGTTGCCAATCCATCAAACTGGCAAGCTGAAAAAGCACGGGGATATTGTCGTATCGAATCCGGAAATGTTCTGAGCGGGATTGGCGATGTTGTCAGCAGTTGGTTTTGACAAACTGCAATCCGTTCTCACGCGGCTCCGGTCGCAATGGGCAGTTCATCAAAAGCGCCCCATTCGGTCCATGATCCATCATAGAGCGCCCAATCTCTATGGCCTATCCGCTGCAGTGCCAAAGCCAAGATCGCAGCCGTTACTCCTGAACCGCATGTCGTTAAGATGGGCTTGGAGAGATCAACGCCAGCGGCCTCAAAAACAGTGCGCAATGCCTCGGCCTCTTTCATGACGCCACTATCGAGTAAGTCAGCATAAAATACATTTCTAGCACCCGGAATATGACCAGCGCGCAATCCCTCGCGTGGCTCGGGGTCGCTACCTGCGAAACGGCTTGGGCTGCGGGCATCAACGATTTGTTCGTTCTCGAGCTTTGCCGCCCGTGCTACCTCTGTGACATCGCGAATAAGCGTCGTGTCACGGCGCGGGGTGAAGTGCCGCTCTCGCGGCGCTCTCGGCAAATCATTTAATGGACGGCCTTCGGATTTCCATTTGGGTAATCCACCATCAAGTACGGCAACATCTTCATGCCCCATCAACCGAAATAACCACCAGACCCGCGCCGCACTGAACAGACCGGAAGTGTCATAGATAACGATCCGATTTCCATCACCAAGACCAAGTTTACGAACACGAGCCGCAAATTTTTCAGGGCTGGGTGCCATGTGAGGCAACGGTGATTTAGTATCGCAAATCTCATCAATATCGAAGAATACCGCGCCTTCGATATGCTCATCCCGAAATTCCGATTTAGGGTCCCGTTTTGCATCCGGCAAATACCACGAACCGTCGACAATCTTCACATCAGGCGCAGAAAGATGCTTTGCCAACCATTCAGTTGAGACGAGACAACTCGGATCAGAAAGGGGCATTTAGCATCTCCATTTTTAGCTGAAGCATCGGTAGACTGCATTATTAGATACGGACAAGGCAAATCATTCACTTACTCAAAAATTCGAACGATTATTGCGTAAAGCGGTGTTTTAACTTAACAATTATTCCAATTTCTGACGAGGGCTCTCAAGGCTGCGAACGGTTCGCGTCCATAGACCGGGAGCCAAGTGAGTCGAAGTTTCAACGAGGGATAAATTATGACTGAAGATAAAACCTTAGGCTGGGCTTTATTTGCGCTGCGAATTGGGCTGGCTATTCTCTTTCTCATTTGGGCGCTTGATAAACTCTTGAACGTGGATCACGCGAAAGCAGTCTTCGCGGGATTTTACGGTCAGAATGCTGAAACCATGGGCGATTTTTTGCCGTATGCGCTCGGCGCTGCCCAGATGCTTCTGGTTCTCGCCTTTGCGGCAGGAGCATTTAAGACAATTTCATACGGCGCTCTATTGCTGATGCATCTCGCAACGACCATCGTATCGCTTAAGATGCACGCAGATCCGTTTGCCGTTCCGAACATCTTGTTCTGGGCCAATTGGCCAATACTAGGCGCATTGATAGCGTTGTTCCTGCTCAGGGACCGTGATCGTATGTTATCTGCTTAAGCAATCTTGGTCCGGAATTTTTCGCTCCGAAAAAGCCCCCGGACCATTCACCAAACCGCTCTATTCCAACTTTTCCATCATGATGCGCGCCAGCGAAAATGCGCGCTTTTCAAGAATGACAGGCGTTTCGCAAACATATGTCAAGGATTGCTGGCGTTCATCAAAGATGCGCGTATCCCACTCGACCGTATCAATCAGCTCTTCAAGTTTATCAAATTCGTCGTTCGTCTTGTCTTCTTTACCGTCGAGGACAACGATTTCTTCGTTCATTTTTCCGATACGATCAGACAATCCCGATTGCCTTTCGGCATACCGGCCAATGCCGCTAATCAGTTGAGCACGGTCATTGTTTATCCGGTCAAGCACTGCGGCGAATAACCTCGATAGCCGCTCATCTTTATTTTCGCTTGAGGCTTTGGCAAATTCGTCAACAAGACCCTCCGCCTCTTCAAGCGACGTGCGCCGCACCGCCAGAGCAGCTGCCAAAACTTCGAGCGCCTCATCCTCTGTCTGTTGTTTTACATCCTCTTCAGGGATCGGGCCGGACCACATTTGACCAATCGACAAAACCGGAACCTTCCGTTGGACACACGGCCATGTCGGGTCATTAAAAGTCGCCGACGAAGCAGGCATCGCAACGACCGTAAGAGCAGCAAGAGCGGAGCACTGAATGAAGTACCTCATCGGCATAAACCTCTCATCTGATAGTCTTGCTACACCTTTTTTCACAGAACCATAGAGGCATAAACTGTTCAACTCTTCCATCAAAAACATAAGCGTGATAAAATGCTTACCGTTTGCGGCCAATCATTCCTTTAGAGGGATCGTAAGCATAAATCGCCGCCCCAAGAAACAATACTGTCGTTCCAGCAACGACCGCAAGCGCAGTCCAGTTGACCTGCGCATAAAGAGCAAAGCGAATAAGTTCAACGCAATATGTAAACGGATTATAGCGCAGAATATCTGCGACATAGGGGCTGTTCTCTTCCACCCGCCAGAGCGGGTAGAGGGCGGTTGAGGCAAAGAACATCGGGAAAATAACAAAATTCATTACCCCCGCAAAATTCTCCAACTGTTTGATTGCGGAGGAAAGAAACAGGCCCAGCGCCCCGAGCATCATCCCCGAAAGGATCAACGCTGGCAGAACCAGCAAATACCCGATCAGAGGCGGCTCGATCTCCCAAAAATAAGCAATCAGCAAAAAGGCGTAGACCTGCACAACCGAAACCGCAACGCCCGCCATCAATTTCGACGACAAAAGAAACCAACGCGGATACGGACTGACCAACAGCGTCCGCATCGCCCCCGTCTCGCGGTCATAGACCATGGAGAGCGAAGATTGCAGACCGTTGAATAACTGGATCATCGCGCACAGCCCCGGTGCAACATAAATCTCGTAACTAATCCAAGTTTGATAGGGTGGATCCGGCGGAAACCCTTGCACCGTCCGCATACCGGCGGCAAACAGGAACAGCCAAACCAACGGCCTCACCAATGCCGACAAAAACCGCTCGCGTTGTTTGGCAAAGCGCAGCGCCTCACGCCAAACAATGCCGCAAAAACACGTGAGCCGCCCTTTCCAGTTCAGACGCTCAAGGCTCACGACGCTAATGCCGTTTCTGAAACGCCTGTCAGCAATAGAAACGCATCGCTCAGTGTACGCCCACCCGCAATATCCGAAGCAAGACCCTTTGCGAGCACCGAGCCTTTGTGAAGGACGACAACATCATCAGCAGGCTCCACTTCGTCAAACAAATGCGTCGCCCAAAGAACACCAACATTTTGGTTTGTAACCAGATTACGGACTGTGGACACAACATCGCGCCGCGACTGCACATCCAACCCAACAGTGGCTTCATCAAGCAACAGTAATTTCGGATCATGCAACAAGGCCCGCGCAATCTCTGCTCGCCGGATTTGCCCACCAGATAATGTTGCTACCTTCGCATCTGCACGATCAAGCAAACCGACGCGCTCAAGCGCTTTATCACCGCGCTTGAGAGCTTCACGCCTGCCGATCCCGTGTAGCGCACCATGATAGCGAATGTTTTGCCGAACAGTCAGACTCATATCCAGCGACCGACTTTGAAAAACAACACCAAGCTGCGCCAATGCTGGGCCAGCCTCGCGTCGCACATCGTGCCCGCAGACCTCAATAGAACCGCTTATGTTATCATAAAGCCGTGTGATCAAAGAGAACAGCGTCGTTTTCCCTGCGCCGTTAACTCCCAGGAGCGCAACGAACCGGCCTTCGGCAACATCCAATGAAACATCTTGCAGCGCTTTAGTCTTGCCGAATGTGTGAGAAACTCCGGTAATGCCAAGGCACTTAGAGCAAGCCATCCCTATTCCGCGACTTTCGAAAGGACATTAAACTCGGCATCAATGCGGACTTCGTAACTTCCATCAGCACAAAAGACATCTTGAATAAGATAACCGTCATCAAGTTTTATAACCATTTCAGGTTTCAGACGACAATTCAGCTGTTCCATCACGCCCTGAATTTGGGAAAGCTCCAAAACAGTAAGTTCCTCGGAGGCCGATAAAGCCGTCGCGGGTAAAACAATCGCAAGCGTTAGTCCAAGATTCATTAGCCGCACACACAGACCTTATCAATATAGGTGAAAAAAATCAGGACGCTGCATTACCCTACTGAATACTAATCTCCACTTTTTGCGTATCACCGGAGCTGCCTGGAATTTTCAGCTCATACCGTCCCGGTTTGATCGCAATGAAAGACAGCTCGATCGTCCCCTCGTCATCGAACTCAAAACTATCAAGACCAAGAGGGCGAATCTCAAGATCATTAATCACAACTTCGTTGATCCACACAGCGCGGAAAAATTCCGGCCCCACTAAAGCAAGCTCTGCCGAACCATCCGACACAATCTCAATTTTGTAATAGGCACCGGATTGAAGTTTCAGTGGCTTCTCAGAGATCGGCTTACCGGATGCCATCGTTAGCGGAGGCAACTCCTCACGGTTACATTTCGCCAACAGACCAGCAAAACCCATTTGTTTACCGTCGCATAACGGCGCAGCCCGAACAGGCTCAACTGAACCGACATTAACGGGAAAAAGCGCTAGACTACATGCGATAATAAGATTTCTCATAGCATTCCTGATCTGGTTTAGTTTCATGTTAAAAAGCCAGCATTCCAACATTTCTGCCATGGCTGAGGGGATCAAGGTATCGAAGACCGCAATCTGGTCAACAGCTAGGACGAAAATTTGATTATAAAACGGCCATGAAGATCACGGTCCGGTCTTACTCGCTTTTCTGAACGGACAAAGTAATGACATTAAAATGGTAGGTTAAAAGACAACGCGCGAACGTTGAGATGTTAGCCGCACTTTATCACTCATAAATTCAAGCAATGCTTTAGCGAGCAAAATCAAATGCCTCTACTGTTAACGAGCGCTGGACGCGCCGTTGCGAATCCTCTAGGTCTGACCTCCCGTGGGTATCGGCGCGCTGCCGCGTCGTAAGTGCTTAAAACGCGGGGGTTCTTAAAATATGGCACGGTTTATTTTTATTACAGGTGGAGTAGTTTCTTCGCTTGGTAAGGGTCTTACAAGTGCGGCATTAGGCGCTTTATTGCAGGCACGTGGATATTCGGTACGACTGCGCAAACTAGACCCCTATCTCAACGTCGATCCCGGCACGATGAGTCCCTTCGAGCACGGCGAGGTCTTCGTCACCGATGACGGCGCAGAAACAGACCTCGATTTAGGGCATTACGAGCGTTTTACCGGCGTTGCCGCACGCAAGACGGATTCAATCTCATCGGGTCGGGTTTACCAAAACGTCCTCGATAAAGAGCGGCGCGGCGATTACCTCGGAAAAACAATTCAAGTCATTCCCCACGTAACCAATGAGATCAAAGACTTCATCAGTATCGGCGAAGACGAAGTTGATTTTATGCTGTGTGAGATCGGTGGCACAGTCGGGGACATCGAAGCTCTACCGTTCTTTGAAGCAATCCGGCAATTTTCTCAGGACAAACCGCGCGGCCAATGCATCTTTATGCACTTGACCCTGATCCCGTATTTGGCGGCATCGGGCGAACTAAAGACAAAGCCGACACAGCACTCTGTCAAAGAATTGCGCGCCATCGGCATTGCGCCCGATGTATTAGTTTGCCGCGCCGAACATGAAATTCCACAAGGAGAGCGCGACAAAATCGCCCTCTTCTGTAATGTCCGCAAAGAAGCAGTAGTCCCCGCCTATGATCTGGCATCCATCTACGAAGCACCGCTGGCCTTTCACGCCGTCGGATTAGACCAAGCGGTGTTGGATGCCTTCACAATCGCCCCGGCCCCCCGTCCTGATCTGCGGGTATGGCGGGATGTCTTTGACCGCGTAGAAAACCCCGAAGGCGAAGTCCGTGTTGCGGTGGTCGGCAAATATACTCAGCTTGAAGACGCTTATAAATCCATCCGCGAAGCGCTGACCCATGGCGGCATCGCCAACCGTGTCAAAGTGCGTGCGGAGTGGATCGACGCGGAAGTGTTTGAAAAAGGTGATCCCTCTAGTGCATTGGAAGGCTTCCATGCGATCCTTGTGCCCGGTGGGTTCGGCGAACGCGGAACCAAAGGCAAGATGAAGGCCGCACAATACGCCCGCGAGCAAAAAATTCCGTATCTCGGGATTTGCCTCGGAATGCAGATGGCCGTGATCGAGGCGGCACGAAACCTCGCCGGTATGGAAAAGGCCGGCTCGGAAGAATTCGAGAGCGACGGGATAAAAAAATTCGACCACATCGTCTATCACATGAAGGAATGGACCGAGGGCAACCGCACCATCAAACGCACTGCTCATGACGACAAAGGCGGCACGATGCGATTGGGCGCTTATGAAGCGACGCTCAAGGCCGGATCAAAAATCGAAGAAATCTACGGCACACCTTCGATTAGCGAACGCCACCGCCACCGCTATGAAGTGGATATTTCGTATCGTGACAAACTGGAAGCCTGCGGGCTGACTTTCTCTGCGCTCTCACCCGATGGCAAGCTACCGGAAATTGTCGAGATCGAAGATCACCCTTGGTTCATCGGTGTGCAATTCCATCCTGAACTCAAATCCAAACCCTTCGACGCGCATCCGCTATTTGAAGGATTTGTCAAAGCTGCGTTGGAACAAAGCAGATTGGTCTGAGGAAATGACTCCCATATTCTCGTGACCAAATACACAAAAACAAAGCAATGATGACACTTTCAATAAGCTGTTAGAGTGCTGACAGAAAATCAGATTCGGATTGTCCGTCCTCAAGCATGACAATCAAACGAGGAAAGCGGCTATGACCAAACTCATCACCCTGATAGACGGTTCGATCTATTCAGAAAGCGTTTGCGATCACGCTGCATGGCTGGCGACTCGTATGAAGGCCTCGGTCGAGGTGCTCCATGTCCTCGGTCGGCGCTCGGGATCGGGCACGCAAAACCTGAGTGGCAGTATCGGTTTAGGCGCGCGCACAGCTTTGCTCGAAGAACTGGCCGAAAGCGATGCCCAAACCGCAAAGCTCGCCCACAAACAGGGCCGCCTGATCCTTGATGACGCAAGCAAGCGCTTGACCGAAGCGGGTGTCGAAAATGTCTCTACCGCTTTGCGCAATGCCGATATTGTTGAGACAGTCCAACAATATGAAACTGATGCTGACCTTATCATCATCGGCAAACGCGGCGAGGCGGCTGATTTTGCGAAGCTGCATATCGGCTCCAATGTTGAGCGGGTCGTCCGCTCGAGTCACAAACCGATTTTGGTAACCTCCCGTGCCTTCAAACCAATCAGCAAAGTCCTGATTGCTTTTGATGGGGGACCAAGCGTGCTCAAGGCCATCGACCATATCACAGCACGCGCAGACGATTTCGCCGGCCTCGATTTCAGGCTTTTGTCAGTCGGCACGGAAGCGACGGACACCCGCAGAAAACTCGACGCTGCGACCGAAAAACTTCGGGCGGCGGGATATAAAGCCGACGCTCAATCAGTCGAGGGCGAACCGGATAAAGTCATCGGCAAACAAGCCGATGACGGCGAAGCTGATCTGCTGGTCATGGGGGCTTATGGCCATTCCCGAATTCGAACGTTGATTATTGGTTCCACGACAACAGAAATGATCCGCAGCTGTAAAATTCCGGTTATGCTGTTCCGGTAATCTTACGTTCGGGAGATCACCTTCATGGCAAACCAAGACAGCGATTTGAGATCGCGCCTCTCTAAACTTGAGGCTCTGTTTGCAAGAGCCGGCACGCATGGCGAGCGTGACGCCGCCGGGGCAGCGATCGAGCGCCTTCAGGAACGCCTCAAAGAATCCGATGAAGTTATCGAGTTACAATTCGGCCTATCCGATGTTTGGTCTGTCCGGCTTTTTGTCGCCGTCTGCCGGAAACACGGGGTTGATCCTTACCGGTATCCCCGTCAGCGCCGGACAACTGTTATGGCCAGAGCGCCGCGCAAATTTCTTGAAGACGTAGTTTGGGCCGAATTTTCTGCGCTGCAAGACGAGTTGAATACCTATTTCACAGAGACGGTTGACCATTTGATTTCGGCCGCCATGAACTCAGATGGCGATGACAGCAATATGTCGGCTCCACAGAGAATTGGCTAAATTTCCATAGGTATATGCCTTTCTGCCTGCACGAGGCGAAAGCACGTAAAACGATCTTCAAAATCAACCCTTATCCGGCGGGCGCGGTTCGTGCCTAATGAGACAATGACAGTCCCATAAAATCTCATCAACCTTGTGGACATGCTTTCGCCGGTATCCCGGTGGCAGACCCATGCGCAGCGGCGGAACGCTTTTCGGTCCCGGCGCGGCGGCCTTACGTTTGGCGACTTCGCGGACATAGCGTTTGGCTTGCTTTGGCATATCTTCCAGCGCCAGCTTGAGCGCTAACAACCGACGGCACAAAGCCTTGGCCGAAACTTCGTCTTCCGGCGTCAAAACCGCTTTGGGTTCCGACCAGAGGATAAAATCAGGCTCGCCGTCAAATGTCCCAAGCCGCACTTGAATATGCGGGTCCGTGGAACCATTCGCCTTGGGCTTTCGGCGCGGTTTGCGCCGGTTGGGATGCAGTTCGGGAAAATATTTGCGCGGATCAATCAAACAAAATTGCGGTGCACGCGACCCGCGCTTTTCGCCCGTGCCTTTACCCGCCGAACGTTTCCGCTTCGGCGGAGCCACATACTCCGGCACAGCCATATCCCGCGCCACAATCGCAGCAATGCGCCGCGCTGCCGATTCAGCGGGTCGCAAAATCAGTAAAACCGCATTGCGAACATGCCTTGGCAGCTTTTCGATAACCGTCCCATCAGAAGCCATCCCCGCCGACACAAACAACCCCGTCACAATGCGCAACAGCGCAAGGCGGTAGTTCTCAGTCATGCGGTCAAGGCTCCAGATCATGTCGTCTTTCTGTTAATGACAAAACAGGAACATATTTGTTCCGCATTTGATCTTTTGTCAAGAAGCATTCGCAAAGCGAATGCGTTCGACCTCACCAAAACGCAAGCCACGTAATAGCTTTCATGCCCGCGTAGGCGGGTATCTACTTCTCACATCATTCAATCGTTAAGCTTTTAGGGTGGTAGATTCCCGCCTGCGCGGGAATGACAAAGCAAAAATAATCGAAAATCGAAAAAGATCGAAAACATGGGTAAGGTTCGCAAAGCGAATGCATTCGACCCCACCAAAACGCAAACCACATAATAGCTGTCATGCCCGCGTAGGCGGGCAGATGGAGTCACGGTTGAAGTGCAACGTTTTTGATAGTGCCGAGAATACCTCTGCAGGAGTTTGATAGTCGAGACATTTACGTGGCGTGGCGTTGTAACGCCTGACATGGGCGAGGA
>CALKIZ010000084.1 GCA_937995735.1 uncultured Neomegalonema sp. | reverse complement strand
ATCCGACGCGCCGCTCTCAACATGCTGCGCAAAAACCCTGAAAAGCTATCCATAAAGAGAAAACGTCTCAAGGCACTCATTAACCCACAGTTCCGCGCCAGCATTATCGACCGTTAACAATTTATGATTTTGCCCTACGCCGTTAAGTGTACAAGTTGATTTCGAGACCCCGGCTCTAAAGGCCGGGATGGTATCTTCCTCTCTAATCTTCGTCGGGGATGAAAAACGCGCTAAACTGCCTCCACAATACCCCGTCATCCCCGTGAAAACGTGGATCTACTTTCCCAGATGAAAAGAGATTCCCGCTGACGCGGGAATGACACTGGCTAACGCCCTTGCTCCCTTTTGCGCACGATGCCACAGTCCCGCAAAAGTCCACTCACCCGGAGACCCCAAATGACGGATCACCCCATCGCCCTGATCACTGGCGGCGCGCAGGGCATTGGCTATGCTTGTGCCGAAGCGATTGCCGAACTCGGCCACCGCATTGTGCTGGCGGACATAAATGCCGAAGGCGTCGAAGCAGCGGCGGCAAAGATGGGGAATGGCGCGGTGGGCCTTGCTTGTGACATCGGCGACGCGGCGGCGGTCAATGCGATGTTCGACACAATCGAAGCCGATATCGGCCCTGTCTCTGTTTTGGTGAATAATGCCGGTGTCGCGATGCCGGGGGATTTTCTGGAAACTTCGCTGGAAGATTTTCAGCGCGTCATCGATATCAATCTGATCGGTGTTTTCGTCGCCTTGCAGCGCGCCGCCAAGATGATGGTCGCCAAGGGCATCAAGGGCGCGATTGTCAATATGTCCTCGATCAATGCCCAAGTCGCAATCCCCTCGATCCCAGCTTATTGCGCCTCTAAAGGCGGTGTGAACCAGTTGACCAAAGCCAGTTCTCTGGCACTTGCTCCGCATGGCATTCGTGTGAATGCGGTTGGTCCCGGCTCGATTGATACAGCGATGCTTGCAGGAGTGAACGCCAATCCCGACGCGATGAAAATGGTGATGTCGCGCACGCCGCTGCAACGCATTGGATCAGCCAAAGAAATCGGCGATGTCGTGGCATTTTTGGCCAGTGACAAGGCGAGCTACATCACCGGCGAGACGATCTATGTCGACGGCGGACGGCTCGGGATGAACTATACGTGTTGAGCATCAATCATCGCCTCTAAAGCGGACAGTTTGTCCGCTTCATGAACAGGTTTGTCCCAACGGATGCGTTTGATTCTTGGAAAGCGCATGGCGATACCGCTTTTGTGGCGGGTCGAGCGTTGCACGGCGTCAAAGCTGACCTCAAAAACCAACCCGCGTTTCACGGCGCGCACGGGGCCGAAGCGCTCAGTCGTATTATCGCGGACCCATTTATCGAGACGCGCAAGCTCCGCATCGGTGAACCCGGAATAGGCTTTGCCGACCGGCGTAAGCTCTGTGCCCTCCGGTCCTTCGCGCCAACACCCAAACGTGAAATCCGAATAGTAAGACGAGCGTCGCCCATGTCCACGCTGCGCATACATCACGACACAATCGGCGGAAAGCGGATCACGTTTCCACTTCCACCACGGTCCCGTCGGGCGACCGCCGACATAGGTTGAATCGAGCCGTTTAAGCATCAACCCTTCCTGGCCAGTGTCCCGCGACGTTGCCCGGATCGCCGCCAATTCCTGCCATGTCTTGAATGGCACAACCGGCGAAAGATCAACTCCCCCAAGAATGGGCTGCGCCGCGAACCAAGCATCCAGTCGCGCACGTCGTTCGAAAAAACTGAGCGGGCGAATGTCTTCTTCTCCGTCGTGCAGCAAATCATAGAGCCGGATATGCGCAGGGTTTTCGCGCAAGGTTTTGGCCCCCGGAGATTTGCGTCCCAGGCGCTTCTGTAAATCAGCAAAAGGCGCAATCACCGGCCCGTTCGCATCGGGCCGCGCGACCAGCAACTCGCCATCGGCAACGCCTTCGAAATTCATGGCCGCGAGCACATCAGGAAACGAATGGCCAATGTCCTCACCCATGCGTGTATAAAGCCGCTGCTCTCCGTCGAGCGAAATGGCTTGCACACGAATGCCATCCCATTTCCATTCCGCACTGTGCTCGGTAGGATTAAGTTTCGCGTCCAGCCGTTGCAGTGACCAATCTGCAGGCCCGTCCTGTTCATGCAATCCGGCCTTGCGCTCATCGGCAGAATAAAGCCCGCTATTCAAAGGGTGCGCAAGCATCACAGGGCGAAAGGCGAGGCGCAAATCAACTTGAGGCATCGGGGCATTGCCATCCAGCCAAGCGAACAGCGAAACAAAAGGCGGCTCCAGCCCGTGCCACATCTCTTCAATATCAGATAAGGTATTCTCCGGGTCTTCGTGCATCGCGGCGAGTGCTGTTTTGGCTAACCGTTCCGATACACCGACTCTCAATCCGCCCGTTGCGAGCTTGATCAGCGCCAAGCGCTCGGATGCCCCCAAACAATCGAGCCATCCTTTAATGTGAGTGCGCGCCCCTTCCCGCGTTGACCCTTGCAGTATTTCAACCACATTCGCCAATCGCAAGTTTTGGCTTTTACCCTCCGGCCAAATCAGCGCGACCGTTTCGGCCAGATCTCCGACATAATCATAAGACAAACGAAACAGCGTTGGATCAACACGCTCTTCAACCACCGTGCGCAGCCCCGACGCGGTTGCATTGCGCAGCTCAAGCGATCCCGCAAGACAAGCCAAAGCCCATCCGCGATCCGGGTCCGGTGTCCGTTTAAAATACCCGGTCAACAACGCCAATTTTGCATTGCGCGAGGGCGTTAGAACGAGCGCTTCTAAAAGATCGGCAAAGGCTTTCATAAGGCGCTTTTTACGTTAAACATGACCGAGAATATGGAGCATACATGCTGTCTTACCAACATGGCTATCACGCGGGAGGCCCGGCGGACATTCACAAGCATCGCGCGTTGGCCGACATCCTCTCGTTACTGACTCAAAAAGACCGACCCATCACGTATATGGAAACCCATGCCGGGCGCGGCATCTATGATCTTAAGGGTAAGATGGCACAAAAAACCGGCGAATGGCGCGCCGGGATTGGCAAAGCCGAGCGCGATGATCATCCGTTTTGGGCCGCCTTAGATCTCGTGCGGGATCATTTCGGCCCGGACAGCTATCCCGGCTCTCCCCTTGTGGCGCAGGCTTTGTTGCGTGAACAAGACCGCTGTATTCTGATGGAATTGCACCCCGCCGAATATGCTGCATTGGCCGAAACCATTGACGCCGAAGTGCATCGCCGAGATGGTTTTGAAGGCGTTTTGGCATTGTCTCCACTACAACCGCGCAGGGGATTAGTGTTAGTCGACCCCAGCTATGAAGTGAAATCCGAATACATGGACGTTGTTGATTTCGCGAAAGCCCTGATCACAAAATGGCCTGAAGTCATCCTGATGGTGTGGTATCCGCTTTTGCCGGATGGCAGACACAAAGCTATGGTTGATGCTCTTGGTGGCGTGATCAACGAAGTGCGCTTCCCGCAACATAAAGGACGCGGGATGGAAGGCTCCGGCTTGGTTATCCTCAACGCACCCTACGGAATCGAAAAGCTATTCCAATAGGCTGTTTGCGGCACGATCAAAGACTTTGTGATCATTCAGACTGGTTGCCAGCATCATCGCCCCTTGAAGCGTCGCGACGCTGTGTTCTGCTCGGCGCTTTCGTTCAGCGACGGATACGGTTTTAGGCAATGTCTCTGCAATCCAATCGATATTGGCTTGAAAAAACGCGGCCACTTCATCGGACAGCGTCTTTGGAATACCGCAGCCTTCAGCGCCTAACATCCCACATAGGCAAATGCGGTCGGAGCTGGTCAGAGCATTACGATAAACATCAATGACGGCTTGTAGTGGATTATCTAACTCTTCAGCTTTCTCATCGAGGATGCTGAAAAACTGTTCGCCGTATCGTTTTACGAGAGCAATGCCGAGGTCTTCTTTTTGGCGAAAATAATAATGAACGCTCGCACTTTTTATTCCCAGTGACGCGGCGAGGTCGCGGAAGCTAACTGCATGGTATCCGCGTTGGCGTATCTCGGATTCTGCTTGATCCAATAATTTCTCGACGGTCGTGCTCACGCTGATCTCTTTATATTTTAACGTTACCTATCAATAGATAGATTGACGACGTGGGGCAAGTCGCTTATGTGTTACCTATCACTAGATAGATGCTATAAAACGCCAAGAGGATAAAGCAATGGAATTGAATGCAGATTTCTCACAAAAGGCTGTCGTTCATGCGGCAAAGCTAGATTGGGTTGCGTCTCCGATGCCGGGTGTAGACCGCAGAATGCTCGACCGCCTCGGCGACGAGGTTGCCAGAGCGACGTCGATTGTGCGTTACGCCCCTGAGAGCCATTTTTCCGCACATACCCATACCGGAGGTGAGGAATTCTTTGTCTTGGAAGGCGTTTTCCAAGACGAACACGGCGATTTTCCGGCAGGGACCTATGTCAGAAATCCACCGAAATCCAAGCACACACCCGGTTCCGCACCCGGCTGTACAATCCTTGTAAAGCTGTGGCAGTTCGCGCCTGATGATCCCACTTTTGCGCGCATTGATACCAACAAAATGGCTTTCGTTGATGTTGCAGGACGCGAGAATGTTGAGGTCATGCCGCTCTTCAATGACGGGTATGAAGACGTATCGCTAGAACGTTGGAGTGCCGATAGTGCCATTTCGCTAGATGCACCGAACGGTATGGAGGTCTTCGTTCTGGACGGTGGATTTGCAGAGGACGGCGAGGATTTCGCGGCCCACTCATGGTTACGCCTCCCCAAAGGCGGCTCTGCATCGGTAAAGACAAGTTCAGCAGGCGCGAAAGTTTGGATCAAGCGCGATCATCTTGCAAAACCGCCAACACCCCCCGCAGTTTAAAGCGGTCTATCAAGAAACATCAGATTTCGCGTCTTTCCCGGCGCGATCATCTGAAGCACTCGATGACTTACGCGCTCTGAAAACCGCAATCGCTGTTAAGGCCCAGCCAAGCAAACCTTGAGAGTGCGCAGATAACGTCGCCTGGCCTTGAAAGCTCATCAGTTTCCACAAAGTTTCCGCTGAGGGCGGGTCTTTAATGACCACCTGCCAAGGCAATCCCTCGAAGAGGGTCATGTAATACGTATAATACACCTGAGGCGATAACCATACGAAGCCAAAGAACAGCAAGACCGCAAGAAAAAGGCGCAGCGGAAGTGGAAGCCATCGCATCACGACCATTGCGAACCAAAGAATAATCGCGGTCAATGCAGCCGATAAGAAAACCAACCCAATTTGCCCTATAACGGACAGGGTATGAAATGAATCGCCTTCGTACATTTGCGAAAACCTGTCCTAATCGTGAGCGCACGTCACCAGATGACATGATATTCTGACAGCCTTGTGACCCGTGATAAACACGTCCAATGAAGCTATGACAGTGCTTAAAATGCCTGATTTTGGGTTTTCAAGTGCCGAACGGATGTGTTTTGAAAAGAGGAGCCTTGCTATGATCCGATTTTTCGCTGCGTTCGCGCTGTTCTTTTTAGCTTCTACCCCTTTGCGGGCAGAGACAGTGACATTTCCCGCAAGTGATGGTTTGACGATTACCGCTGAAGTGTCGCGCGGCAGTTCAGACACGGTTATTGTCCTATTCCACATGGCTGGTGCGAGCCGAGGTGAGTATCAAGAGATCGCGCCTGTTCTGAACCGAATGGGCTATACAACGCTCGCAGTCGATCAGCGTTCCGGCGGATCTTTCGGCGGTGTTCGCAATGAAACGGCAGCGCGTTCTGGTAAGCGCCCTTTCCTCGCGGCAATTCCTGACCTCAAAGCGGCAGCGGCGTATGCCCGGCAAAATCTTCGCGCACGCAAGGTTGGCGTTGTCGGTTCATCCTATTCAGCGTCATTGGTTCTCGTTTTAGCTGGTCAAGATCGCGGCTTTGCAGATGCGGTTATGTCGTTTTCTCCAGGTGAATATTTTCCAGACAGATCGCTCGTTCGCACATCTGCGGCAAATATTGCCGTACCAGTTTTCCTTACGGCGGCACGCAGTGAAGCAACACAATGGCAACCCATTTCCAAAGTCATTGGTGGGCGAGCAACTGGATTTATTCCGCGCGGAGCAGGTAAGCATGGTGCAACAGCGCTCTTGACATCGGCCCGCGATGAATATTGGGCAGCACTCCGCAACTTCTTGAAGACGAACCTTCCCGTGCAATAGTTTATTCGCGTGGTTTTCACGCCCCATTACTCCGTGTAGGCTCTGAACAATAGGTTCGAGAGGAGCAACTATGTCGGCTGCGGCAGCGATGGATGTAACGGGCGTTTTGGATAATGCCGAGGCGAGGCAAGCGCGGGCTTCGGCTTGGTTCAAAGAATTACGCGATGCGATTTGCACGCGAATGGAAGGGATCGAAGACGCCTATTCCAGCGGTCCTTTTTCTGATCTACCTGCCGGACGGTTTGAGCGCAGCGAAACTCACCGTGCAGGCGAAGGCGATGAAGATGCGGGCGGCGGCGAGATGGCCGTTATGCGTGATGGCCGCGTTTTCGAGAAAGTCGGCGTCAATATCTCTACTGTTTTTGGCTCGCTCGCCCCGCGCGCTCAGCAAATGATGGCTTCACGGGGAATCCCCGGCGTCGAAGCGGACCCTAGATTTTGGGCCGCTGGTATTTCATTGGTTGCCCACATGCGCTCTCCGAAGGTTCCAGCGGTTCATATGAATACGCGCATGTTTTGGACCCCGAATGCTTGGTGGTTCGGGGGTGGCGGCGATTTGAATCCAATGGTTCCCGTAGAAGAAGACACCGCGTTCTTCCATGCCGCCTATAAGACGGAATGCGATAAACACAATTTGGACTATTACCCGCGCTACAAAGCATGGGCGGATGAGTATTTCATGATTAAGCACCGCAACTTTGCACGCGGAGTCGGTGGAATATTCTATGATGATCACAATACCGGCGACTGGGAGGCTGATTTCGCCTTCACCCAAGATGTTGGGCGGTCGTTCCTCGCAGCGCATCCGCCACTGGTCGAGAAACGCATGAACGAGCCGTGGACCGATGAGGACCGCGCGCATCAACTCAAGCGCCGAGGATATTATGCGGAGTTCAATTTATGCTACGATCGTGGAACCAAGTTCGGGCTGGAAACGGGTCACAATATCGAGGCGGTCCTGATGTCGATGCCGCCTCTTGCGGCATGGCCTTAAGGCAGCGTGAGGCTAATTGCACTGAAAAAATAGGCGGGACAATGTATATGTCTGGTGCGAATTTTATACGCGGTGTTCTGACGGGCCTGCTCGTTTGTGTCTCTACACAAGCGGCGGCATTATCCTGTATTGAGCCAAATGTAGAGCGCCAGTTCAACGAGTGGGTCGATTCGAAAGATACCTATTACATCGGGGTCGGAACACTGACACCCACCGATACGCTGCCGAAAATCCCAAACGCACTTGATTTGAATGGTGGCTTTGAAGACAAAGAGCCTATTCGCGCAAGCTATCTATTCTCGGGCGAGCTTTTAGACGGCGAACAAGGACACCTTGTCGAATTGCCGATTACCGTAAGTGTAAGTTGTATCGGTCCATGGTGCGGAGGCTTTCCCAAGGCTGGAAAGAGCGGCCTCATGGCTCTTCGTGGCATCGGACTTCAAGATCTGACGCTCGATATGAATGCCTGTCCGGGCAGTATTTTTCCGGCAGGTACAGAAGCAACAGTGAGTGCCTGTATCCGCGCAAGGCGTTGTTCCGTAGAGTAACCGTTAATTCAAGGGCCACTGTTTAGAGCGGCCTATAGCGACACGAAACGATGCATTCTGCTCTAGGCGAGATGCATCGTTATCCAATCCAACCCATCGGTTTCGCTTGAGTTGGCAAGGTTGATCTTTCGATCAACCCGCGCTTTTCACTGCTGCAACAACCTTCTCCGCTGCATCTGCGAGCGTATCTGCTGAGATAATCGGCAGGCCGCTATCCGCCATGATTTGCTTACCTTGCTCAACATTCGTCCCTTCAAGGCGAACAACGAGCGGTACATCCAGCTCAACCTCACGGGCCGCCGAGACCACACCATCCGCGATGATGTCACAACGCATGATGCCGCCAAAGATATTGACCAAGATGCCTTTCACCTTGTCGTCCGACAGGATGATTTTGAACGCCTCGGTCACTTTCTCTTTGGTCGCTCCACCGCCCACGTCGAGGAAGTTTGCAGGCTCAGACCCAAACAGCTTGATGATGTCCATCGTCGCCATCGCAAGGCCCGCACCATTGACCATGCAGCCAATCTCACCATCAAGCGCGATGTAATTCAGGTCGAATTTAGACGCCGCAAGCTCTTTCGGGTCTTCTTCCGTTTCATCGCGCAGGTCCGCTAATTCAGGGTGGCGATACATTGCGTTGCCGTCAAAGCTGACCTTCGCATCGAGGACGCGCACATTGTCTTCACCATCAACGATAAGCGGGTTGATCTCCAGCATCTCGCAATCCTTCTCAATGAAGAATTTATAGAGCGCGTTGCACAGCTTAACGGTTTGCTTGATCTGCTGGCCTTCCATGCCGAGCGCTTGCGCGACACGCAGGCCGTGGAAGTTACGAATGCCCGTAGCAGGATCAACAGTGAAAGTGAGAATTTTTTCGGGAGTCGACGCTGCGACTTCCTCAATATCCATACCGCCTTCGGTCGAAGCAATAAAGGAAACGCGCGATGTTTCGCGATCCACGAGCATTGACAGATACAGCTCGGTTTTAATTTCCGCACCGTCTTCGATGTAGATCGTGTTGACTTGTTTCCCGACAGGACCGGTTTGGTGAGTAACGAGCGTCTCGCCCAACATCTCACTAACGTTCGAGACAACCTCATCCACAGATTTGACGACACGCACACCGCCGCCGCCATCCTCATTACCTTTGAACTTGCCTTTACCGCGCCCACCAGCATGAATCTGTGATTTCACAACCCAGATCGGTCCGCCCAATTCTTCAGCAGCCGCTTGCGCTTGAGAAGCGTCCGTTATGGCGCGCCCTTCGGAGACCAATGCACCTGCATCGCGCAACAGCGCTTTTGCCTGAAATTCGTGGATGTTCATGGTGTCGTCTCCCGTATCAGAATGATGGGGTTGGCCTAACGCATTGGCGTTCAGGGTTCAACGGTCCGTTGGCCTAATTGCGAAATTCGCTGCCCACCGATAGTCAAAGATTAGATTATCTAGGCGATGGCTGGGTGATTTAGACAGAAACGGAAACGCTTCGAGCGTTTGCATTATGGATGAAAGCCCTGATCTTTGCCGTGTCTTTAACGCCGGGGGCTGATTCCACACCGGAGGAGACATCGACATGCTTGGCTCCCGTAAGGGCTATCGCTTCGGCAACATTCTCAGGGCTAAGCCCTCCTGCAAGCATCCATGGTTTCGATATGCGCCGCGTGGATAGCAAACGCCAATCAAAGCTGATGCCGTTGCCACCCGGCAAAACCGCATTTTCAGCGGGCTTTGCGTCAAAGAGGATAATTTGCGCAGCCTCAGCAAGCCGCAGTGCTGCATCGACATCTTCGCTGCTTGCAATTGGCGCAGCCGCGATAACCGGCAAGCCAGTACGTGTACCGATTTCGGCTAAACGCTTAGCATTGGAAACTTTATGAACCTGGATCATATCCAGCGGCACAATCCGCGCGATCTCATCGAGCAAGGCATCATCCGGCGCAACGACGAGTCCAACTTTTGCAATGCCACTAGGCACGCGCAGCGCAAGATGCGCGGCATCTGCGGGTGTGATTGATCGTGGTGAAGGCGGATAAAACACAAACCCCACATACTGCGCACCAGCTTCAACTGCCGCATCAACGGTTTCAGGTGTTTTTAATCCACATATTTTGACGGCACTCAATACCGGCCAATCCTTATTCCAAGTCGAAATGATATTCAAAATTATCGACGGCGACCAGTCAGGCCAACTACATAATCAGGTTCATCATCATCTGCAGCTGCACTATCCCGGCTGTATTCAAAGTCTCGCAAGCGTCGACGGCTTTCCGCGCCACTGCTCCACGTCAACAAGACACCAATCGAAATGCCAACAGCGACAGACCAAAAAATCACCTTCCACATCGCCATCGACCGTACAGGCTGTTCAAACCAACTCGGTCGACTTGGACTACCACCCGAGTCGAGATGTACTTGCACGATTTGAGGATTGAGCACCATAACCCAGCAGAGTATCATACCGAAAAGAACGGCGAGTATGATCGTGAAATAACGCATTACCCGCCGTCATAACCTTCATTTAAGCGCTCTCGAAGTTCTTTACCGGTCTTGAAAAACGGTACAGATTTTTCCGGCACATCCACAGATTCACCCGTGCGTGGATTACGCCCGACGCGTCCGTCTCTATGTTTAACCGAAAATGCACCAAATCCGCGAAGCTCTACACGATCACCGCTTGCCAACGCTTCAGAAATCGATTCAAAAATTGTAGACACAATTCGCTCAACGTCTCGTTGATAAAGATGTGGATTTTCTTCTGCCAGCTTTGCGATTAGTTCAGATTTTATCATTGTTAAGCACGTCCTTTTTCCACACTCGCCCCGTGCGGCTATGCCCTTAAATTCTCACGCTTTCCCGGTAATGTCTAGTGGCTCATACCGATGTTTTTTCGCCTATCGATAAATTGAGTATAGCCCCGTCGACAGAAACGATTGATCAACCCGTGCGGAACCTATGAAATCTAACAACTTATCCAGGCGATCCTGCTTGTTAGCTCCATAATTAATGATCTTGAGGTCTTTCGCAATTTCCCGCTGCGTTTCTAACCAAGCAACCGCATCATCTTCACCTCCAAGCTGATCAATCAATGCGATTTTTTTTGCTTGCCTGCCCGTAAACACGCCGCCCGTTTCTATCTGTTGAATTGCAGTTGGCGATAGAGTGCGACGGTCTTTCACAAGATCAAGAAACCAGTCAAATGACTCGGCAACCATCTCCTGTTTCGCGTCCAATGCCTCCGGGTCTACCGGTTGAAAAGGACTTGGTTGAGCTTTTAAATGACCACTTTTTATCTCAAGAACAGAGACCCCAAGGCGGTTGAGCAATTCATGGGCGTTCGGGGCTTGGGCAATTACGCCAACCGATCCGGTTATTGTATTGCCGCGAGCAACTATATGATCCGCCGCTATCGCCGCCATGTAGCCCCCCGAAGCGGCTACATTACGCATGATTGCAACAACTGGCTTTTCCTTCGAGACCTTACGAATTGATTCATAAAGAATTTCCGATCCAACTACAGAACCGCCAGGACTATCAATGCTCAAAAGCAAAGCCTCAACCTTGTCGTTTTCAGCAATCTTTTTCAGAGTTTTATCTCTCTGGGAATCATCAATGATCACGCCTTCAATCGCGTAGCGTGCGATATGCTGACTAGTGGAGGGTTTTGTTTTCGGAAACAACATTGCGCCAACCGCAGCCACGGCAAGAATGGCAACAACACGCCAGCGAAAACGGCTGCGACGAAGGCGTTTGCGTTCTTCGTATTCCTCGATCATATCCATCAGTAAGTTTTGCCTTTTTTGAACAGGGAGTTTTTCAATGCCTAAGGGTTACTGGATCATCCACGTGGATGTAACCGACGCAGACAATTATCCAAAGTATTTGGCCCAAGATGCGTTGGCTTTCGAGAAATATGACGCAAAGTTTCATGTGCGCGGAGGACGATGTGAAGGGCCGGAGGGATCAATCCGCTCTCGCCATGTCGTGATCGAATTCGAAAGTTTTGATCAAGCGATGGAATGTTATAACTCGCCAGAATATCAAAAAGCCGTTCCAATGCGGCAGGCATATTCAAGCTCCGACGTCGTGATTGTTGAAGGAGTCTGAGTAAATCCTCCTAAGCCATATTATCCGGTATAGCAGGGTTTCATTTTCTGCTGGGTCCTAATGGTATCCTGACTAATCGCGACTAATGCGTTACGATTACGTTTGGATAGCGACGTGGATTTTATTGTTGTCTTGGTCACGAGCGTAAGCGCCGTAATAGTTGGGGCTGTAATTTCGGGGTCCGGGTTTTCCTTCGTCTTTTCCGCCTTGGGCTAAGGCCGTTTCATGGAAGTCGTG
>CALKIZ010000083.1 GCA_937995735.1 uncultured Neomegalonema sp. | reverse complement strand
GGCTTTCAACTGAGCAATTTGATCCCTTTCCTCGGGCCCGAGGTGTTTGTATCCTGACATCGCAACACCGTTTTTTTGTTTGACGACAGACGGATATCAAAATCCGCCACGGTGTTGCACCTCGCTCCTGAAATTACGCGGGGCTTGATCCGACCGCCCGAAAATTGCTTCAGGAGCGGAGCAATATTGTCGAAGTCGCGGCTAATCAGCCGGTATTTCAACCCGGCAACTCCCCTCAAAACATGCTGCTATTGTTAGAAGGAACCGTCAAGGTCCAACAAACATCAGAGGCCGGACACGAGATTGTTTTATACCGCATCGAAGCCGGACAAACATGCATCCTGACAACCGCCTGTCTGCTCGCTTGCGATGATTATTCCGCCGAAGGCATCACGGAAACATCCGTCAAAGCCGTCGCCATTCCGCGCGATCTTTTCGATAATCTCATGGCGCAATCCGCAGTCTTTCGCAGCTTCGTCTTTGAAGCATTTTCAAAACGCTTCACCGACCTCTTCTCGATGATTGATGAAGTCGCTTTCCAGCGCTTGGATGTCCGCCTGTCTGACAGGTTGATCAAACTATCTGACGCAGAAGATAGTATCGCAACAACGCACCAAAAGCTCTCCGCAGAACTCGGCACGGCCCGCGAAGTCATCTCACGGCAACTTCAGGAATTTCAACGGCGCGGTTGGATCGAACAATCACGAGGCAATATTCGTCTGCTCGACAAAACCGCCATCGCAAATCTAGCGTCAAAGAGTCTTTGAACTGCGGTCACAATCATAATGCCCCCGCGTATGACGAGGGCATTTCAGACTGTAGATTATCCCGACCAAGCCACGCCTTTGCCCAGCTTATAACCCCAAGGCAATCCGGCGTTCCGCCATCCGTTACGGGTACGAACACCGTTCGAATCCTTATCGCCCTCGAAACCTTCGGTCAGGTTCCAGACATTCGTAAAACCGGCTTGGATCAATTTTCGCGCTGCACCCGCTGAACGGCTTCCAGAGCGACACGTCACAAACAACGGGTCACTTTTTGTCTTCCCTTTTTCGGCAAGCAAACGCTCGAAATCAGCAATCAATCGCCGATTTGTGACCATCTTATACTGTCCACTCGTTTCGCTCACCGCATGTGTGGCGGTTCGCAAAGGAATGATCTTATCAAGATTTGCGGGATGACCGACAAAAGTAATCTCAATCGGATCGCGCACATCAACGAACAAGATTTCAGGGTTATCCAATAAGGCACGATGCGCCGCGCGCGGCGTCAAGTACAACCCAAGCGGCGTTTGCTTTGACTCGCGCAGGCTATGAGGAGCAACATCACTTTTGATTTGTGACGCCGCCTGAACAGCCGTAGTTGAACCAGCAACCATGGCTCCCAACGCACCATTCAAAATCGCCCGTCTGCTGAATTGATTTATGTCCTGAGCCATATATAAACCTCAGCAATCCGAACAAGTCTTGATACCGATCAAACGGTAAATCGGGCAAAAATTGATAAAGGCCGTGCCGACGAGAATCGCACCGAGCCAGCCCCACGCACCAATCACGCCAGTCAGAGCCAACGCGACCAAACCGCCGCCGAATACAAGTCTTGCGAGGCGGTCAAAGCCACCCAAGTTTTTAGCGATATTCATAATAAATCTCCTTTCCCGCATGACATCGCATCTCGAGCCGCCGTCGGTCTGTAACAAAGTCACCAATGAGGCGAACGACCTCTGCAATCCGCTTGCATCATGCCGGGGCATGATGAAAACTGGCCCAAGGAGAACAGGCGGGACGCTTTAAGCCGCGCCGGTGTCGGAGGGACACGCCATCGCATTCAGATTTCTGCATACCGCAGACCTGCATCTCGATTCGCCGCTCAAGAGCTTGGCGTTAAAGGATGCGGAGCTTGCAGGATTAATCGGGAATGCCTCGCGTAAGGTTTTCGAGTCGATTGTCGGTATTTGTCTGGATGAACAACTCGATGCTCTCCTCATTGCCGGTGATCTTTTTGATGGCAATTTACGCAGCGTTAAAACGGCGGCCTATCTCTCGAAACAGCTTAGGCTCCTCGATGAAGCCGGTGTCGCCGTCTACATGATCCGGGGCAACCACGACGCCGAAGCCTCCGCCATCACGAAACAACTCGATCTGCCTTCCTCGGTTCACGTGTTCACCGGCACGGGGGGAACGGTAAAACTGGAGGACAAAGGCGTTGCAATCCACGGCGTCAGCTTTGCGAATAAAACAATGCCGAACTCGTTGCTGCCGAAATTCAAGCAACCCGTCGCAGGCATGACCAATATTGGTTTGATGCATACCAGCATCGGCGGCAGCGAGCGCCATGACGTCTATGCACCCGTTTCCGTTGCCGACCTCGTGGCGCATGGATTTGACTATTGGGCGCTTGGCCATATCCACAAACGCCAAGTCCACTACGAAAACCCATTCATCGTCATGCCGGGCATCCCCCAAGGCCGCGACATGGGCGAGTCCGGTCCCAAATCCGTCACCCTCGCGACAATAGATGAGGCGGGCATCCGCATTGAAGAACGCCTGACAAGCATCGCCGAATTCGTCAACGCAACCGTCGATGTCACGGCGATGCAAAACATGGAAGACGTTAGCGACCTCATCGCACAAACTATCCGCGACAAAGCCAACACAACACAATCCGAGCATACCGTCCTGCGGCTCACTCTGAGCGGAGAAACACCGCTCGCGTGGAACATTCTCCGAGATAGAGACACGCGATTAGCAGAGGCCCGCATAGAAGCCGACGCCCTTGGAACGGTTTGGATCGAAAGCCTACGCGCACAGCCCTCGCCACCATCAACCGCGACCACAGAAGACGATCCCGTCATCGAATTACAAACCTTGATGGAAAGTACAGTCATCCACGACGAAACATTCCGCAAAGACGCCGAGGCCGCACTTGCTGCACTCGTGAGCAAACTCCCCTCCGAGCTTCGCAATGATTTCGGAAAAGACGAAGCGGAACGCGAACGGATACTCGACGCATTAATCAAAGACGGGTCTACCGTTGTCACCGCCGCGCTGCATGGCATGACTGAGCGGAGCGACGGATAAATGCGCCTGCGCCAACTCGCCCTCACCCGCTACGGAAAGTTCACCGATCGCGTTTTGGATTTCGGTCCCAAAAAATCGGGACACGCCGACTTCCATATTATTTACGGGCCGAACGAGGCGGGCAAGTCGACGGCGCTGTCCGCTTACATGGACCTAATATTCGGTATCGACTCGCGCTCGAGCTACAACTTTTTGCATGACTACAAGTCCATGCTGATCGGCGGCACAGTAGAAACCGCCGGTGAAACTCTGACCTTCAAACGCACCAAAGGAACCAAAGACACCTTACGCGATGACAGCGGCAACGTGATCGACCCGGCGCGCCTAAACACCCTGCTCCACGGATTAGACCGAGACGCCTATGGCACAATGTTTTCACTGGATGGCGCACGGTTGGAAAGTGGAGGCGAAGATATTCTCGCCAACAAAGGCGAACTCGGGCGGCTTCTATTTTCAGCGGCCTCCGGCATGGCCGATATTGGCGGCACACTCGACTCACTAAAAGGAAACGCCGACGAGTTTTTTGCACCAAAGAAACGCAAACACGAACTCGCCGACCTGAAAGACCAACTCAAAACGCTCGACGAAAAACGCAAAGAGTTGGACACGCAAGCCAGTGAATTCGAACGCCTCCGCGAAACGCTTGCCGTCACCAAAGAACACCGCGATAGTGTGCAGGCAGAACGAACGCGATTGACCCGAGAGAAGGATCGCCTCGAAAGCCTCAAAAGTGCGTTTCCACTGGCCCAAAAATTGACCGAACTCACGGCCAATGAACAACAGCTTTCAAACTATCCACCTCTGGACGACCCTTCTCTCTTGGATGAAATCCCGAAACTGCGCGACGCCACAACCGAGGCGCGCACGATGGAACAAACCGCCATCCGTGAAATCAAACAGATCGACGCCAATCTTGCGGAGCAACCGACAGACCCCGAAGCCCTATCCCTCGCAGATAAAATCGCCGACCTTGAAAACCTTCGAAGCCGTTATCAAACCGGACGAAATGACCTCGAACGTGTCCGGTCAGAAAAAGAAGAGGCTGATACTGCGATCCAAACCAGTGTCGCGGCCCTCGGCACAGATGACAGCGCGCCCCTCGAGATGCTCATACAACCCGTCGATAAAATCGCATTGCTCTCCGAGCTAATCAACGAACACACCATCCTGACCGCCGCGTTGGAAAGGGCATCGCAGGAAAAAGCGGATGCTGACGACAGCTTGGCTAAAGCGACAAGCGAAACAACCGCAACCGAAACGGCATCGGTCAACACGGAGACACTCAAACCACTACTGCGCCGCATAAGAAACGACGATGCCACCGGCGTTCTCACCCGTGCAGAAGAGACATTGCTGCGCGCTAAGACCGACACCGAGCGTGCGCTATCGTCGCTGCAACCTTGGACTGGAACCATCGAGGCTCTGCTCTCGGGAACAGCCCCGTCCCCCGATCAAGCAACAGCGTGGCGGGACAAAATACTCAAATTAAACGATGAACGTTCAAGCCTTGCGAAACGCAAAGCCCAAGATATTGAAGAATGCGCAAGGGTCGTTGCAAAAATCACAAGTATCACAGATGCAGAAGGCATCATATCCGACGCCCAAGCGACTGAAACCCGTAAGGCTCGCGATACTGCATGGCGAAACCATCGCTCTGCGTTAAACGATGAAACCGCCGATATTTTTAAAGACACCTTGGACGCGGATGACCGTGCCCAAGCAGCGCGCGTCAATCAAAGCGACCGCCTTGCTAACCTGCGGGAACTGGAACAAAACCGCACGGCTTTGGATGCCGGAATTACCGCAGCAGAAGGCGAAGAACAACGCCTCGGCATCCTCTTACAAGAAACCCGCTCGGAAATAAGCAAGATGTTGCTTGCGGCTGGTTTGCCGGAAACATTCGACCCACTCGGCCTATCTAAATGGTTATCCGACCGCGAAGCAGCGAAATCAATCGCTACTCTTGAAGCCAGCGCAAGACATGACCTCGATGCGGCGCAACGACAGAAAGACGATCACCTCTCGTCGCTTCGTACCGCATTACAGGAAACCAATATCTCGGTGGAAAATGACTGGTCCTTAGACCGCCTGCTCGACACCGCAGACGCCCTGATCGAAAAAGAAAAAGCATCTGCGCTGACTCGCACCGCCCATGAAAAAACTCTGGCTGACGCAAAAACTAACGCAGAGAAACGCGGCGCATCGCTACAAACAGCCAAAGAGAAGCTATCCGATTGGCAAGGCCGCTGGTCGGACGCACTCTCCAATACGTGGATGGAAAATAGAACCCCCGCAGAAGTCAACGCCCTCCTCGATCCGCTCCGTAATCTTCCGGCACAAATCAAATTGCGCGACACCGATGCCCGACGGATAGCCGGTATGGAGCGCGACATCAGCGACTTTGAGCAAGCGCTCAACGATCTTAATGCCGACGCCCCTGAAGATCGTGAAGAAGACCCCGGCGCCCGATACACTAAGTTAACAGAGCGCATCAATGCAGCGAAAATCAACGCGGAAAAGACCACGACCCTAAAGACCGCTCGCGACAATCAAGAAACAGCGAAAACTCAAGCTGAAGCAAAACGAACCGCCACTCTTGAACGTGTGAATGAAATCGCAAAGCGCTATCCGCAAGATTTGGAAATCCAAAATGTCGATTCTCTGGCCGCCGCGCTCCACAAATCCGCAGAACGAGCAGACCTCCAAACAAAAATCACCTCTCTCAGAACTGCCCTGATCGGCCTACTCAACTGCACCTCATTGGACGAAGCAAACTCGGCTATGTCGGAAACCAGCGAAGGCGCAACAAACGACTCTCTGATCGAGATCGAAAGCGCACACCAACAAGCGGAGGCTAAATGGAGCGAAGCCATCATCGCTCACCACGATGCGGAAAACGCGATACAGAGCATTGGCGGCGATGCTGAAGTGGCTCGCATCGAAGAAGAACGCGCCACTTTATTGCTCGACGTGAGCGACAAAGCGCGATCATCCTTGCGCCTTAGATTAGGAATTCTGGCAGCTGAACGCGCACTTTATCTCTATCGTGAACGCCACCGCAGCGCGATGATGCGCCGTACCACTGACGCATTTAGCAACATTACAGGCGGCACTTACGACAAGTTGGAGACGCAACCAAACGGCAATACAGAACGCCTAATTGCCATTCGAAAAGATACCGGTGCATCGGTCGACGTCGAAGGCATGTCGACCGCGACACGGCATCAGTTATATTTTGCACTCCGCCTTGCCGGATATGAAGATTTTTGCGAGAGGGCTGACTCTCTGCCACTTATCGCCGATGACATCTTAGAATCCTTCGATGAAGACCGAGCGGCGGAGTCTTTCAAACAGCTTCAAGCAATCGCCCATAAGGGACAGGCTATCTACCTAACCCATCATCGTCATTTATGTGCAATCGCTCAAAAAATCTGCAACGACAACGTGTCAATTCACGAGTTATGATGCGAATATCTTTCTAAGAAACCACATGCGTGGTCCCAGCCGATTGGGGCGGTGCTGGAACCACGTCAAGGTGAACGCCAGATTTTTGGAGGATTAACAACATCAGTCTGACATCACACAAAAGAAGCCAAAATTATTAAATAAATATTACGCAATAAAATTTTCGTAATAAGAAATTTAATATTAATCGAGTTTATTCGCTCAATGTACAAATTTTTAGCTAATCAGGCTTCACGATCAATTAACCTTAACCAAATATTTTAAATTTATCGTTGCGTTGCAATAAAACGCTCATTTTATATTGATGGAGCCATCAAATGAAACTCTACACCCTGCCGATGTGCGGTATCATTATTCTTTCAGCTTGCGCATTACCCGAGAACTCACGACAGGCCAGCGCCTCTTGCGAGCGTATATCCATCTCGGATAATCGCAGTATGTTCGTGTGTGACGAATTCACAAAAAAGCTCGACACCGCTACTGTCGCAGCAGCAAGTGTTACACATCCGCTCGTGGCTAAATCGGAAAGCAATCGCAACGTTCGGACAGTTGCACAAGAGTTCAATATTCCTGCTTCTGAAATCACAGGGATTACTCCGGCGACAAAGAACGTTAAAAACCCACCGACCCGTGTGAATATTATCAGGTTGGACGGTAAGAAATTTGCTGTCTATAATCGAGGCGACGCAACAATTTACATTGAGCGCGACGATTAATGTACTTTGCGTTTAACTTGGATCCTAAAGAAGCATCGAAAGGCATGTACTCTCGGCATGGCTTTCGATTCGGAATTAACACAACGTGCTTAAATCATAAAACGGCAATTCTTGGCTTCTTGGCAGTGTCGCAAATGCTTCATCGAGGTAACCAAAAGTCTGAAAACAGTTTTGTGTGCCTCAACACTTCAGTTCCGATTTAAAAAGACCGCAAAATACACAAACTAACTCTGGCAAAATCTCGAAACACACCCGCTTGGAGGTTTTCGCTACCCGAAGTTTCAGGATAAGTTCCCCCCGCTTAATTTATGAGAAAATTCCTCGGAGCAGATTCCGTTAATGGTCTGTCCCCGTCAGATCTATATGCGCCACGTCCTTGATCTTAAGTTTGTAAAATGCCTCACAGTATCGAAGTGAAGCACTCTCCAAACGCACTTCAGATTTAAACCGCGCGTATCCGCAGCACCATTTGAACATACAAATAAAAGAAAGCCGCTCCCGGAAGAGCGGCTTTCTTTGTCTCGATGTAATCGCCTTACGGAACGATCGTAATGTTCACACGACGGTTCAGGGCTTCGCGGACACCATCACCTGTAGCGATTGCAGGATCAAGTTCACTACGTGCGCCAACACGGAGTTGCTGACGGTTGATGCCTTGAGCGGCAATCGAGTCTGCAACTGCATTCGCACGACAGTTAGCGAGGCGCGTGTTGTACGCTTTAGAGCCGCGCGTATCAGTGTGACCGATTACGTCAGCGAATTGAGCATTGTACGACTGGAAAGCAGTCGCCGCCTCGTTGATCACCTGACCAGCTTCCGCCGTTAGATCACAACGGTCATAACCGAAGTAAATCGTATAGTTGGTAGGAAGCGAAGGTGCCGCCGGAGGAGGAGGTGGCGGAGGAGGAGGTGGTGGCGGAGGAGGTGCAGCAGGCTGCGGACAGCTGATAACCGCCTGATCATTCACCGTCGAACACGTACACCCGGCCGGAACGTCCGCAGCGAAACAAGCATCTACCGGAGCCGCTGGAGGCGGCGGAGGTGGTGGTGGTGGTGGTGGTGGTGGTGGTGGTGGTGGTGGTGGTGGTGGCGGAGGTGGTGGTGGTGGTGGCGGAGG
>CALKIZ010000082.1 GCA_937995735.1 uncultured Neomegalonema sp. | reverse complement strand
GGCAGATGCCGTCGATTAGCCAAAGACTGGGAGCGCAGTATCGAAAGTTCAACAGCATGGACGAACATCGCAAGCATACGCCTTATGACACGCAGACTCGCAAGATACTGCTACCCTTCATGAACTTTTGAATCAGGCTCTAACATAAAAGCGGAAATCCAAAGACGGCGAAGTTCGCCTAGCCCTTGCTTAAAAATACAACATCGCCATAGACCCTAATATGAAAAAATATGGACGCACATACCACTTGCCGATTTCTCCGGGGGCAACCAGCGACGACAAGATTATGGATAACCTTGACGCGCTGATGAAAGGCGATCTCATAATCACGGAAAAGATGGATGGTGAGAATACGACGATCCATAGTGGCGGCACACATGCCCGAAGCGTTGATAGTCGCTATCATCCCTCCCGCGATTGGCTTAAGGCTTTTGCGGCAGGAATTTCGATACACCTCTCAGACAATGAACGCATCGTCGGCGAGAATGTCTTTGCCCGCCATTCAATCATATATGATCAGCTACCATCTTATTTTCTTGGGTTTTGTTGGATCGTTGATAATGTCATTCAGGCTTGGGATGCAACACTCGTCCGGTTTGAAGAATTAGGTGTGACTCCTGTATCCATTCTGTATCAAGGGTTATACCGAGAGCAGTTGTTCGAAGATATTGCGGCCTCTTTGGATCAACAAACTCAGGAGGGTTTCGTCGCCCGGATTGCTGATGCCTTCCCCGAGAGCGATATCCCCTTGAACATGGGTAAGTATGTCCGCGAAGGCCATGTTCAGAGCGAGACACATTGGATGAAAGCAGAGATGATCCCTAACAAGTTAGCTTGATTTTCAAAGATAGCCTCAATCATGTGTAGTCCAGAAACACATTTTATTTTCGATAATGCTCCCTTGTTACCAAATTTCGGGACTTTAATGCGCGCGATAAGGCGCAAAATTGCGATAGCAAATGCACTGGTGTCTGGCACGCCGATCATTGCCGCAAACCGCGCACGCTCCAAAGCCATCAATGTGCCGCCTCGCACCTCAACGGCCTAACGCTATGAAAAATCAACCAATATTATCAAAGGAAATGCAAGGTGCAAAAAATCAAACTACAAACAATAACTTTTAGGAATTAGGTCAGAAAATTTAAATACAACCGTCAAACACTATGGAATTTTTTTTCACTTGTTAAAAAACAATTAAATAAAATCGCCTAAAGTTTATTTTGTTAATTTCACTTACATTAAACAGAATTTCGTTACGCTGACCGTTGACAATGCAAATGGTTAATGCGATGAGCGAAAAAATTACAACGGATGAGCAGGATATTGCATCACAGCATGTAATTGATAAACTGCGACTTTTATTTCGTGACAAAGATTGTGAAGCCAAATACCAAAAAGATAGTCTTAATAATACAATATATTATATTAGACTCTACATTATTGCAGGAATTTTTATATATTTAGTTTTTGGAATTTTAGATTACCTTATCTTACCAAGTGAATTTTTATTTTCTATTCTATTTATAAGGTTTGCAATTTTTGCACCAGTAGCTTTTTGTGTTTTTTTACTTACATTCCATTCTCGGTTTTGTGATTTTTCCCAATCCATTTTGACAACATTTATGTTGGTGGGAGGCTTTGGTATTATTTCAATGACAGCCATATTACCTACTCCTTACAATGGTAGCTATTACGCAGGAATTATTCTGGTCACAGTTTATTGTGGAACGTTAATAAGGCTAAAATTCCAGCGACTATCTTTGATATCTGTTGTTTTGGCATTATCTTACTTAATAGTTTCATCGCTCATCACCCCATTGGAGAAGGACATTTTCTTAACTAATTTATTTTTTATTTCATTATCTACAGTCATGGGAATTTCAACAAGTTACGTGCATGAACTTTATATGAGGCGTGCATATGTCAGCGAGATAATAATAAGCGCACAAAACGAAAAAAATAAATCATTACTTATTCAGGCGCGCGTCGCGAACAAAGCAAAGAGTGAATTTTTGGCTACGATGAGCCATGAGCTTCGAACACCTCTGAATGCAATTTGTGGTTTTTCGGAAATCATCAAAAAAGAAATGTTTGGACCGATTGGGCAAAATCAATACTCAGATTATGCCCAGGACATTCATAATAGTGGCAATCATTTACTATCAATCATCAATGATATTTTAGACATCGCGAAAGCCGAATCCGGAAAACTGGTCCTTAGCGAAGCCGCTATAGACTTATCAGAGGTCATCGCATCGTGTTTGCGAATGTGCGGTGCTTCAGCCGAGAAAAAAAGCATCGAACTTGGCCGGAACGGTGTCGATACGCCCATCATGTTTTTAGCAGACGAACGCCTGCTGAGACAAGCAGTCTTGAATCTATTGTCGAATGCTATCAAATTCACCGATGCCGGCGGTAATGTCGAAGTTTGTTTACAAATCCTGATTAATGGCGATGTGGCGATTGACGTTATTGATAACGGGACCGGGATCGCTCCAGAGGATATTTCACGGGTAATGCGACCTTTCGAGCAGGTTGAGGGATCAATGGCCCGCCAGAATGGCGGGACTGGACTCGGCTTGCCATATTGCGAAAAGATCGCACAAATCCATGATGGTGACCTCACATTGCAAAGCGCTTTAGGGTCTGGGACGCGCTGTAGGATCACGTTACCATCTGAACGCATGATTGACGTTATCCGTCCAACCACTTTAAGTGAAGCAAGCTGATTTTTCTCAGAGAAATTTAGACCTTTTCAAACCGTGCACTACGTCAACTGGTGTGCTGTGAAAAGGAACCCGGATCAATGTCTCTCACTGAGTCCATTAACATTTATTGCGAACGTCTCGGGCCAGAGTTCTGGGCGGAACCGGTTAATGCGGCCAGTAATATAGCTTTTATTGTTGCGGCTGTGATCGGCGTGCGAGAGGCGCGAAAAAACGACTTGCGAAGCGGTTGGGTTAATCTGCTTTGTTTTCTCGCATTTTGTATTGGGATTGGTTCATTCATGTTCCATACCTTTGCTCAACGTTGGGCCGGCATTGCGGACGTTGTTCCGATCTTGCTGTTTATTCTCGTCTATCTCTTTACTGCCGCGCGTTATTTGTTCGGCTTGCGCTGGCTTTACGCTGTTCCTGCCGCAATCGCCGCTTTCGGGCTTGCTTTGCTTGCACGCGGAGGCGTCCTGATGATTGCAACGAAGGAACAATTGAATGGCACGGAAGGTTATGCTCCCGCCTTAGCTTTGCTTATGGGTTCTGCGATTATTCTCGCGATTATGAGGCGGACCGCTGCAAAATGGATTGCGGCTGCGACAATCGTGTTCATCGCCTCAATGGGCGCAAGGATAGCGGATGTGCATGTTTGTGAGACTTTCCCTATCGGCACACATTTTCTCTGGCACATCTTCAACGGGCTCATGATTGCGTTGTTGCTGATTGCAATTATCAGACATGGACGCCTTGCGCTTCATCCCTCCGGGGCAGTATAGGTTCTTTGAATCCTGAGGAGATGGTTATGTCGGTTGATGCACAAACAGTACGTAAAGTAGCAAAACTCGCGCGCATTGCCGTCGAGGATCACGAAGTTGAACCACTGGCTAAAGAACTATCAGGCATCCTAGACTGGGTGGAGCAATTGCAAGAAGTGGACGTCGAAGGCGTCGACCCCATGACTTCAACGGTTCCTATGCGCTTAAAACGCCGGCCTGATATTGTGACAGATGGCAACCGCAGAGATGATATTCTATCGAATGCGCCCGATGCTCGTGAGGGATTTTTCGCCGTCCCGAAGGTAGTAGAATAAAACGCCTCCGTAATTTCAGGAGCGAGGTGCAACACCGTGGCGGATTTTGATATCCGTCTGTCGTCAAACAAAAAAACGGTGTTGCGATGTCAGGATACAAACACCTCGGGCCCGAGGAAAGGGATCAAATTGCTCAGTTGAAAGCCAA
>CALKIZ010000081.1 GCA_937995735.1 uncultured Neomegalonema sp. | reverse complement strand
AGAGGTAGATCATCGCCGCGAATGACGTGTCTGTTTTGCAGGCCCGCATTGCAATGCGCTTGAATTCCTTGAGCGTGCCAAAGAAATTCTCGATCAAGTGCCGCCACTTGTAGATATCCCTGTCAATATCGAGTGGCTCCTTGCGCCGAGGCATTTGTGAGATGCAGATGGCTGCTCCACGCTTGTCGGGTTCTTCCACAAGCCAGTTGGCGTCAAATGCCTTGTCGGCGATCAGGCCTTCGAATTCATGATCTTCAATGAGCGGGGCAACGCCAACCGTATCATGCCTGTTGCCGGGAAGCAGAATAAAGTCCACCAGATTGCCGGGTGCATCTGTCAGAGCGAGGATTTTCGTGGTCATTCCGCCTTTTGAGCGACCTATGGCCTGACTTTGAGTCCCCCTTTTGCGCCCTGTCCATGGCGGTGGATTTTTACAATTGTTCCGTCGATCATGGCGTATTCCATATCCGGCTCACCACTGAGCCATCGAATATCCGTTTGAAAACATCAGCTTTTATCCGGTGCCGGAACCGCTTGAACGTGCTGTTCCAGTTTCCAAATTCGGGGGGAAGATCGCGCCAGGGTGCGTCCGTCCGCGCGATCCACAACACCCCCTCCGGAAACAAGCGATTGTCACGCCCGGTGCTTCCGCACGTGTCAGCGCGACCAAGGCAAAGTGGTTCGATGATCGACCATTGATGATCCGTCAGTACAAAGCGGCTGCAATCCATAATTCCCTCCCTGTTCGGGAGGATGAATCAGAAAAATGCCGCTTTGGGAATCCTAACTGTCAACAGACCCTAGTTTCTTAAGAGAACTCAACGCCGTGCAAACAGACGTTCGATTTCAGCCAGAGATAATGCGACCGAAGTGGGTCTTCCGTGATTGCAGGTTGCGGAATTGGGGGTTTCTTCCATTGATCGTAATAATGCATTCATCTCCGTATGATTGAGACGTCGGCCAGCGCGCACTGAGCCGTGACAGGCCATCGTCGCACAGATATGGCGCAGTTTAACGTCAAGTGCGTGGGCATCGCCGAAGGTTTCTGGTGCTTCGGCAAGGTCACGGATCAGGCTTGCAACATTCAGTGTTCCCAACATCGCAGGCGTTTCCCGTACAGAAATCGTGTCGGGACCAAAACTCTCGATAACAAGGCCGAATTTCTCGAGTGTCTCGGTCTCAGCGAGTAAAACCTCTGCTGCACCGGGAGGGAGTTCAACGATTTCTGGAATGAGTAGAACTTGCCGTCTAACGCCCGATTTGGCGAGGGCGTCTTTCATTTGCTCGTAGACGAGACGTTCATGCGCGGCATGTTGGTCAACGAGGATCATGCCATCTCGGGTTTGAGAAACGATATACGTCTCGTGGATTTGTGCACGGGCGATGCCGAGCGGCAGGTCAAGCAAGCTGTCGCCAGCGTCTTGTGCCGCATCCTCGGGCCTTAGCGTATCTTCGCCGTTATAATGCGGCGCTTCATTCGCAAAGCCTGCGGTTTCCGGTGCAGCCCATCCGTCAACGGACATTTCTTGCTGCGGTCTTTGAAACGAAGTGGCGGCTTCGGCAACGCCGCGCGGGACCGGAGGGGGAGGGCGATAGCCATAGCCAGCCCCACTTGTCCCACCTATGGGACCGGATGCGGACGGTGGATTGCTGCCTAAAGCACCAATCTGACCAAGGGCAGGGGCGCGATGCCCGGAATCGGCGAGGGCTTGGCGCAATGCACCAACGATTAATCCGCGCACCGCATTAGAATCGCGAAATCGCACTTCAGTCTTGGCCGGATGGACATTGACATCGACGCGGTGAGTCTCGAGGTCGAGAAACAGGACAAGTGCAGGATGGCGGCCTCTTGGGAACACGTCGGCATAGGCTCCGCGTGCCGCGCCAACCAGCAGCTTGTCACGAACAGGGCGGCCATTGACGAAAAGGTGCTGCGATTGACCCGTAGCGCGATGATCTGTCGGCGCAGATGCGTATCCTGTTAGGTGCAAACCTTCGCGTTCAGCATCAATCGTCAGCGCGCTTTCAGCAAAATCTTTACCCATAACTGCGACAAGTCGCGCGCGGCGCGCATCGAACAGATCGCCGGTTTCAGCGCGAGCCTTAAACAGACTGCGTTCTCCCTCGGTCAGTGAAAAACTAACTTGAGGATGGGCCATTGCGAGACGGCGAATGATTTCGGCAACAGCTTGAGTTTCGGCCCGTTCCGACTTGAGAAATTTCAGCCGTGCCGGTGTTGCGAAAAACAGATCACGGACCTCGATCGTGGTTCCCGGTGGATGGCCTGCGGGTTCCGCCGCGCTCAGCTCTCCGGCGTCACAGCGAATGCGGGCAGCGTCACCTTCTGCCATACGCGATGTTATTGAAAGCCGCGCAACAGACCCGATTGATGGCAATGCTTCACCCCGGAACCCAAATGAATGGATCGCCAGCAGATCAGCACCATCCGTTTTCGACGTAGCATGACGTGTCAAGGCGAGGGGCAAATCCTCGCTGCTTATCCCGTGGCCATCATCCGTCACGCGAATAAGTGTCCGGCCACCATCGCGGATCGCAACATCTATGCGCGCTGCGCCGGCATCAAGGGCATTTTCAGCGAGTTCTTTGACGACGGCAGCAGGGCGCTCGATCACTTCACCGGCAGCGATGCGATTGACGACGCCTTCCGGCAGTTGGCGAATAGGGGGCGGGGTATTCATAAGCTGAACTCTAGGGCGTTCGGAGCGTTTGTTGAACCTCTTTTCTCAACGAGGCTTTTCCAACTGCCATTGCAGGTTTGCTTTAACTGTTGGCCATTCAGGGGCGATGATTGAGTAGACGGCTGTGTCGCGAAGCGTACCATTCGCCATGATCATATGTGCGCGCAAGACACCATCGAGTTTCGCGCCAAGGCGCTCAATCGCAAGGCGGCTTTGGGTGTTGATAAAATGTGTTCGGAATTCAACCGCGATACAGTCAAGCACTTCAAATGCATGAGTTAACAACAGCAGCTTACATTCTGTATTCAGCGGGGAGCGTTGTACGGATTGTCGATACCAAGTTGATCCGATCTCGATCCGCCGGTTTACTGCATCAATATTCATGTAAGTGGTCATGCCCACAGCTTTATTGCTTGCCTTGTCAATGACGGCAAAGGGCAGCATGGAGCCGGTTTCACGCAAAGCGAGGCGGCGCTCTATTTCTGCGCCAACATCTTCCGGTTTTGGTATGGTTGTGTACCAGAGTTTATGAAGCTCTCCGTCGGCTGCTGCTTCCGATAAATCGCTTTCATGCGCGTGTGTCAGCGGAACGACCGACACATGAACGCCATGGGCCGAGAATAAATCAGGCCATTGAGCCATAGATGCGAACCTCTTGCTGAAAGATGATCGACAATAAAATTGCGAAGTTGCAACTTTGATCGCAGCCTTCGAACGTGTCTGAAAAAATGGATGCCGTTTTGCGTGTGAAAGCGCAACAATCGCTTGCCGAAGGCAATAAGAAAACCTCTTATGTTTTGCATGAGAAGGACCGAAGATGAATTATGACTATATCATCGTTGGGGCGGGGTCAGCGGGCTGTGTCTTAGCCAATCGGCTGAGTGAAGACCCAAACAATCAGGTTTTGTTGCTCGAGGCGGGACCGGAGAACTCGGCCTTGTCTCTTAAAATGCCAGCAGCAGTTCTATCTAACCTGATCAGCACAAAGCATAATTGGGCCTTTAAAGGAGAGCCTGAACCGGAATTAAACGGGCGGCAATTTCAACACGATAGAGGTAAGACGCTTGGCGGGTCTTCTTCGATAAATGGCATGTTGTTTATTCGTGGTCATGCGCTTGATTTTGAAGGATGGCGTCAGTCCGGCTGTGAAGGGTGGAGCTATGCCGATGTGCTTCCATACTTCAAACGGATGGAAAACTACGAAGGGGGCGGCGATCAGTTTCGCGGTGATGCTGGTCCCCTGCATGTGCATCGGGCAGAGCTTAACGACCTGCTGAATCGTGCCTTTCTGGAGGCGGGCCAAGAGGCTGGATACCCCCTCACTGATGACATCTGCGGGTATCGTCAAGAAGGGTTCGGGGTACTCGACAGCACTGTGCATAAAGGAGAACGGTGGAGCGCTGCCCGTGCATACCTTGACCCCGCACGGAGCAGACCGAACCTCTCGATCATTACCGATACGCATGTTCAGCGCATTACGTTTTACGGTCGCCGCGCAACGGGTGCGGTCATCAAAGATAAATCTGGAAAAGTCACCACTGCAACCGCGCGCAAGGAAGTTATTCTTAGCGCCGGAGCGATCGGGTCGCCGCACCTGTTGATGTTATCCGGCATCGGTCCAGCGGACCACCTGCGCGCGATGGGCATTGATGTTCTTAACGATCTGTCCGGCGTTGGTCAGAATTTGAATGAGCATCCTGATTTTGTTGTGAAATATAAATGTACGCAGCCGGTATCGCTCTGGCCAAAGACACGTTCTTTAGGAAAATTAAAAGCTGGCGTTCAGTGGTTTCTGACCCGGAAAGGTGTCTGCGCTTCTAACCATTTTGAAGTCGTCGCCTGTGTCCGGTCTGGTCCCGGTGTCGAATATCCGGACCTGCAACTGGTGTTGACGCCGGTAGCTGTAGATGATGAGACATGGAAACCGCTTCAGGAACATGCGTTTCAAATCCATGTTGGTCTGATGCGCGCTCATAGCCGTGGCGCTGTCGAATTGCGTTCTTCAAATCCGGCAGACCCGCCACGCATATTGGTGAACTACCTCAAAGACGAAAGAGATCGGGTGCTTATGCGCAAAGGTATTCGTTTAATTCGGGAATTGGTAGAACAGCCCGCCTTCAGCGATTTAGCGGGCGCGGAGATTTTTCCCGGTGCAGACGTTCAATCAGATGATGAACTTGATGCGGTTTTGAACAGCCATACGGCAACCCAATGGCATCTCTCCTGTACCGCCCGCATGGGATCGTCTGAAGACACAGGCGCAGTGGTTGATCCTGTAGGCAAAGTCCACGGAATCGAAGCATTGAGAGTGGTTGATGCTTCAATCATGCCGATGGTTACAAACGGAAACACGAATAGCCCGACACTTATGATCGCCGAGAAACTAAGTGACGCCATTTTAGGAAAACCTGCTCTCGCACGCATTGACGCGGAAGTCTGGCAGAACCCTGATTATATGACGCAGCAGCGATAGATTGGGTTTTAATATCGACCACTCCGTCGTTGTTGGGTGGCGCTCATATTTCGTCTGAAAGAAAATCTGTACTTTCAACCCGTCCGATATTGAATAAAGTTCGAGTGACAGGCCGACAATATGTAGTGAAAACCGGCCTCAACGAACTAGGGGAGCAGGATATGACCAAAGTCATCAAGGGCGGAACCATCGTTACCGCTGACCGCAGTTACACGGCGGACGTTCTCGTCGACGGCGGCAAGATCATCGAGATCGGACAGAACCTCAAAGGCGATGAGACGATTGATGCCTCGGATGCCTATGTGATCCCCGGCGGTATCGATCCGCATACACACCTCGAGATGCCGTTCATGGGCACAACTGCTGCTGAGACGTTCGAGTCAGGCACGTTCGCGGCGGCGGCTGGCGGCACAACGATGATTGTCGATTTCGTGCTTCCCGGCGAAGATGGCTCGCTGGTCAATGCGGTTGATGCTTGGGATAAGAAAACCGCCCCGCAATGCTGCGCTGACTTCTCATATCATTGCGCGATTACCGGCTGGAATGAGACCATCTTCAACGAAATGGAACAGGTGGTGAAGCGCGGCGTGAACACCTTCAAGCATTTCATGGCTTACAAGGGCGCGTTGATGATCGAAGACGACGAGATGTTCGCGTCTTTCCAACGCTGTGCGAGCCTCGGTGCGCTTCCGCTGGTCCATGCCGAGAACGGGGATGTAGTGGCCGCGCTGCAAGAAAAATACATGTCTGAGGGCATCACGGGACCCGAAGGCCATGCTTATTCACGCCCTCCGGAAGTTGAAGGCGAAGCCGCAAACCGTGCCATTATGATTGCTGATGCGGCGGGCGTTCCGCTCTACATTGTGCATGTGTCCTGTGAGCAAGCACATGAAGCCATCCGTCGTGCGCGCCAGAAAGGAATGCGGGTTTACGGCGAGCCATTGATCCAGCATTTAACGCTCGATGAAAGCGAGTATTTCAACAAGGATTGGGAATACGCAGCGCGCCGGGTAATGTCCCCGCCGTTCCGTTCTGCTGATCACCAAGCGTCTCTTTGGGCGGGCTTGTCTGCAGGGTCATTGCAAGTTGTGGCTACCGATCATGCGGCCTTCACCACCGAGCAAAAGCATATGGGTGATAGCGGTTTTCCAATGATCCCGAACGGCACGGGCGGCCTCGAAGAACGCCTCGCGGTTCTATGGACGCGCGGAGTAGAAACGGGACGTATCACGCCAAACGAATTCGTGGCGGCCACCTCGACAAACATTGCCAAGATCTTGAACATCTACCCACAAAAAGGTGCGATTGAAGTCGGCGCGGACGCTGATGTCGTTGTCTGGGACCCGAAACTATCGAAGACTGTCAGTGCGACAACACAAAAATCTATTATTGATTACAATGTCTTTGAAGGCTTCGAAGTCACCGCTCAAGCGCGCTATACGCTCTCGCGCGGGGATGTGATCTGGGCGCACGGTCAGAACAGCCAACCTCAACCGGGCCGGGGAAAATTCGTCCCGCGCGCTGCGTTCCCCGCTGTCAACAAAGCTCTCTCAAAATGGAAAGAAGTCACCGCCCCGAAAGGCGTGCAACGTGATCCGATGAATATACCTGCGGGGGTATGATACCTATTTGGCAGAGGCTCGGGAGTTAGCTCTCGAGTATCCGCCTCGCGATAACCCCGGCTTGGATTTCGGCTGCGCCCTCGAAGATATTCAGGATGCGGCTGTCACACAGTACACGGCTGACCGGGTATTCCAGCGCAAAGCCGTTACCGCCATGAATTTGCAGCGCATTATCCGCACAAGACCACGCGATGCGCGCGGCAAGCAGCTTGGCCATTCCCGCTTCCAGATCACAGCGTCGGTCCGCGTCTTTTTCGCGGGCAGAGAAATACGTTAGCTGCCGCGCGATCATAATTTCAACGGCCATAATCGCCAGCTTCCCAGCTACACGCGGGAAAGCGGAGAGGGGCTTGCCGAATTGCACTCGGTCTTGGGCATAAGATAGACCGAGTTCGAGAGCGTTTTGGGCGACGCCGACCGCGCGGGCAGCGGTCTGAATCCGTGCAGATTCAAAGGTTTTCATCAACTGCCTAAAGCCCTGACCCTCTTCACCGCCGAGCAAAGCGTCACCGGGAATTTTATAATCGTCAAAGGCGACGGTGTATTCCTTCATGCCGCGATACCCGAGTACCTCGATTTCGCCGCCGTTTATCTCTTTGTTTGGAAACGGGTTCCCGCAATCACCGCGCTCTTTCGGAGCGATGAACATGCTGAGGCCGCGATGGTCGGTTGTGCCGTCGACAGTGCGGGCGAGCACGGTCATAATATCAGCGCGCGCTGCGTGAGTGATCCATGTCTTATTACCGGTGAGGACCCACTCGTCGCCGTCTTTTTTTCCCTTTGTTTTCAAGGCCCCAAGGTCTGATCCTGTGTTCGGTTCTGTGAAAACGGCGGTCGGCAAAGTCTCGCCTGACGCGAGTTTCGGCAGCCAATGCGCTTTTTGTGCGTCCGTGCCGCCGGCGAGGATAAGTTCCGCTGCAATCTCGGTTCGTGTGCCGAGCGATCCAACCCCAATGTAACCACGGGAAAGTTCTTCAGAAACAATACACATAGCAGTTTTTGACATGCCAAAACCGCCGTGTTCTTCGGGAATTGTCAGTCCAAAAACACCCAATTCTGACATCTCAGAGATGATTTCCATCGGAATCAATTCATCTTTAAGATGCCACTCATGCGCAAAAGGAATGACTTTCTCATCGGCAAAGCGGCGAAATTGATCACGGATCATTTCGTAATCTTCGTCCAAACCGCAGGTTCCAAAGGTTGCAAAACCCTCGGAATTTGTGAGAATTTCGGCGATTTTCTCTCGTAAAACTGATGAAGCGCCCGCTGAAATCAAGGCATTTACCGGAGCGGACTGTAAGGCACGTGCCGCTTCGGTCGTGACACCCATATCGGCGAGGCGCACATACTCGCCTTGAGACATCGAGATCCCGCCTGCGATCTGCGCGAGGTACTCGCCAAAAGCGGCTTGCAGTAGAAGCTGCTCTGTCTCGCCAAATCGGTCCGACTCGGTGAGGCGTTTGCCCCAATCGCGCATTTGTTGCAGGCTTTCGACATATGTGGCCAGCCACGCCAACCCATGCGCCGCATGTTGCTCTGTCTCTAGCGAAGCACCGGAAACCCGTCCGCGTTCGTCCCGAGCCACGCGCGCGCTAACCCCTGCCTTTGCGGATGCCAGAACGGTTTCGACGGCTTCAACAGCACTATCGCAAAGCCCAAGCAGGTCCGGGGCAATTAACATCTCGGTCATTGGTTCAAGGGCATCGGCCATTTATGCGGCTCCACGAAATGAAAATGCTGCAACTGCGAAGGCAATATAGCGCGCACGGCTTGAGATCAATGCCCGATATGTCGCACTGCGCAATATTGTTTCTTCAACCTCAACATTAACGACAGATTAATGCGGTTCTGTTTGTGCATCGCAAAGCCTCACTTTTCCTCCAATGCCTTTGAGACCCAACGGTTCAACATCGCCAGCCCCGCCAAGACCAACCCTAGAGCAAGGAAGGACAGCACCCGGATCAGACCTTCTAATCCGCTCATATCAATCAGGAACACTTTGGCGATTGTCAGCGCGATAATGGCGAAGGCGGCTTTGCGCAGGACGGTTGATTTGTGCATCAATGCAAGGCCCAACACCACTGAACCTGTCAGGAGCATGACGATGGTATAGCTATACAGCTCTCCATCCATAACGCCGTAAACGGTCAAATCCCGGCCTTGCCAAAGGCGGCGGATTTCAAATCCCGTATAGACTGAGGCCGACACTCCGGCCACCGCGCCCGTCCCGATGCGGAGCCAACGCTCAAGGTGGTCGAACTTCCATGCAATGCCGCCAAGCAAAATAGCAGGCAAAAGATAAGCGACCATCAGGCTATCGAAAATCGGCGGGCCGCCCACAAGGCCGATATTCAACGGATTGCCAGCAGTCATGGCAATGCCCAGCATCAACAGGCCCAAAGTCCCAAAGATCATCCCCAGCGCCATGCGCATAGATTGGAATACACCGCCCACCCGAAGGCGGTAGAACTGAGCAGCGGCTGAAATCAGCCAGATCATGCCGAACAGCGAAAGCGAGGCATGACTGAACAGATCATTCTCGTCCAAGGCGCGGAAAAGCAAGACGCATAAGAATATCCCGCCAAGACTCCAGATGGCCGATTCCGCAACAATCTGTGCGCCGATCCGTTGGCGCTCGCGCAACATGACCCATGCGGCTGCGATTAAGCTGATCGTGCCGATGAAACCGATGAACAGCTCCGGTAGGCTGGTCAGATATGCCCAAATAACGCCGGGATCGATCACCAGACGATAGCTGCACAGAACAATGCCGATCTGCGTAAACCAGCTTACAGGCCGGATATTGAATTTCCGGTCAAGCCATGCACCGGAAGCCACCACACCGGCAAAACCCAGAGTCAGTGCCGTTTCGGTCAGAACAACCGACATTGCAAACGCGATCATATTGAGGGCTGCAAGAGCGAACATCGCTGTTCGTAACTGTGCGCTTCTTTCGGTTGCTCTAGTGCTAATGTTACGCAAGGGTTGTTCGGCAAAGATCGTCATCAAAACGGCGACGCCGATGGCATGTGCCGCCCATTGTATTGGTGTCAGATGGGAGAGCGGCTCCCAAAACAATGCGAGCAAGACAATCACCGCCGGGGCGAAAGCGGCGGCGCCTGCTGCCCAGAATAAATCGTGCCGCGTGTCGCGCAGGCTCCTCCATCCGGCAATTATTGAAATGCCGAGGCCGAAGGTGACGAGCCAAGTAATCGTTTTTGGAGCGGTTTCGCCAAGGTCGAGATTGAGAGGGCGCGTAAACGCTGCGGCGACATCAATGTTGAAAAACCCTTGCAAGCCGATGATCGCCAGCATCGCAATAGCAACGGTTATGGCGAGGTCATCCAGAACATCCGTGCGATTAAACCAATATCCGAGCAGGAATAGCGCACCTGCCAAAATCATAAGAGTCAGCCAGAACCCGATTTCGTCGGACATCGAAACAAGCACCGCAACGATAACCATCGCGACAAGACTGGACCCGGCAAGGCGTGTTGGAAACTCGGACCATCTGCTGGCTCCGAGCGTGTGGAGCCATTGAAAATTTGATGCCCCTGTAAAAGCGGGCCGCGCTTGCAGGGTTGGAATACAAAGTGCTGCACCGGCGATCAGCGCGGCGAAGATAACGAAATGCTCTGATCCGGTCAGCAACCAAACGAAAGTCGCGCCCAAATAAGGGACGATTAACCCGAGCGTGGAAACCCATGCCGAGCGTTTCATGGCATCGACCCCAAGACCGACAGCCGAAATCAAAGCGAAGTAGTAAAACAGCCAAGTGGTATTTTCGCTGCTCCCATCGCTGACGATGAACGGCGCAGCGACAGCGCCGATTATTCCGATCACTGTCAGGAACGACCCATAAAGCCATCCGAGAACCATCGACAGGGCGGCGAGAACGACCAAGCCAACGAAAGCCGTTTCCTTTCCAATCAGTCCATAGAGTTGATTGGCGGACAGGACGGCGGAAAACAATGTGACGATGCCTGCTCCGGCAAATGCTGAAGGCAAAAACGCTGTTGTGCCGTCTTCATCGCTGGCGCGCCGCCTGATCCATTCTCCGGCAAAAATCAAAGCGCCACCAAAGATAAGCGCGCCCAACACTCGGTTTCTGGGTGAGAGTATGCCGTTCTCGATCCCGTATTGAACGAGGAAAATTCCCGCCATTGCCAATGACAGTGCGGCAATGGCGATGAACCAGTTCTCTTTGAACCAAGCCGTCAGCTTTTGGACATTTGTCGTGTCAAAGACGAAAGATTTGGGGGGCGTTTCAGGTGATAATTCCGCTGAGGCGGTGTTGGTCGGTGGTGCAGATTTTGGCTGTAGATCCGTTAAAGCGTGTTCGGTTTTCTCCGGTGGGGTGGTGTCTTTGGCAACAATTTCATCCTGTCGGGTGTCCGCAACATTCGCTTTAGTTGGCTCAATATCGGCTGGTTTGAGCGTGCTCAATTCCGCGCCTAGCGCCTCGACTTTTCGGCGCAATGCGACATGGCTAAAAGCCAGCCAAATCACGAGGACCGGAATGGCAGTCACAATCATGACTGCAACGGCAAACAAAACACCCATCAATGCTACCCCTCAAGAGATTGCCTTCATTACCGCGTTTCAAGAAAAAGTTGAAATCTGATTCAACTAAACCTCAACCGTGGTAACGGCTCTGGGTGAGAGTATACGAATATTGAACAATGTTCAATAAAAAATGAACGACGTTCAATATTTTGCAAAGACAGTTTTCTACTCGCTTAAAACTCTGAAATGGAGCAACAAAGTCCGCTGTAAATTGCTGAAGTTGTCATCTGACAGGACGAGTAACTCAGTCTCGCCATTGGCTCCGCGCCGCGTGGCGAGGGCTTCCATATTGTCGACAGCGTATCCTGAGCCGACATCAATCAGCGCCTCTCCTTTGATCGTCTCGTCAGCATTAAGGGCGGCAACAGGGAACTGCCTTATCCGCATACCGGCTCCCCCAATCCAAGAGAAGCGGCGCTCCAGCAAATAGAGAGTCTCGCCATCAGGCCCGAGCGTTATATCAGTCGGGCTGTAAGAACCCTCTCGCCGGATTGAAAAGCGCTTGATGGCTCCATCATCCAAAACCCAGCCGACGTGATCATTTCCATCGGCCTCGGAAGGCGGTTCCTCCGCGATCATAACCAGTCTTCCATCGGGGAGTTTGAGCAAGGACTCCAATCCGCGATTGTTGCTCAAACCGGAAAAGTCCGGCAATCCGGCCACCGCTTGCTCGCGTCCATTAAGCCCCTTGAAACGAGAAACGCGGTGCTTGCGCTCGAAGGAAATCAGCAGATCGTCGCCATCGCGTGTGATGGCTTCTGAGTCCGTGAAAGGGCGCTGCAGGAATGCACCATCCGCTCCGTATAAGCGCCAAACATCCAGTCCTTTGATCGCGGCCAAATGACCTTGCGGATTAAAAATCAGAGTGGCGCGAACCCAATGTGCCTTATCGGTCAGAGCGATCATTGTCTCTTGATCCTCGCCGAGCACCATACCGGAAAACCCGCCAAAATCAGCGCGATCCGAAGACCATTCCAACCCGCTCAAAAACTCTAATTTGCCAATGCGCGTTTTCTTAAAATCCGACTCTGAAAAGAACACAGGCCGCGTGCTACTCTGTCCTGTTTCAAACCGCTCTTGCGCAAAAGCGGGTTGGGTCGTCAGAACTGCGATGCATAACGCAGAGAAAAAACGGATCATTCTGCGTCTAAAACCGCTTGGCAGGCGTTTGGAAGGTCAGCCATCGTCAGGTCTTTACGCGGCGGCTTATCGCTTGGCTTATAAGGCTCATCCGTGAACCACCACGCCAGCTCTTTCCCGCACCCATGACCCGCAGGAGGCGCGGGCTGATCGACGCATCCGGGCACACCGGCGGGGCAGGATAAACGCACATGGAAGTGCGCGTCATGCCCCCACCAGGGCCGCACTTTGCGCAGCCATTTCGCGTCCGGTGATGCCTTGCAAAGCTCACGCTTAATCGTTGGATTGACGAATATCCGCGCAACAGCAGGATCTTGAGCGGCCAACCCAATCGCGCGCCAAGAGCTTTTTTCCCAAAGCGCCCGATCCAATGTCGAGCGTCCCTTGACGACATCATAAGACGACCATGTTTCGCGTTGGTTAGCGCCGGGCCGTTCTGTTAAAGGGCGCAGCCATACATCAACATCGAGGCCGGTCTGATGCGAGCGGTGTCCGCTGATCATCGGTCCTCCGCGCGCACGTCCCATATCGCCGATCAACAGGCCTTGGTATCCGGCGCGCGTCGATGCTTCGGAAAAGCGGGAGATAAACTCAGCTAGCGCTGGATGCCCCCAATTACGTCCCCGCGAGAGCCGCATCGCTGACCAAGTCGGGCCATCCTCAAACAGACGCACACCCCCGGCCAAACACCCTTTCGCATATCCGCCAAGAGATTGCGGATTTGCACGCGAAGGCGTTTCGATGTTCTTGAACAACTCTTTTGCGGCTGGCGGCTCGGCTGCGCGCAAGGGCAAGGCGCAAATTCCCATCACCGCTGCGAAGATTACTCGTTTCATAACCTGCTCCGTTTTTGCCAGAGCATACGGATTGTGAGGGCAGGATAAAGGCAGTTTTACGTGATGGAGGCTGAGACAACCGAAGAGCGTTTATTTAACGCGCTGCCGGATTTTGCTGCGGTTCGGATTGTAAGACTTTGTATAGTCGAATGGCAACGGGTGTCAGGAAAATCGGGAACTGCGAGACAGCCACGAAGATCATCACTTCTTCCGGAAAAACCTCGGCCAATAGACCAAAGCTGAGGGCGACATTTCGATTGGCGACGAGCATCCCCGCAGTTTGCGCGTTAACTTTGCCAAATTGGTAGAACAGGATTGCGGTAGCGATGTACATTATCATCGAAATAGTGATGGCTAACGGAAAGTAGGCAAAGACATTTATAGACTGAGCCATGCTGCCGGCATGAATTTTTGACATGATCCCTGTGCAAAAGACCATGAGTGCCAAAGTACAGCCCCATCCCATTCCCCGAACCAGACCAGCCGAGGCCCGTTGCGGCAGTCGGGGTTTTATTTTCCAAAAGCAATAGGAGATCGCAAGCGGGATCAGCAGATAAGTGAGAATGTGATACCCGTAGGTTTCAAACGACATATCAGGCGGCAATACGGCGTTTAACGTACCGAATAACAAAAGCGACACGGGCATCAGAAATGTCGAAATAATCATCGTTCTGATCGCCAGGCGTTTATTTAAATTTGCCATCTCGGCGAGGGCAGGGCTGGCAAAAACGGATCCGGCCGTCGTGCTCGCCAGTAAAATCATCGTAACGAGTGTGGGCGCGTTACCAAGCACACAGATTACAGTGACTATGCCGGGAACAATGAACATCTGCCAGGACACGATCGTCCAGGTGAACACATCTACTTTTGAGAGAATCTTTGCTGGACTTTCTTCCAATGTATTGAGCGAAAAAACAACGACGAAAAATAAAGCGATGAAAATGTACGGTAAACAGGCTTCTGCTAAAGCGGGAAAAATCAGCCCTGCGCCAATGGCGATTGCCATCAAAACAGACGACCGTGCACGATCGTTGGAGGCTGAACTATTATTCGACAAAATGGACTCGCGCCGCCTATTCACCCGGAATAAGGACGCACACCGGCCCTTAGTATTTGATTGTACAACTGAATGCTAAACATCTTGTTTCGACGGCGGTTAAATAATCAATGCCTTATTAGAAACCCGGAGGATTTTCGCATCGGGCGTTTATGTTAAACGTGCAAACAATCATCGCTCAATTCTTAGCGTCATTGTGATCAACACATTATCCTGCGCCAAAAAAATACCCGCCCCTCAAATGTGAAGGACGGGTAGTGATGAGAGATACGCTCAGAAATTATTGCAGCAAGTTTAAGGCCGAAGGTTCAACTTAATTTCGCGTCTGCTATACACTTGTAACACAAGCTGTAATAAATTGAAATCATTATGTAATTTGGCCCAAGATGCAACGTGAGTGAGCATTGCTTGTTTACCTTGTCATTCACAAGTGTCTTGCTTTGCAACGTCAGAGCGCAGATTTCGTCTGAATGAACCGTCGCGATACAACTTGATTGATAGACAAATAACATTGCGGCCCGCTTTAGGTCATGTCAGCTTTCCTTTATGGAATTACTTTTTACAGACACAGAATACGCTGAACGGCTGTCGAAGGTTCGTTCTGGGATGATGCGTTCCGGTATTGAGACACTGATTGTCTCTGATCCGTCCAATATGAACTGGCTGACGGGGTATGACGGTTGGTCGTTCTACGTTCATCAAGCAGTCATTATCGGGGTGGATGCCGAACCTCTTTGGTGGGGGCGACCTATGGATGCCGTGGGGGCGAGGTTGACGACATATCTTCAAGATAAGTCGATCCTGTCTTACGCGGATGATTACGTGCAAAATCCGCTGAAGCATCCGTATGAGACATTGGCCGCTGCACTCAAAGACCATGGTTGGGCCGCCGGTCCAATCGGTGTTGAGATGGATAATTACTATTTTTCCGCGAAATGCCTTGAGACCCTTCGTGCAGAGCTACCGCAAACTAAAATCATTGATGTCACCGCGCTGGTGAATTGGCAGCGCGCCGTCAAAAGCCCGGCGGAACTGGCATTGATGCGTCAGGCCGCTGCGATTACGGAAAAGATGCACGAACGCATTCGGGAAACCGCAGAGCCGGGAATGCGAAAGTGTGATTTGATCGCCGAAATTTACGATGCGGCGTTGCGCGGTACACCCGAGGCGGGCGGCGATTATCCGGCGATTGTGCCGCTCGCCCCGTCAGGCAAAGAGGCCGCCGCTGCACATCTCACGTGGGATGATCGTCCCATGAAAGCGGGTGAGGGGACGTTTTTTGAAATTTCAGGAGTAGTCCGCCGCTATCATGCACCGGCTTGCCGGTCGCTGTTTTTCGGAAAGCCGCCTCAGGCAATGTTCGAGGCGGAAAAGGCGGTGCTCGAAGGATTGGAAACCGGCTTGGCCGCCGCGACTCCCGGCACGACGTGCGGCGAAGTCGCGGAGGCCTTTTTCGGAGTGCTCGCGAAACACGGAGTCATAAAAGACAGCCGCGCGGGGTATCCAATCGGTCTGAGTTATCCCCCCGATTGGGGAGAACGCACCATGAGCCTCAGGCGCGGTGATCCAACACCCTTACAGGAAAACATGACCCTGCACTTCATGCCCGCAATCTGGACAGAAGAATGGGGATTGGAGACGACAGAAACATTCGTCGTCACCCCAAGCGGCGGCGAACCCTTGTCAAATGTCTCCCGGGAACTGTGCGTGAAGTGAGGTTTTCTGCAAGTGGTTGAGATGAGCTTAGGACGTTCTGATATGCCCTGACACCCCTATGAAGGGCATCAATACCTGCCCATCACGCCAATTCATGCGCGCCGAAAATCTGTTCGCTGTGTTTGTCGATGTAGATTTTAACCCACGGCGTAAATCGTTCCGGGTGTTCGGCAATTTTTTGGTGCAGTTCTTCCAGCGTGAGCCATGCGGTATCCATGACTTCTTCAGGATTGGGCGCTACCACAGGGGCGCTCTCAAGATTGGCAACGAAAATATCCACGACTTCGTGCTCGATCAGGCCCATGAAGACATCGGCGCGGTATTCAATTTGGTCGCGGTGTTCCAGCGGGACGGTAAAGCCCAATTCCTCGGTTAACCGCCGTGTGGCACAGACATCCGCGTCTTCTTCCCAATGTGGATGCGTACAGCAGGTGTTCGCCCACAGTCCCGGCGTATGGTATTTTTCCATCGCGCGGCGTTGGATCAAAAGCCGTCCTTCATGCATGACGAAAACCGAAACGGCTTTATGGCGTAGGCCGCGTTTATGCACGTCCAGTTTCTCAACGGGCTTGAGAACACCGTCTTCCCAAGCAGGGATCATCGCACTCATGAGGTCGCGCGGATCAGGCGCGTTAAATGCCCGATATTCTTGGCCATGATTTTCAAATGCGCCATGGGTCGTGCCTTCACCAGTTTTTTGTTCATGTAAGCCTCGAAAGTCAGCCGCTGTACGTCGACATCATGGCAAAGCGAAACGAATCGTTCGCGCCGATCATCGGATTTATAATAAGCGTCCTGCATCATACGGAGCACTTTAAAAACCGTTTTATGCTCTTTCATAAACCGTTTACGGGCCAGCTTGAGGTCAGATGGTTTGCCGGAATCAAGGCAAGTCAGCACCGCATCTGCGGCCATACGCCCACCAAACATTGCATAATAAATTCCTTCGCCTGAAGACGGGGCGACCACCCCGGCGGCATCTCCTGCGAGAACGACGTCGATGCCATTATCCCACCGTTTGAGTGGTTCCAGCGGAATGGGCGCTCCTTCACGTCGGATTGTCACGCAATCGGTTAGGCCGGAGGACTCGCGTAAGGCCCGTGTTGCTTCTTTCAGGTCGACCTCTTTTTCATGTCCGGTTCCCATGCCGATGCTTGCTTGTTTGCCGTGCGGGAAAACCCAGCCATAAAAATCGGGCGAGATTGAACCGTCATAGATAACATCGCAGCGGTCGGGATCATAATCGCCGCCTTCGGGTGCTTCGACGATTTCATGATACGCCATGACATAGGGAATGGTGTCTCCGCCGGGTACTTCCGAGCGGGCGACAGCAGAACGTGCGCCATCGGCTCCAATCACCAGCTTTGCATAAAGCGTCCGGTTTTTTTGTGTCTGCTTATCTTTAAAGGTGACGATTGGCCCTTGATCGTCGCGGTCAATGCTGACGAATGTACCGCTATATCTTTTTGCCCCAGAGACGACTGCCCGCTTACGCAAGAATTCATCGAAATACTCGCGGTCCACCATGCCGACAAAACCGTTTTCAATCGGAATATCGACATGCCGCGCCGTCGGAGAGATCATCCGAGCGGTATTAATCTTTGCAACCAGTTGAGCGTCTGGAATATCGAAATCCTCGATCAGCCTCGGCGGGATAGCACCGCCACAAGGTTTAATGCGCCCATCGCGATCAAGCATCGCAACGCTTTTGCCTTCGCGTGCAAGATCCATAGCAGCGGTTGCACCCGCAGGCCCGCCGCCGACAACAACTACATCGTAGCGCATGAGAGTTCTCCTTGGGTGAGGGGGCGATCCCCCCGTGAATGACCCCGGATCACGCGAAGCGCGACAGCGGCGGCAATGAGAAATAGCAGGGCTTCAAACAGGAAGACGATCCCGTATGCAGAGCCATCCGAATTGATAACGAGTCGGGTGGCATCGACAGCTCCCGCTCCGAACAGGCCGCCAAAGCCGGCGGCGATTGCTTGTGCTGCGCCCCACAGCCCCATGCGGGTTCCCTCGCGCCCGGTGCGGCCTTCTCCGGCGAGTTGCATCATTGATCCAATAGCTGCAACAGCAAAAATACCATTTGAGAAACCTAAAAATATGACCGCTTTACCGAGAGGAGCGCCGACACCGATCTGTCCAAGCATCGCGATAATGCATAGGGCAGCGGCAGAGGAGAGACAGCCAAAAGTGACCCAAAACCTCAATGAACCGATTTTGAACCCGGTCGCGGCGATGCCGACGGTCAGCATTCCGAGGAACACACCGCCATTCTGCGCACCCGATAATGAGGTGGATTGGCCCGGCGTAAATGCGAAAACTAATCCGGCGTAAGGCTCCAGAATAAGCTCTTGCATGAAATACGCGACCATCGAGAGAAAGACGAAAATAGTGAAATGCCGTGCCTCTCGCTCGCCCCAGATTTCGCGTAATCCGACGAGGAAAGGAACAGCGGCTTCGTCGCGTCTTTCAGCGACGACGCGGCGCTCAATTCCCCAAATTGCAAGGCAGGTCAGGACAAACGCGCCACTCACGACGACAGCAACGATCTTGAGCAACAAACCATGCGAATACGGATCAAGCATTTTGCCGACAATGGTCGCGGTAACCGCAATGCCAAAGATCATCATAAGCCAAGTAATTGTCGCGGCTGCGGCGCGGCGTCTTGGTTCAGTTGCCGTCGCCAGCAAAGCCAACAGCGATGTTCCCGATGCGCCCACACCGAGGCCGATCAAAGCGTAGGCAAAGATCGATACCGCGAGACCAACGCCGAATTGATCGTCAATCAACACTGTTCCGACTGTCGCCAACATTCCTCCACAGGCGAGCGCTGCCATGCCGCCTATGATCCAAGTCGTGCGGTTTCCGCCCATGTCAGAGAGGAACCCCCAATTAGGCCTTGTGATCTGAATGCCGTAATGCAGCGCAACCAAAAATCCGGGCAGGATCGCAGGCAACGCCATCTCAACCACCATAAGGCGGTTCAGCGTAGATGTGGTCAGAACGACTACGGCTCCGAGGGCCATTTGGATCAGACCAAGGCGCACGATTGAAAACCACGACAGCTTCATCCCACAGCTCCTAATGATTTGAGTGCAAATGCAGCCGCCATCATGCCGCTGACAAACATCGTTACGCCGACGGCATTATACCAAGGCGCGCGTCCCTTCGGATCGCGAAGCAAAACGCGCATGGCAAAGATTTGTCCGATGAGCAGCCCTGTGACTGCGAGCGCGTAGATTGGCATTCCCCAGAACCATAACAATCCGATGACTACGGCTTGCGGGATCGCCATTCCGATACAAGCGACATACGCCGCGCGTTTAGGACCGAGTGTAACGGGCAAAGATTTCACGCCCGTCTCGAGGTCGCCTTCCAACGCCTTAAAGTCATTGAGAGTCATGATTCCATGTGCGCCTAACGCATAAAGGATCGCGACGATAATGACCTCAGTTGTCGGCAAGCCAGCTGCGAGAACTGCAGCGCCGGTAAACCATGGCAGTCCTTCGTAGCACAGGCCAACAAGCCCCGGTCCCCACCAGCCTGATCTTTTAAGCCGGATGGGTTCGGCAGAATATGCCCACGCGCAAACCACACCGACAATCGTGGCAACAAATCCCCAAGTACCAAGAAATGAGCCGACAAAAAGCGAAAGTACAGTCATCGCGACGGCGATCCAGAACCCCCAGCGACCGGGAATACGACCCGATGGAATAGGGCGGTTCGGTTCGTTTATCGCATCAACATGGCGATCACACCAATCATTCGCGGCTTGGCTCATCCCGCACACAATCGGTCCGGCAAGCGCAACACCCAATGCAATTTCGAGCCATCGGCCAGAAGGCGAAACACCGCTTGAGATTGCACCACATAAAAACGCCCACATCGGCGGAAACCAAGTGATTGGCTTGATCAGTTCCAGCATAGCAGATGGCGCTGGAAGTCGCCTTGAGTGATGGATTTCTGTGACAGCCATAGTGTAACGATAACATTACAGCTTGGAATTGGAAGAGGGAACTGTCTGTAATAATGAAATCAGATGTCGCAGGTGAAAATGTTACTCTTCATCCTTCTTGAGCAGGTCATATTTTCGCAGGCGTACATAAAAGCTTTGGCGTGACAGGCCGAGAAGTTCTGCGGCTGCAACGCGGTTGTTATCTGTCAGCTTGACGGCTGTTTCGATACACATTTTCTCCACAACATCCGCTGTCGCAGCCACTAATTCTTTCAGGGGAGCCGTACCGACAAGCTCCATCGCATTATGGGTCGCTTTTTCGCTGCTTTCTCTCTCGCGTATTGCTTCGATCTGTGAGCGGTTGCGCAAGACGAAACCGAAATAAGGATTCGGCTGATCATTCAAGTGGCACGAGGCAATTTCGACATCGGTTTCGGTGTCATGCGCACTCTTGATTTTTGTGGCGAAAGTTTTGATACGCCCTGTTTGAGCCGTTGTTTCTAATAGAATTTTTTGATCAATCGATCCTCGTAAAAGAAAATCCCCTAGCATTTTTTCTTTTAGATCAGATAGGTGAACGACGTCGCATAATCTGAGAAACTCTTCGTTCGCATGACGGATTTCGCCACTGGAATCTGTAAAGACAATCGCGTCGGACCCGGTGCGAAACAACGTACCGAGTGCCGAGGTGAGTTGTTCTGCTTCCGATGCGTCTCGCTCCCCAACGTCCAGGCGGCACAGCAACATCATGTCACCGGCAGAACGGAACAGGGTCGGATGAATCTTTAATGTCTCTTTGGTTTGGGCTGTCTTTGCCGCCATCGGTAGAGGATCTTTTTCGGTTGCTGCATTGAGCAAAAGTTCCAAAGCAGAACGCCGGTTTATATTTTTAAGCACCGAGTTGATAGACTGGCCAATCAAGCCGTTGGAATCAACATTGAACAGTTTTGCGGCGAGAAGATTTGCATCCAAAATTCGGCCATTAGAGGCATCAACGAAGATAATTGCTTCATTGAGGTTGTCTCTGAGAACGCGGTAACGGGTATCGAAATCCCGATGTTTTTCGTATTCTTTTTCAAGGGCAAGCTGCGCCCGAACAAGTTGCTGTTGAACTTCGGCAGTTGCGCGCAAATCGCGGCCAACGAGAATGACCGCGCCCGCGTCATCAGCCGAATGGATTGTATAACGAGCCGGAAATTCTCTTTCACCCTCATCAACATGATTTAATTCAATGAATGATGAGGCGGGTTGGTCTTGTTTTGATACCCCGGATAGGCGCTTCTTGAGTTTAGGTTTGCTCTCTTCCGTAAGCAGCGCGTTGATATTTTGCCCTTGCCAATGATCGAGATTGCCCAGCGAATTTTTCGCATTGCTTACGTAAACTTCATCGACTGTGGAGTCTTTGTTCAAAATCAGAATTATATCGCTGGCATCGCGGAGCGCCCGCTCAAGCGCGGATGCTGTTTCCTCATTTGCCTGACGCCCTTTGGACGTATTTTTTTTCAATTTCGCCAAAGCGATATATCCGTCGTTCTAAAAATAACTTTCAAGCGTCCACAGCTTGTCGCGGTAATAAGGCATCTCGTGACACGCATATATCGCAAAGATCAAGCGCTTCTCGTGCATTATGGGCGAAAAAGTCTGCGCCAACATCATAAACGACGCTTTTGGGATCACATGTTAGTGCAGTCCCTCCGAGTGCAATCGGTGCTTTTACCCGGCAATCGCGCAGCATGGTGACAATTGAACTGGCACGTTTGATCGACTGATCCGTGCCAATCGAAAAGCCAATCAAAAAATATAACCCGTCACTGACTTTCGAACTAAGGCCGTTTGCTTTGTTGTCAAAGACGACATCGACCCGTACTCCGTGACGACGCAGCTGATTTGCAAGAATGACTGAGCCAAGCGTGTGTTGTTCAGCTTCTGGGATGATTAATAATGCTCTGCGCTCGACAATATTGACGAAATTTTCGCGCACGAGCGAAGTTTCAAGATTACGCACGATCTGCTGTAATCTTGATGTTCCAATCGTAACGTCCGTGAAAGATCGCGTGTCGGAAAGCCATTCTTCGCCAAGTTCTTGTGCTGCCGCGGGAATGACATGATCGATTAGATCGTTCGGAGAAATGCCTCCGGTAATCATATTCATAATCAACTGATCATAAGCGCCGTTTTCCACTTTCAAAAGTGGATCGCAAAGCGCTGCGGCTGCATCACGAAAAGCTATAATTTCTTTTTGAGAATGTGTTGTTGTGGCTTCAGACGACACACACGCGCCATGCGTCTCAATCGAACAATTTGCCGATCCAGATTCAAGTTTCGATGTTTGCACGATGCGCGTCAAAACCGATCCTTTATCTCTATTGTTGGTCGTTTGATGCCTCGGTACTGTTTGAGAAATCGGGTCCCGTACACACATTCATTTGCAAACTAGAAATTGTCAACTGAATTGGACAAATGTTGCGAAGGGGAAACTGAAATCGAGCCGGTTGCTAGATAATTGAGCTAAGCAAATCTTTGAAATCTATACATATAGCTCCGCATATTGACTATAAAACAATGGGATATGCGCTTTTAGGTGTGTCTAGTCTTCTATTCTGCCTGTATGTGTAAAGTGTTCTAAAAAGTTGACAGTCTGTGTTTCGTGGCGTTAGCTCAACCGGCATGAAGTGACACGGGGAACGGATGCGTGCCGATCAACCAATCCAACAGTGATAGTCGATCCGGGCTTTACTCTGCGGAGGAAAGAAAACGTCGCGATACGACAAAGTGGACGACTGTTCAGGCGATTCTCGCTCCGATCCAGTTTTTGGTTTTCCTGATCTCGTTGGCTCTGGTTGTTCGTTATCTCATGACCGGCGAGGGTTATGGCATTGCCACGATCTCAATCGTTATTAAAACGGCGTTGCTTTATACGATCATGATAACGGGCGCGATTTGGGAGAAGGTTGTCTTCGGTCAATACCTTCTCGCACCTGCTTTCTTTTGGGAAGATGTTGTCAGCTTTCTCGTCATTGCATTGCATACGGCATATCTGGTTGCGTTGTTGGCCGGAGGGTTAGAACCAACCGCGTTGATGATGCTCGCACTCGCTGCTTACGCGGTCTACGTGGTCAATGCGGCGCAGTTCATCTGGAAATTCCGGCTGGCGCGTCTTGGTCAACCATCGTCTTCGACCGATGATGTGGTGGCGGCATGAACGCCTTTGCGCAAATCAAACCGCCCTCGGTCGGCTGTGGCAACGCACCTGTTCTCAAGCAACGGGGGCAGCGCGAAGTCTTCTGCGGTCTGACCAGTATCGTGTGGCTGCATCGCAAAATTCAAGATGCGTTTTTCCTCGTCGTGGGATCGCGCACATGCGCGCATTTGCTACAATCGGCGGCAGGGGTGATGATTTTCGCCGAACCGCGTTTTGGGACTGCAATTCTTGAAGAAAAAGACTTGGCGGGTCTGGCCGATGCGAATGAAGAACTGGACCGCGAAGTAGAGCGCTTGCTCGCGCGCCGCCCTGATATTCGTCAGCTTTTCCTCGTGGGATCATGCCCTTCTGAGGTCATCAAACTTGATCTTAGCCGTGCAGCCGAGCGACTTACACAAGCCCATGCGCCGCAAGTTCGGGTGCTTAATTTTACCGGATCAGGGATCGAGACGACCTTTACCCAAGGCGAAGATGAATGCCTCGCCTCGATGGTTCCGGTTTTGCCTGAGACTGATGCGGAGCAGCTGCTCCTCGTTGGCGCTCTGCCGGATGTGGTCGAAGATCAGCTTGTGGGATTGATCGAAGCTCTTGGCGTTCCTGTCGTCAAAGCACTGCCCTCACGCAATGCTGACACTGAGGTCGGCATAGGTCCGAACACCAAGTTTATCGTCGCTCAACCCTTCCTTGGTGCGACCGCAGGTGCGTTAGCCGGGCGCGGTGCACAACACCTCGCAGCACCATTCCCCTTTGGAGAAGAGGGCACGACGGCATGGCTTCGCACGATTGCGGAGGCTTTTAATGTTAGTCCCGAAAAATTCGATGAAGTAACCGCAGCCCCGCGCGCCCGCGCGCAAAAGGCGGTCGCGGCGGCGTCAGAGCGATTGAGCGGAAAGTCCGTTTTCTTCTTCCCTGATTCTCAACTTGAAATTCCGCTCGCTCGGTTTTTGACGCGCGAATGTGGGATGACGGCTCTCGAAATCGGTGCGCCCTATATCCACCGTGATCTCGTAAGCGCGGATCTCGACCTTATCGCCGAAGGTCCAGTTCTGTCCGAAGGTCAAGACGTTGACTTGCAACTTGATCGTTGTCGGGCGGCAAAACCCGATCTCACGGTATGCGGTCTTGGTCTCGCCAATCCGTTAGAAGCTGAGGACCTTGCCACCAAATGGGCCATCGAACTCGTCTTCACACCAATCCACGGATACGAGCAAGCCGGTGATCTTGCCGCGTTATTCGCAAAACCGCTAAAGCGCCGCGAAGGGCTGACGCTATGAAGCTGACCGTGTGGACATATGAAGGCCCGCCCCATGTCGGCGCAATGCGCGTTGCGACTGCGATGAAGGGCTTGCACTACGTGTTGCACGCGCCGCAAGGCGATACTTACGCCGATTTGCTGTTCACGATGATCGAGCGCCGCGACCATCGCCCGCCGGTCAGCTATACGACCTTTCAAGCCCGTGATCTTGGGTCCGATACGGCAACGTTGTTCAAAGAATCCTGCAAAGATGCTTTTGATCGGTTTCAGCCCGAAGCAATCATCGTCGGCGCGTCCTGTACTGCCGAGTTAATTCAGGACGACCCCGGCGGCTTATCCGAAAGCATGGGCCTGCCTGTTCCAGTGATTCCGCTGGAATTGCCGAGCTATCAACGCAAAGAAAATTTCGGCGCGTCGGAGACTTTCTACGAAATCTGCCGTGCGCTCAGCGCGCCAGTTGAACGAACACCAGAAATTACGTGCAATATCCTTGGCCCGACGGCCCTCGGATTTCGCCATCGCGATGATGTTGTCGAGCTATCTTCTATTCTTGAGAGCCTAGGTATTGCGGTGAATGTCGTTGCCCCGCTTGATGCAACGCCAGCTGATATACAGCGGCTTGGTGTAGCGCATTTCAACGTGATGCTTTATCCCGAAACTTGCGAGACGGCGTGTCGCTGGTTGGAACGGGAATATAAGCAGCCCTTTACCAAGACTGTACCCATTGGCGTCGGCGCAACACGTGATTTTATCGCTGAAGTGAAAGCAATTGCCGGACTGCCTGATACCGTTGTCGATGATAGCCGCCTGCGGTTGCCTTGGTATTCCCGTTCAGTCGATTCCACATACCTCACAGGCAAGCGCGTCTTTATTTTTGGTGACGGCACGCACGCAATCGCCGCCGCGCGGATTGCAAAAGAAGAGATGGGCTTCGAAGTCGTCGGGCTTGGGTGTTATAACCGCGAATTCGCACGTCCGGTTCGTGCATGTGCCAAAGAACTGGGCCTCGAAGCCTTGATCACTGACGATTATCTGGAAGTCGAAGCCGCGATTGAAGCGCTCCAACCCGAAATGATCCTCGGCACACAAATGGAACGCCATATCGGAAAGCGCCTCGGCATTCCCTGTGCAGTCATTTCCGCCCCCGTTCACGTACAAGATTTTCCCGCCCGTTTCTCTCCGCAAGTCGGATGGGAAGGCGCGAATGTGATCTTTGATACATGGGTGCATCCACTTGTGATGGGGCTTGAGGAGCACTTGCTCCATATGTTCCGCGAAGACTTCGAGTTCCATGACGATGCCGGGGCCAGTCACCACGGTAGCCACACGCCCGCTGCACAAAAACGGCGTGTCGTCGAAGAGAAAACAGATACGCCAGAACCAGTGATCAAGGACGGCGTTACATGGCTCGCCGGTGCTGAAAAAGAGCTACGGAAAATTCCATTTTTTGTGCGCGGAAAAGCACGCCGCAATACGGAAAAATTTGCTGTTGAGCAGGGCGTGACCTCAATTTCAATCGAAACCCTTTACGAAGCAAAGGCGCATTATGCTCGATGATACCGGCATAATGGGACCGGACCCCTATCGTATCGTCATTGTGACGCTCGATAGTCATGCTGCGGGACCGGCGCGCCGTGTCGAAGCTAAACTTGCTCGTGTCTTCCCCGGCCTTTCGATGTCGATTTATGCGGCGGCGATGTGGTCGGAAAATCCTGAATATCTGGACCAAACACGCGAGGCGATAGCAAACGCCGATATGATCCTCGTAAACCTCTTGTTTCTCGAAGAGCATGTCTCCGCCATTTTACCGGCGTTGCAAGCACGGCGTGATCATTGTGACGGTGTATTTGCCTGTATTTCGGCCAGCGAAATCGTATCGCTCACCCGCTTGGGTGATCTCGATATGAGCCAGCCGACGACGGGTGTGCTCAAGCTGCTGAAAAAATTGCGCGGGTCGAGCAAAACGAAAAATGCCAGTGGCGAAAAGCAGATGAAAATGCTGCGCCGCCTGCCGAAAATTCTCAAATTCATTCCCGGCAAAGCGCAAGACGTCCGCGCGTATTTCATGGGGATGCAATATTGGCTCGGTGGATCAGACGAGAATATCGAGTCTCTCGTGCGTTTTCTCGTCAACCGCTATGCTAAGCGGATCAAATTCGCCGCTGTCGAGGCATCCGCACCGATTGATTACCCCGAAGTTGGCCTCTACCATCCGAAACATCCCGAGAGGATCACGACCGACATTGCCACGCTCCCTGCACCTTCAAACCAAGTGGGAAGCGTCGGGTTGCTGGTCATGCGGTCTTATATCCTCGCGGGTGATACCGCTCATTACGATGCGGTTATCGCTGCCCTCGAAGCGCGCGGTCTTCGTGTTGTAACGGCCTTTGCATCGGGCCTAGATGCGCGTCCTGCGATTGAGCGGTTTTTTGAAGGTCCACGAGGGCCAATGATTGACACGCTCATTTCATTGACCGGTTTTAGTCTTGTTGGTGGTCCGGCGTATCAGGATAGCAACGCGGCACAAGAAGTGCTGATGCGTCTTGATCTTCCGTATATTTCTGCCCATGCGCTAGAGTTTCAAACGCTAGGCCAATGGGCGAAAAGTGATACCGGCCTTGGCCCTGTTGAAGCGACAATGCTGGTCGCGCTTCCTGAAATTGACGGCGCAACAAATCCACTGATCTTTGGCGGGCGCGTTGGCGATGATGGATGCACAGGATGTGCTCATCGGTGTCAACCTCAGGGCGCAGTGAATGCGATGATCCCATGTCCCGAGCGGATTGAGCGTCTTGCGGGCCGCGCATTAAGCCATGTTAAACTCCGCCGCTCTCAGATTGCCGACCGCAAAGTCGGCGTCGTAATTTTCGGCTTTCCGCCCAATGCCGGTGCGGTTGGTTCAGCCGCTTATTTGAGTGTTTTCGAGAGCCTGCATAACACGCTCCTCAAGATGAAGTCCGATGGATACTCGGTCGTTGTTCCTGAGACGGTAGATGATTTGCGGAATGCAGTTCTGAAAGGTAATGCGGCGCAATATGGTCAGGAAGCAAATGTTGCGGCGCGTGTGCCCGCCGATCAAATTGTGGCAGGTGAACCATACTTAGCAGACATTGAAGCAGTCTGGGGACCGGCCCCCGGTCGTCAGCAATCAGATGGCGGCGGCGTCTTTGTTTTGGGTGCTCAGTTCGGAAATGTCTTTGTCGGTGTCCAGCCGACATTCGGATATGAGGGCGACCCAATGCGCCTCATGTTTGAAAAGGGCTTTGCGCCTACCCATGCTTTCAGCACATTCTATCGGTGGCTCAAAAATGACTTTCAAGCGGATGTCCTGCTACATTTCGGAATGCACGGTGCGCTTGAGTTTATGCCCGGCAAGCATTCCGGCCTAAGCGAATCCTGTTGGCCTGACCGCTTAATCGGCGATTTGCCGAATGTGTATCTCTATGCCGTGAACAACCCGTCCGAAGGCACGTTGGCGAAACGCCGTGCCGGTGCGGTCATGATTTCGCATTTGACTCCTCCTCTCTCAAAAGCGGGTTTATATAAAGCGCTGCTCGATCTGAAAGACACCCTCCAGCAATGGCGCGAATTGCCGCCGGGCGCGAGCGAAGAGGCCGAACTTCGCACGTTAATCGCAGATCAAGCCGAGGCTGTTGACCTTGATGATGAAGGCGATCCGGCGACGCTTTGGGTAAAGGTACTTGAAGTTGAAAGCGCTTTGATCCCCGATGGTTTACATGTTGTCGGTGAGCCGGTTGCGAAAGAAAAACGCGCGGCGTATCGCGAGGCAATGATTGAGGCCAAGACCCCTGAAGACGTGATTGTGCGGGCCGAAGCCTCGTTTGATGACAGCACGGAATTGCCTGCGATGATGCACGCCCTCGCAGGCGGGTTTACTGCCCCTGCACCGGGCGGAGATGTCATTCGCTCACCGGACGTTCTCCCGACAGGGCGAAATCTTCATGCGTTTGATCCGTTTCGGATGCCGACGGCATACGCCATGCAAGACGGCGCGCGTCAGGCACAGCGTTTGATAGATCGCCATGATGCGCTTCCGCAAAGTGTAGCGCTTGTTCTTTGGGGATCGGATAACATTAAGTCCGACGGTGCACCTCTCGCGCAAGCGCTTGCCTTGATGGGAGCCAAACCCCGCTTTGATAATTACGGGCGTCTTGGTGGAGCCGATCTGGTCCCACTAGAAGAACTGGGCCGACCACGTATTGATGTCGTGATGACCCTTTCCGGCATTTTCCGCGACCTCTTGCCATTGCAGACGAAATTGCTTGCGGAAGCCGCCTATATCTGCGCCGCCGCCGATGAACCGCTGGAGCAAAATTACATTCGCGCCCATGCGCTTGATTATGCGAAGCGGATGGGTGTTGATCTTGAAACGGCGGCGCTGCGGGTCTTTTCCAATGCCGAAGGAGCGTATGGTTCCAATGTGAATCACCTTATTGATTCAGGAGCTTGGGACGAGGAAGAAGAACTCGCCGATGCTTATGAAAAGCGGAAAAGTTTTGCCTATGGCCGCAATGGAAAATGCGCCCAACAGGGCGCACTTTTGAAAACCGCTTTAGAGGATGTCGAACTCGCTTATCAAAATCTGGAAAGCGTTGAGTTAGGCGTAACCACGGTCGATCATTACTTCGACACATTGGGTGGAATTTCCCGCGCCGTTAAGCGGGCGCGCGGCGAAGAGGCCGCCGTCTATATCAGTGATACGACCAAGGGTGACGGCAAAATCCGCACTCTTAAAGAACAGGTCGCACTTGAAACACGCAGCCGTTCGCTGAACCCGAAATGGTTCGAGGGAATGCTGAAGCACGGTAGCGAAGGCGTTTTGCAAATCGACGCACAGGTGAAAAATACTCTCGGTTGGTCCGCCACCACGGGCGAGATTGACCCTTGGGTTTATACGCGCCTAAGCGAGACGTTTATCCTCGATGAAGACATGCGCCGCCGCTTGGCCGAGCTAAATCCAGCGGCCAGTTCCCGTGTCGCAAATCGTCTGCTCGAAGCGCATGAGCGCAATTATTGGAATCCCGATGCCGAGACGTTGGAAGCCCTTCGTCAAGGTGCTGATGAGCTGGAAGACAGGCTCGAAGGAATAGGAGTCGCGGCAGAATGACTCAGCCGCTGGAAAGGAGGCTCGCATGAGCCCGTTAGATCTCGATACCCCGCCGGTTTTACCTCGCGGTGCGGATGGCGAAGGGTCGGTACAAGTACAGCTTGATCCGTCAATGAAGATTGATACGGCGAAGGTTTTTGCCGTTTACGGAAAAGGCGGAATTGGTAAGTCCACTACGTCTTCAAATCTATCAGCGGCGTTCAGTAAGCTGGGCCATCGTGTCCTGCAAATTGGCTGTGACCCGAAGCACGATTCGACTTTCACGCTGACGGGCCGGCTCGTTCCGACCGTAATCGACACACTTAAAGAGGTCGATTTCCATTCCGAGGAATTGCGCCCTGAAGATTATGTCTATGAAGGTTTTAACGGCGTCAAATGCGTAGAGGCTGGCGGGCCACCGGCGGGTACGGGTTGCGGCGGGTATGTCGTTGGACAGACAGTAAAACTGCTGAAACAACACCATCTTCTCGATGATACAGATGTCGTGATTTTTGACGTACTTGGTGATGTCGTTTGTGGCGGGTTTGCTGCGCCTTTGCAACACGCGGACCGGGCCTTGATCGTCACCGCGAATGACTTCGATTCCATCTATGCGATGAACCGGATCATCCAGGCGGTTCAGGCTAAGTCGAAAAACTATAATGTCCGTCTTGCGGGCTGTGTTGCCAACCGTTCGAAAGATACAGACGAGGTTGACCGGTATTGCAAGACTGTCGGCTTTAATCGTCTGGCGCATTTGCCAGACCTCGATGCAATCCGCCGGTCGCGCCTTAAGAAAAAGACATTATTCGAGATGGACCCCGATGAGGATATTGTCGCGGTGCAAAAAGAATACATGCGGCTCGCCGAAGTCCTCTGGAACGGAACGGAGCCTATGGCTCCGGAGTCATTGCCGGATCGTGAGATCTTTGAATTGCTCGGTTTTGATTAATGGCTGATACCTATACAGAAACGCGCGAGCGTCTAACGACGTATTTTGATCGCACCGCAGCAAAGACATGGGCACAGCTCACGTCGGATGCGCCGGTGTCCAAGATCAGACAGACTGTACGTGCGGGCCGTGATGAGATGCGCGCAATTCTATTGTCGCGTCTTCCGTCTGATTTAACAGGGCAACGTGTGCTGGATGCAGGCTGCGGTGTCGGTCAATTAAGTGCTGCCCTTGCAGAGCGCGGAGCAGAAGTTATCGGCATCGACATTTCGCCGAATTTGCTAGAGGTCGCACGGGATCGCACTCCGGCGTCTCTGTTGCCGTCCATCCGTTTTGAAGCGGGCGACATGCTTGATGCTGCATGGGGAGAGTTTGATTACGTCGCCGCGATGGATAGTCTCATCCATTATAAACCGGCTGACATCGCGCGGGCGCTGGTACGTTTGCAAGCCCGTACGAAAAAAACCGCCGTCTTTACCGTCGCGCCAAAGACGCCAATGCTCACCGCGATGCATATTGCGGGTAAAGCCTTTCCGCGCAGTGATCGTTCACCGGCAATCGTGCCGCAAAGCATTCCACGCTTGGAGCGGGAACTATCAAAATTAGATGAGACGAAAACTGCCACGCTTACCGAAGTAGGGCGGGTGTCGACTGGTTTCTATAAGTCTTTGGCGATGGAACTAAGCTGATGGCGGACCGCGAACTCCATCCTTTGACACAGTTCAAATTGAACATGCTTCCCTTTGCGGATGCCAGTTCGGATGGATTTCCTTTGCGCCGTTTGCTGCGCCTTTCGTTGTTTCAAATTTCTTGCGGAATGGCAACGGCGTTACTGCTCGGTACATTAAATCGGGTTATGATCGTTGAACTCAGCGTGCCCGCGTTTCTAGTCGCCCTTATGGTGGCATTGCCGGTTTTGATTGCTCCTTTCCGCGCCTTGCTCGGGTTTCGGTCTGACAATTACCGTTCGTCAATCGGTTGGAAGCGCGTTCCCTATATGTGGTTTGGATCGTTGTGGCAGTTTGGCGGCCTCTCGATCATGCCATTTGCAATTTTGATCCTTTCAGGCAGTCAAGAGCTTGGCCCGTCTTGGGCCGGTGAAGTCTTGGCTGCGCTTGCGTTTTTGATGACAGGCATAGGTCTGCACATGACGCAAACGGCGGGCCTCGCTTTGGCAAGTGATCAAGCAACCGATGAAACCCGCCCGCGTGTTGTCGCCTTGCTCTACATGATGTTTTTGCTGGGCATCGGTGTGTCGGCAGTAATAGTCGGAGCCTTGCTGGAAAACTTTTCCGAGATGCGATTGGTCCAAGTCATTCAGGGGACCGCGCTCGTTACTCTCCTGTTAAACATCGTGGCTGTATGGAAGCAGGAATCCATGCGCCCGATGAGCAAGTCTGAACGGGCAGAACCCAAACCAAAATTTGCTGACGCTTGGGCAGATTTTTTAAAGGGTGGAATGGCAGGGCGCTTGCTGGCAGTCGTCGTACTGGGAACATGCGCCTTCTCGATGCAGGATGTGTTGCTCGAACCTTATGGCGGCGAAGTCCTTGGTCTCAGCGTTTCCTCAACGACGTTTCTGACGGCGGTTTGGTCATTGGGTGCATTAATCGCATTTGGCTTTGCAGCGCGGTCATTGTCTCGTGGCGTTTCGCCTTACACGATGGCCTCGCGCGGTATCGTCGCAGGCATTGCAGCGTTCGCAGTTGTCATTGGTTCAGAGTTTATTGACTGGACACCAATCTTCTTTCTCGGTGCGGTCATGATCGGTTTCGGTGCAGGGCTGTTTGCTGTCGCAATGCTGACTGGAGCGATGACAATGCCCGTCTCTGGTAATGCGGGGCGCGGCTTGGCGCTTGGCGCTTGGGGTGCTGCACAAGCAACTGCCGTTGGATTGGGCGTTGCACTGGGCGGGGGCATCCGAGACGGCATGGTTTGGATGATTGACTCTGGTGTCATTGGCGGTGTGCTTTCGCGGCCTTCATTGCCTTACTCGATTGTCTATCAAGCCGAAATTGTGCTGCTGGTTTTGACTTTGATCCTCATTGGTCCCTTGGCGCGCACGGCTGCAAAGACTTCTTCAAAAACTCAGGCCAGTAAAATTGGCCTTTCCGAATTTCCGACTTGAATGGCGTAGGAGACAACCATGGACATTACATCAACCATTGTCGGCCATGTCGATTTTGCTCAGGTTTTGCTTTATCTGTTTTGGATATTTTTCGCAGGGCTGATCATTTACCTTCAGCGCGAGAATATGCGTGAAGGCTATCCGATGGAAACTGAGGATGGAAAGCCCGCCCCTAATCAGGGGCCTTTCCCGCTTCCGAAAAAGAAAACATTCAAGCTGCCTCATGGTCGTGGATCGGTCACCGTGCCTCAAGCGAATGATGGTGATCAGCGGGAACTAGCATTACGCCTGACGTCTCCCTCTGCTGGCTCGCCGTTCGAACCCACAGGTGATCCTATGATCGATGGTGTCGGTCCGGCATCATGGGCAGAGCGCCGCGATGTACCGGAGATTGACGCAGCAGGTCATCCCAAAATCGTACCTATGGTCAAAGCGGAACAGTTTCATGTCTCCGCCGGACGCGATCCGCGCGGCCTTCCGGTCGAGGCACAGGATGGAGAAGTGGTTGGTACGATCTCCGATATGTGGATCGACGAACCGGAACAGTTGGTCCGCTATCTTGAGGTCGAATTGAACGAGGGTGGCTCACGCCTGATCCCGATGCAAATCGCGCGCATTAAGAAGGATCGCGTCACCGTACTTTCCATCATGGGGAAGCATTTCGCCAATGTGCCTTCGATTGCATCTGCAACGCAGGTTACGATGCTCGAAGAAGAAAAGATTTGCGGTTATTACGCGGGCGGGAAACTCTACGCTTCAGAGTCGCGCCTTGGACCATTGGTTTAAGGGGATAGATTGTGTCGCACGACCACGATGATTTCGCGATTGAACCAATTCGGGGCCTGCCCGAAGTCCCGCCCGAGGGCGAACATATCCTCTGGCAAGGATCGCCTAGCTGGTTGGGATTGGCGCGGGATGCTTTTAAAACTTGGTGGATTGCAGCATATTTTGCGGCGATGGCGGGATGGAGTATTTTGAACACAGGCGCAGGCGGTGCACCGCTTGATCTTCGTGCGGGTGTTCCGTTTCTCGTCATGGGCGGTATCGCGATTGCGCTGCTTTACCTGATTGCCTTGGTTCAGGCGAAGACGACTGTTTATACGATAACCAATCGCCGCGTTGCCATGCGTATTGGGGCGGCGCTGACGGTGACGCTCAACCTTCCTTATAAGTGGATTGGGTCCGCTGAGCTTGCACTCAGGAAAAACGGAAATGGGACCATTGCGCTTGATCTGATTGGATCAACCAAATTCTCTTATCTCGTATGCTGGCCGCATGTTCGTCCGTGGCATCTGAGCAAGCCGCAACCGGCATTACGCTCTATCCCTGATTCAGAACAAGTGGCGCGGATTATGGCGGATGCCGCCCAAGCGCATATCAAAATTGCTAGGCCGTCTGATGAAGAACGGGCCGCTGCTGCGCTCGTTGCGGCTGAATAGGAGCGAAGGGTATGGCCGATAACATCATGCTCAATCAGCAAGCGGCAACCGCAACGCTGGATAGGCGCGATCGGGAGATGATCCCGCGCATCCTGGTCCGGGCTATGTTTGCACTGATGGCCATATCGCTCATTGTCGTTGCATTCGCGCGCTGGACCGGACATCCGCCGAGTGCGTTGCCGCCTCAAGATGTCGCAGTTAAAACTGAGCGATCTGTGCAAATCTTTGCCAAGATGGATGGATCGGCCCGAGTCGTTGATGTTGACGGAACTTTGGTCGCTGATCTCGACCCCACGCAAGGCGGTTTCATTGCAGGTGTTTCAAGAGCGCTTGCCAGAGTTCGGGGTAACCAAGGTGTGACGCTTACCGCTCCGGTGCGGATTATCCGTTTTGAGGATGGCCGCCTCGCGTTGATGGATGACGAAACAGGATGGCGCGCCGAACTCTTTGGCTTTGGCCATGATAACGCAGCGGCTTTTGCGCGGCTGTTGGAAGAATAGGGGAGGACATACGATGTTTTTCAGACGAAAAGAGACAGCACCCTGCACAGTCGAGGTGTCGCATGTTTTTGAAAGTCTTCATGCTCATGTCCGATTTGACAATGGCGCGGTGGTTCACCCCGGCGATGAAGTGCTGGTTCATGGCGCGCCGGTAACGGCGGCCTACGGCGAAGTGATTACTGAATCGCGGACGGCGACAATCACGCGCGCGAGCTGGGCCAAACGTCAATGGACGCGCATGACCGGCAATCTTGAATTCATGGAGCTGTGCGAATTCGCCTTCTCCGAGGAGGTAACGCTATGAATGCGTCGACAGAATTCACCAACCCGAAGCCAACCGATTCACCGCTGCGCAAGCACGTCGTCACCGAAACGACTGAGATGGCGGCGGAGACCACTCTGCTCGATCCGAGGTTTTACACGACTGACTTTGACGAGATGGACCGCATCGACGTCTCGCCCGTTCGCGAGGAATGGGATCGTCTGATTGCGCAAATGAAATCGGACCCAAACAAAAAACACTTCAAAAAGAATGAAGCGTGGAACGAGATCGACTGGGACGGCATGGAGCCGGAACTGAAAAAAGAGATGATCGATTTTCTTGTCTCTTCTCTGACTGCCGAGTTCTCAGGATGTGTGCTTTATAAAGAAATGAAGCGTCGCGGCTCGAACCCGGATATTTGCGAGCTGTTCAGCTATATGTCGCGGGATGAAGCGCGCCATGCCGGGTTTATCAATGATGCGCTGCGCGAAGCGGGTATCGGTGTGAACCTTGGTTTTCTGACCAAGGCAAAGCAATACACTTACTTCAAGCCGAAATTTATCTACTACGCGACTTACCTTTCCGAAAAGATCGGGTACGCGCGTTACATCACGATCTATCGTCATTTGGAAAAGCATCCAGACAAAATGATCCATCCGATCTTCAAGTGGTTTGAAGAATGGTGCAATGATGAGTTTAGCCACGGCGAGGCGTTTGCTTTGCTGATGCGGACCGATCCCAAACTCACTTCGGGTCGGAACAAGCTGTGGATCAAATTCTTTCTTATTGCCGTCTATTCGGTGATGTGCGTTCGCGATCATCAGCGCCCCGCCTTCCATAAAGCGCTTGGCATCGACATCGAAGAATATGACCGTGAGGTGCTGCGCAAGACTTCGGAAATTTCGAAGCAGATTTTCCCGTTGGAAATTGATCTTGATAATCCACGGTGGGAGCGCGGCTTAACCCGTCTGCGCGCGGCTTTTGTCGATATGGATGCTGCAAAGCGTCGTGGTGGTATCGGTGGTTTGTTCGGCAAAGCCTATGCGGGTGCGCGGATTGGTAAGAACTTTGTCGGTCTTTACCTTATTCCTTCAAAGAAAAATACCGTGCCTGAGAGCAGTCACCTTGTTCCTGCGTATTGATCGCTGCGATGGTTGATTGGCTCCATATCCCTTGGGTTGCTGCGGTTGTGGCCCTGATCGTCTGGTGGTTTTCCACCGGACTGATCCTGCTTGGGGTGAAACGGGCTGATCATGGAATTGGAATCTCGCACACGGCACTGACAATCAGTTCGGTTCCAGTATTGCTGTTCGGATGTTGGGGTTTCTGGCATACGCTGGATGCAACGGATGTTTGGTCGATCTACGGAGCCTTTGGCTCGGCGATCTTGATTTGGGGCTGGTTTGAGCTTGCATTTTTATGTGGGATCATTAGCGGCCCGAATACTTATAACTGTCCGCCCGATGTTCCGGCATGGGAGAGGTTTTTGCGCGCATGGGGGACGGTCGCATATTCCGAAATCGCGCTGATTGCAATTATGGTTATCGCTGCATGGATAGGACATGGTTCTGAAAACATGTTCGGCGTATGGACATTCGCCGTGCTCTTCTTCGCCCGAATCAGTGCCAAACTGAATGTCTATCTGGGTGTCCCGAATATAAACGTAGATTTTTTGCCGAAACCGATGCGCCATCTCGCGAGCCACTTTCGGATTGCTCCGATGAACGCATTTTTTCCGATATCCGTTACAATTCTGACATTTGCGACCGGATGTTGGCTGGAAAGATGGGGCGTTCAGGCTGCGGGCGCGCCGGAAGCGGTAGGTTTTGCCTTACTTTCAGCATTAACAGCGCTTGCATTGCTTGAACATTGGATGATGGTTATTCCACTTGCTGACGCAAAATTGTGGCAGTGGTTGTTGCCGCAAAAGCCAAACGATTCTAAAGAAATAGTACCTTCTATAACGCACGGTTACGAACGGGGAAAAGTCCATGAACTTTGATCAACTCTTTGAAGCTCAGCTCGACACGCTGCGTGAAGATGGAAATTACCGCGTTTTTGCTGATTTAGAGCGCCGTCGCGGGGCTTTTCCAAAGGCCCGTAATCACTTCGAAGGGGGCGAACGCGAGGTCACCGTTTGGTGCTCCAACGACTATCTCGGCATGGGCCAGCATCCGGTCGTCTTACAAGCAATGCATGATACCTTGGAAGAATGCGGAGCAGGGGCGGGCGGAACCCGCAATATCTCCGGCACGAACCACCATCACGTCGAGCTTGAACGTGAGCTGGCTGATTTGCACGGTAAAGAAGATGCGTTGCTGTTTACGTCGGGTTACGTGTCTAACTGGGCAGCATTGGGGACCCTCGGATCGCGGCTCGAGAATTGTATTATTTTCTCCGATGCACTGAACCATGCCTCGATGATCGAAGGAATGCGCCATTCGCGCGCGAAGAAAGTGATTTGGGATCACAATGATGTCGCGGACTTAGAGGCTAAGCTGGCCGCTGCGGACCCTGATGTCCCGAAAATCGTCGCTTTTGAGAGCGTCTATTCGATGGATGGCGATATCGCACCGATTGAGGCCATTTGTGATGTCGCCGATAAATACGGCGCGATGACATATCTCGACGAAGTTCATGCGGTTGGGCTTTACGGTCCTAAAGGCGGCGGTGTTGCCGAACGTGAAGGCATTGCTCACCGTGTTACGCTGATCGAAGGCACGCTTGGTAAGGCATTTGGTGTCATGGGTGGTTACATCACCGGCTCACGTTCAATGTGTGATTTTGTGCGCTCATTCGCGAGTGGGTTTATTTTCACGACGGCCTTGCCGCCTGCGGTTGCTGCGGGAGCGCTTGCGTCGATCAAACACCTACGTCAAAGCAGCATGGAACGCATGAGGCAACGTAAGCAGGTTGCAACCCTGCGACAACGCCTTGAGGACGTGGGTATTCCGCATCTTGCGAACCCAAGCCATATCGTTCCCGTCATGATTGGGGATGCTGCAAAGTGTAAGATGCTCAGTGATATTCTACTTGATGAGTATGGCATTTACGTACAGCCGATCAACTATCCGACTGTTCCAAAAGGCACAGAACGTCTGAGGTTTACACCATCTCCATTGCATACGGATGCCGATATTGAACATCTGGTGCAGGCGTTAGGCAAACTATGGTCTCAATGCGCGCTATCCCGCGCCGTTGCATAATATCGGTTTTTCATTGTACGCTCCGTTAACCTTTTAAAAGGAGCGTGGTGATGGATGACGAAAATAGAGAAGTCACGATATTCGAGAGCGGGTTGATCTGGGCTTTTTTTGCAGTTGGCGCTTTTACAATTGCGATTTTACTCCGCTTTGTCTGGGGACCGGGCGGATTTATGGTTGACCAATTTGGATACCAGCGTTGGTATGTTCTAACTGCTGCGGCATTTTTCGGGTTTGGTCTTGGCTGGTTGTTGTTCCCGCGCCACCTGCCAATTATGCATTCCGACGAGGAAAGCTAATAATTTTCATCAAAAGCTTACCTTACGGCGCGTCTTGCGCGTCGCTGAGGCGCGTGTAACTGTCCTTGGAAATAATTTCTCAGCGCAGGACTGTAAGCGCTCACTAGGGAGAGAGACATGGGCGATACGATGCGGATGGCAGTACGAGAAGACGTCGCACGTCATGAGGCCATACCTCTCGAAGATCGGTACGATCTCGAATCCACCTATCAGGTATTGCAGGAAGGCGCGGAAAAATGGCCTTCGAATACGGCTGTTACCTTCCAGCTAAAAGGTAAGCCTACCGACAAAGCCTATGACTGGAGTTATAAAGAGCTGCTCGAAATCTCTACTCGTGCCGCCAATTTATTTCGCAGTCTCGGTGCGGATGAAACGAATTCAGTTGCGCTGGTTTTACCGAACTTGCCGGAAACACTGGCGGCGATGTTCGCGGCTCAAACATCAGGCATCGTTAATCCGATCAATCCGCTGCTCGAAGCCTCACAGATTGCGTCGATCTTACGCGATTCCGATGCAAAGATCGTTGTAACCCTTCGCGCTTTTCCGAAAACTGATATTGCGCAAACCGTAGCAGAAGCACTGAAGTCCGCGCCCGGTGTCACGCATGTCATCGAAATTGACATGCTAAACTATGTGTCGCCGCCCTTGTCATGGATTATCCCGTTGATCCGTCCCAAAGTGGCAGCGGATCACGGCAAAAAAGTCCTGCAATGGGATAAGGCGATCGCCGAGCAGCCGGGTGATGCACTGACGTTTGATATTCCTCCTGGTGGCCGTGATCGTGTTGCTGCCTATTTCCATACTGGGGGCACTACGGGTGATCCAAAACTCGCGACGCACAAAATTGGCGGAATGGTATTTATCGGCCATATCGTGAAAGAAGGTGTGTTGAACGAGGGCGACGTGATCTTATGTGCCTTGCCTTTGTTCCACTGCTTTGGCGCGTATGTGATGGGTCTTACTTGTCCGATGAACGGCGGCAGGCTGGTGCTTATGACCCCGGCAGGTTTCCGAGGTGAAGGCGTTATTGATAATTTCTGGAAACTTGTAGAGCGTTACAAGGTCAATTTCTTTATGTCGGTCCCGACTGCTTTGGCGGCGTTGAACCAGCGCAAAATTGATGCGGATGTCTCTTCTTTGAATTTTACGGTCTGCGGGTCTGCTCCGTTGCCTGTTGAATTGTTCAAGCAATTTGAAGAAAAAACCGGCATTAAAATTCTCGAAGGTTATGGCCAAACCGAAGCAACGGTGGTGTGTTCAGTGAACCCGCCGAATGGCGAGCGTAAGATCGGATCAGTTGGTTTCCCGCTTCCATATACGCGGATGAAATTGCTGCTCATTGACGATGATGGTGTTTGCACCGGTGAGGCCGCAGAGGATCAAATCGGCGAAATTTGCATCACCGGTCCACACGTCTTCCCCGGCTATAAAGATATTCCCCGCGATAAGGTGTTTGTTAAAGGGCCGGACGGCAATGAATGGCTCCGTTCTGGTGATTTGGGCCGTGTTGATCCGGACGGTTATTATTGGATTACGGGCCGCGCCAAAGACCTGATTATCCGAGGCGGCCACAACATTGATCCGGGCATGATCGAAGAGGTGATCATGACCCATCCGAAGGTTGCCTTCGTCGGTGTTATTGGCCAGCCGGATTCGTATGCCGGCGAGCTGCCTTGCGCTTATGTAGAGTTGAATGAGGGCGAGAGCCTTGATCCCGAAGAGATCGTTTCATTCGCAAAAGAGCACGTCCCAGAGCGCGCGGCTCATCCTGTATATGCAGAAGTAATGGGCGAGTTACCGAAAACGGCTGTGGGTAAGATTTTCAAACCTGACCTCCGCCGTTCTGCCATTCGACGTGTCTACAGCGATGCACTTCAAAAAGAGGGCATTGACGCAACGATTAGCTGTGAAAAAGATGATAAAAAAGGCCTGATTGCCGTGGTGACACCAACGGCAGGAGCCACCGAAGAACAAGTTGCAAAAGTGCTCAATACATTCGCAATCGCTTGGAAAATGGGCTGAGGATCAGAGGAATTGGCAGTTTGACGGATTTGACCAAATAATCCACTTCACAAGCCTTTCCTCCTTTGCTAAGAGGCGCGTCTACCACGTATTGTGCGGTCGTGGCGGAATTGGTAGACGCGCAGCGTTGAGGTCGCTGTCCGGTAACACGGGTGGAAGTTCGAGTCTTCTCGACCGCACCACTTTATTTTTGATTGGTGTATAGTTCCGATAGATACCACTTGCGATCTATCGCGTTATATTCTTGTCGCGGAAACAATCTGATTATATGCAGTCGTTTTCGTGTGATCTGAAAGCCAGTCGTTTCGGTGGTGGATATCAGGTAGATTTCCAGATCAGACCGATTTTCATGCGCCTCAATTTTCGCTCGGTGGTTCGGGAGGAATTGGGGCTATAGGGACGCCATCCTCTTTGAGTTCTTTGACTTCTGCTGACGAAGCATTTCCTCGAATAGGGCGATGCTCAAGTTCGCCTTCATGCATTTTGCGCGCTTCGGCTGGAAACGAGTTTCCAACGTCCTCAGTCTCTGCCATGACTTTTGATCGAAAGGCGCGAACCTGGTTGAAGAACTCGCGGGGGCCAACTTCACTTGTCTTTTTTGGCACGCCCGGAGCCATAAGACATTTCTCAACATTAATGGAGCCGCAATCCGGACAGGAAATTTGTCCAGCCGAAGCTTGTTCATCGAACGCATCACTGCCTTTGAACCAAGCTTCAAAGCGATGAGAGTTCGCGCATTGTAGCGTGTAGCGGATCATCGGTGTCTCTATGTGGCCTTTGTCAGCGGGCGATTAGTTGCGCCCTGAGGTACTAGATAATGAAAATTTCTCCATCGGCAATGTAGGTGATGGGCATAATCAGGGTATGGAAACGCAAAAGCCCTGCGCAGCGGCAGGGCTTTTGACTATATTATAGCTGATAATTGTCGTTACGCGCTTCTGCCGATCGCTTGACGGTTTAAGCGTGAACGGTCCCGGTCCCGACGCGAAGACATCGGTTGATATGCCGCCGCAACATGAGACGAACAATACGGTTTGCCGGGATCGGCAGGGTGTCCGCAGAAATAGAATTCTCCCTTGCTCGGGTCACCGATGGGCCATTTACAGGTCCGCTCGTTTAGCTCAAGCAATGACAGCTTTTTTGCAGCGGCATCGACATCCACCAAATCCACCAAAGGCTCCGAAGGAGCAGGCGGATGCGGGAAAGTTGATGTAACCACAGGCGGTTTATGCGTCGTGACCGGCTTTGGCTTTTCCTTCGCCGCTGCGGGTTCAGCCTTTTCTACGGTTTTCAGCTTTGGCTTTTTCGCTGCAGCTGGTTCTTTTTTCGCTGCCTTCGCCGTATCCGGCTTAGCGGTTGTCCGGCTCGCAAGGCCAAGGCGGTGAACTTTGCCAATCACGGCATTTCGTGTCACACCACCAAGAACTTTGGCGATTTGGCTGGCGCTTTGGCCTTCGCCCCAGAGGGTTTTAAGCGTTTCGACTCGTTCGTCAGTCCAAGACATAGGGAACCCTCAATCATAGAATTTGCCCGTGGCATCATAAAGCAATACAACAGGTTATTTATGGAACATAGAGGTAGTTTATTACATGACGTGTGCCACTTTCAAGGTATGTCTGGTCCCGTTAACCTAATAAAATCAAGGAACTTTGTTTGTAATGTCGATGACATCGAGCGCTGCACAGCGCACACCAATGGGACAACGCCGCTTCGGGCGCGTGAATTGGCGTGGCATGATGACGTTGTACGTCAAGGAAGTTCATAGGTTTTTCAAGGTTTACATGCAAACGCTGGTTGCGCCTGTGGCGACTGCAGGCCTGTTTATGGCGGTGTTCACTTTGGCGCTCGCGGCGCGCCGTGGCGATGTTGATGGGATGCCGTTTGCTGCGTTTCTCGCTCCCGGTATTGTGATGATGGCGGTTATTCAGAACGCTTTTGCAAATTCCTCATCGTCAATCGTTGTTGGGAAGGTGCAGGGAAACATCATCGATGTGCTGATGCCTCCTCTATCGCCGGGCGAATTGACAACGGCCTATGCGTTGGGCGGCGTAACGCGGGGATTATGCGTTGCTGTGCTAGCAGTCTTATTGGTGTTTCCGTTCATTGGTTTGGGGGTGGTAAACCCGCTCTGGGCACTGTTTTTTGCCTTTATAGGTGCGTTGATACTCGCATTGATGGGTATCATGACGGGGGTATGGGCAGAAAAGTTTGATCATACCGCTGCGGTCACGAATTTCCTTGTGACACCATTGGCGTTTCTGTCTGGCACATTCTACAAGGTAAGTGACCTGCCTGAACCATGGTCGACCATATCAAGCTGGAATCCGATCCATTTTCTTATTGATGGTTTTCGGTGGGGAATTTTAGGTGTTGGCGAGAGCAATCCTTGGGTGGGTGCGATTGTGTCGATCCTAATCGCGGCACTCCTATGGATGGTTTGTCTGTGGATGTTTCGTACAGGATACCGGTTGAAAAGCTAGAAAACGCCCCAAACCAATGGCGTAATCTCATGAGTCCTTTGAGCCTTCGCAAAAACGAAGACCCAAAGAAAAGCGTTAGTTCACTTTTCCGGCGCGAACGAGATAGGTTGCCATTCCTTGAATGTTCAATTCACGCCAGTTGTCGTAGCTGAGCCAATCCTTGTAAGCGTCCATTGTCACAGAGGCTTTTAGATCGCTGACGGATTTTCCGGCTTTCAGGCCCGCCAAAACCTCGGCGCGCAATTCTTCCATATAAATACGGGCATCAGCTGCGTCGGCTTTAACGCCGACATTGCCATGCGCAGGGGCGAAGATTTCAAAATCGAGTGTCTCCAGTTTGCGAACCTGATCGATCCACGCATCGATGCTTGAGCTTGGCATTGTTTGGTAAGGCAAGCGCTTGGGGGATGCGACATCCGTAATAAAGGCTACATTTTCAGGCCGAACGATGACGGCTATGAGGTCTTCGCCGTGGCCTTCGCCGAGATACGTCATCTCAAAGGTCTTGCCCCCGATGGTCATTGACATTTCGTCGCTAAAGCGAACCGTTGGCGCAACTCCGTCGATTGCCGCCGGAGCGTTCTCCTGAGCAATTACAGTTTGTGCGCCCAACGCGCTTCCGCCGGATGCATGATCTCCGTGGCTATGGCTGTAAATGAGGTGCGTAATCGGCTTGTTCGTGATTTGGCTCAGGTTTTCTTTTAGCCAACTCGATGCATCTTTGTTGATTGGGTCGACAATCACGACACCTTCATCCGTGACGGTCACAAGCGAATAGTGAAAGTTGTTCTGAAAGCGGTAAACGTCTCCGGTGACTTTTTCGATGGCGCGTTTATCTGCCGCTTGTGTTGCAGAGGCGCCTAGTGATGCTACCAGTGCCAAAACCAGTGCTTGCATGTGTATTTTCATAACGTCCTCCCATTGATGTTTGGCTTTAAAGCTAAGGTAGAATCGCTGCTGCAATACGCACAGATACGTGATCTTGAGGCAGCCCCCGGATACGTATCGCGTATTTTGGGACATATCGTGATGATAACGGCACTCTGGGTCTTTCATTCCGCAGCGCAATATGGTGAAACGCCGTCAGGATATCGGAGGCTGAGATGAGCGATCTGCGCAAGCTGGTGATTGATGGGGAAGAGCATGAGCTGGACCCAAATCTGACAGTGCTTCAGGCATGTGAAGTTGCGGGAAAGGAAATCCCGCGTTTCTGCTATCACGAACGCCTGTCAATCGCGGGTAACTGCCGCATGTGCTTGATCGAAGCTGTTGGCGCGCCGAAACCGATGGCGTCTTGCGCGATGCAAGTCAAAGATTTGCGTGGTGGACCGGAGGGACAGCCTCCCGCGATCAAAACAAACTCACCTCTGGTCAAACAGGCCCGCGAAGGAGTGATGGAGTTTCTACTCATCAATCACCCGCTGGATTGTCCGATCTGTGATCAGGGAGGAGAGTGCGACCTGCAAGATCAGGCCATGGCTTATGGTGCGGACTTTAGTCGCTTTAACGAAGCAAAGCGGTCGATGGACGAGATTAATCTTGGCCCGCTGATCAAAACGCACATGACGCGCTGTATTCAATGTACCCGCTGTGTACGATTTGCGACGGAAATCGCTGGTGTCCCCGAAATGGGATGTACGGGACGCGGCGAGGATGCTGAGATCGTAAGTTATCTCGATTCGGCGCTGACGTCGGAAATGCAGGGCAATGTAATTGATCTTTGCCCGGTCGGGGCGCTGACATCGCGCCCTTATGCATTTAATGCGCGCCCGTGGGAGCTGTGCAAAACCGAGACGATTGACGTCATGGATGCGCTTGGCTCGAATATCCGTATTGACGCTAAAGGCACGGAAGTCATGCGGGTCATGCCTCTGAACCATGACGGCGTGAATGAGGAATGGATCTCGGATAAGGCCCGCTTTGCTTGCGATGGTTTAGCGCGGCAACGACTTGACCAACCTTATGTGCGTAAAGATGGCAAGCTCACTGCTGCGAGTTGGGATGAAGCATTTGCTGCTGTCCGCGAAAAAGTCAGCGGAATAGCTCCTGAAAAAATCGCTGCGCTTGCTGGCGATTTGGTTTCGACCGAGGCGATGTTTGCACTTAAAGCGCTGATGACTCAAATCGGCTCCGCGAATGTGGATTGCCGACAAGACAGAGCAAAACTACCAGCGGGCAACCGCTCGGCGTGGCTGTTTAACTCGACAATCGAAGGTATTGAAGATGCTGATGCGATTTTGCTGATTGGCACTAATCCGCGCAAGGAATCGCCTGTACTTAATGCTCGTATCCGTAAGGCATGGCTGACGGGGGTAGAGGTTGGCATGATCGGCGAAGCGGTCGATCTGACATACGATACGCATCATGTCGGCATGGGTGGTGAATCACTTTCTGCGATTAAAGACAGTGTTTTCTATAAAGATGTTCTGTCTAAAGCTGAACGTCCTTTGGTGATCCTCGGAGCCGCTGCGACTGCGCGCGATGATGGAGAGGCTGTTCTAGGGGCATCCATGGCTTTGGCTGAAAGTCTCGGTGGCCAATTCTCTATGCTTCACACTGCGGCTGCGCGTGTTGGCGGGTTGGAAGTGAATTGCCTGCCCGGAGAAGACGGTCGCGATACAGATGGAATCCTCGTCGGTGCTGCAAGCGGTGCTGTAGAAGTCGTCTATCTTCTCGGGGCTGATGAAATTGACATGGAGACCCTTGGGCAAGCATTCGTGATTTATCAAGGACACCACGGTGATGCCGGAGCGCATCGTGCCGACGTGATCTTGCCTGCGGCGGCTTACACTGAGCAATCCGGAATTTTCGTGAATACCGAAGGGCGTCCCCAGATGGCATATCGTGCTGCGTTCCCGCTAGGCGAAGCGAAAGAAGATTGGGCAATTATACGGGCACTTTCCGAACGGCTTGGTGAGCCGCTTCCATTTGATTCTATTGATCAACTTCGAGCCAAAATGTTTGAGCAATTTCCGCATCTTCAAACAATTAATGCGATTACGCCTGCCGAATGGCGAGCCGCTCCTACAGGCACTGTTGATGAAGCACCGTTTGTTTGCCCAATAGATGACTTTTACATGACCAATCCAATCGCTCGTGCATCGGAGACTATGGCAGAATGTTCCCGGTTGGCACGAGAAAAAACATCCGCTCTAGCTGCTGAGTAAGTAAAAAGATTACAATGTAAATTTGAAGCTGTCTCGGAAACTTAAGTCGATACTTCAACGCAAGGAAGTTCAGCCACTCGCGAAAAGATGTATTGTTGAGGTATTTGCGTTCGGGGCAAAATATGCCAAGATTTCAAACTATTGATTTGTTTGTTGGCACTCAGATATCTGGCATGGAGATTTTCATGAAGAGACTCGTCATTCTCTCGATAGCGACATTCCTTGCGGGAGCATCACATGCTTCGGCAACAGCGACTGTTACTCTTGGCGGTGAAACTTACAAAATGGATTCGGTTACGTGTTCGGGGGGACCAGGTTCATTCAGCGTCCAAGCCCAAGCAAGCGGTGGTACTCGGCTCCTACAGTTGGGCGCATTTGACGGCGATGTTAAGTCGGTAGGCTTTCGTGTAGATGATACGCTTGCTCAAGTTGCCGATCAAACCGGCACATTTGATGGAAAGACGTTCAAGTTTACGGGTGAAGCACAAGTCTTTACTGAAAACTCGCTGAACCGGCGCACATTGAGTGTTTCGGCGACCTGCTAATCTCGGGTCTTGCAGGCAGTATGAATTGATCGTGCCATTTTTGTTTTGGCGCATCTTTGGAGAATCCTCATATGAAGCGCGCTGATCGTGTTTCTGCTGGTTTGATTGGCGCTTACGTCGCGGATGCAGCGGCCCTTGGTTTCCATTGGCTTTATGATCCTGACAGGATAGCTGCATTGGCGGGCGACTCGCCCGCATTTCGTGAACCCAATGCCGAAGACTTCGAAGGCTTTCGAGGTGGATTCGTTCATCCGACGAAACGTGCAGGTGATTTGTCTCAATACGGCGCGCAGCTCCGTGTTGCGGTTCAGTCGATGGTGGCGACAGACGGACGTTTCGACGTTACTGACTTCCAAGATCGCTTTGCCGCAACCTTTGGCCCGGACGGTTCATGGGACGGCTATATGGATAAGGCCACGAAGGGAACGCTCGCGAATCTTGCTATAAATCAGCGTGAGCCTTCGGGCGCAGATGATGATCAGGTTCCTGCAATTGCAAGGTTTCCCGCGATTATGGCGCAGGCCAAAGTATCTGCGGAAGAAATCGATGCGGCCATAGCGATTACCAGCGCAAATGACACTGCGGCGGCATGGGGACCAATCGCAGCGTCTCTCTTGCGCGCTGTGTATGATGGTATGACACCACGAGAAGCAGCCGTTTCCATTTCTTCAAAGGCGGATGGTGAAATCGGCGATGCCCTTCACAATGCGGTTCGGACGAAAGAACGCGATACGGTCGCTTTCGCGGAAGAAGTCGGGCGGGCGTGTCCTTTGCCGCAATCAATGCCTGTAATTTTTCATATTTGTGCGCGTGCGGATACGTACCGCTCTGCAATCGAACGCAACATTTTATCGGGCGGTGATAATTGTGGCCGTGGGCCTGTGCTTGGTGCTGTCTTTGGTGCTGCGCACGGTATTGAAGGCACTGGCGTGCCACAAGAATGGATCGCTAAGGTGATTGATAACGCTGATCTGACTGCTGAGATTGCCTCACTTATGAAAAAGTCGACCTAGAGGCTGTAATTGAGACTCTTTTAGGGTGGCATCCTAGAGCTAACGGGCCTAGACATTCCGAAAATATTAGAGGCTGCGCGCGTTCTCAGTGAGCGCGAAAGGGATATCTCGGCATGGACGAGTTTCTGACTTTTCTGACAATCGTAGGTCAATGCCTGCTCGTTCTCGTTTGCCTGCTGATCTCACTCGCATTTTTGCTCTACATGGACCGGAAGGTTTGGGCCGCAGTACAGCTTCGGCGCGGACCGAATGTGGTGGGGCCTTGGGGCTTGCTGCAATCGTTTGCCGATTTCCTGAAATTTGTGATGAAGGAAATTGTGATCCCGGCGGGTGCAGACCGCACCGTCTTTTTGCTTGCCCCGATGATCACCTTTGTTTTGGCTGTGATTGCGTGGGTGGTTATCCCGTTTTCTGAAGGCTGGGTTATTTCTGACCTGAATGTCGGAATTCTCTACCTCTTCGCAATCTCGTCGCTTGGTGTTTACGGCGTGATTATGGGTGGCTGGGCCGCCAACTCGAAATATCCCTTCCTAGGCGGTCTGCGCTCTGCGGCGCAGATGGTCAGTTACGAAGTCTCCATCGGCTTTGTCATCGTGACCGTGTTGTTGATGGTCGGGTCGCTCAATCTCAGCGACATCGTGTTGGCACAATCAAGCGATTGGGGGCTGGTTGGCTGGTACTTTTGGAAACAGCCGGTTATGTTTGTGGTGTTTTTCATCTCAGCATTGGCGGAGACGAACCGCCCGCCGTTCGATTTGCCGGAGGCCGAGTCTGAACTCGTTGCCGGTTATCAGGTTGAATATTCATCCACGCCGTACCTGTTATTTATGATCGGCGAGTACATGAACATCGTCATGATGTGTGCTCTGACAACGATCCTGTTCTTTGGCGGGTGGTTGTCTCCTATTCCCGGCCTGCCGGATGGTGCTCTTTGGTTTATTCTAAAGATCATATTCTTCTTCTTCCTGTTCTCGATGGTGAAAGCCATCGTCCCAAGATACCGCTATGACCAGTTGATGCGGATTGGTTGGAAGGTCTTCCTGCCGCTGTCACTGGCTTTCGTGGTGATCACCGCCGGTGTCATGAAGGGCTTTGACATTGATCCGTGGACAATGACTGAAGAGGCGCATGAAATGGGACGCGGAGTCGGTTTGCCGCCCGAACTTGACCTAGAGCCGGTCGTTGAACCTGAAAAAATTGAAGCGGTTCTGCCGTCGGAGGCAAGCTGATGGGTATCCCTCTCGATAAAGCCGCTCGCTATTTCCTGCTCGCTGATTTTTTTGCGGGTTTTAAGATTGGGATGCGGTATTTCTTCAAACCAAAAGCGACGATCAACTATCCGTTCGAAAAAGGCCCGCTGTCCCCGCGTTTTCGCGGTGAACATGCGCTGCGCCGTTATCCGAACGGCGAGGAACGCTGCATCGCGTGTAAACTCTGCGAGGCAATCTGCCCTGCGCAAGCCATTCATATTGACGCGGAACCCCGCGACGATGGTTCACGGCGGACCACCCGTTATGACATCGACATGACCAAGTGCATCTATTGCGGTTTTTGTCAGGAAGCCTGCCCAGTGGATGCCATTGTCGAAGGCCCGAATTTTGAATTTGCGACCGAAACTCGCGAAGAACTGTTCTACGACAAGACGAAACTTCTCGAAAATGGCGACCGATGGGAACGCGAAATCGCGCGTAACCTCGAATTAGACGCTCCGTATAGGTGAGGTTCACATGATCCAAGTCCTCGCATTTTATCTTTTCGCCGTCACCGCTGTCATTGCTGGTGTGATGGTCGTGTTTTCCCGAAACCCGGTTCATTCGGTGTTGTGGTTGATCTTCGCATTCTTCTCGTCGGCTGGTCTGTTTGTGATGATGGGCGCGGAGTTTCTCGCGATGCTGCTGATGATTGTGTATGTCGGCGCGGTTGCGGTGCTGTTTCTGTTTGTCGTCATGATGCTTGATGTGGACTTTGCAGAGCTGCGGGGCAGGGTGGCGGAATACCTGCCAATCGGTTTGGCGATTGGCTTGGTTATGTTGATGCAGCTCAGTTTCGGTTTTCTTGCTTGGCAAGAAGTCGATGCGGCACGTCCAGCGGAAACGATGGCGCGCGGTGTTGGAAACGCACATCAACTCGGTGAAGTCATCTACACGAAATATGTCTACGCTTTTCAGGCCAGTGGCTTGATCCTGCTTGTTGCTATGATCGGTGCGATTGTCCTGACATTGCGCCATCGAGAAGGCGTAAAAAAGCAAAGTGTCATGTCACAGCTTTACCGTGATCCGAAAGAAGCTGTCGTCATGCGCGATGTGAAACCGGGAGGGAGCCTCTAAATGATTGGTCTCACCCATTACCTAGGCGTTGCCGCGATGCTTTTCGTGATTGGCGTTTTTGGTATTTTTCTCAACCGCAAAAACATCATCATTATTTTGATGTCGATTGAGCTGATGCTCCTAGCGGTTAATATCAACTTTGTCGCCTTCTCGACGCATCTTGGCGATATCGGCGGTCAGGTCTTTACGCTATTCGTTCTTACCGTTGCTGCGGCGGAAGCCGCCATCGGCCTTGCTATTCTCGTCTGTTTCCATCGCAATCGGGGTACGATTGCGGTCGAAGACGTCAACATGATGAAGGGCTGATTTCGCATGGTTTCCGCGATTGTCCTCATGCCGCTGCTCGGATGTTTGCTGGCGGGTCTTTTTGCCAAATCGCTCGGCGAGCGTATGGCACAGCTTATCCCGACAGGGCTGTTGATTGCTTCGGCAATCCTGAGCTGGATTGTCTTTGCCAACGGTAACACCGCTGATCCCGAGATTGTTACGTGGTTTACGTGGTTCAGCTCGGGTGGCTTAGAAGTCGTTTGGTCTTTGCGCGTTGATACACTGACCCGCGTGATGCTGGTGGTCGTGACGTCTGTTTCGGCGCTCGTGCATGTTTATTCGATGGGCTACATGGAGCATGACCCGTCGAAGCCGCGCTTCTTCAGCTATCTCAGCCTCTTTACCTTTGCGATGTTGATGCTGGTGACGTCGGACAACTTCGTTCAGATGTTCTTCGGTTGGGAAGGTGTTGGCGTTGCGTCTTATCTGTTGATCGGGTTTTGGCATCACAAAGACAGCGCGAATGAAGCGGCAATGAAAGCCTTCATCGTCAACCGTGTTGGTGATTTTGGCTTTGCGCTCGGTATTTTCGGTATCTTTGCGGTGTTTGGTTCGCTGAGCTTTGATACAGTATTTGAAGCACTCCCCGAGATGGCCGGTTCGACGTTCATGTTCCTCGGTTGGGAAATGGACATTCTCAACACACTCGGGATGTTGTTGTTCATCGGCGCGATGGGCAAGTCTGCGCAATTTTTGCTACACACATGGCTTCCCGACGCGATGGAAGGCCCAACGCCTGTATCCGCACTGATCCATGCCGCGACGATGGTGACGGCTGGCGTCTTCCTCGTTTGCCGCATGTCGCCGCTTTACGAATTAGCGGATGGGGCGAGTACATTCATTACCTATATTGGTGCTTTTACAGCGTTCTTCGCAGCGACGGTAGGACTGGTTCAAAACGACATTAAGCGGATCGTTGCCTATTCAACCTGTTCGCAGCTTGGCTATATGTTCTTCGCAGCAGGTGTCGGCGCTTACGAAGCTGCGATGTTCCACCTCTTTACACACGCTTTCTTTAAGGCGCTGTTGTTCCTTGGTTGTGGTTCAGTCATTCACGCGCTGCATGATGAGCAGGACATCCGTAAAATGGGCGGGATGTGGAGCATTATTCCGCTGACGTATTTGCTGATGGTTGTCGGCACAATGGCGCTGACAGGTGTTCCGCCATTCGCGGGCTACTTCTCAAAAGACATGGTGATTGAAGCTGCTCATTCTGCCCATACAAATGCCGGTCTGTTCGCATTCTGGGTTGGTGTCATTGTCGCGATGATGACCGCGTTCTATTCGTGGCGCTTGATCTTCCTCGTGTTCCACGGCGAGCGCAACAACACGCCTGAGGTTTACAAAGCCGCACATGAAAGCCCGAAGATTATGCTGATCCCGATGGGCATCTTGTTCATCGGATCAATCCTCGCCGGTATTTTCTTCAACTACATCTTTATCGGTGACGGCGCGCATGACTTCTGGGGCAATTCTATCGCCGGTGGTCAGCATATCATCCACGAAGCGCATCACTCACCGACTTGGGTGAAGAAAGCACCGTTCTTTGCGATGCTCATTGGTTCCGGAATGGCGCTCTGGATTTACATCGCGCGGCCCGGTATGGCGGATAAAATTCGTGAGAGTGCCGGTGTCGCTTACGACTTCCTGCTCAACAAGTGGTACATGGATGAGCTGTATAACTGGATCTTCGTCAAGCCCGCGATGTGGGTCGGTCGTTTCTTCTGGATGAAGGGCGATGGCGCCACGATTGATGGAGCGATCAATGGTCTATCAATGGGTGTGATCCCGACATTGACGGGTTTCTATGGACGTCTGCAAAGCGGATATGTCTTCCATTACGCGCTTGCGATGATTGGTGGTGTCGCCTTGATCATCGCTGTCGCTTCGACGGGAGGGCATTAAGATGACGGATGAAAGTTTCCTCTTAAACCTTGTTCTCTGGTTGCCTGCGGTTTGGGGCTTGGTCCTGCTGTTTATGCGCGGCGATGATGAGCCGGAGCGCAAACTGGCAAGACGCATGTCCCTTGGCATGACGGCTTTCGTCTTTGTCCTGTCGGTCATCGTCTTCATGGGCTTTGACTCAGATACGGCAGACTTCCAGTACGTGACAGAAGTGCCGTGGCTCGGCCCGATGGAGTATAAAATTGGCGTTGACGGTATCTCGATCTTGTTCGTGATGCTGACGACAATGATTATGCCGCTTGTGATCCTCGCAAGCTGGAAAGTCGAAAAGCGGGTCCGTGAGTACTTCGCAGCGTTTCTTATTCTAGAGACGCTGATGATTGGCGTTTTCGTGTCGCTCGATCTGTTCCTGTTCTACCTGTTCTTTGAGGCGGGCCTCATTCCGATGTTCCTGATTATCGGAATTTGGGGCGGACAGCGGCGCATCTACGCCAGCTTTAAATTCTTCCTCTATACGTTGCTCGGCTCTGTTCTGATGCTGATTGCGATGCTCTGGCTCGTGATTGAGGCTGGTACGTCCGATATTGTGGATCTGCTGAATTATACCGTAGCATCGGAACCGATAACGGTGCTTGGGTTCGATATTGCGGGCGGTGCTCAGACGCTTTGTTGGTTGGCATTTTTCTCCAGCTTTGCCGTTAAGATGCCGATGTGGCCGGTTCATACATGGTTGCCTGACGCGCACGTTGAAGCCCCGACAGCCGGTTCCGTGGTTCTCGCCGCGATCCTGCTAAAGCTCGGCGGTTATGGCTTTATCCGCTTTAACCTGCCGATGTTTCCGATTGCCTCGCATCACTTAGCGGATTTCGTTTTCTTCCTCAGCGTTGTGGCGATCATCTACACGTCGCTTGTTGCGTTGATGCAAGAAGACATCAAAAAGCTGATTGCTTATTCGTCGGTTGCCCATATGGGCTTTGTGACGATGGGAATTTTCGCTGCGAACCAACAAGGCGTCGACGGCGCGATCTTCCAAATGATCTCGCACGGCTTTATCTCTGGTGCGTTGTTCCTATGCGTTGGTGTTATCTATGATCGGATGCACACGCGAGAGATCAAATTCTACGGCGGTCTGGTCACCCGAATGCCCGTTTTTGCCTCGATCTTCTTGTTATTCACGATGGGCAATGTTGGCCTGCCGGGGACGAGCGGTTTCGTTGGTGAGTTCCTGACGATGATGGGCGCGTTTAAAGCCAACACATACGCTGCGTTCTTTGCGGCGACCGGCGTGATCCTGTCCGCAGGATATGCGTTATGGCTTTATCGTCGTGTCGTCTTTGGAACCATCGAAAACCCGGCATTGGAAAATATCGAAGATATGTCTAAGCGCGAAATTGGGATTATGATCCCGCTGATCGCTGCGACGTTGTTCTTTGGTATCTACGCAAATGCAGCAATCGACGTGTTTAGCCCGTCAGTTGAGAATTTGCTTGATGGATATTACGCCGCAGTCGGAACACCGGAATCGATTGTGATTGCAGCAGGCGAGGGCGCTCCCGCTCCCGCAAGCAGCCACTAGGGGCGCGAGAGATATGGAAACACTTAATCTTCTCGCTGCTGGACCAGAGCTGATCCTTGCCGCCGGAGCCATCATCTTACTGATGTTTGGTGTGTTCACGAAAGGTGAGAGTGCGGCGGTTACGACACTTTGGCTTGCTGTTGGGGTGCTCGTTCTTGCCGGTATTTTCGCTTACGCACAGACGGGTGATACAGAATATGCCTTCGGAGGCGTTTTCGTTTCGGACGGCGTTTCGCGCTTTGCCAATGTGTTTATGTTCTTTGGGTCGGCGGTCGTCTTGATTCTGTCTCGCGATTACATGATCCGCGCAAAATCAATGCTGTTCGAATTCCCGGTGCTGGTTCTCTTTGCTGTTCTGGGCATGGCGATGATGGTATCGTCTGCTGACCTCATATCGCTTTATGTTGGTCTCGAGCTGCAATCCCTTTCGCTCTATGTCTTGGCTGCTTTCCGCAGGGATTCGACGCGCTCGACTGAGGCAGGACTAAAGTACTTCGTGCTTGGCGCATTATCTTCCGGCCTACTGCTTTATGGCTCGTCGTTTGTCTACGGCTATGCCGGATCGACTGAATTTGTCGCCATTGCAGAACGTTTGAAAGATGGCGATGCAGGTGTTGGATTCCTGATTGGTCTTGCGCTCGTAATCGCTGGTCTTGCGTTCAAGATCTCAGCTGCGCCTTTCCATATGTGGACGCCAGACGTTTACGAAGGTGCGCCAACACCGATCACAGCATTCTTCGCAACCGCTCCAAAAGTTGCTGCTTCGGTACTCTTGGTTCGCGTTCTATACGGGGCCTTTGGTGAGGTAGCGGATCACTGGTGGCAAATCATCTGGTTCCTGTCGGCGGCTTCGATGCTGGTCGGCGGCGTTGCGGCCATTGGCCAAACCGATATTAAGCGGCTGATGGCTTATTCCTCGATTGGTCATATGGGCTTTGCAATGCTCGGTCTTGCGGCGGGCACAGCGAAAGGGGCGGAGAGCGTTCTGATCTATCTTGCGATTTATCTGGTCATGAATATCGGCGTGTTTGCCTTTATCCTGTCGATGCGCCGCGACGGTGTGCACGTCACGAAAATTGATGATCTCGCGGGTCTATGGAAAGCTGATGGCCTCTCCACCTTCTGCCTTGGCGTTCTGATGTTCTCATTAGCGGGCATTCCGCCGCTGGCTGGTTTTTGGGCGAAATTTTACGTCTTTCAGGCGGCAGTTGATGCGGGTTTGATTTGGCTGTTGATCGTTGCGGTTGCCGGCACTGTGATCTCTTGTTTCTACTACCTCCGCATCGTCAAAATCATGGTCTTTGATGATCCTGCGGATGCGTTTGACGGGCCGATGTTGATTGAGAACCGTTTGACGCTGTTCGGGTCAGCAGTCCTAGTGTTCATATTCGTTGTTGGCGGTCTTGGCGTTCCTGAGATGGCGGCAGAAGCGGCCTCCGTCTTTGCCAAGTGATCGAGAACAGCGTGTTGCCGAAGGTTGAGACTCTTACGACCATCGACAGTACAAATGCCGAAGCGAAACGACGCGCCGGTTCCAGCCAACGTGGTCCGATCTGGTTGCGTGCTGAAACGCAAACCGCTGGAGTAGGACGAAGCGGGCGTTCTTGGTATTCGCCTAAAGGCAATCTTTATGCGACTTTCTTGACCCCATTTGCCGGAGAGATGCAGGACGCGGCTTTGATGTCTTTTGTCGCATGTCTTGCGGTTGCTGAGACGCTTGATGGCTATATCGGGTCGGGAGGCGCGAACCGCGTCACGCTGAAATGGCCCAATGATGCTTTGTTGGACGGTAAGAAAGTCGCCGGTGTCCTCTTAGAAGCGGGGGGAGAGCAACACGCGCGCTGGCTTGCTGTTGGTATTGGCATCAATCTCATCGATAAACCGACTGATGCGCGGTGGCCGCCAATCGCACTGGGCGAAGTGACCGAAGTACCTGCTGCTGCTGAGGTTTTAACAACACTTGCGCAAAATTTCGACCAATTGCAATCGCGCTTTGAAACGGAAGGCTTTAAGCCTATTCGCACTGCTTGGCTCGCGCGCGCTGCTCGTTTGGGCGAGCGGATCGAGGCGCGTCTGACAACGGAAACACTTACAGGGATTTTCAAAGACATCACGGAAGACGGCGCGCTTTTGCTGGCAACGGATGATGGGGACAAACGCATTACCGCTGCCGATATTCACTTTCCGTGATAGCGAGGTCTAAACATGTTGTTGGCCATTGATGTTGGTAACACCAACACTGTCTTCGCTCTTTATAAAGGGTCTGAGCCTGTTGCCGACTGGCGCATTGCAACCGATACAAGACGCACAGCGGATGAGTATTTTGTTTGGCTTAATCACTTAATGACACTCAATGACGTCGGGGCGGAGATGATCAAAGACGTGATTATCGCCACGGTTGCCCCGCAAACCTTGTTTAACTTGAAAACCTTAGGGCGAAAGTACTTCAACTCTGAACCGTTGGTTGTCGGGGAAGAGGGGTGCGATGTCGGTATGGAAATTCGCCTCACACGCCCGTCAGAAATTGGAGCGGATCGTGTCGTGAATGCACGGGCGGCTTTGACGCAATACGGCCCCAACCTGATCATTGTTGATTTTGGAACGGCGACAACATTCGATGTTGTTGATGCGAGCGGTGCATATGCCGGGGGTGTCATCGCACCGGGCGTCAATCTGTCGCTGGCTGCGTTGGAAAAGGCGGCAGCAAAGCTTCCGCGTGTTGCCGTAGATCGACCCGAACAAGTTATCGGAACAGATACGATCACCGCAATGCAGTCAGGTGTGTACTATGGCTACATCGGGCTGATAGAGGGTGTATGCCAGCGCATCATTGCAGAGCATGGCAAGGATATGAGAGTGATCGCCACCGGCGGACTTTCCCCGCTTTTCGCTGCGGGTACGGATAGTATTGACGATGTAGACGACAGCTTGACCATGCGAGGTTTGGTTGAAATTCATGCTTTGAATCGCGGCAATGGCCGCTTGGAGACTTGATGGACGCGCTTTATTATCTCCCGCTCGGCGGCGCAGACGAAATCGGTATGAACCTTTATCTCTATGGGTATGGGCCGAAAGCGGCTCCCCGTTGGATTATGGTTGATTGCGGTATTGGGTTTCCCGATGCGGCTCATGCGCCGGGGGTCGAGGTGATGACGCCTGATCCAAAGTTCATTGCTGATCAAGCGGATGCATTGGACGGGATTTTCATCACGCACGCCCATGAAGATCATATCGGAGCCGTTGCGCGCCTATGGCATAAATTCAAAGCACCGGTTTATTGCACGAAGTTTCCGGCAGAAATTGCAAAACGAAAGTTTGATGAATTCGGAGTCAGCACCAAATACATCGAGACTTGCGCGCAGAATGATCCCGTTACGGTCGGTCCTTTCTCGGTGTCGTTTTTCCCGATGACGCATTCGATACCTGAAACGAGTGCCCTTATTATCGACAGCCCGCTTGGTAAAGTGTTTCACACGGCGGACTTTAAGATTGATGACACGCCAACTTTCGGTCCGGGGATGGACAAGGCGGCAATGAAGCGCCTTGGCGAACAGGGATTGTTGGCGCTCGCTTGCGACTCGACCAATGTGTTTGAACCCGGTGTTGCTGGAACAGAAAACGAGATCAAACAACCGCTGCGTGATGTGATTGCCGGGTGTGAAGGTAAGATTGCTGCAACGACTTTCGCGTCAAATGTTGCGCGCCTGAAAACTCTGGCCGAAGCCGCCAGAGACTCTGGCCGCGCGATTGTTATTGCCGGTCGCGCCATGCGGCGCATGATTGATGCCGCCGTACAGACAGGCATCCTTACTGATTTTCCTCAAACAATCTCAGAGGATGAGGCCAAAGATGTGCCGGACGATCATCTCTTCTACCTTGTGACTGGCTCACAAGGGGAAGGCCGCGCGGCGATGGCCCGGATCGCCGGCGACACGCATCCGTCGGTTCATCTCTCGGCTGGCGATACGGCGATTTTCTCGTCAAAGACAATTCCGGGTAATGAAACGGAAGTTTCTCGTATTTACAATTTACTAGCGGAGCGCGGCATTCGCGTCATTGACGATAGCATGGCGAATATTCACGTCTCCGGCCATGCATCCCGTGATGAACTGCAAGAGGTCTATTCTCTCTTGAAACCTCAGATCGCGATCCCGATGCACGGAGAACGCCGCCATCTTCATGAACATGCGGTGATGGCCCCGGCATGGGGTGCGGGCAGCGCGCATGTCGTTCCAAACGGATCTATGCTTCAAATTGCTCCGGGTGAGCCAAAAATCGTGGACGAGGTAGACACAGGCCGCCTTTATGTTGATGGCAATCAACTCATTGGCGCGATGGATGGTGTTGTTCGTGCCCGTAAGAAAATGGGCTTGAATGGTCATATCGCCGTCTCGGTCATTATGGACGAGTCTGGTGATTTGATTGTTGAATCCGACGCCCGCGTCACAGGCGCACCGGAAGAGAGCGACGACTGGAAAGGCGAAGTCGAAGGCATCATTGCTGAAGCCGTGGATACGGCAATCGAAGCCATGAAAAATAAAGACAGACGCGACGACGACAAAGTTGAAGAAATGGCACGGCGCGCGGCGCGCAGCACGGCCTCACGTCTATGGGGTAAAAAGCCTGAAACAGTAGTGATGCTGACCCGCCTTGACGGATGATAGAATATGTGTCCGCATATAGTTCTTAGATATTGGGATTATTGCGACGCTTATCTATGTGAGAACGGAGTGAAGAGACGATGAAAAAATTATTTCTGACCATTGCAGCAATACTCACATCGACTCCGCTCCTTGCGGCTGAAGTAAAACTGGACGAGGATAAAATTTCGGAACTCCTCAGCGGATCGACCATCAAAGGCATTCATTTCGGGGTTGAGACGCGCCAATACTTTTCTGAATCTGGTCTGACGTTATGGATCAAAAGCGATGATGAAAAACCCTCTGAAGCCCGCTACAAAATCGAGAATGATCAATATTGTTCAAGCTGGACCGGGTTGTGGAATAAAGAAAAATACGGATGTTTCGATATTGTTCATGATGAAGATCAAAACATTTATTATTTTCTGGCCGAAGATTTTCGCGCTCCATTTATCATAAGCAATAAATTTGATCTGAATTTCGACTAAGATTAGACGACCCTCTCCGCGATTTCACGACCAGTTCATCACGTTCTAAAAACTCCCCTTGTCCGCATACGGCTTATCGGGGTAGTTTTAAAGAACGAGCATGTTGCTGACTCGACCAGCCCTTCCTAATGCTCTGAGCAATCGAGCGACAGGAGCGCAAGGCAAATCAGCAAGAAGCGGCTTACAATTCTGACCGTTGCGGCGGCGATCATGCTCGTGGCGGGCCTTTCTTTGGCAAGCATTTCACCAAGTACGGAAATTGCGTGGGTGCTCGGCATCCTTTTGCTGACTGTCTACCTTTTCACATTTGAGATTGTCCCAATCGACGTTGCCGCGATTACAATCATGGTGATGCTGGGGTTGACGAGTTTACTGGCCCCCTTGATGGGTATTGAAAATGGGTTGGTCGATATAAACAACCTCTTTGCTGGGTTCTCCTCGAATGCAGTAATGTCGATCATCGCTGTTATGATCATCGGGGCCGGGTTGGATAAGACCGGCGCTATGAATGCAGCGGCGCGTAACATTCTAAGGGTCGGTGGCACGACAGAGAGGCGGATCATTCCGTTGATCTCCGGTACTGTCGGCGTGATCTCAGGCTTTATGCAAAATGTAGGCGCAGCGGCGCTGTTTCTGCCGGTAGTTAATCGTATCTCTGCCCGAGCGGAAATTCCGGTATCCCGTTTACTGATGCCAATGGGCTTCTGCGCTATTTTGGGTGGTACGCTCACGATGGTGGGGTCAAGTCCGTTGATCTTGCTTAATGATCTGATGGCAAATTCCAACGCTCAGTTGCCGCCTGAACAACAGATGGAAAGTTTTGGGCTGTTTTCAACCCTACCGATCGGTATCGTATTGGTGCTGACGGGTATCGGTTATTTCATCGTCATGGGACGGTTTGTTCTACCAAAGAGCCGCGAGACCCAAGATAAAAACGGCGGCTCATTTACGTACTTCAAAGACACCTACGATCTCGACTTTGCGATCTTCGAAATCTATGTCCCGCCGGGCAGCCCGCTGGTCGGAAAAGAACTCGATGACTTTGAGACTCAAAACAGCGTCAGGACAGTTGCGCTGCTTCACGGTTCGCAAATGCGGATGGGCGCAGGAGACCTTCCATTAGACCTTAAAGTCCAAGCCAAAGATTATCTGGCGGTGATTGGCGTGCGCGAGTCGCTTCAAGCCTTTGCGAAATTATATAATCTGGGCGTCAGGCCGGTTCGTAAGTTTTCTGAAGTCCTTTCGCCATTGTATTCCGGGCTTGCTGAAACAGTCATTCCGCCAACATCGCGATTGGTCGAAGAGACTTCGCGCACATTTAAGCTACGCAGTGGTTTTGGTATTTGCTTGCTGGCCATTGTCCGCAAAGACGGAACACGGACTGTTGGTCAAGATGTCCGCAGTGTGCCCTTCGAGGCCGGTGATACAGCGATCATTTATACTGACTGGGAAAGCCTCGCCCGTTTCGACCAAGCGCAAAGCCTTGCGGTTGTCACCAGCCCGTACCCGACCGAAGAAATACGCACCAACAAAATATATCATGCGCTGACATTCTTTTTCATTGCACTCGCCTTGGTGCTGTTCACAGACTTGCGGCTTTCGGTGGCGCTGTTGGTTGGTGCAATCGGGATGGTTCTATCCGGCGTCATGGATGCCGAAGAAGCCTATCATTCTGTCAGTTGGAAAACTGTCTTCTTGCTCGCGAGTCTCATTCCATTGGGTGCGGCTGTCGAGTCGAGCGGTGCGGCGGCATGGATCGCAAGCAATGTACTTGCTGCATTAGGTGATACGTCGATCTGGATTATTCAACTCGCGTTGGCTGTCTTAGCCACGGCATTCACACTTGTTATGTCGAATGTCGGTGCGACGGTTCTCCTCGTACCTCTTGCCGTTAACATCGCCATTGGTGCTGGAGCTGATCCGGCGGTGTTCGCGTTGACCGTAGCTTTGGCGACCTCCAACTCGTTCCTCATACCAACGCACCAAGTCAACGCATTGATCATGGGACCGGGAGGCTATTCCGTGCCTGATTTCCTGCGTGCTGGCGGGATCATGACAGTGCTCTTCCTCATCGTTCTTATTTCAATGATGCAGTTGCTTTTCTAAGGTCAGCGTTCGTATGCCGCTCTAATGCTCCAACAGATTATCAAGCGCACCGGGCTTGTCGTGGATGGCGAGCTTATCAACGATGGTTTCTGAAGCTTCGTTCAACCCGATGATCTCGACCTCTGCTCCCTCGCGGCGGAATTTCAGAACGACCATATCGAGGGCGGAAACACTTGAAATGTCCCAGATATGCGCATTGCTGACGTCGATAACCACATTGTCGAGGGCTTCTTTGAAATCGAACGAAGCGTTAAAAGCATCGACCGAGGCAAAGAATAACTGACCCTCAACACGGTAAGTGCGGGTTGCACCGTCGAGGGATGCTTCGGAAGTGATGCGAAAAATCTGAGCGATCTTCCACGCGAAAAAGATACCGGATAACAGCACGCCTGTAAGCACGCCGATGGCGAGGTTATGTGACAGGACCGTGGTGGCGACAGTTGCGATCATAACGATTGAAGAGCTTTGCGGATGCTCTTTGATATCGCGGATGGACGACCAGGAGAATGTGCCAATCGACACCATGATCATAATTGCAACGAGCGCGGCCATAGGGATTTGCTTCACCCACTCGCCCAAACCTACGATCAGGATCAGCAGGAAGACACCGGCTACAAATGTCGAGAGACGGCCACGTCCCCCGGATTTCACATTAATCATTGATTGACCGATCATCGCACATCCTGCCATGCCGCCGATAAAGCCGGTCGCAGTATTGGCAACACCTTGACCGATACATTCCCGGTTCTTGTCGCTGTCGGTGTCTGTCAGCTCGTCAATCAGCGAAGCGGTCATCAGGCTCTCAAGCAATCCGACCACGGCAATCGCGAGGGCAATCGGGAAGATAATCCGCAATGTCTCGAGCGTCAGAGGAATGTCCGGCAAAAGAAAGAAAGGGAGAGTGTCGGGCAATTTACCCATGTCCTCGACAACGCGCGTCTCAAACCCGAAAGCCATTGAGAGGCCGGTAATGACGACGATTGTGACCAAAGGTGAAGGGATTGATTTGGTGATGTATGGAAACAGATAAATAATCGCCAAGCCTGCCGCGACGAGGATATACGTCAACAACGTGACATCTTCAGCGCGAATATCGAGTTCCGGAAGTTGCGCTAAGAAAATGAGGATTGCGAGGGCGTTTACAAATCCGGTCATCACAGATCGCGAAACAAATCTCATCACCTGCGCCAGTTTAAAATAACCCGCTGCTATTTGCAGAAGGCCCGCCAGAACCGTCGCAGCAAACAGATATTGCAGACCCGCTTCCGCCCCGTGATCGTCAATCAGCGGCTTCATCAAAACAGCCGTCGCAGCGGTTGCCGCCGAGATCATACCGGGACGCCCCCCGATGATTGCAGTAATAACGGCAATCGAGAACGAGGCGTAAAGACCAACCTTGGGATCAACACCTGCGATGATGGAAAAAGCAATGGCTTCAGGAATCAGCGCCAGAGCGACAACCAACCCGGCTAAAATGTCAGCACGGACATTTCCCAGCCAGTCGTTGCGAAGAGTATGCGGCTCGAACCAGCTCATGGGCGTCTCCTGAGAGGGGCGGTAAAGTATAGGCCACATCTTTGCGCGGCCCTTGTAAGGTGCAGCAAAAGCATCCGGCTTATGCTGTGCATCCATTCACATATGAGCATCGGCGTCTTACGGCTGGCTTAGTTAAAAAAACCGCCCCAAAAGGGACGGCTTTTTTGATTTGGTACGCCCTACGGGATTCGAACCCGTGTTACCGCCGTGAAAGGGCGGCGTCCTAACCACTAGACGAAGGGCGCTCAGTGAGAGACGATATATTTAAGCCTCCGCTATGATGCAAGAGGGAAATTGTGATCTTTCGCGATTGTACTTCAACCACCGAAAAGAGATTTACTTTCCTTTAACCACGTTCGTGTCTCTTAACGATGATGAACGTCTTGTAGATTTGTATCGGCCTGAGGAGGCAAATTATGCGGAAAATTGTAGGGATCGCAGCAGTTCTTATCGGTTTAGCGTCTCCCGCGCAGGCGCAGCAAGGCGCGGCGGGCATGATCGGCGAGACACTGCTGGGCACGTCGAGCTACAGCAGCAACCGGCTTAATTTTAGTGCAGCGCTGCAAGGCGCATCTTACGCATCAGCGTCGCAATTTGCCTTTTCGCCTAATCCTCAGCTTCGCTTGGCCGTTACAAAGAATGTATTGGCTGATATCGCACGCAACGATAAACACTTGGCGGGTGCTTTGGGGTCGGACCCTTTCAAAACATTCGGCCCGGCGCTTTCCCAACATAATATTCTTGATACTCAAATTGACGATGCATTAACTTTTATTATGCTGACGCTCTGGGATGCCGCGAATGCATCGACTGCAGAGACATCGCCGGGGCAGACGTCAGGTGTGAAACGCCAAGCACGCGCGATACTGGCCTCAATGGGCGGACGGCCAAGAACGACATCCATGCAAGAAGCCTCGGACCAGCTTTATCTGTCAGCGCTGATGATTTCGATCCTTGCATCCAAAGTGATGGAAACCCGTGACCCCACCCAGGTACAACAGCTACAGACCATGGCACGCAGGGAGACTTTGGCCAGCTTTGGCGTCGATTTCGCGCAGATGAATCTGGACAGCCGTGGGTTGACACCGCGTTGACTAATTAGATTGTTTTCGGTAGTTATGACTATTATCAAGAGATATTTAATTACTTTATCAAGTAATTGAAATTTTTTATTTTACAGATTATTCAACCTTGCCGAGTTATTATGGCGTTGACATCGTAATTTACGCTGAGCGATTGCAGTGCCCAGAGGCTTATCTCATCGGCTGGAAAAATACGGAAGTAGGATTCCTGCATCGCTTGGTGTTGTTTTCATTTCTGTTTTCGCCGCAACAGCCTCTATACCTATTGCTCAGGTTCTCATGGTTGTTTTGAATGGTGAGATTATCGAGAATTCGGTATTGGTCATTGTGATAACGTCCTTCACAGTGTCAATTCCTATTCTCATATTTATATTTCACACTATCCAGTCTTTAGTTGCGTCACGGGCGCACTTGGCAGAAACCCGAAACGAATTGCAGGCTCGGATTGTGGAGCTGGCTGCCGCCCGCGCGGAAGCGGAAGAAGCGAATGCGGCCAAGTCTGTATTCTTAGCTCAAATGAGTCATGAATTGCGGACGCCCTTGAATGCTGTCATGGGATTTTCGGAAGTTCTCATGCATCGCGAATTTGTGAATCCGAATATGACGATGGATGACGTGGCAAATTATGGCGATATGATCAATCACAGCGGCAATCTGTTATTATCGCTGGTAAATGATGTACTCGACATTTCGAAGATTGAAGCCGGTAAGCTGCAATTGTCGCCAGAGCCGGTTCGTCTTGGCCATGCCATAGAAACTGTGTGCGATTGTATTATCGTCATGGCGGCAGCTCGCGGTTCGCGAATTAAATTCGATAGGCATTTTGATGATTTCGAACTGATGATTGATCGTCGCGCTTTGGACCAGATGTTATTGAACCTATTATCAAATGCGGTAAAATTTTCACCGGATAACTCTGAAATCGCAGTACGATTACATCTGGATAATCAAAAGTTTTCAATCAGCGTGATAAATCCGGGTAAGGGGATGACACCGGATGAAATCTCGAAGGCTGTTGAGCCATTTGCACAATTATCAAGCGCAATGATTGCCTCTCAAAAAGGCACGGGGCTCGGGTTGACAATTGTTCGATCCCTGATCGAACTCGAAGGCGGTGAGCTGTTGATTGAGAGTACGCCTGACGTTGAAACTACGGTAGCTATTCATTATCCGATACACTCTGTTATAAACACGCAATATAGCGCTGTTTCCAACGCTTGACCCGCTTATCGCTCGGCCCCATAACCCCGCTATGACCAAGACTGAAAATATCCGCAATTTCTCGATTGTCGCTCATATTGACCACGGGAAATCTACGCTTGCTGACCGTCTGATCCAGATGACGGGAGGGTTGTCCGAACGTGAGATGACCGAGCAGGTGCTTGATTCGATGGACATCGAGAAAGAGCGCGGCATCACCATCAAGGCACAGACCGTGCGGCTCGACTATAAGGCGGCTGATGGCGAGGAATACGTCCTTAATCTGATTGACACACCGGGGCACGTGGATTTCGCCTATGAGGTGAGTAAATCCATGCAGGCGGTTGAAGGATCGCTCTTGGTTGTCGATGCATCGCAAGGCGTCGAGGCACAGACCCTCGCCAATGTTTATCAGGCGATTGAGGCAGATCACGAGATCGTGCCGGTCCTCAACAAGATCGACTTGCCCGCCGCCGAACCCGAACGCATTTGCACGCAGATCGAGGATGTCATCGGCATTGACGCCTCGGAAGCCATTCACACGAGCGCTAAATCCGGCCTCGGCATGGAAGACGTGCTTGAGGCGATTGTCACCCGATTGCCTGCTCCTAAAGGCGATCCCGATGCACCGCTCAAGGCTCTGCTGGTGGATAGCTGGTATGATGCCTATCTCGGCGTTGTCGTGCTGGTGCGGATTATGGATGGCTCGCTGAAAAAAGGTCAGAAGATTACCATGATGCGGGCCGGGGCGACGTACCCTGTGGACCGCGTGGGTGTCTTCACGCCGAAAATGGTACAAGTTGATGAGCTTGGCCCCGGCGAGTTGGGCTTTCTCACCGCCTCGATCAAACAGGTCCGCGATACGAATGTTGGGGATACGATCACGACCGAGCGGGCCGGAGCCGATGAGCCTTTGCCCGGCTATCAACCTTCTGTGCCTGTCGTCTTTTGCGGCATCTTCCCCGTTGATGCGGCTGAGTTTGAAGACCTGCGCGCGGCGGTCGATAAACTGGCGTTGAATGATGCGTCCTTCTCGCACGAGGTCGAGACATCGGCGGCACTGGGCTTCGGGTTTCGCTGCGGGTTCCTCGGGCTGTTGCACCTTGAGATCATCACAGAACGGCTCGAGCGCGAATATGATATATCGCTCATCACCACGGCCCCGTCGGTTGTCTATAAGATGCTGATGAAAGACGGGACCGAGATGGAGATGCACAATCCCGCCGACATGCCCGACGTGATGAAGATCGAGCATATCGAAGAGCCGTGGATCAAGGCGACGATCCTTGTGCCGGACGAATATCTCGGCGATGTGCTCAAGCTCTGCCAAGAGCGGCGCGGGGTACAAGTTGACCTGACTTATGCGGGCACGCGGGCGATGGTGGTCTATAAACTGCCGCTCAACGAAGTCGTGTTTGATTTCTATGACAGGCTGAAATCGGTGACCAAAGGCTATGCCTCGTTCGATTATTCGATAGACGGGTATGAGCCGGGCAACCTCGTGAAAATGGCGGTGCTTGTGAATGACGAACCGGTCGATGCGCTGAGTGTGATTGTCCACCGTGACAAGGCGGAACCGCGCGGTCGCTCGATGTGCGAAAAGCTCAAAGAGTTGATCCCGCAGCATATGTTCAAAGTCCCGATCCAAGCCGCTATCGGAGGCCGGATCATTGCGCGCGAGACAATTTCAGCCCTGCGCAAAGACGTGACCGCGAAATGTTACGGCGGCGACGTGTCGCGGAAGCGCAAGCTGCTCGACAAACAAAAAGCCGGTAAGAAGAAAATGCGCCAGTTCGGGAAAGTCGACATCCCGCAAGAAGCGTTTATTAATGCCCTGAAAATGGATTCCTGAGCCTCGGCTCAGGAGGCCATTTTGTTGAGTTACACGTAAGAACCGGCGGCGCAGCGGCAAATGCATTTTTACGCCCTTATTGCCGAAGGCAATGGGCGAAAAATCATTGAGAGCGAAGAAAAAGCCCGACATCCCAACCCGCTTCGCCCCCCGTCCGTAACCGGAGGGAGGGGATTTTACCATAACCTCTAAGCACCTCTTATCCGGCGGACGCTCAACGCGCGTTGGAGCAATCCGCCACGCATTATCGAAGCTCTGCTGCGGTTCAAGACAAAGCAAAGAGAGCGCGTCAGAAACGACCTGCCGTATCACTCCTTCAATCCGGCGCAACAACCGTTGCCCCCGGCGCGGCAAATCATTGAGCAGAGTTTGCATGGCCCGCAAGCGCCGCCGAAGACCGCAGACGGAATCCTCTGAACCCACCCTCGCACTGTTGCTGTGCGCAATATCAATCATCTTTTGAAGATCAAGAGACTCACCTGAGCGCTCGGCAATCAACCGCGCCTGCACAACAACCAAATACTGCGCCGCCAATTCAGCGCGGGACAAAACCGACGACAGCCCCTCGCGCGCCCACCTGGAAAACGCATGAGACACCGGACCGGCAGACAGAAACCCAACAGCTAAAACCAACCCCGCCAAAACGCGGAGCAGCTTGTGCCGCTGTACCTCTAATGCCCGTTCCATCGTCACGCCGTCGGTTGCCTTTTGTTAGAAAGTGATGACGGAAAATGTGAACATAAAAAGAACATATGTCAAGCGGTATTTTTGAGAGAAGGACGCGCTTTTTTTTGTCATTCCCGCGAAAGCGGGAATCTCTTGATGCCGAGTTTGTCAAACCTAAGTAGACGCGCAAGTCATTTTATAATGGGAAGATTCCCGCTTTTCACGGGAATGACAATGGTTCGCCAGAATGACTAGGACTGCAAACGCGGGAATCTCATGCCATTCCAATGAAACCTCACTCATCTTGTCATGTCTGCGAAATAGGCTTCCCTGTGAAAGTTTAATCCTAATAATCTCCACACATGGCCCAGAGTTACTTCGTCTACATCCTCACTAACCGCAAAGACGGTGTGCTCTATATCGGCATGACAAATGACCTTGTTCGACGGATCTATGAACATCGTGAAGGCACTGTTTCCGGTTTCACAAAGAAATATAACCTCAAGCGCCTCATCTACTTTGAGGTCTTCGACGATCCCGAAAATGCGATAATGCGGGAAAAACGAATGAAGAAATGGAACCGGGAATGGAAGATCGAATTGATCGAAAATGATAACCCTGAATGGCGCGATCTATATTTGGATATTCTTTAATTACATGAGCGCTCGTGACATTCGCAGCCTTTACAGGCCCAAAATATTTACCGTCGTGGTCAAAATTGTTGTGGCCTTTATGCGAAAGATTCCCGCTTTTCGCGGGAATGACAAAGAGCAGGTCACGATTCTTACGTAGGATCAATGCGCGTCTATTCAGCAAATATCTAAAAATAGAAGCCGCTTTAGCGCTGCCTATGCCCATTGCGGGCACATCTGGCGAATCCATACTTTTAATCATTCCCGCGAAAGCGGCGAAAAGAACGTAGTTGAGTTTGTCATTCCCGCGAAAGCGGGAATCTCTCGATGTCAGATCTGTCAAACCTGCGCAGACGCGCAAACCATGTTATAATGGGAAGATTTCCGCGTTCGCGGGAATGACAAAGGTCCGCCAGAATGACTAGGACTGCAAACGTGCGATTCTAAGGCGAAGCCTTCGCCGCCCACCCCTATTGCTTCAACGTCATGACATCGCCGGACACGCTAAAGCCGTCGAGCTGGTTCAAAAACGTCATGCCGAGCAATCCGGTTGTCAGCTCGCCGCGTTGAGAGACGGCGGCGCGGACATCGTTGACAACGATGTCGCCGATCTTCACCGCGTTCAGGCGGATGGGCGCAACGAAGGTTGTTCCGTTCGCCGTGCTAACCGGCAGGGAAAAATTCAAATCCGCATCGGTAAAGCCGATTTCCTTCCCCATTTCATAGGGCAGCACGACCGAAGACGCGCCGGTATCGACAAGGAACTCGGTCCGCACACCATTGACGAGCGCGGTCGTCTCGAACTGTCCGCTGAAATCATTGCGCCGCAAGATGACCTCACCGCCGCCGATGTTTTGCGGACTGCCGGGGATGATCTCGGCCTTGACGCGGCTATACACCCCGCCGAGTTGATCCTTGTAAGTATACCCCACGATCAGAACGAGGAAGGCTAGCACAATCGCGATGATATTTCGGAAAGTCTTCAGCCATCCGCCTTGCGCCCTGATGCTGACCCCACCCGCGACGAGGAACAACAGCAACACCACATAGACAACCCGCATGACGCCATCCGTGCCATCGAAGACACCCGGCGCACGGTGAGTTATCTCTTCGCAGCCACTCAGAAAAAGCGGCAAAATGATGAGCTTTTTCATTCCGTGGTCCGTTTGGCAAAGCGGCGATTGGTTCGGCGTCCGGGGCGCATGATCGGCGCGGCTTTGGCAATCAGAGGCTCGCGCTCCGGCAGTTCATCCATGATGGTGCGCCGCTCTGCGGGGTCCATGCGGGACCAGCGCGCGATTTCCTCGCCCGTCCGAAAACAGCCCATGCACAGCTTTGCGCCGGGGTGCAGCACGCAGACTTTCACGCAAGGCGAGTCGATCTCGTCGCGTTTCCATACGTCATCACCAAAATCACTCATGATGTAGCCTTACGCGCTTTCCGGAATTTCTGAAAGCCGATCCAGTGCGCCTTGCAGGATGATCGTGGCGGCGGCACTGTCGATCAGCGCGGCGCGTTTGTCCCGGCGCAGTCCCGCGTCTTTCATGGCTTCATCGGCGGTAAAGGTGGACAGCCGCTCGTCCCATTGCAGAACCGGCAAGTGGAAAGCGTCCTCGAGGCTGCGCGAAAAAGCCCGCACCGACTGTGCGCGGCGTCCGGCATCGCCGTTCATGTGCAAAGGCATCCCGACAATAAAGCCAACCGCTTTGCGGCTCTCGGCAATCCGGCGCAGTTCCACGAGATCATCCGTAAGCCGTTTCCGGCGGATCGTCTCAAGCGGCGAGGCGAGGGTGCGCCGCTCATCACAGATGGCAACGCCGATGGTTTTCGTCCCCGGATCAAGACCGATAAGCGCGCCCGAACGGGTGGCCGTAACGAAATCTTCGGGCGTGACGATCCGCATTCACAAAGCGCTTTCGAGCTGTGCCGTTGCCGCTTCATCGCCGTCAAAGACTTCCAGCCCGCGCGCCTGTGCCGCCTTTGCATCCTCTTCGCGTTCGAGGATTTGGTAGGAGCGGATCAGCATCAACCAACCGCGCAGGTCGTTCGGTTCCTCTTCAAGCCGCTGCGCCAGTCCTTCGACCATTGCACCGACCATTGCTTGCTGGTCTTCGGGGGATAGTTCCTCTGCCGCTGCGCGTTGTTCAGCGGTTGGCCCGCGCGGAACCAGATCAGCCGGAGGGATCACGTTGATCTGTGCCGCTGCATTGCGGACGTTATCTTGCACTTGCTCAATCCAAGGCGCACCCGGAGGCGCAGTTTCGAGCATCTTTATCCAACCCTGAATGGCCTCACGGGTTTTGTTGCGCTGTGCGAGGGCGATGCTTTTCAGGAAAATCGCCTGATGATAATCGGGGTCTTTCGCGAGCGCTTTGTCGATGGCCACTTCCGCCTTCGGAGACATAACACCCCCCGCCGCCATATACATCGCCTCCGTCATATTTGAATAGAGGCTGGCATCCGCCGCTTCAGGTTCCAGCTCCGCGACCTTTTCAAAAGCGCGCCAGCTTTCATCAAACATCTCGAGCGACATGAGGCTGCGCGCCAAAACATCCCAGCCGCGCGGATCATCCGGCTCCGTTGCAAGGCGGGCTTTGACCTTTTCGGTTAAGTCCAACATCTGCGCGCGGGCTTGGCTCGGAGGAGGGCTTCCACGGTCTTGTTTCGCGTATTCAGCCTCAAGGTCCTCCTGCGAAGGCCGCACAGCCGCGCGTTCACTATCGAAATTGCGTTCTGAGAGAGGCTTATCGCCGACACTCGGACTGCCGATTGATCCATAGACGCCCAGCCCGATGACCGGAACGCCAATCGCGGCGATCATGCCAAGCGTTGACCCCAATGTGCGGGGGATCGGTTTTGACCCTGCGTCAACTTCGGCTTCTTCAGCGGCGGCGAGCAAGCGGCGGGACAGCTCAATGCGCGCGGCATCCGCTTCGGCGTCGGTCAAAACTCCGCGCGCGAGGTCGCTATCCACCTCGCGAAGCTGCGCCCGGAAAGACTCGACATCGTGCTCGGACCGGGACGCCGGAACGCTGCGGGGCCGTAAAAACGGCAATCCGAGCGCCAAAGCACATGAAATCGCGAGTATTGCTGCAAAAACCCAAAACAGAGCCGAATCCTCCTGATTGCCAGTGCAGAACTTATGGGGGCAGGCGGCTTGCGGCAAGATGCACACTTCGGCGCATGTCGGTAAGTTGATATTGAACGGCGTTATCGTAGAGGTCGAAACGGGCGCAACTCTGCGATAACCTGCGCACTGGCCTTACCGGAGACAAGCTATGGCGGCGAAACGCAAGCCTCGTTATTCGATTTTCTCACTCGCGCGCAACTCGATGTCGCACCATCAGGGGTGGGAGAAAGCCTGGCGTTCACCGGACCCCAAGCCCGAATATGACGTCGTTATCGTCGGCGCAGGAGGCCACGGCCTCGCGACCGCTTATTATCTGGCGAAGAATCACGGCATTACCAATATTGCGGTGGTCGAGAAAGGCTGGCTTGGCGGCGGGAATACCGGACGCAATACGACGATCATCCGCTCGAATTACCTGCAAGACAGCTCGGCGGCGCTGTTCGAGTTATCGCGCAGCCTGTTTGAGACGCTCTCGCAAGAGCTGAACTACAATATCATGTTCAGCCCGCGCGGTGTGTTGATGTTGGCGCAGACCGAGCATGAAAAGCGCGCTTGGCAGCGCACCCACCACGCGACACGGCTCAATAACATTTATACCGAATGGGCCGACACAAAGCGCGTGAAGGAAATTTGCCCGATTATCAACACCGATCCCGGTGCGCGCTTTCCGGTGCTGGGCGGGTTGTGGCAGCCACGCGGCGGCACGGCGCGGCATGATGCGGTGGCATGGGGCTATGCCCGTGCTGCGGATGATCTCGGCGTTGATGTCATCCAAAATTGCGAAGTCCTCGGCATTGACCGCGAAGGCGGCAAAGTCACCGGCGTCCAGACAACCCGAGGCGCAATCAAATGCGGTAAGCTCGGCATTGTCGTGGCGGGCAACACAACGCGCTTAACGGATATGGCCGGTTTCCGTATGCCGCTAGAGAGCGTCCCGCTCCAAGCGCTTGTCTCCGAACCAATCAAGCCATGCCTCGACATCGTTGTCATGGCCAACACCGTCCACGGCTATATGAGCCAATCGGATAAAGGCGAGCTGGTTATCGGCGGCGGCACGGATGGGTATAACGCCTATACCCAGCGCGGATCATTCCAGCATGTTGAAGAGACGGTCACGGCGCTGGTCGAGACGTTCCCGATTATCTCGCGCCTCAGGATGCTGCGGCAATGGGGCGGGATCGTAGACATCACCGGCGACCGCTCTCCGATTATCTCAAAAACCCCTGTCGATGGTGTTTTCGTCAACTGCGGATGGGGCACAGGCGGGTTTAAAGCGACCTGCGGTTCCGGCCATTGCTTTGCTGCGACCATCGCAAAGGGCGAGCCGGATGCGGTTGCCGCTCCCTTTAGCCTTGACCGTTTCTCCGAAGGCCGCATGATTGACGAAAGCGTCGCTGCGGCGGTGGCGCACTAGTACCCGGAAGCATTGTTCAGCGAAACATGGTTTGAGTCGTTTCTGATGGACTTCTGATTTTGTCCAGACGAAGGGCGCGGCGTCTTCGTTGTAGATTTTGATGAAATCGTCGATATGGGCGATGAGCTGTTTTCGCGATGAGAACGATGCCCCTGCGAGGGCTTTTGCCGAGAGGATGGAGAACCAGATTTCGACCTGA
>CALKIZ010000080.1 GCA_937995735.1 uncultured Neomegalonema sp. | reverse complement strand
AAGCGATCATGTTCATATGTTCGTCTCTGTGCCACCAAAGATCGCGATCTCCGATCTTGTGCGCAAGATGAAGGGCCGTTCGTCCTATCGAATTCAACGCGAATTCCCGCATATCCGGAAACGATACTGGGGATGCAGGTTCTGGGGGCGGGGGTATTTCTCAACGACCAATGGTGCCATCACAGAAGACATCGTACTTCAGTACCTTGAGAAGCATATCAATGATCCTACCGGCGTCAGCCGGTAGTCATTCAGTTAGTTATTCAAAATGATGTCTGATTATTTCCGAGCGTGTTGGGTATTTTATGAGTCAGGTATTCGCGCCAAGTGCGACTCGAAACAAAAACCCTGAAGATCTATGATAAATGCAACACGTCATAGATGCAACGCATGTCATGTCGCGTTCGGGTTTGACCGAATTGCCCGTTCTGCCCACGCTTCGTTGAACAGGAGAACGGATGATGATGGCAGAGCTGATTAACCTCGCAGCGTATCCTATCCACGAACCGGATGGCGCAACTTATACCGGGCTGGTCGAGCGGGTGCGGGCGGAGCTGGCCGATGATGGCTGTGCGGTGTTGAAAGGGTTTCTGAGCGCGCAAGGGATTAATGCGCTGACCGATGAAGCCGATGCGGCTGCCGTGCACGGTCATCGGAGTTTTAGCCGCACGAATGCTTATTTCACCAAAGACGATCCGGACTTGCCGCCTGAGCATCCGAAGCGGCAATTTTTCGAGCGCTCAAACGCTTTTATCCCGGCGGATAATTTTAAGCGCGAAGGGCCGCTGCGCGGTGTCCATGATTTTCCGGGCTTTGACGGATTTATCCAATCCTGTTTGCAGGAAGAAAACTTTTACCGCTATGCCGATCCGTTGGCGGATGTGATTATCAATTCAGCCGGGGAAGGTAACGGGTTCCCGTGGCATTTCGATACTAATAACTTCACTGTGACGCTTGCGATTCAGAATGCCGAAAGCGGCGGCGCGTTTGAATATGCGCCGAATATCCGTGCCGGTGGTGAGAATTTCGATGAGGTGGCGCGGGTACTGAACGGAACCTCGGATAAGGTGCGTGTGTTGGTGCTGGAGCCGGGGGATTTACAGCTGTTTCGCGGGCGTTATTCGCTGCATCGGGTGGCTCCGCTGAAAGGCCCGCGCCGTCGCTATGTCGCGATCTTTTCCTATGTGGAACAACCGGACATGGTGGGCGCGCCGGAGCGGACAAAACAGCTTTATGGCCGTGTGCTGCCCGTCCATTACGAGCGGGTGGGGCAACGGGCCGATGCGTATATCGATTGAAATGGTGGCGAGGGGGAGACTTGAACTCCCGACCTCACGATTATGAGTCGTGCGCTCTAACCAGCTGAGCTACCTCGCCATGGGAAGGGCGCTATTAGCCCTGAAAAGCACCGAGATCAACCATTTTGATCCTGTTTTACGGCGTTAGGGAAGAAAAGCTGTTGTCCTTGTCGGCTATAGGCCGCAATCGCCGCCTGACCTGCGGGTGAAAGCAGCCAATCTATAAAGGCTTGCGCGGGGGCGGCCTTGACCGAGGGGCATGTTTCGGGGTTCACCAGAATCACGCCGTATTGGTTGAAAAGCGTCTCATCGCCCTCAACAATAATCTCAAAATCACGCTTGTTACCGAAGCTGATCCAAGTGGCGCGGTCGGTCATGGTATAGGCGCCCATGCCGGTGGCGACATTGAGCGTTGCGCCCATGCCGGAGCCGGTTTCGCGATACCACGTGCCTGATGCATCCGAAGGGTCAATCTTTGCCTCTCTCCACAGAGCGCGTTCTTTTTTATGTGTGCCGGAATCGTCACCGCGCGAGGCAAAGAGGGCCTTTGCGGCCTCGACTTTGGCAAGAGCATCGGTGGGGCTGTTGCCTTTGATTTTTGCGGGGTCTTCGGGCGGGCCAACGAAGATGAAATCATTATACATCAGGTCAAACCGCTCGACGCCGCGTCCATCGGCGACGAAATCTTCTTCGGCGGATTTGGCATGGACGAGCAAGACATCGCCGTCGCAGTTGCGGGCGTTGCGGATGGCTTGGCCGGTTCCGACCGCGACCACATTGACGGTGATGCCGGTCTCCGCCTCGAACATCGGCAATAAATGCGCGTAAAGCCCCGAATTCGCGGTCGATGTTGTTGATTGTACAATGATTGAGTCACCGGCAGCGGCGGTGGAAGTTGTCATCATCAACAAAGCGGTGATTGCGGGTCTTAGCATTAGGTATCCTACAGAACGAGTTGCCCGGCCAGATATGCGCGGGCTTGCGGCGAAGTGGGAGCATCAAAGAACTCTGCGGCAAGAGTATGCTCACAGAGCTGCCCGTTGTGCAAAAAGATGATCTCATCGGCAAGCCTGCGTGCCTGCCCCTGATCATGGGTAACGAGGATAATCTTGGTGTTAGCATCCGCCGCTCGCTGAACCGTCTTTTCGATGGCGAGCGTCGCCGTGGGGTCGAGGCTGGCGGTTGGCTCATCGAGGAATAGGATTTCGGGACCAAGCGACAACGCACGGGCGAGGGCGAGGCGCTGTTGCTCGCCTCCTGACAGGGAGCGCGCGGGCTGTTTGGCGCGGGTGTTCAGGCCGATCCCGGTCAGCACCTCCCGGCATTTGTTGGCTGCATCCTGTGCATAGGGCCCACGCCGGAGGGCAAAGAGCAAATTTGCCTCGACAGAGCGGCGCAGCATGACGGGACGCTGGAACACCATCGCTTGCCGTCCGGTGCTGTGGATTGTGCCGGAGGTTGGGGCGATCAACCTGTGCAGCAGGCGCAGCAGAAGGCTTTTGCCCGCTCCGTTTGGCCCCATGATCACGGTGGTCCCAGTGGCGGAGAGCGTCAGGTCGAGCGCGCGGATGCGGTCTTCGCCCCCGGCATTTAAGGTCAGCGCCGCTGTGCGGATCGGATCAGCCATGGGCGAAACTGTGCGATTTGCGGCGCAGGCTCATGGCCAGCGCGTTGACGGTCAAGGCAATGACCAAAAGGATCAGGCCAAGCGCCAGCGCCAGCGGCAGGTCGCCTTTTGACGTCTCTAGGGCAATCGCGGTGGTCATAACTCGGGTGAGGTGGTCGATATTGCCGCCGACGATAATCACCGCGCCGACCTCGGCAATTGCGCGGCCAAAACCGGCAAGCGCGACGGTGATCAGCGCTGTGCGGCCATCCCAGAGCAGGGCGGCGATTGCCTCGCGTCGGGAGAGGCCCATTGAGCGGAATTGCTCGTCATATTCGGCGTGCAGGTCTTCGATGACTTGCCGGGACAGGGCGGCGATAATTGGGGCAATCAGGATCGTTTGTGCGATGATCATGGCGGTGGGCGTATAGAGCAGGCCAAAGCTGCCTAAAGGACCGGCGCGCGAGAGGCTGAGGTAAACTAATAGGCCGACGACGACTGGGGGCAGGCCCATGAGTGCATTGACGACAACAAGCACGGCTCCACGCCCTTTGAACCGCGCAATCGCCAGCCATGCGCCTAAGGGCAGGCCGATGAAACAGGCCACGGCAATCGCAGTTAGCGACACGCGCAAAGACAGGCCGACAATCTCGATCAGATCGGCATCACCAGCAAGGACCAACGCAAAGGCCAGCCGAAAGGCTTCAGTAAATTCGTGCATCGAAGATATGTCGCCGCTGGCTCAGGATTTTGCAAGAAGTGTTGCGGTTGGGATGAAGTGCTCGCTCTTAACGGGTAATGCTCTGTGGGTTCATCCGCCCTGACGGAGATTGGGAGCCTCAAGATAGTGGGCAATGATGTTTCGCGAGGCACAGCTCTAAAGACCGGAGCAGAGCAATCCATTTGAAAAACCTAGGGACGAATACGTTTTACTGTGCTGTTATGAACCGAACAGGAATATGGAGTTGGACGTATGACGGGCGCATTGGATGGTTTGAGAATTCTTGACCTGAGCCGTATTCTCGCGGGGCCGACCGCTACCCAATTATTGGGCGATTTCGGCGCGGATATTATCAAGGTCGAACGTCCCGGTTTGGGCGATGAAACCCGTGCATGGGGACCTCCCTTCGTAGAAGGGACTGGCGGTCCGACTCAGGAAAGTGCGTATTATCTCTGTGCCAACCGCAACAAACGTTCCATCGCTGTCGATATCGCAACGCCGGAGGGGGCGCAGGTCGTGCGCGACCTGCTGGCAACCTGCGACGTCTTGATTGAGAATTTTAAACCCGGAGGCCTTGATAAATACGGCCTCAGTTATGGCGACCTGAAAGACCAGTTTCCAAAACTGGTTTATTGCTCGATTTCAGGTTTCGGCCAGACCGGGCCAAACCGAGAAAAGCCGGGCTATGATCTGCTCGCGCAAGCATATGGCGGCATCATGAGCCTGACGGGTGATCCAGAAGGCGAACCGATGAAAGTTGCCGTTGGCATCGCGGATGTTATGACCGGCATGTATGCATCAAATGCCATTCTCGCCGCCTTGCGTCACCGCGATAAGACGGGTGAAGGCCAGCATATTGATATTGCATTGGTCGATTGCCAAATCGCGTGGCTGATCAACGAAGGAACCAATTTCCTTACGTCTCAGACCTTGCCAAAGCGTCGGGGCAATCAGCATCCGAACATCGTCCCTTATCAAGTGTTTCAGATGGCAGACGGCCATGCTGTGGTTGCCGTTGGAAACGACACGCAATTCCAACGGTTTTGTACATTAATCGGACGCGATGAGTTATCCGGCGACCCTCAATACGCAACCAATGCCGCCCGCCTCGCAAACCGCGACGCGCTGATCGGAACATTGACGGAAACACTGGCGACGCTCGAACGCGATTGGCTGATTACGGGAATGGAAGCCAATAAAATCCCCGGCGGGCCAATCAACCGCTTGGATGATGTCTTCGCCACCGACCAAGTTGCCGCGCGTGACATGAAAATCTCAGTACCGCATCCGTCGGCGGCGACAGGCAAAGTCGACTTGATTGGCAATCCGGTGAAGTTCTCAAAAACCCCGGTCACCTATCGCCGAGCGCCACCGACATGCGGTGCTGATACCGATGACATTTTGGCCGAAATTCAAACTGCGAAAAAAGAATGATGCGCGACGCCGATTGCGCAGATCAATCCTCTTTCACCGTCTCCATCGTGATGAAAGTAGAGGTCTGCGCCACATAAGGCAGCGCGGCAATCGTCTCGCCCAATGTCTTGCGATAGGCAACGATGTCCTTCGTCCGCACTTTGAGCAAATAATCGAAGCCGCCTGCAATCATATGGGCGGCTTCAATTTCAGGATGGCGCAGCACGGCAGCATTGAAACTATCCAGCGCCTCGCTTCTGGTATTGTCGAGCGTGACCTGCACAAAGGCGATATGCGACAGCCCGAGCTTGTCGAGATTCAGCTCAGCGCGATACCCGACGATAATACCGTCCCGCTCCAACCGCCGCACCCGCGCAAGCGTCGGCGATTTACTCAAACCCACCTCTTTGCCCAAAGCGGCCATCGAAACCTGAGCATCTCGGGCCAAAATCGCGATAATTTTGCGGTCAATGCGGTCCAATTGATCTGAATTATCCATTATTTCCGCCCAAATATTCAATTTTTAGCAGTTATACAGTCTAAAAGAGTGAATAACAGCAAAAATTCAGACCACAACACGCACCCGAAATACTGTACCTTTCGTGGAAACACCCGGAGGACGCCATGCTGGACGAGATACGAACCCGATTACGCGCAGATATGCTCGCCGATGAGACTCTCGCCATTGAGCGTCTGATTGCGCTCGCCGCGCTCTCTGCAGAGGATCGTGCTGGTATTTCGGCCCATGCCGCCAAGCTCGTCTCCAATGTCCGTAATGCCTCCGATCCGGGGATGATGGAGGTCTTCCTCGGCGAATACGGCCTTTCAACCAGTGAAGGCGTCGCGCTGATGTGCCTTGCCGAAGCCATGCTCCGCGTGCCGGATGCGGAAACAATTGACGACTTGATTCAAGACAAAATCGCTCCCCATGATTGGAGCGCCCATCTGGGCCATTCAGACTCCACTCTCGTCAACGCCTCCACATGGGCATTGATGCTAACCGGACGGGTGATTGACGAAAAAGATGACCCCGGCGTGGTCGGCGCATTACGCGGTGTCGTGCGCCGCCTTGGTGAACCTGTCGTGCGGATTGCCGTTGGTCGTGCAATGCGGGAAATCGGCGCTCAATTCGTCCTTGGCCGTACCATTGAAGAGGCGATGGAGAACGGTAATTCCAGCCGTAAAGACGGGTACACATTTTCTTATGACATGCTCGGTGAAGCCGCGCGAACAGACGAAGACGCCCGCCGGTATCACGGCGCATACAGCCAAGCCATCGCATCAATCTCGACCCGCGCGCAAAGCGAAGATATTCGCGAGAACCCCGGCATCTCGGTCAAACTCTCCGCCCTGCATCCGCGTTATGAATTTGGTCAGCGCGAGAGAATGCTTCCTATTTTGTCGGCGCGCGTCCTGCAACTCGCCCGTGCTGCAAAAGATGCCAAGCTGGGTTTCAATATCGACGCGGAAGAAGCCGACCGACTTGATCTGTCCCTCGAAGTGATTGAGGCAGTTTTATCAGACGAATCTCTCGCGGGATGGGATGGTTTTGGCGTGGTGGTTCAAGCGTATGGCCCCCGCACCGCGCATACGATTGACTGGCTTTATGCGCTGGCCGAAAAGCTCGACCGCCGCATTATGGTTCGACTTGTAAAGGGAGCCTATTGGGATACCGAGATCAAACACGCGCAAGTCATGGGCCTTGATGGTTTTCCGGTCTTCACGCGCAAGCATCATACGGATGTCAGCTACATAGGATGCGCCCGCAAACTGCTGTCTATGACCGACCGCATCTATCCGCAATTCGCCACCCATAACGCACATTCTGTCGCCGCCGTACTACACCTTGCCGAAGGCCGCACCCAAGACTTTGAATTCCAACGTCTGCATGGCATGGGGGAATCTCTACACAAGCTGATCATGGCCGAAGCCGGAACCCGTTGCCGCATCTATGCCCCGGTTGGCGCGCACCGGGATTTGCTGGCCTATCTGGTCAGACGCTTACTGGAGAACGGTGCGAACTCGTCCTTCGTAAACCAAATCGTCGACGAAGACGTCCCCGCCGAAGTTATCGCCCGCGACCCCATCGAAATCGCTCTGGCGCAAAATGACCAAGCGCGCAAAGCGATCCAAGCCCCTTCAGAAATTTTCCCGCGCCGCCGAAATTCTCGCGGATGGGATATTACCGACCCGCAGGACATCGCCGAAATCGAAGCCGCCCGTGCGCCCTTCGCAGCTCCGTATCAGTGGGGCGAAAAAGGCTTGGCAGTTCATAACCCCGCGCACCCTGAAGAAATCGTCGGCCACATAGAAGAGGCCACATCGGAAAGCGCCACCGCCGCCATCGGCAAAGCCCTCACCGCAAGCGGTGAATGGTCGGCAACTCCGGTCACAGAGCGCGCCGCTATCCTCAATCGCATCGCAGATTTATATGAGCGCGATTTCGGCGAGCTTTTTGCCCTTGCCGCCCGCGAAGCTGGTAAGACAGTGCTTGATTGCGTCGCCGAATTACGCGAGGCCGTCGACTTTCTACGTTATTATGCCGTCGAAGCCACTCACGCTGAAAAAGGCACCCACGCGCGCGGCGTCATCGTCTGTATCTCACCTTGGAACTTTCCACTCGCAATTTTCACCGGACAAATTGCGGCAGCATTAGTGACCGGCAATGCGGTGATGGCAAAGCCCGCTGAACAAACCCCCTTGATGGCACGCAAAGCCATCGCACTCATGCATGAAGCAGGCGTTCCTGAGGATATTCTGGCGCTTTTACCCGGCCCTGGCGAAACCGTTGGCGCGGCGCTTACAGCCGATCCGCGCATCGCCGGTGTGTGTTTCACAGGCTCGACCGATGTCGCAAAGATCATCGACCGACAGCTCGCAAAAACTGCCGCGCCGGACGCAATGCTCATTGCCGAAACCGGCGGCCTCAACGCGATGATTGTCGATTCAACCGCCCTGCCTGAACAGGCCGTACGCGATATTGTCGCCTCCGCTTTTCAAAGTGCGGGACAGCGTTGTTCTGCATTGCGTGTGCTGTATGTCCAGCGCGATGTCGAAGAAAGATTGCTCGAAATGCTTTTCGGCGCAATGGACGCCTTACAGATCGGCGACCCGCTTAATCTCGAAACTGATGTCGGCCCGGTGATCGACGCAGAGGCACAAACAGCAATCAAAACATATTGCGAGACGCTCGAAGGCAGTGGACGTTTACTCAAACAGCTCACCACACCAAAGCACGGTAATTTCATCGCGCCACATTGCTTTCGGGTAAAAGGCATCGAAGATTTAGACCATGAGATTTTCGGTCCAATCCTTCACATCGCCCGGTTTGATGCACATCAAATTGATCAGGTTGTCGATACCATCAACGCGCGAGGCTACGGGTTGACATTCGGCCTGCACACTCGGATTGATGCCCGCGTGCAGCAAGTGATTGACCGCGCTGCATCCGGCAATGTCTACATCAACCGCAATCAAATCGGCGCAGTTGTCGGCTCGCAGCCTTTTGGCGGAGAGGGGCTATCCGGCACAGGACCTAAAGCGGGCGGCCCGCATTACCTCCCACGCTTTCGCAAGAAAACAACGCAGCAATCAGACGTTTCTCAAAACGACACCAGCGATACGAAATCGCCGTCAGCAGATACTCTCGCGACAGCCATCGCATCGCTTGATAATTCGGATTGGTCCGCGCGTCACGATCGGATAGGCATACTCCGCCAAGCGCTTCGCGGGGCCGCACCAGAAGCAATGTCGGCGGCAGCAGCACTTGAGCAAGGACCGATTGATTTACCGGGACCAACCGGAGAATCAAACCGCCTCACGCTTGCACCAAAAGGGACCGTAATCTGCCTTGGCCCAACAGCAGACATGGCACTCGCGCAAGCGGTGCAAGCTTTGGCAACCGGCAATAAAGTCATCGTCATTGCACCGGAAGCCGGTAAAAAACTGACACCGCTCAACAACCAAGACTTCCCGATTCACATCACCGATGGTCTGCTCGATTCGGTGACACTCGCCTCACTCCCGGTCGATTGTATCGCACTTGCAGGAGGTGATTTGCTTGCTACCCGCAAGGCGCTTTCACAACGCGAAGGCCCTATCGTGCCCGTCATTTCAGATTTAATTGCGCCAGCATCTTACAGCCACGAACGTGCCGTCTGTATTGATACAACAGCCGCCGGAGGTAACGCTGCGCTCCTCGCAAAAGTCGGTGGCGAAGATATGGGCGGGGCATAATCTCCCGCCATGTCAAAGTGCAATGGTCAGCCCCTCACGCGCGAACAGGGTTTTGTGCGCGATGGCTTTCGCACTGCGCTCCATGTCGATCAAAGCATCATCGGTGCGCTCAGGAGAATGATGCGTCATCAACGTCCGATGAACGTCAATTTTCTCAGCGAGCTTAAGGCCCTGCCGCCACGTGGAATGCCCCCATCCCCTGCGCGCTGCTAGTTCTTCTTCGGTATAGGACGCATCCCAAACCAACAAATCAGAAGACCGCGCATAATATGCGACCTGTGCATCAATAGACTGATTGCCATGTTCATGGTCAGAGGCAATCACGACGATCCTACCATTCGAATTGATACGCCATCCACAGGCCCCATCAGGATGGTTTAGCGGAAACGCATAAGCCACGCTCTCAGGGCCGAGTGAAATCCGTTTGCCGGCTTCAGGAGCACGGATTTCCAGCGCATCCCAAACAGTTGTATCTACAGGAAAAATTGGTGGGGCAAGTCCTCTGGACAAGGCTCCCCGAAGTGTTTCTGGATCAGGGTAAACAGAATTCCACAACCGGACTTTTGTAAGGCCTGAAATAAGCGGCACAAAAAATGGCAGACCGCAAATATGATCAATGTGAAGGTGCGTTAAAAACAGATTGATTTCGGCGGGTGGGCCTTCAGGCCGGATCATCAATTCATGGCCGAGCGCGCGAAGTCCTGACCCAGCATCGACCACTAAAAAGTGCCCATCCGTCTCGATGGAAAAGCAGGTCGTATCCCCTCCAAAGATATTGCGCTCAGAGCCACCTGCAAAGATCGACCCTCGCGCGCCCCATACTTTAAAGATAATGCCTGCTTTATCTGTCATACCTTGTTGTGCGAGAAGAAAACCTTTCGATTTATTTTCCGTGCAAGATAAGCACTTTGCTATAACGTAGAAAATGTTCTTAAGTTCGTGATATTTTTTAAGTCACTGTGTTGATTGCGAAATTTCCATTGCATCTATATTTTTATACCGTGATTGGAAAAATAACGGCATCAACAAAACAATTTTAAGTTGTTTTGCGGCAGAATGTCACGACACTACCCCACAAATAATCACAGCCCCTCTAAGTTGGCGGTAAATACAACCTATTGCAAGCATTAAAATAAATTACATCTAAAATTGAGAGCTGGAATTGCATTGATGAAATACATCTTCGGCCTTTTGATAACGGAGTCAGATGTCAGATTTCGTGCCTCAATATATAATTCTCTGATGTTAATTTTCGCGGCGAAATGCCCCTAAACCAATAAGTAAAAAGAATAAACTGACTTCGAAAATTGTTTCGTGCAACACAGTACCCGAAGGGAATCCCTCCTGAGAATATCCAACTATCCTGGCGAGGGTTAGTCCTCCCATCATGATCGCAAGTACCATCGCCGCTTCTTGTTCTTTTTTATACAGCAGGTCCAGTATCAACAATGCAGCACCGACCCCAACCATGAATCCACCAAACACAGCGCGGATTTCAGAGCGCGCCATCGGTTCATCAAGGGTCAATGGATACAGGCGCTCGACCGCATCCGGCTCGATCATGAGCCAGATTCCAAGGGCTACAAACAGGGCCGCAATAGCTAATGTTAACCAACGACGAAAGTAATTTGTTAATCTATTCAACGTGTAATTCCATTTACTTGCGCTCTCTTAGAGTCATTAATTTCACGAAAATCCTCGTCCTTTAATCTTTATCAATTGATACTGACTTATAGTGAGGCAGGAAATGACATCTGGATGAATCTTTCACAGAGAGCCACAGTATGTTCGGAAAACGGCGAACCGAAAAAGTCGACACGAGTGATTATCGTGCCCATGACCGTCGGGTGGTTAAAGGACTGACAGTTTATGTAGATAAGCAAGAAGTTGAAATGCTTGATTATTCTGATGGTGGCATCCGTGTCGGTTCGAGAAATCCTCTTCCCAGGGTTACGGTTATTGAAGTGTTCCGACGTGAAAAACTATTACGCAGTGTTGCGGCTGTATCGGCGTGGTCACGCGGAGGCCAGACCGGGTACGCATTCCGCCCTAAACTTAAACTAACAACGGTTACTCCGGTTTCTAAAGATGATTACATTGCAGCACCTGTTGATAAAAATAAAACGGGCGGCGTGTCAGGTAATGCACTGAGAGACCGCCTAAAGCTGTGACCCTATAGACGGTATCTTTCGTACCGGCTATACTTTGTATGATGCCGGTATTTCTTCATACTTCCCGTGTCGGGGCGAGCGCGGATGCGCCGGGGAAGCCATTGATCATTGCGCATGGCTTCTTGGGCCAAGGGCGTAATTTCGGCACGCTAGCGCGCGGTTTCGCCGAAAAACGTAATGTTATCAGTGTCGATATGCGCAATCACGGAGACTCTCCGTGGCATGAGGTGATGGATTACGACGCGATGGCGGATGATTTGGCCGCCGTTATCGAAATCCACGGGGGCGAGTACGCCCATGTTTTGGGTCATTCGATGGGCGGCAAAGCGGCGATGCGATTGGCGCTTAAGCGCCCGGAATTGCTGGCTTCTTTGGTGGTTGCTGATATTGCACCGGTCGCGTACGATCACGAATATCACAAAGAAATCAAAGCGATGCAGACAATCGGCCTCGACGCGATCAGCCGCCGCAGCCAAGCCGACCAAATCCTCCAAGCCTCGATCCCGCAAGCCTCCATGCGGGCATTTCTTCTGCAAAATCTGAGCATTAAGGAGGGCAACGCGCGGTGGAAACCCAACCTCGATGTCTTCGCTGAAAGCATGGAAGAGATCACCGGCTGGCCCGCTCCCCCTGCAGACGCGCGCTATGACGGCCCGACGCTGTTTGTGAAGGGCGGGGACAGCACCTATGTCCTGACACAGCACGAACCCGCGATTTCGGCGCTGTTTCCTGCCGTCGAATACACAAGCATAGCGGGAGCGGGCCATTGGCTTCATGCGGAACGCCCCAAACCGTTCTTCGAGAAAATCGACGCTTTTCTGGATAAAACAGGCCGTTGAATTCTGTTGAATTTCCAAGGCAAAATCCGGAACCGGTCTGGCAAAACCCTCGCCAAACCCATGCAAAACCCTGAAAATCGGATTTTGAACGCCCCGATTGCACCCTAAAGCGCGATGCGTCATCTTGCACGGGATGAGCGAGCATAAATCGAACACGCCGTGGCAGGCGATTCCAACCGGCGAACCGATCGCCCAACCGTGGCGACCTGCGGCTATTTTGATAGGCGGATTTCTTTATGCGGTGATTGCGCTCTGGCTGCTTGGTCATTTCGTCCACGCGCTGATAGATGCCGCCCCGGACGGACACAAATTCGAAGGCATCCGCAATGTCGGCTTGATCCTCGTCGCAGTGGTCGGCGGGCCGTTCGTGCTTTACCGCTCATGGGTGTTAGGCAGGCAAGCCAAGACCGCCGAAGCTCAAGCGGCGCTAGCCGAAGACAGAAATTTCTCGGACCTGTTCACCAAAGCCGTGGAACAACTCGGCGCAGATAAAACCGTCAAACGTCAGGCGCGAAATCGAAATGGCGCGCTGGCCTATGATGAGAACGGCATACCCATCATGCAAGAGACGACCGAGGCCAATGTCGAAGTCCGCCTCGGCGCAATCTACGCCCTGCAACGCATCAGCCGTGCCTCCGAAAAAGACCACATCCCGGTCATGGAAACCCTCTGCGCCTACATCCGCGAAAACGCGATTGGCGGCGAACCGGATGTATTTCCGGATGGTGAATTGCCAAAGCGACAAAGCGATGAGTCTTTAGAAGATCGTCTAGCCTTGATCCAAACCCGTTCACAAAATTTACGCGATTTTTTCGGCCCCGTAAAAACCCTGCGTTCCGACATAAGAGCGGCGCTGACCGTGATCGGACAACGGGATGCGGCAAGACGTGCTTATGAAAAAGCCCAAGACTTCCGCCTCAATTTCCGCCGCGCCAATCTGCAACGTGCCGACCTTGTAAAGGTCGATTTCGAGGGCGCTGACTTATCAGAAGCGTCTTTGCAAGGAGCGAATTTACATCGCGCAAATATGGAAGGCGCGAACCTGAGCTTCGCACAGATTAATGGGGCGTATCTCAACGACACGATCATGGAAGAGGCAGACTGCAGCTTCGCGAAGATGCAAGGGGCGAGCCTGAGTGAAGCAAAGATAGCACGCGCGAACCTATTTGGCGTGGCAATGGAAGGGGCGGAATTAATCAACACACATATGGAAAGAGCGGATCTAAGTTTCGCGACAATGGGAGGGGCAAATCTGTTCAAAGTGCGCTTAGAGGGAGCGGATTTGAATCACGCAAATCTTGAATCGGCAGACCTGTATGAGTGTTTCATCGACTCGGCCAATGTCAGCCTCGCTGATTTTACCGCAGTCACAGACTTGACGCAAAATCAACTCAACCAGTGCTTCGGATGTGCCGGAACAAAATTACCGGATGGCTTGTCGGCACCCAATCATTGGCACGACACTGCGTTGGATAACATTGTCGAACAATACGCAATCTACCAAAATTGGCTCAAAACCCACGACATATAACACCCCACCGTCTTCCTGTCGTCCCCGCGAAAGCGGGGACCTCCCCCCTTAAAATCCTAACCTCGAACATTTGGGAAAAGTGGATGCCCCGCATACGCAGAGCATGACACCATAAAAGCACCCACCGCCCCGTGCGCAGACACGGGGCCTCGCGACATCAAGAAACATCGCTGCCCGCCATCTCGAGACCCCCGATCTTCGTCGGGGGTGGGGAACCTCCCACCTTAGAACCCTAACCTCGAACATTCGGGAAAAGTGGATGCCCCGCATACGCAGGGCATGACACCAAAAAGCACGCACCGTCCCGTGCGCAGACACGGGACCCCGCGCTTTCAAGAAATGTCGCTCCCCGCTATCTCGAGACCCCCGATCTTCGTCGGGGATGGAGGACCCTCTCCTAATCTTCCCGTCGTCCCCGCGAAAGCGGGGACCTCCCCCTTAAAATCCTAACCTCGAACATTCGGGAAAAGTGGATGCCCCGCATACGCAGGGCATGACACCATAAAAGCACCCACCCCCCGTGCGAAGACACGGGACCCCGCGACATAAATAACATCGCTCCCCATTATCACGAGACCCCCGATCTTCGTCGGGTGTGGTGAGCTTCTTATATTCCTGTCGTCCCCACAAAAGCGGGGACCTCCCAACTCAAAACTCCAACACCCGAACATTCGGGAAAAGTGGATGCCCTGCATACGCGGTCCATAGCACCAATAAACCTTTTCTCTGTGTAGCCAGAGGGCGTTCACGCCCGTCTCAAATTTGGTAAATGAAGGCTAATATTTGTGTTATACCCTGAGGCTTCCCATGTTTAAAGGAATGACTGAGTATTCTGCGCTTTCGGAGGCAAAATGGTCTCTGCTTTACAGAAAAGCGCTGTAGCGAGGGCCTTATGACCAAGCCGAAAGTGATTGTCGTCGATACGCGCAACGCCACCGAATACGAGCGCGATCAAATTGTGAAAATCGCTGAATGGAAGGGCAATCCGCCCGGTCCCGCTGCGAAATGGTTGGGCCGTGCTGCTGCGCCTTTGGATAAAGCTGTTCGGGCCGCTTTTTCGGAAGAGACCATAGAAACGGCGCTTGCTGAGGCCAATAAGCTGGCCGGAAAGACACTGCGCGAAGACCTTGATGCGCCTTTGCCCGCTGATTTGGAAGCCGCTGATCTTTTGGCGGGGACATCGCGCAAATGGGCCGTCGGCATGGCCGGAGCCAGCGGTGCAAGTGCGGGCGCAACCGGATTTGTCGGCCTCGCGCTCGATATTCCTTTCACTGTGACAATGGCACTGCGCGCCATACGCCGGATCGGGGCGGCCTATGGCTATCAAACCGAAGAGGAAGCCGAGTTTGCCATGCGGGTATTGGCGGCGGCGGCCTCCAATACGGCGGCGGAGAAAGACAACGCACTCGCCGCGCTGGAAGCTGATTACGAAGGCGAGATCTCGAATAATGCGGCCTCTCGCGGGATGATCGCCAAAGAGGGGGCGGTCTTTGCAACGCGCGGATTGGCGGCGGCACTGGCGCGGAACCTCGCCGGACGAAAAGCGGCGCAGGCAATTCCTATCGTCGGGGCGGCGATTGGCGCGGCGGCTTCGGCGTCGTTCCTTGATGATGTGTGCACAGCGGCACAGCGGATTTATCAGGAACGCTTTTTACGGGACCGCGAAATCCTCGATAGCCGGATCGTGTGATCTTTCGACGCTCAATAATCGCGCAGTTCTATGTCATCGGGTAATTGCTTCTCCTCGCGTTTGGCAACAACAAAGGTCTCGACAAAAAGATAGAGCGCGGAAAATGCGACTGCCGGATAGAAAATGATGCGCGGTATCCCGATATTCTCGAGCGCCAGGCCGAGCGCTCCGATCAAATAGACCGAGCCTATGAGCCTGAGATTAATGTCGGGACCAGCGTTCGGGTTCATCCAGCCCGCCAATCGTAGTGCGCAACATGCAAGGAGCACCGGCGGAAATATGCAAGCAATACTCATCCGCCGAATTCCCCGCATATGCGGGCTTATCGGGTCAATCGCGAGACAAGCCCGTGCATGACGCATCGCAGAAGGCAACCAGAACAAGCGGAAGGCTGTTCGTGCCGCAAGATTATGAGCCAAACTGTTCGCCGGCTCTAATTGCACCGCGCGCACGCCGCGCGCAAAAGCGCCTGCGTCAGAGCCTTCTGCTTCGGCAATATATCCATCAATAATGTTTAATGTCGGGTTGTCACCCCGATCCGCGCGCAAGTCTACGAGGTCACGTTTAAGAGCCGGAATATCGCCACGGTTGATATGGACGATAACCTTTAGGTCTTTAATCTGCGTTGATGAAGGAAAATCACGTATATACATGTCCAAGGCGGTGCGGGCCTCGTCATGATTTTTCAGCTTCGCCAGATGGACTATAAGGTCTCCCCGTACACGTTCGCTATCGGGATAGAGTGCGAGAACATTCCGGCAAATTTCCAATACTTTCTCGGGATTGTTATCGCGTTGTTCAATGTGCGCCATCAACAGAAGGGCATTCCGGTTCTGTGGATCGGCGTCAAGCACGTCAGATATAATCCGACGGGCGGCGGCGGTGTTACCCGCGTTTAATAATGCGTCTGCTCTTTCGATCTGGCCGTGATGAAGCATGAAATGATCGTCGCAAATGTTCGTTAAGATAACGGGATATTACGGTGAATGTGGTTACACCGCCATACGGATTATACTTTTCGCGCAGGGCGACATTTGATGGTCGCTTCCGGGCAAGCCTTATTCTCTCAAGCCATCAACGCTATCGGTAAACCAGCAAAGGAATTGAGATGAAGATTGGGTTTATCGGGTTGGGTAATGCGGGCGGAAAGCTCGCCGGGTCGCTGATCCGCAACGGGTATGACACGACGGTGCATGACTTGGATGCGGATGTCGTTGCCGGGTTTGTGGCGCGCGGGGCGAAGGCCGGAGAAAATCCGGCGGCGATGATGCGCGATTGCGATGCGGTGATTACCTGTCTGCCCTCACCGGCGGCCTCCGCTGCGGTTATGGAGGGTGAGAATGGATTGCTGTCCGAAATGGCGGCTGGCAAGGTTTGGATGGAGATGTCCACCACCGATGCTGAAGAGGTTAAGCGGCTGGCTGTGCTGGTGGCGGCGAAAGGCGGCGAGACACTTGAATGTCCGGTCTCAGGAGGGTGCCACCGCGCGGCCACCGGAAATATCTCGATTTTTGCGGGCGGCGAGCGTGCGACCTTTGAACGGATGTTGCCTTTCTTGACCGTGCTCGGGCGGCGGGTGCTGCACACGGGGCCGCTGGGGTCGGCTTCGGTGCTGAAGGTCATGACCAACTATCTGGCAACCGTAAATCTGATCGCCTGCTCCGAAGCCCTGACCGTTTGTAAGGCGGCGGGTATGGACCTCGCCACGACCTATGAAGCCATTCGTATTTCTTCGGGCAATAGTTTTGTCCATGAGACGGAAAGCCAGATTATTCTCAACGGATCGCGCAATATCGATTTCACCATGGGCTTGGTCAAAAAAGACATTGGTTTGTTCCAGTCTATTGCGGACGCGCATGATGTGCCCATCGAGCTGAACCCCAAACTGATCGAGATCATTGATGACGGCATCGCGCGCTATGGACCGGATGCGAACTCACCGTCGATCATTCAACGCTTGGAAGAGGCAACGGGGCTATCGGTTTTGGCGGATGGATTTCCCGCTGAAATGGTTGATGATGAGACGGAGGAGGCGGGCTATGAAGTGGTGCGCGGCGGACGGCAATAGCATTAAGGCATGAACGCGCGATGTTGTGACCACGCTCTTTTGCGAAGCGGCCTAAGATAGTCAGAAATAACATACGGTTCTGACGATGCGTTCTCTCTCTGCTTTTTTTGTGCTTCTGGCCTTTTCGCTGCCCGCCTGTGCGAGTTCTTGCGGCGGGGCTTTTAACGCTTGTGTGATTGACAGCGGCAAATACCACATTGCGCTGCCTGAAGGCCGCGCGCCGACCGCCACTGTGATGTACCTGCATGGCCTTGGCGGTCGCGGATCCGGGGCTGTGCGCGGTAAGCTGGCAAGAGAGTCAGTGAAGCGCGGATATGCTTTTATCGCGCCGAATGGCTATCACCCTGATGCGGATCTGCCGCGCAACTGGGCGGTGCGTGCGGATAACTTTGTTTACAACGGCGACGATCAAACGTTCTTGCGCGATGTGATGGCCGATGCCGCCGAACGTCATGGCGTGCCTGCGGATCGTTTGTTGCTGAGCGGGTTTTCGCGCGGTGCGTCGATGACATGGGATATTGCCTGCGAGACGCCGGAATTCGCAACCGCTTATGCGCCTGTCGCCGGTGCGTTTTGGGTAACGCTGCCAGAGCGCTGCAACGGGCCGGTGACGATGCTGCATACTCATGGCTGGAGGGATCGCACGATCCCGTTGGAAGGGCGGCGGCTTTTCTTCCCTGAAAAAGATGTCAGACAAGGCGACCTTTTTGCTTCGCTGAAAATCCTGCGCGAGTCGAATGGCTGCGATGCTCGGCAACCGGAGCGGACTGAAATTAAAGGCGACCGCTGGTGGCGGCATTGGACGGATTGTAAGGCGGGGCGCATAGACCTCGTGCTGCATCCGGGAGGACACGCTTTGCAGGATGATTGGGCGGATACGGCGCTCGACTGGTTTGGCGAGCGACTGGCAGAGCAACCCGAGTAATGAGAGTAAGTGACATGCGGATCTTGGTCGGGTTGGTGTTTTGCTTGTGGGCTTCAGGGACAGCCGCGCAAAGCTGCGGCGGGGCGTCGTCACCCTGCCGGATTGATAGCGGCACGTATCACATCAAACTGCCCGAGGCCGGAGCTTCGGCTGGCACAGTGATTCATCTGCATGGCGGAGGAGGGCGCGGAAAGTCTCTGCTCAAGGGTGGCATGGCGCGTGAAGCCCTTCGGCGCGGTTATGCTTTTATCGCTCCGAATGGAGAACACCCGACGGCGCGCTTCCCTCGCAACTGGGCGGTCCGTGCGAAAAACTTTGAGCATGAAAAAGATGATATTGCTTTTTTGCGGGATGTCTTGGCGGATGCGGCAACCCGGCATGGGGTTGATACACGGAGTGTTTTGCTCAGCGGGTTCTCGCGCGGGGGGTCGATGGTGTGGGACGTGGCGTGCTTTGCGCCTGACTTCGCAACGGTCTATGCGCCCGCCGCTGGTGCATTTTGGGATGAGCTGCCCGAAAAATGCCAAGCGCCGGTGACCTTGCTGCATACCCATGGATGGAGCGACCGGACGGTTCCCCTCGAAGGGCGTCCGCTTTGGAAAGGCTCGGTCGCGCAAGGGGATGTTTGGGCGTCGCTCAAAATTATGCGGGAGACGAATGGTTGCGATGCACGGCAACCGGAACGGAACTCTGTGATCGGTGAGCAGCTATGGCGGCATTGGTCTGATTGTAATGCAGGACGCATTGACCTGATGCTGCATCCGGGGGGTCACGGCGCACCAAAGGGATGGGCCGTGACCGTACTTGACTGGTTCGAAGCGCGACTGTCCGAACGTTAAATCCAGCGTCGGGTTTTTGATGCGTATTCTTTCCACTCATTGCCAAAGTTCTGCGCGATGTGGTGCTCTTCTCCGGCGATGAATAAGTCTTGGAGAATCCAAATCAGTGCTGCCACCGGGATCAGCGCCCCGATCGTGCCAAAGCACAGCGCCGCGCCAAGAGCGACCAATACCATGGCGAGATAAATCGGATTACGCGAGCGGGCATAGACGCCATCTTTCAATAGCGTCGTAGGCTTGCGCCGGGGGTGGACGGGCGTGTCGGCTTGCTGAAACTGAAGCACAGACCAGATCGCCAATGCCATCGCACCAACAATCACCAATGCGCCCAGCGTCTTCGACCAAGCCCCGCCGAACTTTGCAATCGGGAGAAAAGCGCTCCAGAACCACATGGCCAACAGCGCCCCGATCAACCAGACGGGTGGGATATTAATTTTCTTCGAGAATGGAATATTTTGGTCGGTCATTTTGGTGTCTCTTATACTTTCGACTTTAAACTATCGGCCATCACGCAGAGCAGTTCGAACATGATCGTTGCACCGTTGATCGCCGTGATTCCCCCAACATCAAAGGGTGGAGAGACTTCGACCATATCTGCACCGATAATGTCCATCCCTTGCAGCGCGCGCACCATCCCTTGCGCTTCGCGCATTGTGATCCCACCTGCTTCGGGTGTGCCGGTTCCGGGCGCATACGCTGGATCGAGGCTGTCGATGTCAAAGCTGACATAGATTGGACCATCACCGACAAACTTTTTCGCCTCTTCAATACAGGCGCGCCAGCCTTTGTCTTCAACCTCTTCGATCAGCATCACCCTCATTCCGCTATCGTAAGAGAACTTCCACATATCGAGGTTGTGGACTGTGCCTCGAATGCCGATCTGAGCTGTGCGTTTCGGGTCGAGCAATCCCTCATCCACCGCAACTTTGAACGGTGCGCCATGGTGAAAGCGGCTGCCCATATAATTGTCACCCGTATCGCAATGGGCGTCGATATGGATCATCCCAACCGGACCATCCTTTGCGATGGCACGCAGGATCGGAAGGCTGATCGAATGATCCCCTCCGCACGTCAATGGGATAATCCCCGCCGCATGGAGAGCGGCGAATTTATCTTCAATCTCGCGATGGGCGCCCTCTAGCTCATAAGGACGACTGATCCAGGCATCACCAATGTCAGCGGCTCTGACAGTCTCAAAAGGCGAGAGGCCGGTTGCCTGATTGATCCGCCGCATGAAGGAAGACTGATTGCGGACTTCGCGGGGGCCGTGCCGGGGGCCGGGGCGGTTGGTGACACCGCCGTCGTAAGGCACGCCGATGACCCCGATTTCCGGCGGGTTTGTGGCGAAATCCTCCTGATAGGGTAGGCGGAAAAAGCTGGCGAGGCCCGTATAGCGTGGACGCTGCATGGGATCGTCGAAATTAAGGGTCTCTTCGGTGCTCATGGCGATGTCTCCTGTTGGCGAGAAAGAAGCGTGAAGAGGCGGCTTGCGTCAAGCGCGGGCTTCCGATGGGGGTGTTTTTTTGATCTTTATGGGTTGTGTGGCTGGCATCACATGAATCTTTTAAGTTGTGATGTAGCTCAGGCTTTGTTGATGGCGACGGCCATGGGGCCTTTTTGGAGTTGCGTTATGTATCAGTTTGCCGACCTTGAGTTAACGGTTCTGGCCTGCCTCGGAATAGCTTCCGGTGTTTTGAGTACGTTTGCGTATCTGCCCTACGCCATCGACACCCTTGCAAAACGGACACAGCCGCAACGCGCGTCTTGGTTGATCTGGTCCGTTCTCGGGTCGATTGCTTTTTGCTCACAAGTCTATGAAGGCGCGGGGGCATCGCTGTGGTTTTCTGGTGTGCAGGTGACCGGGACGATTTGTATTTTTCTGCTTTCGATCCGTTTGGGGATCGGTGGATTTTTGAACCTGCGGGATTGTTTTATCTTACTGGCTGCCTCTGCCGGATTGGTAATGTGGTATTTTACCGAAACGGCAGTTTATGCTCTGGCGATTACAATCAGTATTAGTTTGTTGGGAGGCAGTGTTACGGTTCTCAAGGCGTTTCGCGACCCGGACAGTGAAACGATGTCGACTTGGTTTTTGTCCTTCATTGCATCGACTTGTGCGATCTTTTCTGTCGGCGCGTTTGATTGGATTATCCTCGCGTATCCGCTTTATCTGTTCACCTTGAATGGTGCGATTGTCGTCGCCATGTTGCTTGGCCGGATGCGCAGTACGGTTCCAGAAGATGATTTCGTTTTCACCACGCATGAACAGCATATTGCATGAATGACAAATGAGTTTTGCTGCGATAACCGCTTGACGCGCCTAAAGACAAAACCTAGACATTGCGCCGCGAGGGCGACGTGGCGGAGTGGTTACGCAGCGGATTGCAAATCCGTGTACACCGGTTCGATTCCGGTCGTCGCCTCCATCTTTTTCTCTTTTTCGTCAAATGGTTGAGTCGGTTTAGAGATAGGGCCGGTTTGATACGCATCGCCACATGCATCGCCACTCTTATCGCACAGCGTTCTCCGCCGGGCGTTGCGGGCCATCGTTTTCTGACGTGCGCCCTTGCTGTAGAGTTCGACCATCGCGTCGGTTGTGTGACCAGTGATGGCCTTGATTTCGGCGTTGGAGCATCCGGCTTCGGCCAACGCGATGGTGGCATTCTTGCGTAGACCGTGCAGTGAAACGCTTTCGATGGCAACAGCGGTGCGGCTCTTTCGAAAACTCCGCGCCATTTGATGACATGTCAGCGGTTCATCTCGCTGGTTCGCCAGAATAGTCGAACCGTTGACTTCCACTCTTGACGGGGCTTGCGTGTTAATCACATCAGCGAAATTTGCTGCGGGAAATAACAGTGTAATGGTTTTGATGATTTATTTGGCGCGCTGGGGAGGATTTGAACCCCCGACCCCTTGATTCGTAGTCTCATAACCTAGTGTTTCTCTTACTTTCGTGTAATCCGCTATGGCACGTTAAAGTCCTTATAATATAAAGGTTTTTCTGTTAAGTGGCTTCTGTTGATTGCGCTTGGTTGCGCGCCCGGTGGAAGACGGGTGAAAGATAGAAAATCATCCCGAAAGCAAAAACTGACCAAGCGAACCGTCGATGCGGCGCATCCTGAAGCCCGCAGATATGCAATTATCGACACTGAAATTCCCGGCCTTCGGTTGTACGTCACACCTACAGGCAAGAAGGCGTTTTATCTGCGCTATCGTGTAGGCGGTGGAAGAGGGGCGACGATCCGCGAACCGAAGATAGGCGACTTTGGCGCATTGACGGTCGATGATGCTCGTCAGATTGCAGCGAATTGGATGGTCGAAGTTCGTGGGGGTGGTGATCCCGGCGCGGTTAGAGTTGCAAAACGTGAAGCGCCACGTATGGGCGAATTGTTTGATCGTTATCTTTCGGACCATGCGCGCAAGAAGAAAAAAGCCTCCAGTGTTGAACATGACGAAATCAGCATTCGACTCTATCTGCGCCCTGAACTTGGCAAAAAGAAAGTCGCTGATGTTATGCGCGCTGACGTAACAGCATTACACTCGCGACATTCTGAAAAGCCTTACATGGCGAACCGCCTACTCGCGTTGTTGTCGAAGGCGTTTAATTTGGCTGAGATATGGGGCTTGCGTCCTGATGGCTCCAATCCTTGTCGTCATGTCGAGAAGTTTGCAGAGGCTAAGCGCAAGCGATTCTTGTCAGCACAAGAGCTTGCTGCGCTCGGTGATACTTTGCGACGGGCAGAGGCGGGCGAAATTGGCGCTGTTTCGCCTCCAGCTATCGCGGCGCTCCGTCTGCTAACTCTGACTGGGATGCGGAAGAATGAAGTGCTTGGGCTGCGTTGGGATTGGATTGATCTTGAGGCGGGGAGAGTAAATCTACCTGATAGCAAGACGGGTGAGAAGGCAGTCCCGCTTGGCCCGGCTGCTCGTGAATTGCTTTCCGCTATCCCCCGCGTTCCGGGCAATCCTCATGTGATCGTTGGTGGAAAAACTGGTGCGTCGTTGGTGAACCTTAAGAAGCCGTGGGACTTGGTTCGCAAAGCCGCTGGCCTTGATGATGTTCGCATTCACGACCTTCGCCACAGCTTCGCCAGTGTGGGCGCTGCATCGGGTATGTCGTTGCCAGTGATCGGCGCTCTGCTCGGGCATACGCAGGCGGCGACAACTCAGCGCTACGCCCATTTAAGCGATGATCCGTTGCAGGCGGCGGCGGGCGCTATCAGCGATAAGATTGCGGCGGCGATGACGGGAGAAGGTGCGGAAGTGGTTTCCTTGAGTAAGCAATAATGATCCGCGAAGAAAATTTACCAGATAAGGTTTTGAAAAAAAATTGCAGGCCTTGAATCCGAAGCGAAGTTAGAGATGGGAATTATCCCTGCGGATTATGATGAGGCGGAGCTTACGAAGTACCTTGATAAGAAGCGTGAACAAGAGCGGATAGATAGACGTGAACAACATCGCCAGTACTCATCGATACAGACTTCATTGAACCGTTCGCATACAGAAAAAGCGCCGATAAAAACGACAGAGAGAAGACTGGCTCTTTCAGAAGATGAATTTGCAGAAAGCTGGATGAGACACTGCTCCATTGACGCAAATAAACCAATTCCAGCCGGCCTTCTTTTGTGTGGTTATAATGATCAAATCTACTCTACAATCGAAGATGCACTAAGTTTAGCAATCCTCTTGGGTGCGCCCGGTGCGCGTAAATTAGTAAACACTCTCCCACTAACGTTTGTTGAGGTTGATGATGAGCTGTATCAGGAAGCATGTATTTGGACTGGTCGATATTCTGATTCACTCAAAAATGGGGAAATTTTTGGTGCGTCAATTTCTGTCTACTTCAACTTTATCCGGGCAAACTATGGGAACCGCTTCGAACATGCGGGGCCTGAAGTGACTGATGCTCTTCTAAAACTAGGTGCTGCATGTAGAGAGTGGGAGTTGATCGCTCGGAATAAAGTCGTCGCGACGCAGGGTAGAATAGCCAAGGAGGGGAGCGAAAAAGCACGCGAGGCGAACAAGGGTAAAAAATCCCGCCATGTCAGTTATCGCGTTGAGAAGATGCAAGAAGTACTCGACGAAGGAACAGTGACGAAAAAATCTGAGGCTTCCATCATCGCGAAGAAGCGGCTTGATAAAGAGCGAGATGAGTGCGTTCGAAAACTGATTTCGAAAGGTGAGTCGAAAGGCGACGCATTAGCGATTGCCGAAGACGAACTTGGGCCGTCAGTACCTGCTAAAACAATATTGCGAGCTTACGACCGAAGAGAAAAACAGCAAAATTAAAAACACGACACGACGGGGTAGTGTCGTGTTTTACCTCGCTATGTTCCTGAACGAAGCCGCGCGCAACTTAGTGCCGAGGCAAAGTGACAGGAGCAGATCTTGGATACACGATCCCCCGACTATCACCTGAACCGCAAAGAGATTGAAGCCGAGTACGGCATCACCGCTCGGTGGCTTGAACTCGCTGCGGTTAAGGGTGGCGGTCCAATCATGACAAAGATCAGCGCCCGTATGGTTCGCTATCGTCGAGCCGATATCGAAGAATGGTTGGCGTCCAAGCGCATCGAAAATACTGCGCAAGAAGCTGCTTGAAAAAGAGAAAGCCCGCGACGGTGTGCGAGCTTCTCGAAGATCAGGCAATACAAATCGTCTTGGTAGGACGTGTATTTCATACCTGAGAACTCAGAGAACTGCAAGTCGTTGCCTCAAAATGAGGTAAATACATGTTAATCGCAAACAAATTAGAACTTCCCGATCCAATGACTGTTGAAGTTTCGTGGATTGGTCCACGTCTTTGGGCCGTCCGCGCATCTTCTGCATTGATAGGCACTTTCGACAGTGCCGGACAAGCGAATCGTGCGGCTTGTGCTGCGGCAAAAACGCTACCGAACTTTCGTCTAAAATTGGCGGGGGTGTGATGATGAAATCAAACGCAGATATCGTGATGGAAGTGCTGCAATCTGTGGGTTCGTTGGCCCCGAAAGAGCACGGTTTTGATGCCGGTCGGGAATTTGAACGGGAAGCACCTAATCAGCGAGGTGATAACCGTGCAGCATGATTTCGAAGAATTGAATCGTAATGCTGACCTTCCTGCGTTGGTGAGCAGATATGTTGAATGGGACAGAGGACGCTCGAATTCGCGAGACTTGTGGGCGTGCTGTCCATTTCACAGTGAAAAAACACCCAGTTTTCATGTTTTCGAGGATCGTGGCAGATGGCGGTGGAAATGTTTTGGGCAATGTGCAGCGGGCGGTGATGCTCTCGATTTCCTTGAGCGCGTGGGCATGTCCAAGGCTGATGCGATAGAGGTGCTTGGTGGTGTTCGTCTAGCGCCTAATGCTGCGCTCAAGACTGGACCTGCTGCTCAAGCGGACAATTCCGAACGTATAAAACGAGCCTTAGCGATCTGGGGTAGAACATTGCCAATCGGGGCGACGCTCGGAGAAATCTATCTCCGCACATGGCGCAACCTGACTGGCGAATTTACCGCAGACGTTCGATACTGCGGCGGCGTCTACTATCGCCCTGTCAAACGTGAGACTCCGGCCATCGTCTCGGCCATCCGGGACGCCAACGGCAAGATAAAAGCGGTTCACAGCATCCACCTTTCCGCCGATGGTTCTAAACTGGACGCCGATCCTCGCCGATGTTGGGGCTTGGCGCGGGGCGGAGCTGTTCGCCTTGATGATCCAAAGGGGACGGTGTTCGTCACTGAGGGCGTAGAGGACGGCATCGCTGTTCGTGCAGCGCTGGCCTCGGAAAAATCGGCGGTATGGGCTGCACCGTCCGCAAGCTTCCTGCATCTGGTTGAATTTCCCGAAACGGTCCAACGGGTAGTTATCTGTGCGGACAACGATGACGCCGGACGCGCCGCCGCTAACCGTCTCAAATTGAGAATGCTGACAGAGGGACGAAGGGTGCGGATATGCCTACCTCCGAACGAGGGGGCGGATTGGTCTGATATCCTCACAAAAGAAGAGGTAGCGGCATGAGAGTTAAACAGGCCAGCCCGTTAAAGGGCAAAAAGCGCTTTCGATCAACGAGAAAAGTAATGGTAGCGCGGGAGGAATTCCTAATCGACTATGCCGTCAAACACGGCCCAATCAATGTTCGAGGTCTATACTATCAAGCCGAGGTTGCCCAACTTCCCGGCATTTCCAAAGATGAAAAAGATTACGATAAAGTACAGGCTTGCGTCCTAAAACTGCGACGTGCCGGACTCTTGCCGTACGACAAGATTACCGATGCGACACGGTACATGCGAAAGCCGCAAACGTTTGATGGATGGCAAGATGCGCTACAAGATACAGCTCGCTTCTATCGGAAAAGCTTGTGGGCCGAAACTGACCTTGAGGTCGAAATCTGGGTCGAGAAATCGACGCTCACCGGGGTCATCCAGCCTGTAACGTCCGAGTACGATGTGCCGTTAATGCCAACGGGCGGTTATACATCCGAGACGTTCGCTTTCGAGGCAGTTGAACGGCTGCGAGGGACAGGGCGGACACTGATCGTTTACTCCCTCTATGACTTTGATCGATCAGGGTTCGATGCGTCGAAATCACTTCAAGAGAAGCTCGAACGGTTCGGTTCCGAGTTTGGCGTGCCCGTTGAGTATAATACGCTTGGTTTGACTGTAGAGCAGGTTCGCAGTCTGAATTTACCAACGCGCGAGCCGAAACGAAACACCAACGCTGACAAACGCTGGCCTCATAACTTCGCGGCTGAGCTGGACGCGATCCCTCCAGATACGTTGCGCGAGATGGTGCGCACGGCAATCGAACGGCATTTGCCCGCCGATGAACTGAGACGACTCAAGAGGATTGAGCATCTGGAGCGCGAAACGCTGATGAAATTCGTTGGAGCAGCGGCATGATGGATCAACCGCACGACTTTAGAGAATTCGTTCAGGGACAACCGGAGCACGGTCCAGTGGACGACATTAAGAAAATGCGTTTTACGCCTTTCGTCTGGCGCGATCCGTCTGAAATCGAGCCTCGCCGGTGGTTGTTCGATAGGCGTTTGATAGCGAAGAACGTAGCTTTGACTGTTTCACCCGGCGGTCTAGGCAAGTCCTCGTTGTCGATTGCAGAGGCGCTGGCGATGGCAAGTGGCAAACCGTTGCTTGGGGCTGCACCACCGCGCCCCATCCGGGTCACATTGTGGAATGGTGAAGATCCACATGATGAGTTGGAGCGTCGTTTCTCCGCTGCTCGAATACACTACGGTTTAAGCACCGAAGACTTGGGTGGACGACTTACCGTAGACAGCGGGAGGTCTCTGTCGATCTGCCTTGCGGCGTCTCTTGGCAACGCGCCCGTAGTGAGCCGCCCTCAAGTTGAGGGCATCGTAGAAGCGCTTAAGGCCGCTGAAACTGATGTGCTGATTATCGACCCCTTTGTCACGACACATCAGGTCTCGGAGAATGACAATGGAGCAATCAACGCGGTCGTATCCGCATGGCGTGAGATTGCGGACCGTACTGGCTGTGCTGTCGAAATCGTTCACCACAGCACTAAGCTCGGGGGAAATCGCGGCACTTCAGAAGAGAATGGTATTGCACAGGCTCGTGGTGCATCTGCTCTTGTTGACGGTGTTCGTTCAGCAAGATTCTTGGCTCCTATGTCTCAAGAAGATGCCGAACGTGCTGGTATCGAAAGCCCGCACGGGTATTTTCAGATTATCACTGGTAAGGCAAACCTCGCACCAAAACCGGAAAATGCTGTTTGGCGAAAAATGATAAGCGTCGCGCTCGGGAATGGCTCTGGGATGTATCCTGAAGGTGATTTCGTTGGTGTCGCAACGGAATGGCGGATGCCGGAAGAGGCGGACGCCTTTACGCTCCATGATCTTAAGGCTGTGCAAGATGGCTTTGCGGCGGGTGCTTGGCGTGAAAGCGATCAATCCGCAGATTGGGGCGGTTTCCTCGTCGCGGATGTCCTGCACCTTGATGTGGGCCGCGGGCTTAAACACAATCAGCGCACACCGGAACAAAGAACCAATCGGAAGAAGGTAATTCGTGCCTTGAATGCGTGGAGAAGCAGTGGTGCGATCGTTGTTGAAAATCGTCCCGATGAGAAGCGAAATCAGCGTAAATTTTTCACTGTTGGCGATCCGGTTACGACCTCTGAATTAGCCAAGTGCCCCACCTCTAGCAAGTGGGGCAAATCAAGTAAGGCAAGTGAGGCAAAATCCAAAGCTGCGCTTTGCCTCACCACCCCCCTCTCCCCTGTAAGGGGAGGGGGTGGTGTGGCAGGGCGGGTTGAGCAAGTGCCTCACTTAGAAATCAGCAACGGAGAAATTGAGCTATGAGCGCCGTAATTGATCTCACCGCATTCGAGGTTGATGGATGGACGTTTCGCCTTGACGGACCAAGGGTGAAAGCCAAGCCGCCGTCGAATGCGGCACCGGATGCAATCGCTGAACTGCGACGGCACCGTAATCTGGTTCGCAGCTTGCTGGCTATTCGTGACGGTTCAATCACGCTTGGTGATTTGATCCACGACGCAGCGTGCATCGCCGACCGTGAGGGTTGCGATGGTAAGGCTGCGGGTGACGGTGCCGCGCAGTCGATGGGCTTCGTGAATTACGCCGAAGCGGTTCGGCATTTCCATAAAGATTCGCAGAAGCGGGGCTGCTGATTTTCGAAACGCATGGCGAATTTTAGAAGCCGACAAGCAAGAACAAGCAAAGACAAGCAATGTAGAGAAATACGGCAAAATAAATAAAACATAATAAAAACAATATTTTAATTGAATTATATCTGGTAGAATATGCTAATCTGATAGCGGAGAGCCAAACTATGATTTCTCAGGGTCAACAACTTCGAGCTGCTCGCGGATTGCTTAATTGGAGCCGTCCCAAACTTGCAGAACGTGTGAATATAAGCCCACAGTCTGTTGCTTATTGGGAGCGTGCTTCGGCAATTCCCCGTGAAACAGAAACGCTCAAAGCGGTGCGTAGGATTTTCGAAAACGAGGGCGTGAAATTCATCCCCGGCGGTGTTGTATTCGCCTCGGCACTCGCGGCATAAGGGGCGCGCTATCATGCAATTTTCTGACTTGTTCGGCAGTGCTTTAAATTCCCTCTCAAGAGGCTTTGTCGCAGGGCAACAGGGCGGCATAGCAGAGCTTGCGGCACTGGATAAGCAAAGAGCTGAGAAGCAGGCTACGCAGCGCCGTCAATCGCTGTTGTCACAGGCGACGGAAGGACTTGCACCGAGGCAAGCAGCGGCGTTCCAGCTTCTCTCTCAAGACGGCTTGGACACCTCGTTTGATAAGACGTTCAACCCGACAGACCTTGACCGTCAAGCGGGTTCATTTCGTGCCAACGGTGCGAGCGACCTCCTGCGCGGTCTGTTCGCTAACGAGGCAGGGCTGGAGGCGCAAGAAGGCTTTATCAGCGGCGAAGAACTTGCACAGTCGGGCCGGATTAAATCCGGCAATGCTGTGAGCGCTACGGACCAGCTTCAAGAAGACGGTGTGAACCGCCGTGCGGATCAGACGGAAACTGGATTGAACCGAAGGTCCGATCAGACAGATAGCACTAAACGCGCTCAATTATCGTTTGATGAGCGAAAGTTCCTTGCTGAGAATGAGTTGGAAGGGGCGAAGTTCTTAAACGATCAACGCGAGTTCGGTATAACTCAAGCCCATGACAATCTGAAACTCGCCCTTGAGCGTGACAAGCTAAAGCAACAGGGTGTTGAGTTTACTCAGTCCGACGCCACGACACGCCGAGGGCAGGATATAGATGCTAGAGGGCAAGAAATCACAGCGCGAAGGCAAGAGATAAACGCTTCTCCTGCTCGTGTGCGATTGGCTCGTGCCGGTGGATTGATCCCCGGCACGCAAGAGTTCAACGACTTTCTTTTGCAGGACACTAGTACCCGGAATCATTGTTCAGCGAAACATGGTTTGAGTCGTTTCTGATGGACTTCTGATTTTGTCCAGACGAAGGGCGCGGCGTCTTCGTTGTAGATTTTGATGAAATCGTCGATA
>CALKIZ010000079.1 GCA_937995735.1 uncultured Neomegalonema sp. | reverse complement strand
GACAGGGATATCTACAAGTGGCGGCACTTGATCGAGAATTTCTTTGGCACGCTCAAGGAATTCAAGCGCATTGCAATGCGGGCCTGCAAAACAGACACGTCATTCGCGGCGATGATCTACCTCTCGTCAGCTGTCATCAATGCACGATGAATCTCAACAGGCCCTAGAGTTTTCGGCTTTTGAAAAAAGAAGTCGGGCCCGTTTAACAGGCAGACCGATAGGCTGTTTACCATCCGCCCGTTCCAGAACTCGAGCGGTGAAAGTTTGGGGAGGAGACGCAAATGGACTCCTGAGTTCGTTGAGCTGATCTGTTTTTTTATGCAAATCGTCTCGATTGGTTGTTCGCAAAATTTGGAGAAGATTTGAGGATCGTCGTCTGACCAAAAAAACTAAGCTCATTTACTTCAAGGGAGAATATGGGATTAAATTTTTCATCGTAGCAGCCCTTAAGCAGAATTCCTTCGAGGTCAGGAATTTTGCTGATTTCTCCAAAGTTTAAACGGTCGGTCGAGATTTGAATTTTGTAGCGTTCAGAATCTCCAGATAAGAGATCTCCCAAATCTGGTATTGAGTTTCCATCCATTCTAATTATGACTGGGAAATCAAATCAGCATCTCTTTCGTTCGACTCAGCGTAATTCCTTCATAATCCCGTTCTACGCGGTCAACGTCCCACGGGATGCGGATCATAAAAACGGAGTCGCCGTCGTGGTCCATTGCGCATTGGCCTTTTTCTTTGGTGACGAAATCATCGACGACTTTCTTATCGCCCAAAACCCACCGCGCTTCTTTGTATTGTGTGGCCTCGAACCGGACTGGCAGGGAGTATTCCGTCTCAATCCGGCTGGAGAGCACATCGAATTGCAGCGCACCGACCACGCCGACAATCCATGCTCCGCCGATTTCGGGCTTGAACAGTTTTGCCGCGCCTTCCTCGGCGAATTGTGTCAGCGCTTTATCGAGGTGCTTGGCTTTCATCGGATCACCGGCGCGACACGTCCGCAGGAGTTCGGGCGCGAAGGAGGGAATACCTGAGAAACGCAAATCTTCGCCCTCGGTCAGTGCATCGCCAATGCGGAGTTGTCCGTGGTTTGGCACACCGATGATATCACCGGCCCATGCTTCTTCGGCCAATTCGCGGTCTTTGGCGAGAAAGAGGACGGGATTTGAGATCGCCATAGGCTTACCCGACCGCACATGGTGCATTTTCATGCCGCGATTGAACTTACCCGAACAAAGCCGCAGGAACGCCACGCGGTCGCGGTGCTTGGGGTCCATATTGGCCTGCACTTTAAAGACAAAGCCGGTGGCCTTTTTCTCGTCGGGCTGGACTTCGCGGCTTTCGGTCTTCCGGGATTGGGGCGGCGGGGCGTACTTGGCCAGCCCCGTTAGCAACTCCTGAACACCAAAAGAGTTGATCGCAGAGCCGAACCAAATCGGGGTCATATGGCCCTCGAGGAAGGACTGCCCATCAAAGGCAGGCAACAACTCGCGCGCCATCTCGACATTTTCGCGCAGCTCATCGAGGCGTTCTGCAGGCATGTGTTCGCTGAGTTTCGTATCGTCGAGGCCGGTCATCTCGATGCTCTCGGCCTTTTTGTTGCGGTCGGCACGATCCATCAGGCCAAGGCGGTCATTGAGAATGTCATATGTGCCGAGGAACTCACGTCCCATACCAATGGGCCAGCTTGCGGGGGTCACATCAAGGGCGAGCTTTTCTTGAATCTCATCAATGATCTCGAATGTATCGCGGGCTTCGCGGTCCATTTTGTTTACAAAAGTCAGGATCGGCAAATCTCGCATCCGGCAGACTTCGAAGAGTTTCAGCGTTTGCGGCTCGATGCCTTTCGCAGCGTCGATTACCATCACGGCGGCATCAACGGCGGTTAAAGTCCGGTAAGTATCTTCGGAGAAATCCTCGTGACCCGGCGTATCAAGCAGGTTGAACCAGCAATCGCCCCATTCGAAAGTCATCGCGGAGGCTGATACCGAAATACCGCGCTGTTGCTCCATCTTTAGAAAGTCAGAGGTCGCGCGCCGCTGTTCACCCCTTGCGCGCACGGCTCCGGCGGTCTGAATCGCACCGCCATAGACCAGCAGTTTCTCGGTCAGCGTGGTCTTGCCCGCATCAGGGTGAGAGATAATCGCGAAAGTCCGTCGCCGCGCGATTTCGGGGGGAAGATTACCCCCGCTATTATGTCCGATTGTGCTCATGGAGCGGGGTGTAGAGCATCACGGGCGGGGTTTCCAGCTTAGAGAAACGCCGCTAGTCCCAAATCTCTTCATAAAGGGCTATGATCTCACTCGCTGTTGGGACGCGGGGGTTATTTTGCGGGGAGCCGGAAGCAAGAGCTTGTTCCGCCATTATGGGGAGTTTTTCGAAATACGTTGCTTCGTCATGGCCTTGGGCTTTGGGTGAAGGGACTTCGAGGTCGGCGTTGAGTTGCCGCAAGCCGTTGACCAGCTTTTCGCAGGCAAGTGTGCTGTTATCGGTGTCCTTGGCCATGCCCATGACCCGCGCACAGTCGGCATACCGATCCGGTGCTGCCGATACTGAGAAAGCGGTGACGGCGGGCAAGAGCATCGCATTGGATAGCCCGTGAGCCACATGAAAATGCGCACCGATGGGGCGGCTCATCCCGTGGACAAGCGCAACCGAGGCATTGGAAAACGCCATTCCCGCTTGCGACGCGGCGAGCATGAGAGCTTCACGCGCTTCGGCATTCTCCGGTTCTTGATAAGCGGTACGGACATGCTTTGCGATGGCAGGCATTGCGGCCAATGCGAATGCGTCCGTGTAGGGAAATGACTTGCGGCTGACATAGGCTTCGATGGCGTGTGTGAGACTATCAATGGCGGTGTCCGCTGTGATCCGTGGCGGTTTGGTGGTTGTAAACGTCCAATCAATCAGCGCAGCCTTTGCAACCGAGGCAAGGCCGCTCAGATTGTATTTTTCAACTTTCTCTGTATCGGTAATCACGCACCAACGGGTCAGTTCTGACCCTGTGCCGCCGGTGGTCGGGATGAGAATGATTGGCAGGCCACATTTATCGATTTGCGTTGGGGCTTTGTAGTCTCTTACATGACCGGGATTGACGGCCATAAAGCTGATTGCTTTGGCGGTGTCCATTGGCGATCCGCCGCCCAAACCAATGACGCAATCATATTCTCCCGCGTTTAGTTCCATTAGGCCGATTTCAACGCAGGTATCGGTGGGGTCTTCGACCACGCCATCGAACAACCCCCAAGCAATGCCAGCTTCATCGAGAGTGTCCGTCACGGTCTTCACATGACCGATTTTGACGAGATTCATATCAGTGACAATCAAAGGACGGCTGAGGCCGAGCTGTTTGAGAACCTCAGGAGTTTCTTTCGCAACGCCGCCGCAGATGCGGATAATGCTAGGAGATTGAACGCGACCGATCATCTTAACGCCCTACCTTTTCTCGCCATGCGGCAAAGTTGGTTTTTGTTTCCTCTTTGGTTGCCGGGTAGAGGCCAATTATTGATTTTCCGGATTTGACTTCTTCGATGACAAAATCTTCATAAGCGGTCATTTCGACAGCTTCATCGGCGATTTCTTCCGCAATTTCTGCCGGGACAACTACGACGCCTTCAGCGTCACCGACGATCACATCACCGGGAAAGATAGGCGCATCGCCGCAAGCAATCGGTTCGTTTATCCCGATTGCTTCATGAACAGTGAGATTGGTCGGGGCCGATGGGCGGGTATGATAAGTAGGGAAGGGCATCTCGGCGATTTCGGGACTGTCTCTAAATCCGCCATCTGTCACAATACCCGCGCATCCGCGCACCATCATCCGTGTTACAAGAATCGACCCCGCAGAGGCCGCGCGAGCGTCTTTGCGGCTGTCGATCACCATAACTGCTCCCGGCGGGCAATCTTCAACCGCTTTGCGCTGAGGGTGTTCCGGGTTTTGAAAGACACTGACTGGGTTGCGATCTTCACGCGCTGGCATATAGCGCAGCGTAAAGGCCTCGCCGACCATAGAGCCTGTCTTGCCGAGAGGGAGAACGCCTTGGATCATCTGATTGCGTAACCCTCTCTTGAAGAGGGCTGTGCAAATGGTTGCGGTGCTTACGCCACGGAATTTGTCGCGGGTCGAGTCTGAGAGGGGCATTTCAGGGGCCTGTGTTCAGGAAATGTAACGAATATCTCTCCCTTGTTGTCGCAGCTTGATCGCGAAACTCAAGTATCATTGCTGGTGCTGGATGCCCGTAACAAATAAAAGCGTACTGATGGCTCAAGTTGTGTTCACGGTTTTAACTCACTATCAGCAGGTTAGAAAGCCTTGAGCGTAATTTCAGGAGCGAGGTGCAACACCGTGGCGGATTTTGATATCCGTCTGTCGTCAAACAAAAAAACGGTGTTGCGATGTCAGGATACAAACACCTCGGGCCCGAGGAAAGGGATCAAATTGCTCAGTTGAAAGCC
>CALKIZ010000078.1 GCA_937995735.1 uncultured Neomegalonema sp. | reverse complement strand
CCTCTCGAGACGCGCTTCCCTGAGGTCCGCCTTCTCGAGACGCGCTTCCCTGAGGTCCGCCTTCTCGAGACGCGCCTCGCTAAGGTTCGCCCTCTCGAGACGCGCCTCCCTGAGGTCCGCACCCTCAAGCCTTGCCTCCCTCAAATCAAGCCCGACCAACATCGCTTCCCGTAAATCAGCGCCCCGCAAATCTTGCTCACGGTAATCCCGCCGTTCAAGGGCGGCACGAGCCTCTCCTCTGTCTTCTTCAAACTCGGTTTTCAGACGGGCCGAAATATCCTGTTCGCTGACGTCCGCTTCGCCGATTTTTTCTCTGCTCAGTTCGGCAAACACCTCATCCCGGTGTTCTCGCCGATAGGTTCGCCATGCGGCATCACGGCCTTTCCAATCTTTGTCCGGCTTAACAAAATTCGCGCGGTATAACTTGGCCCGATAAAGACCACCTAATTGCCCGCTCTCAGTTCGGCTGAAACCTATAGCAAAAATCACTACCGCGAGCAGACTTCCGCAATACATCAACCATCCGGCTGCTATGCGGCGATAGAACGAATGATCGCCATCAGTCTCGCGGCACATGCCGAGCCAGCTATTCACGCCAACCATACACAGCCACGCCAGTTGCAACCCGATCACTGTCGTCAACACTTCATCATGGGGCGCCCAGCTTTTTACCCAAAAAAGGACCATTATCACCGGCCCGATCAACCAACACAGGCACAGGGTTACAAACCGGGTGAGGAACCAATACGGCCCGCGCGTTACGCCCTCACGCCGCTCCAATGCGGTGTCCGAGATCAGCCACGGATACACCACTTGCGTCACCGGCTTGCCGCCGATGTCATTGCACAAAGGCCGCAGCGCTTTCCACAGCTTGTCGAGATACAGGTGCAGATAGGTATAAAGCCCTGTCACCAATAACGGCGCAGCCCAAAAGAAATTCGCCGTCGGGACCGAGACATTAATCAACGGCAGTTGCGTGCTTGCGCCGTATTCAAAGAAATCACGGTCCTGCACATCCAGCAGCGTAACCCCGCAAAACAGCAACAAGCCGATCAGACCAAACCACGTCGTCCGCGCGTTTTTGGAAACCTCGGCAACATAAGCAAGTTGCTCTTTAGTCAAATCGTCGATGGCTTCAACAGGTGCAACCTGCTCCAAACCGTCTTGCATCACCATCCCCTCACCAACTCTCGACTCACACTAAACACTAAGCCGCGCCAGCAAGAAAGACCGCCGCGTCGCCCCATCGTGACTCGCTTGGCGCATCTCTATACACTCCGGCACAAAGACCCTGCCCCTGCAACGGGACACCCGATAAAATCAACGGAGCTTGGCTTGTGAGTGATCTACGCATACCCGCCGAAGGGGTCAGAGCCGTCCTGACGCGCATCTTAGAAACCGCAGGTGCAGACTCAAACGAGGCCGATGTCATCGCGACCAATCTCGTTGAAGCTAACCTCGCGGGCCATGACAGCCACGGCGTCGTGCGGACACAGCGTTATGTGCAATGGGCGGGGCGCGGCGATGTTCATTTCGGGCGGCACATCGAGCGCATCATCGACTCGGACGCCTTTGCCTTACTCGAAGGCCATCACGGTTTCGGGCAAACTTTGGGCCGCGAGGCGGTTGAGGTCGGCTTGGAGAAAGCCCGCGCTATGGGCGTCTCGGTCGTTGCCCTGCGCAATGCCGGTCACATTGGCCGCATCGGTGAATGGGCTGAACAAGCCTGCGATGCCGGTTTCGTCTCGATCCATTTCGTCAATGTGAAAAACAGCCTGCTAGTCGCACCGTTCGGCGGAGCGGGCCGCGCCATGTCAACGGCTCCGGTCTGCATCGGCGTTCCGAACGGGCGCACGGAAGACGGCGCGAATGACGATTTCATCCTCGACTTTGCCACCTCGCAAATCGCAGAAGGCAAAGCGCTGGTCGCCCTAAAAAGCGGCAAACAAGCCCCGCCGACCGCTTTGATTGACGGCGACGGCCAAGCCACCGGCGACCCGCGCGCCCTCTATGGCGATATTGATCCCGCCGCCGTTGCCGACCCGCGCGGCGGAGCCGGAGCCTTGGCCGCAATGGGCAATCACAAAGGCTCCGGCCTCGGCATTGCGTGTGAGTTACTCGCCGGAGCGCTAACAGGATCAGGAGCCGCCGGAACCGGAGAGCGTATCCATAACGGCATGTTGTCGATCTATCTCGCCCCCGCGCGCATGGACGACGGCCACGGATGGAGCGCTGCTGTTGCCGAGTATATCGACTTCATCCGCGCCATCCCTCCAGCGAAAGGCGTGGATAGCGTGCTCATCCCCGGCGACCCCGAACGCGCCCGCCGCATCGACAGGCGCACCAATGGCTTGCCGCTCTCCCAAGGCGTCTGGGACAGTATCGTCATAACCGGCGTAGAGCTGGGCTTAGACCGCGACGCCCTCGAAAATCTGGCAAGAAACCCGACATAATCAGAGTGCTCTAAAGCGCAAAGCCACTGTCGATTAATAATCTATCTGTTGGAGGCATCATGACAAAACTTCCCACTACTCCTTCCTTCCGCCTCGATGGCCGCAAAGCGCTTGTGACCGGGGGTGGGCGCGGCATTGGTTTGGGGGCGGCAACAGCCCTCGCCGAAGCAGGCGCAATTCCTTTGCTCGTCGCCCGCACGGAAAGCGAGATCGTCACGGCCTCGCAAGCCTTGAAAGACCGTGGCTTGCAAGCCGGTGCTGCCGTCCTCGATATTACAGACCGTAAAGCCGTTGAGCGCCTCGTTGATGAAGAGGGGCCATTTCAAATCCTTGTCAACAATGCAGGCTTTGCCCGCCACGCCCATCTCGTTGATGCGACCGAAGACGAATACGACACGGTTATGGGGATCAACGTAAAGGCCGCTTACTTTGTTGCGCAAGCGGTTGCATGGGGATTGATGAGCGCTGAACTCCCCGGCTCCATCATCAATATCTCATCGCAGATGGGGCATGTCGGCGGAACCAAGCGCACAATCTATTGCGCCTCGAAACACGCCGTCGAGGGCATGACAAAGGCAATGGCGTGGGAGCTTGGTCCCCACAACATACGGGTCAACACGCTCTGCCCGACATTCATTGAGACAGAGCTAACCAAACCGATCCTCGCCGATGAAGACTTCCGCAAATCCGTCGAGTCTAAGATCGCGCTTGGCCGCGTTGGACAAGTTGAGGAAATCATGGGCGGGATTGTGTTTCTCGCCTCTGATGCCAGTAGCCTGATAACAGGATCATCGCTGATGATCGACGGAGGGTGGACAGCAATATGACAGACCGTATTCCGCTCACGGGATATGAGCGCATGTTCGAGCCTGAAATGCTGATGCGGGCTGAATCCGTGCGCAGGACCCTTCAGGCAAGACGCACCATTCGAGATTTTGCACCTGACCCGATACCGCGAGGCATTATCGAGACGTGTATCCGTGCTGCAGGAACCGCCCCAAGTGGCGCTAATCAACAGCCTTGGCATTTCGTCGCCATTTCAAACCCTGAAATCAAACGACGCATCCGCGAAGCCGCCGAAGCCGAGGAGCGCGCGTTCTATGACGGCAAAGCCTCAGATGAATGGCTCGATGCACTCGCACCTTTGGGCACAGATGCGGACAAGCCGTTTCTTGAAATCGCCCCGTGGCTGATTGCCGTCTTCGCCCAGCGGCGCGGCGACGAGGGCGAAAAGAATTACTACGTCACCGAGTCCGTTGGCATCGCCACAGGCATGTTGATCACGGCTTTGCACAGTGCCGGTTTGGGAACCCTAACCCATACTCCGGCCCCGATGACTTTTCTCAGCGAAATTTGCGAAAGACCCGCGAACGAAAAACCCTTCGTGCTGATGGTGGTCGGCTATCCGGCAAAAACCGCAACCGTCCCCGCCCATGCCCTCAACAAAAAGACACTGCCGCAAATCAGCACGTTTATGGAATGATAATTTTTCCAATGTCTTGGGCGAATTACCATCTTAATCAAATTGAGCTGAATTTAAGAGTTAAGCGTTAGCATTGATGAATGCGATGCCAATACTGCAACATAAAGACCTCTGCATTATGGGCTGAAATTGTTATGCATCCCAAAAGCAGGCGTGTTTATTGTTCCGCTGGCTTTCAGCGGGTACAGGGTTTCTGTTGGTTGATGTTATGCGATTGCGGGGGTTTGCGTGTTGAGGGAGATCATGTTGGCGGCTTTGAGGAGGTTTTGTCCGATGGCCGCGAGCGCCGTTTGCGCGTGGGTCTTGGCGACACCAAAGTAACGCGCCCGGTGCAGCCCGAAGAGGCGCTTCATCGTCCCGAAGCATTGCTCAACACGGAAGCGCCGCTTTGAGATTAGCTTGTTGAACCGTTTTTCAGACTGGCGCAGCGGGCGGTTACGGGCGGCCTTCCTCATGATCCCATCCCGATGGCGGTCGCGCAGCAGATCACGGTTTTTGCGGTTGGCACAGGCTTTGTCTGCGAGCACCCGCTGCGCCTTGGCTCCTTCGATCATGGTTGCAAATTCAGGGCTTTCGGCGCAATTGGCGGGCGTGGTATGAACCTTGTCTATAAAGCCATCCTCCTCCGTGCGGGCAAAGGCTTTATACCCCGGCGTGGATTTGGACCCCTTCTTGATCCAGCGCGCATCGAGGTCAGCGCTGTAATGCACCTCCGGCTCCGTCGGCGGCTCTTCTTCAGCGCGGTCTTGCGGTGCTTCGATATGGGTGCGGGGCCGGGCCGCAGTTTCAACCAGTGTTGCATCAATAATCGCCGCCTCAGCCTGTTTGAGCTTCAGCCCGTGATCTTCGATCCGGCGGCAGACCTCAGCCAAAAGAGCATCGTAAACACCGCCCTTCACCAGCGCATTACGGAACCGGCAATGGGTCGTCTCATCC
>CALKIZ010000077.1 GCA_937995735.1 uncultured Neomegalonema sp. | reverse complement strand
GAGTTACTCGACCGCCGAAAGTTCAAGACCAAAGCTGAAGCGCGGGTCGCCTGCTTCGAGTTCATCGAAGGCTGGTACAACCCCTCGCGTCGCCACTCGGCTTTGGGCTACAAGTCGCCAATCAACTACGAAAGGACCGTCGCTGAGGGATTGGAATCTCTAAGTCCATAACCGTCCACCAAACCGGGGGAACTCCAACTCCATATCCTTGACTGCTGCGACGTAAAGCCAGCCCTCACCGGTCCCCGCATATGTAATATCTGCAAGCCGGACAGTGTTGGGCTGCTTGATGTCAAACCGGCGCTCAAGGAGATTGGGGCCGATGCCATATCGGTGGTTGCTGTCTGTGGTCACAGGTCTGCGCTTTTTCCGCCGGAGCGGAGAAATACCATTCTGTTTCATGAGTTTCGCCACAGTCTTGCGCGAGACCAGCGTGCCTTCACTGCGCAGTTCAGCGTGAATGCGCGGTGTGCCGTATGTCCCGCGACCGGCTTTAAAAATCCGCCGGACCGCCTCAAGCATAGACCGCCGCGCGCCCTCCCTGCCGGACTCTGGGCGGTCGCAGTCCGGGTGCACAGCTTTCGCACAAAACCAACTCCGCAAGACCTTCAACAAGCGGCATAACACGCGCACCGGATAAGCTGTGGCATTGGCGGCAATGAAGGCATGGCGTATTGTCATGTCTTCCCCGCCTTGCCCCCGAAGTTGGCCGCGAGAGCGCCATTGGTCCGAGCGACAAGGCCAACGCCGGGACTTTCCGGAGAATCCCGTTTTCCTCCACCAATCCGCTTGTTCTCACGCCGTAGCCGGGTGGGTTCTCCGGCATCCGCTTTCTGACGTGCCAGTGCCGCTTCAGAACCCGCTGCCGCTCGCTCCAGGTACCACGTCTTCAGCTGTGTCGGCGTAATCCCCAAATCAGCTGAAACGCTCCCGTAGCCGGCTCCCGGTTCGTTAAGCCGCTCAACTGCCTCAGCCTTGTATTCTGGCGCAAAATTCCGGCGCTTTGTCGTTCCCATTTCCGTCGTCCTCCAAATGCTATTCGTAATTTAGCACCTGGTCCGGAACTTGGGGACAGGCTCACCCCCCGGTATTCGTTATGGAGCGGTTGCGTGATCTTGGGGCAGATCTGAGTTATTCAGACCCTTATGTTCCCTCTTTTCCAAAGATGCGCGAGCATAGTTTTGATCTGAACTCCGTTCCTGTAACACCAGAAACTCTAGCCGGGCATGATGCGGTGGTCCTGCTGACCGATCACACCGATTTCGATTATGACTTGATCCGTACTCACGCCCCCCTTGTGATTAACACACGCGGCAAGTTTCGCGACGGCGGCGAAAAAATCGTCCGAGCCTAAAATCTATAAGAGGAGAAATCGGTGCGCGATCTTGGGGATATCAGACGCATTTCACTGGAGCACATCGACTCGACTGTGCTCAACTCGGCAACCGGCTATAAAAGCTCGGGTCTGTCCTTCAGTGATTTAGGCGACATCCACGGGGTTCAATCTGACGCCCTGTTAAGTTATGTCAACGAGGCCAAGTACTGTCTCATTGTCGAAGCAAATTCAAATATCCATGGAGTTTTTTGCACCGAGGAGATCACGAAGGAATTTCATAGCACGATCCAACCTATAATCTGTGATGATCCCACCTATCAGTTCTTCACATTGATGGATCACATAGCAAAAACGCATATCGTTGACTCACCTCCTATTATCGATAGCAAGATAGTGGACGGATACAATATTTTCATCGCACCACGTGGTGTCGCAATTGGTCGCAACGCTCTGATCGAGCCAAATGTTGTGATTATGCCCGGTGTGGTGATCGGCGATAATGTGGTAATCTGGGCGGGAGCGGTGATCGGTGTCGACGGGTTTCAACACCAGCACACAACGCGCGGAATCATCAGTCCTAGGCATAATGGCGGGCTGATTATTGGGGACCACGTTGAGATCGGTGCCAGTGCTTCCATCAGCATTGGTTTCAGCTACCGTAATACAGTTATCCGCGCCGGTGCTAAATTAGATGCTCATGTCTATGCAGCGCACGGAGCTGATATCGGCGCGGAGTCGATCATATGCGCCGACGTAAAAGTCATGGGCCATGCGCAAATCGGCGCACGCTGTTGGGTAGGCCCCAATGCGGTGGTGACAAGCCGCACCTGCATAGGCAAAGAGGCTAAGATCTCCATTGGATCTGTCGTGACGCAGAACGTACCGGCGGGAGGACACGTAACAGGGAATTTTGCTGTAGCGCATGATAAATGGCTTGAATTCATCAAGTCGATCCGGTGACGAGCTGGATCGAGATAGGCAAAGTAATCACCTTCAAAAAACCATTGGTTGAAAATTGAAGTGTTCCTGCGTTTAACCACGGCAGGGAATGAGATAACCCGCTGGAGGGGGTATCTTTAAAAAGACCCTTGCGGGCGCGCGGCACATGCAACAAAACTAATGCGTGTCGACTATCGCCCTAGAAACGCGCCGCCGGATAACAAGTTGCCCTACTCATACCGAAAGACTTATCAAGGCTAAAGCACTCAAGCGATGGAGGATTAAAAATCTAATCATCGCTCCTCTCTCCTTTTAGCTGTCATGAGAAGAAGAATGAAAATTATCGTCACCGGAGGCGCTGGCTTTATTGGATCAGCAGTGATCCGGCAAGCCATCCGTGACGGCCATTCCGTTGTGAATCTTGACGCTTTGACATATGCGGCCTGTATCGACAATGTGGCCGAGGTTGCGGGCAACTCAGCTTATGTTTTCGAGCATGTCGATATTCGAAACCGGTCGGAACTTGATCGTGTTTTTATGGCGCACGAACCTGATGCAATCATGCACCTTGCGGCGGAGTCCCATGTGGACCGATCAATCGACGGACCGGGTGAGTTCATCGAGACGAATATCACGGGCACATATAACCTTTTGGAGGCGGCACGTCGTTATTGGATCAACAAAGCTAAACCGGAAAGCTTTCGTTTTCACCACGTCTCGACGGATGAAGTTTTCGGTTCGCTCGGTGAGGCGGGCATGTTTGAAGAAGACACACTCTACCAACCGAATTCTCCCTATTCCGCGTCCAAAGCAGCATCAGATCATCTCGTCCGTGCATGGCGCGAAACCTATGGCTTGCCGATGGTTCTAACGAACTGTTCCAACAATTACGGGCCGTATCAGTTTCCTGAAAAATTGATCCCGGTCGTCATCCTCAATGCCTTATCCAATAAACCAATTCCGATTTATGGCGCGGGTATCAATGTGCGCGATTGGCTCTATGTAGAGGACCACGCAGATGCTTTGTTGACTGTCCTCACAAATGCTGAGGAAGGCGCGCGTTATAATATCGGCGGCGAGAACGAAATTCGGAACATAGATCTTGTCCACATGATTTGCGACTTGCTCGACGAGATGCGCCCAAGCAACGCATCGTATAAAGACCTCATCACCTATGTGACCGACCGCCCCGGCCATGATGCGCGCTATGCCATCGATCCGTCACTCATCCGAAAGGAGCTTGGGTGGAAACCGTCCGTAACCATTGAGCAAGGAATGCGCAAAACAGTGGAATGGTATTTAGACAATCAAGCATGGCTGGACGGGCTTAAATCCCGGCCCGCTCTTGGTCAGCGCCTCGGGAATGCAGAATGAGGGCGCAGCTTTCGGCAAAAGCCATCTTGCCATTCGTGGCGTGATATAAAGAGGACGATCAACGATGCAACGCAAAGGCATTATTCTAGCCGGCGGATCCGGTACGCGCCTCTATCCGGTCACGATAGCCGTCTCAAAACAGCTTTTGCCGATCTACGATAAACCGATGATCTATTATCCGATTTCTGTCTTGATGCTTGCGGGAATAAAAGAGATTGCAATTATCACAACACCCCATGACCAAGAGCAATTTCAACGGCTTCTTGGTGACGGGTCACAATTTGGTGTGACGTTCGACTATATCGTCCAGGCCTCCCCCGATGGCCTTGCCCAAGCCTATTTGCTGGCAGAAAAATTTCTGGATGGCGCGCCATCAGCGATGGTCCTTGGCGATAATATCTTCTTTGGTAACGGTCTTGCGCAAATGCTGGTCAATGCGAGTACCAAAAAAAATCTAGGAACGGTCTACGGCTATTGGGTCGCCAATCCTGAACGCTATGGCGTTGTAGATTTCGACGAGGCCGGAAAAGCACAATCAATTATTGAGAAACCGGAAAAGCCGGCCTCGAACTATGCGTTGACCGGGCTTTATTTCTTACCGGGGGACGCCCCCAAACGCGCAGCAGAAGTCCGCCCTTCTTCGCGTGGAGAGCTTGAGATCACCACATTGCTTGAGATGTACCTGCATGATGGCTTGCTGCAGGTTGATTTGATGGGCCGTGGCTATGCATGGCTCGATACCGGAACCCATTCCAGCCTTCTCGAAGCCGCTGAGTTTGTGCGGACGCTGGAAGACCGGCAAGCTGTGCAAATCGGATGTCTGGAAGAAATAGGATACAATAACGGCTGGATTTCTTCTGATGCCTTACTCAAAGCTGCAGAGAAAATGGGTAAAAGCAATTACGGAAATTACATCAATCAGATAGCGAAATCTGCACGTATGGGATCATAGGCTATAATCACATAAGCGGGTTTTTTGATAGACGCAAAGGCCATCCTATCACGAGACGTGTCAACGAAACTGGTCGAGACGATAGGCGGTTTAGAACCCTCAGCAACCGTTCTTCGTTAGGTCGAGGCTGAGGGCTTGTTGCTCGGTTTCGAAAAATTGCAACGGGGCGAGCTTTGGGTGTATCCACTGACGGGAGCATTCAATCGTGTCATCCGCTTTGATCCAGTACCTGTTCACAAAACCTTCGTCTTCGAAATACCTCTTGCACATCTCGTCAACGACAGAGCCGCCGTTTTCGCGCGGTTTTGCTTTCAGAGAACAGCTGAATGTATCTTTTTTCGCTTTGCTTTTTTCCCAGTATTCGTAGACGCGCTCAATTTGAGCACTTTCATTCGCCGCTTTAGCTAATCCGCCAAATAAAGGACTGTTAGCGGGCAGATAACTGCCATTCAAGTCAGTCCCAAGGCCCGAGGTCCGTGTCACAAATCCTTTGTTCATGGCAATAACGAAGCCATCAGACGCCACATATGTCAGGCTCTCGCCACTTTGTCCTGCGAGCGGAACGGCCACCCGGATCTCGTTAAAACCTACGATGAGTGGCGGGCCTTCGGCGGCAGCGGTTACACCAACTTCATTACGAACCGGATCGGTTTCTTCAAAACCCGTGGTTACGCCGGTCAATGAAGAGATATCACCGAGCGCTTTGCCATAGATGAACTTACCATTAGAGCAGCCGGCAATCGCGCTAAAGCTAATGATCGAAGCAATAATTCGAATGCGCAGTTTCATGATGTTCTCCTTAATGCGCAAACGTATTCCACTGAGGCGAAACATCACCTCGTGAACCGCTTCTTGTAAGTCCGAATAACCGCGAGCCGGGATTAAGGCGTTGCCCACCATCACGCTGGATAGGGCGAAGATTGAGTGATGAGCGGGCCTTTGTATCTCTCGGCAAGCCCCAATCCAAAGGTACCGTCAACAGCAATCCTTTATCAAAGCTGCCTTCGCCGAATTCATCAAATGGTACATCGGTTATCGTTGCAAAAGCGCCGACTTCCCAACCGTTAGGGAAACGCCTCGAGACTTCTAAAGTCGCGCCCCAGTCTCTCGCGAGGTAACGGCCAGCATGAACAGCGACATCCCAATTTGCGTAAGGCGTGTCATAATAGATGCTCGCATGACCAGTGACGACATCGTAATCTTGGAACGTGAAAAGCGTATCGAAATCGCGCTGGCGTGCATAATAGGCTTCCGCCCCAAATGCAAAACGAGAGCTTGGGGGCCGCCAGAGAACCTCACCGCCTGCCCCGGCAAACATTTGTTCAAGCAATCCCGCCGATACCTTGCCGTATACGTTTGGCGCAACATCAAAGACGTAATCGCCAGCCAATCTGAAAACACCGACATTTGTTTCTTCACTGTAACGGTTTGCCTCACTTCGGACTCTTGGAAGCACAGAATTAGAGTCGCGATCGGCATCATCAATGTTACCGATAATTTCGCGCCCGACGTTGGCCGAAAAACTCAACCCCGGAAGCACTTCGACGCTGGCGGTAACTTCTGCACGCAGTTCGGCACGGAGCGGGTCATCCGGATCAAATGTGCTAAAAACGATATCCGGACCAATGGACCAGTCATATTTCGGGTAGCTATCATAACTTTTAACGTCGCCGTTCACCGGTTCGCTTCCCGGAACGATATAGGCAAAGCCCAAAGACGGCGGCGCTACCGAGTAACCGACTTCACGGGCTGAATCTTCTAACAGATTTCGATCAAGTTTAAATTCAGCCGTGTCGAGGGCACGGTTTTCCAGGACAATTTGAAACGTATCAATCTCCGCCGGTGCATACCGTGAGAGGATTCTTGAGGTCCTGCCCACTGCTTTCGCTTCGGAACGGTATCGATTATTGGTAATTTTCACCCTAAGCGCAGTTGGTCCCGCTTCATAGCTGTTGAGATCTATTCCGAGACGTTTCAATTCGTCCTGCAGCGTTTCGCCGAATGCCACATCATTCGTCGCAATCGGTGTAAATAAGGGAGGCGCAACGGGTGCATGGAGACCATCCGGTCCACCGTCGGCATCGGATTTGTTTTCTCTTACATAAAAAAGCGGCGGAGGCGCGCCCAAAGGCTTATCGCGCGTCACTTCCGCGACTGGCGCAGAAAAGTTCGCCTGTAAATTGATGTCCTCAAGGCCAAGATAAGATGCGGTAAGCTGAAAGCCCGGAGAGACATTATAAACTGCCCCCAAGTTTAACGGGTTATCATTTCGATCCTGCACAACAGAATTGTCATCACTGTCGTACTCAGCGATAAGCTGTAAACCATCAATAGGGGTCTGATATGAAACACCCCCGAAAAAGCCGATATCCTCTCCGCTGAAGAAATTGAAATTAACTTCACCGCCTTGACCGCTTGAGTCGTTGCGGTCAGAAAATCTGCCGGAGATTTCTGTCAACGGGTTGGAAACATCCCCCCGGGAACCCAGGCGTCCCCACCCTACTCCAAAAGAAAGGTCCAAAGGCCCGATACGCTTGCTGGCAACAACGTACTCACCCGCAAACAACCCGGTTCCCAGAAAGTCTTGCAGTCCAATCGCGACCTGCGGCAGATACAAGCCCTCATCCCAGAGCTTAAGTTTAATGTCGAATTGCCGGTCGAAAGTTTCAGGGCCGGCGGCTTGCTCGAATCCTGTGTAGCTAAAAGTCGTCTCCAGCCACGGCGCAGCTTGAAATGTCAGAGCATAACGTTGCTGTTGGTCGTTCCAAATCACTGATGTCGCCAGTGTAGAATCAGGTGCAAAGCGTGCGGTACGTGTTTTGAGCAATCCGACGCCACCATACTGACCGTGAATCGGTGCCGGCGCAGTGTTTGGGGTATCAAATATATCTGCTTGAACTGGAGTAATCAGAGTTGTTGCCAAGAGACAGCCAGACAACGCCTTGAAATATGACATTTTGGCCAAACCTTAAACCAATGCACTATACGAGCCTTAATTCCTATTAAGGGCACAGGGAAGATGCAACATTTATACAGCACATTAGGGCAGATTATTCATACTTGGCTTTTTAGTGTCTGGTGTGCGTTTGGCTTGCGCGCTGTAAGGCTGCGCTTTATGGACACAGCTCCGTGAATCAAAACACGGCGCGATAGAAATCATGATAGATTTTTCGCTTGAGTCGCAGTCAACCTACGAGTTTTCAGACGACGGGCAAAGCGCCTTACGCGGTTGTCACGAGTCGCCGGCACTTTAAAAAATGATCGGGCAATGCAAACGGGAACACCTGTAAAAACTTTTTGATTCAAAGGGCCTGTCGCGCATTGTTATGTCGCCGGTTTACAATCTTTGATCGGTTCCGACAATTACGGTTGCTATTATGAAAAGCATTTGCCCTATTTCTCATCCTCTCATACATTAGTAATCGTCGGGAAATTAGTACAAAGTCTTACATTCCACTCTTAGCATTTGTTATATTTGTTTGATCGCCTATAGGAGGCGCAGTAAAAATGAGTGACGTTTTGCGTATATTGGGTCGCCTTAATTTTCGTCAGATCCTTTTTGAATTTGCAGCTGTTTTATGTGTCGTATTTCTTGTTTTATTGGGCATACAAAATCTTACCTCTAACTCTTCAAACATCGTAAGCACTTTTTTTATCGCTAGTATGATCGGATTGGTTCTAATCGCGCTTCATACTTGTCTGGGTGGTTATATCTCATCCTGGCGGTATTTTTCGTTTCAGGATGGTAAGATTGCACTGATATCGTCAGTAACCGCAGTTTTCGTAACAGCATGTGTTTTGTATTCTGCGATTCCGCTCGTCGGCTGGATTATGGTTCTTTGCGCAGCGGTTTCAGGCGTTATCGGACCAAGGCTCCTTATGAGAATTGCAAACAGCCATGATTTTCCACTGATGAAGTCGACACATCGGGTAGAGCATAACGAAAATCCTGCCGGAACGACCTCACGCCAAAAACTTTTGATGATCGGATTTGGCGACCACGTTGCGGATTTTATTCGATTACAAGACCACGCAGACAGCAATTATGAGATTGTCGGTGTCGTCCATATTGGCTCAGAATGTGAAGCCAAGTCTCTACGCGGCATCCCAATCATTGGATCTCTCAATAAATTAGGAGCCATCATCCGGCGATTGACATCAAGCGATAAAAGACCGGATTATCTCGTTCTCACACGCGATGAGATGGACACGCGCCCCATTGGTGAAATTTTATCCATTACAGACAAGTTCGATATTCCTGTCGCTCGTCTGCCGCGCACCGACCAGATAGATTCGAACCCAAATCAACAATTGCGCCCTATTAAACTCGACGATTTATTACCCCGCTCAGCCAATCATTTTGATGCCCAGGCGTGTAGTGATTTACTCAATGGTTCCACGATACTCGTGACAGGTGCCGGGGGTTCTATTGGATCGGAACTGGTGAGGCAGATCAGCCACCTGTCACCAGAAACACTTATTTTAACAGATGCTTCTGAACATGCGCTTTATACCATCAACCAAGAAATCCGCCGCATTTTTCCGGCCTTGAATATCATATCCAAACTGCTTGATGTCAGAGACCGTGATGCTGTCTTCCGTGCTTTAGAGTACCATCGCCCGAATTATGTTTTCCATGCCGCTGCCTTAAAACATGTCCCCATTGTTGAGGCGCAAGCCTGTGAAGGCGTTCTCACAAATGTAATCGGATCGCGGAACGTCGCGGATGCATCCGCCGCATCAAAAGTCGATGCAATGATCATGGTCTCAACCGATAAGGCCGTCAATCCCGCCAATGTTATGGGCGCTACCAAGCGACTTGCAGAAGCCTACTGCCAAGCAATGGACGCATCGAATACCGATACAAAAGGTGTCACACGGTTTGTTACCGTCAGGTTTGGCAACGTTCTGGGATCGAATGGATCTGTTGTGCCTCTGTTTCAAAAGCAGATGGCACAAGGTGGCCCGCTTACCGTCACGCATCCTAACGTAGAACGATTCTTCATGACCATCCCGGAGGCGTCGCGGTTGATTTTGCAAGCCTTACTTATTGGCATGAATGACAGAGGCGGTGACCGCGGTATCTTCGTTCTCGATATGGGTGCTCCGGTAAAAATCGACGATCTCGCCAGACAGGTCATCCGCCTGTCAGGCCTGAGGCCGGAAAAAGATGTGAAAATCGTTTATACCGGCCTTCGCCCCGGTGAAAAGCTGTATGAAGAACTCATGCACGAAACCGAGAACTTGGTGCAGACAGAGCATCCCAGTCTCATGGTTGCATCACCGCGCTTTGTGCAAATTCAAACCGTCCGAAGTCAAATTGATGTTATTCAGGTCGCTGCAAGCAAAGGTAATTCCAAAGACGTTTTGCGGTTGCTGAAAGTCTACATCCCAGAATTCGAGCTTACGTCCCGTGAAGCAAGAAGAGCCGTCATTAAAAGCGACTCCCTGACAGCATAAGCTCAGGATATCAGAGAATTTTTTCCACTTACCGGCGTGTCTCGTGATACCCTTGCTTTGAAGTGGCTTCGCAGAAAACGCGGAGCCACGCCCGGTCCGATCCGCTTCTGATTTACGCTAACGCTCATTTTATCCCGGCTTGTCTCTGGCAACTTCAAGCCATCGGTTTAGGCTGCATGAAACTTTACTTGCGTTCCAAGCCTCCCGGCATTGAAGGAACAGTTGTTCACCCGGAGAAAAGCGCTCTAACGCATTCAGTTACTAAGGATCGCCATTATGACAAAAACCATTCTCATCACCGGTTCAACCGATGGCATTGGTCTTGTCACCGCGACAATGCTGAACGAACAAGGTCACAAGGTTATCTTGCATGGACGCAGCGCGGATAAGATCGCCGCAGCCACCGCTGAACTTGGCGGGGATATCGAGAGCTTTCAGGCGGACCTGTCGAAAATATCAGAGGTAAAAGCCCTCGCCTCAGCCATTCTGGAAAAGCACGATACGCTCGATGCTCTCATCAATAATGCGGGCGTGTTGAAGACGCCGCATACGAAAACCGCCGAGGGCCTTGATACACGCTTCATGGTCAATACGCTGGCCCCTTATGCGCTAACAAAAGCCCTGCTCCCAATCATCCCCAAGGACGGGCGTGTCGTGAACTTATCTTCCGCTGCGCAAGCGCCGGTCGATGTCAACGCATTGGGCGATGGCGGCGCGCTTGACGATATGTCAGCCTATTCGCAAAGCAAGCTCGCCATCACGATCTGGACGCGGGAGATGGCAAAGACCCTGCCGGATGGTCCGGCGATCATCGCGGTGAATCCCGGTTCATTACTGGCATCCAAGATGGTGAAGGAAGGCTTTGGCATAGCAGGCAGTGATTTGCGGACCGGAGCCGCAGTGCTGATCGAGGCGGCGCTCTCAGATAACTTTGCAGACGCATCAGGACGTTATTTTGACAATGATGCAGGGCGCTTTGCAGACCCGCACTCCGCTGCACTCGATGTATCTCACAGCGCTGACGTGATGAGTGCCATTAAGGCGGCATTGGCAAAACTCAACGCCTGAGACAGATTTTCTCTTTTGTAGAAGCCCTCCCACGAAAGCTATGGTTCTTAGCCAATACGACACCGCTATCAGATTTCTTGTGAAACTTAGCGCGAAACTCTGCCTTATCAGATATACAACACGCAAAACAAGGCCACAACATCAAGAGTTCTGGAAGCGCTGGCGGATAAAAATCCGGTTTCGTTAAAACTAGGGGCGATCGCTTATGTCATGCAGTCTTTTGACTCTGGTGAGGCCATCATCAGCGCCGCCACTGCCGGATTGTGCAATTCTAAAGATAACTGGAATGAAGGGTTCTTTTGCGCCGTTCACTCAGTTGCAAACGGAACTCAGACAGTGAATTCTCAGAGCAAACAAGCTATGATATAGATTCCCGAAACGCCTCCGAGAGGGACGCACTCAAGTAGCTTTCGCGACATCCGAATTCGGATGTAACTGCTGGATAACTGTTCTGCGCATCTGAATTGCAAGTGGGTCGTGAAAAACTTCGAGGGCGGCACTGCGCTCACTTAGTGAAAGCCAACCACCTGGTAGACGCCAACCCCGAAAAAACATCCAATCCAGCTGATTGCGGAGCGCGAAGACCAGAGAACGTTTTGTTGAATTTACGTCCGGTGCTCGGCCAAGACGTACCTTCGGTCCAAACTTTTTGCGTTGTTCAGCTTTAAATTCCTCATGTCTCATCAGACTTTCTGCAATTTCTGCTTCACTGACATTTACAAGTGATGCGATCTCATCTGCTTCGCTTTCTGGGAGGCTGGCGAGACAAACACCCAAGGCGTCGTCAAATCGAGAATCTTCTGGAACGGTCAATCCCCAAGCGACCGGTTGTTTCCGCCAAAGCACCAGTTCAGCTTCCGATGTCCATCGACCTTTGTGGATTAGTCCTAAAACCTCCAAAAGCTCTAGAACGTGATGCGCAGCAAGAGCCGGACCACAATTATGGCCCGCAGTTATATTTGGATCAGGGATCGGCAGAGGCTTTTTCGTTCGGACGATAAACTGGTTCTTCTTACTTGGCGGCTCGTAAAGTGTCCCATCCATGTTACGATAACGAATGTCACCAAGTTGCGACATCAATGATAGAATTGCGCAGCAGGTATCGTCCCAGCGTGGCAGCATGTCAGGAAGAGTGGGTCTTGTTAGCGCGACTGCGCCTCTTTTAGTTTCTTCGGCCTCGCCCAACGCAACGAGTGCCATCACACCCATTTGGTATGCCGAAATGAAAGCATGGTCCCACTCTCCGGGCTTTCTTTGAGGGATTGCCTGCCGGAGATATGATATGACAAGGTTGCTCCATCGCGTCTCATCAGGGTTTGGATGATCGGCAGTCATTTTGCGGAGGTTCTCTTTCAATTAGTCCAATGGCTGCGGCTCAATACTTTATCAGGTATTGCATTACAAACGCCGAAAGCCGCACCCCGTGTGTGCGGCTTTCGGGCTGTTGTCGCGGTTAGCTTTTGTGGTGGACCCCGGCCAGACCATAGACGGGGGTTTTAATCCCGGCATGGCGGGCTTTGATCTGGAGCGATAAGAACTGCGAATAATGCCTTGATTGATGCAGGTTGCCACCGTGGAACCACAGCGCCTCTTGCCGGGTTGGCTTCCACATATTGCGTAGCTCGCCTTCCCAAGGGCCGGGGTCTTTAGTCGTGTCAGAGCCTAAGCCCCAGCACTTGCCGACTTTATCCGCGACCTTTTTGGAAATCAGTTGCGCGGCCCATCCATTCATCGACCCGTATCCGGTCGCATAGACGATCAAATCCGCTTTCAAAGACGTGCCATCATCGAAGACGACGGAGTCTTTCGTCAGCTCTTTCACGCTGACGCCGGATTTCAATTTGATGCGCCCATCCGCGACCATCTCCGACGCGCCGACATCAATGTAATAGCCCGAGCCGCGCCGCAGGTATTTCATAAAGAGGCCGGAGCCATCCTCGCCGAAATCAAGCATGAAGCCCGCTTTCCGCAGCTTGTCGTAAAGCCGTTTATCCACGCGGGCCATCTCTTCATAGACCGGGATGTGAAAGCCGTGCATGATTTTATAGGGCACGGAGGCGAAAATCAGATCCGCCATGTGGTGATCTATGCCCGCCGCCATCGCCTCTTCAGAATAAAGGCCGCCCAAAGCGAGCTTCATCAGCGTTTCCGATTTCGCGATATGGGTTGAGGAGCGCTGGATCATTGTCACATCCGCCTCGCCCTCGTATAGTGCCGCACAGATGTCATGGCTGGAATTATTCGAGCCGATGACGACGACTTTCTTGCCTTTATATTTATCCGGTCCGGGGTGCTGGCTGGAGTGTTGTTGTTCGCCCTTAAATTTGTCCTGCCCTTTGAAGTTTGGAATATTGGGGACTGCCGACATGCCTGTTGCGAGGACGAGCTGTTTGGGTTTGAGCGTGACGCGCTTGCCATCGCGGATGACTTTAACGGTCCATTCGCCGGTTTTCTCGTCAAAGCTCGCGCTTTTACATTCGGTGTTCCCCCAGTAATTCAGCTCCATGATTTTTGTGTAGGATTCGAGCCAATCGCCGATTTTGTCTTTTGGCGAAAACACCGGCCAATGATCCGGGAAAGGCAAATACGGTAAGTGATCGTACCAAACCGGATCATGCAGCGCCAAAGACTTATAGCGCTTGCGCCAGCTGTCGCCGGGGCGTTCGTTTTTCTCGATGATGATGGTCGGTACGCCAAGCCGCCGCAGCCGTGCGCCCATCGCGATACCGCCTTGGCCGCCGCCGATGATGACGCAATAGGGTTGTTCTTTATACCCAAGCTCGGCATCTTCTTTTTCGCGTTGTTCTTTATAAGTCAGCGCGTCTTTCTTTTTGCCGTGTTTGACGCCCTCAGCGCGCGTCGGGCCTTTCGGTTCTTCATGGCCTTTCAACTCGACCATTGTGGTGAGCAGCGTCCAGCATTTTGACCCTTTAAGGCGAATATGCCCTCTGCCGCGTGCGGTTTTGGTCTCAAAAGTGAACCATGCTTCGGTGGTGCCGTCGGTTTCCGTGGCCTCGCCTTCGATGGCCCAAGCGCCGGGTTTGACGCGCTTGTTGACCGATTTGAGCATCGCCTTGATGTCGTCTTTGCTCTCTTGGGTGCAGATGTTCCAAGTGAATGACACGAGGTCGCGCCAATAACATTCCGCGCCGAACATGCCGACCGCTTTGTCGATTTGGTTGGTCTCCAGCGCCTTGTCGAAATTCTTCAGCCACCGTGTCACGCGCTTGGTGGCCGGGTTCTCCATCATTGATCCATCAGGCATTGTTTTCCTCCGCTAAAGTATGCTCCCCGCTTCTTTGAGCAGTGGATACACCTCAGAGGCTAATGCGAATTACGGTAACGTGCCAAGGATTGATCGCAACCAATGAAACACGCCGCACTGTCTTGCGTCTCTACCGAGAGATGTTAGGGCACAGAGAAACCCGCGACCAATGCGATGGTTTTAAGGTACGAACCCAAGGTACACAACGCTGCGAAATTCTTCAGGGCATCATCGAGCCTGTTCCGACGAACCAGAGCGACAGATGTAGGTCTTTGTGGTTCTGGATTGCCCGAACACGTCGGGCAATGACGATTACCGTCGTATCGTGCGGTTAGAACCACCCTTAATCAATAATTTGCGTTCCGGTGATCTCGACGCCGAATCCTGACAGGCCGATATAGTCGCGTTCCTGCGAGGCCAATAGGGAGATTGAGGTGACGTTCAGGTCGCGGAGGATTTGCGCGCCGAGGCCGACTTCGCGCCATGCTTCCAGTCGTGTTGCTGAGCTTTCCGCGCCCTCGCCCTCTTCCCATTCAGGGCGCTGCGCCGTTACGCCCACCGCGCCCTCGCGAAGATAGACGATCACGCCATGCCCTGCGGCTTTGATCGCGGCCATCGAGCGGTTGATTGTGCTGTCCGAGCCGCCGAAGACGTCTTCGATGGGCGTTTGCCGGTGCAGGCGGGTCAGCACGCCCGGTTGATCTTCGACCTTGCCATAAACAAGCGCGATGTGGTGCGCCTCGTCAAAGGGGGTGGAATACACATGCGCCTGAGCCGGGCCGATCTCTGTCATCAGCTCAAAGGTTGCCTCGCGCGTGACCAGCTTTTCGCGCTGTTGCCGGTAGGCAATCAAATCGGCGATTGAAATGACTTTGAGCGCGTTCTCCTGCGCATAGGCCATCAGCCCATCGCCGACCAAGGCATCGCCTTCTGGTCCGAGAATTTCGCAAATCAAACCCGCCGGTGGTTCTCCGGCCATGCGCGCCAGATCAACCGCTGCTTCGGTATGGCCGGAGCGGATCAAGACGCCGCCGTCTTTGGCAACCAGCGGAAAGATATGACCGGGGCGCACGAAATCTTCAGCACCGACATTGCCATTGGCGAGCGCTCGCACTGTCGAAGCGCGCTCGGTCGCGTTGATGCCCGTTGTCAGGCCCTCTTTATAATCGACCGAGACGGTAAAAGCCGTCGAGAGCGGCGCATCATTCTCGCGCGCCATTGGCTCTAACTTTAACCGACGTGCTTCGGACGCGGTGATTGGCGCACAGACCAACCCCCCCGCCTTGATGATAAAGGCCATCGACTCTTTGCTGGCTTTCGAGGCGGCCATAACGAGGTCGCCTTCGTTCTCACGGTCAGCATCGTCAACAACGATAATACATTCGCCGTTTGCAATCGCCGCAACAGCATCTTCGATCAGGTCAAGTTTCATAGAGGTTCGTCATTAAAATATTGTCTGGGACGTTGGAACAGCGCACCGAGAATATGGAAAAACAGAAACGCGATGCCAAAGACAATGGCCGCAGGGCTGGTCAGGATCGGCTGGACAACACTTTCCCATAATGTCGGGGAAACATGCCGCTCGATAGCGGGTTGCAGTTGCTGCAGGCTCGCGCTGTGGATCTCGTTCCACAAGAATCCGAGCGGGCGCAGAACAAACTCGCCATCCTCAACAATCGCACGCCAATCAAAAATCACCGCAACCACGGTGAGTATCAGAAAAATCCACGCAAAAAACCGCATGAGACACTCCTTGTCCTTAAGTCGACGTGAGCAAAAGCACATTTTGCGGCGGGAATATAGCCTCGTCTCGTAAATCGACGGTATGTCGCAGCAATAAGCGCAGACCGTGGCGGTTTGGGTGGGTTTTGAGAGTGCGCATAGCATCTTTCGAGACGCTCGCTTTGCTCGCTCCTCAAGATGAGGGTTAATCGTTACAGGGTGATTACGTCTTCAAGACCAGAGCCAAGCAAAAGTGCGCTGGAACCAGTCGGAAAGCGCCTCTTCTGCTCCGGGTTTCTTCGCCGCGCTGGACCGGGCCTGTCTCCGGGCAAAGTTATGGTCATAGAGCCGAAGCTGTGACGCGCCGTTATCATTGAACTCGGCAATGCCGTCATTTGCCCGCCATGTGGGCATTCCGGCAAGGGAGGGGCGCACCATATAGGCAACCTCTATCACCGCAGCGCCTTCATTAGCAGATTGATATTGCTGAACAACCTGCCTGCCAAAACCTGTCAGCAAGACTTTACCCTGAAGAGGTTCGGCTTCAAAATGCTCTCCTTCGTTCAAATAAAGCGCTGAGGCCGAAGGAGCGCGGACAGAAACGAAGAACCGGTCTTTAGCTACATCTGTATGCGGCAAGATCAGGCTCGCGCTGCTCCCAACCGGATAGCGCGCGCGCATTTTAACCGGGTTTGACGGCTCTCTCGGTTCCTGCTTTCCGCCCCAAGGGATCGTTCGGGACGCGGGCCGGAGCTTTAGGATGCTCCTGTTTAGATTATCCCGGTAAAGCCCCGCCGGAATGTCCGGATTGGCGCGCGCAAGAGCGTACCGCCCGGCAGGGTCTTGTGCGTCCCAAAGCGTCAGGCGTACTGCATCGCGGCCCGAAATCTCGCCATCACGCTTTAATCCGGGGAGATTTTCAAAAAGTGTTTTGCGGGTGATCGTTTCGGTCCCTTTCACCGCCATAAGCTGATGATCGTTTTTGGGAATCTCAACCGAAAACCGGCCAATACGCGCGAGGCGTAGACCATTGAGGATCGGTTTTCCGGTTTGGACATTCAGGGCATAGCTGCCTGCCGGAAGCACTTGTGCGAGATGCCAGCCGCCCCCCCCGATGTTGTCCATCGCCAGCCCGGAAAGGTGCAAGGGTTGGTCGCCGCCCGCACCGCTGACCCAAACATCGAGCAATTGGCCCTTGACCGGGATTGTTTGGATGACCGGCGGATTGCCGGCAGCGACCGAAGCCCGCCGCGCGCGGGTTTCCGCCGTGTATTCCTTGCGTTGCGCCGGCATCAAATAGCGCGACACAAGCATTGTTTGCGGCTGGGCCTCGTCAATGTTTCCGGCAATGTCCCGCACCCGCAGCAAGGCAACAATCGTCTCACCGGGCCGAAGCGGAGGACCGGCCTCTACCTCCCCTTTCCAGACCACGCCCGCATCGAAGGCGGCGGCAGGTCGGCGCCATTGCCGGATCGGATGCCGGCGCTGTGTATCGCTCTCGCGATAAAGCGACAGCTCCCATTGCTCGATAAAGGCGGCGTAATTCGTAGAAAGGTCAATCTTTACAGGAAGATCAAGGCCGGTCTTTTCCCATGAAATCGTTGCCGGAATCGCGATACCAAGAGCCGGGGTGACTTCGTAATCCGCAAGCGACCAAGACAAGGACGCGCCGGTTTCAAGGCGCAAAGCACCCTCGCGCGCCTGTGCCATTGCCGATTCAATAGACAATGCCACCAACAGCGCGGCGATGCGCACAAATTTAAAGCCCGGAATCATCCCGCTACCCTAGAGACAGAACGGTTAACGGATTGAAAAACAATGCGCCGTCTGTGAATTTTACCGCTGGAAACACTGGTAATTTTTTTCTTAATTTTCTGCGACGGAATCCGGGCGCTGTACCGTGTCAGTCATAACAAGCGGCAATTGTTGCCGGTTAGCTCGCTTTGGCCCCTCCGGCTAGAGAGTGCTTACCCGTTTCAATGTCGCCTGGCTGGTCGTTACGGCTGTTGCTCGTCATCGACCGGAGAAACTCTCCGCAAGGAGGGGGTACGTCGATCAGCTCGACCCAAACGCAACCCGGTGGGCGTACCGGGGGGTCAGGAAGCCCAGCCTGACCCTCCAGCTTAAAGTCTCAAACCAAGCGACTCCTCAGGCGGGTATAAATACCAAAATACTCTATTTCAGGGTTCGTTCACAGTAATGTGTTACGCTTTCTTCTTCGAAAGGGGCGCGTAATGCAAATCAGTATCAATAACTTTAACACCTTATTTATGTGTGCGGTCTTTTACTTTGTTGCGCGAAGAATTTACGACAAGTTTCGTGAAGCACGCGGCATTTCAAAATCCTCTTCAAACATTAATCTGCAAGGGCTTTTCTGGCCGTATATCAAAGCCGTTATCGCAGGAGCAGCATTCGTCTTTGTGATGTGGGAATTTATCCCCGGTTCTCCTATCGAAGAAATGGCCGAGGACGGGCTGTCTTCCTGGATGGTTCGTCTTGCCGTGATGATGAGCATTATTCCGCTGGTGATGATTACCACGCCGTTCATTATTCTCGCCGGTATCGGTATTCGAGCTTTGAATTTACGGCGCGGCGTCTCGGATATTGCGACAGGCGTTGTCGGGGCGACTTTGGGTCCATTAGGATCGGCCTTGTTTAGTCCTCAACCGATGCCTTTGAGTGAGGCGATACCCTTTGTTGCCGCCTTTCCGTTCGCGGGCGCCATCGGCGGTTTTGTTTTCTGGCGCGCCGTTGGTTATCCCGGCCTCAACAAAAAGACCGCCCGCACAATCGAGCGCACGCGCTCTGGCGCGGGGCTTATGTCTGATGTTGCCGGTGGCTCGGTCCTTAGTGCGGGGCTGACAGCGCGTAAAATGCTCCGGGACGAGGCCGGAGAAGATGTTGAACAGCCCATAAAATCGCGCCGTAGAGCACGGCCTCAAGCGGGGCATAAAGGGTTTGGCAGGCGGACAACCTGATTTGATCAGGAGTAGACGGCTGCTGCCACCCTTGACTCGGGCGATGCTGCACCGCAAACGCATGGCAAATGTTGTCACTTTGCGGAGCCATCCATGTCCTTCCTGATCCAACCTGCCCCCGTCGCCCGTCCAAACCGTTGCCAGTTGTTCGCGCCCGGCTCCCGTCCGGCGATCTTTGAGAAAGCGGCGGCATCAGCGGCGGATGTCATAAACCTCGATCTTGAAGACTCGGTCGCACCGAATGACAAACCGCAGGCCCGCAAGAACATCATCGAAGCGGTGAATGATATTGATTGGGGGTCAAAATTCCTCTCGGTTCGGATCAACGGGCTGGATACCGAATATTGGTATGCCGATGTTGTTGAATTGCTTGAGAATGCTGGCGACCGCGTTGATCTCATCATGATACCGAAGGTCGGAAACGGGAAAGACCTCTACGCCGTTGATGCGCTCGTCACTGCGATTGAACGGGCCAAGGGCCGGACAAAGCCGATCGGGTTTGAAATTATCATCGAAACCGCAGCGGGCGCACAGAATATTGACGAAATCGCCGCCTCGACCCCGCGTTTGCAATCCATGAGCTTTGGTGTCGCCGATTATGCGGCCTCAATGGGGATGCAAGTTACCGGCATCGGCGGAACCCAAGCCGGATATGACATGCTGGCGGATGGCGAGCCGGGATCAGAGCGGGCGCTGTTTCCTGCTGATCCCTGGCATTATCCGATTGTCCGCATGGTCGCGGCGTGTCGTCAGCATGGTATTTTGCCCGTCGATGGACCTTTCGGTGATTTCTCGGATGATGATGCGTATCGCGCTCAAGCAAGGCGCTCCGCGATCCTCGGCTGTGTCGGCAAATGGGCGATCCATCCGAAACAAGTGGCCATCGCCAACGAGGCCTTTACCCCTGCCCCGGAAATCGTCGCGAAAGCCCGTGCTATCCTCGATGCCATGGCCGAAGCGGAAAAAGCCGGTCAAGGCGCAGCCGTGCTGGATGGCAAATTGATCGACATCGCTTCCGCCCGCCAAGCACAGGTCGTGGTGAGCCAAGTCGATCTGATCGAAGGCGCGACGTAAAGGGCAGACTGGAATCGACAGAAAAAACCGGAATGCCGGTGGCGATGACCCTCATTGCCACCGGAAATTTCGTGCGGTCCTGACTTCTGCAATGCGCCCGAAGGAGACTCTCGGTTGTTGATTGTGTAGTCTAACGTCTTTCAGAAGCGATTCCCAATGACCTGAACCCCATGTTTGATCTCGGTGATATTTCGAATTGGAGGCGGATCGTCCGTGATTTCAGAGAGACACCTGACTACTACGCTAGTCATGGTGGTACAAAGTATGACAGTCAACCGCTGACCCCACAGCCGAGATGGGCCACTATCCCTTTAAACATAACGCATATGATCGTTCTTGTTCGGACAGTTTTACAGAACCGCGAACTTTTTGACGCATACAAACAGGTTGGTAAATGGTACGCGGATAACCCTTTCGACGAGGAGTCTGCTCAGCTTTGCGGCAATGGGCGCCCGAACCGCACCCCTTGGCCTGTGTCAGCCAAGCGTGATGCTGAAGACTTCATCTATTTTTTTTACATGAAGGCTTTCGAAAAAACTGATCCGAATAACAAAATGCGGATTGTGGAATGTATAGGAAATTTTTTGATCGAGAACGAGCTTGAGTATGGCGGTGAACCAAATGTTTCGATGCTCGTTAGTAATATGAGGCGGCATCCAAAAACTTTCGCTTTAGATGACGTTACGACATCACAGGAGTTTAGTCCCTTTCGTCGCTCGCCTGAATAGCAACTTTTGGCCATACCCAGACTCTTCTGCGGACGAGTGGCGAGGGTCGCGAAGAGGCAGAAAACAGCCCAACCCTCTTCTAAAGCTACCTCACCTACGCAGGGCGGAATCATAAATTATTAATGCGCTGAGTGGCGAATTGGATTCTTTAGTCGGTTCCACAGGAGGACCGACAATGACGCAAAGTTTTCTCGAGCGTATCAGGCTGATTGACGATCCCCGCATTGCGGGAATGATTA
>CALKIZ010000076.1 GCA_937995735.1 uncultured Neomegalonema sp. | reverse complement strand
AATCGCCATGACACTCAATACCACACCACGAAAGTGCCTCGACTTCAGATCACCAATCGAAGCCTTCCTCGCCGAACTTGGCAAGCACGTCGATATCCGCTTCAATGATAACGTTGCACTTCGCTCATGAATCTACCGAGCGCTTGTCGGTGTATTGATCGGGATATAAAACCTTGGCAAACATGGATCTTAGGTTAGTTCATGTCGGTATGTAATGAGAGGATAAAATGAACCAAACATCGTCAATTACGCCGCCGGACGGGGCACGCGAAGCACATCGGTATGTTGATTACTTCAACCGGATGGGCATCAATAAAAAGAGCATCCTTGAGTCTGTTGGACTGACTTACGCGCGCTCTAACGTGTATTTCGACGATGTTTATGGCTGGATGGCCGAAACCGGCTCTTTCAAGATCGCTTGTGGAGCAGGGTGCGCCTATTGTTGCCATACGATGGTCAGTGTCCTTGCACCCGAGGCCTTTTTCCTCGCAAACCATATCGAGACTGCTTTTGAATCCGAAGTCTCAAAGGCGATGAAACAGCGCATTATTGATCATGATGCCAAACACCGTGGATTAAGCGGAGCAGGACGGCATGAGGGTCATATCGCTTGTCCGATGCTTGATCCGGATACATGGCTTTGCTCTGTCCACAGTGCGCGGCCTTTAACATGTCGGTCTATGCATTCGAGTGATAAACCGTCGTGCAAAAAGGCTTTTGATGAGCGAGACGCTTATATTTCGACGCTCTCGCATCAGTTGTTCTTTGACAACACGCAGGCCTATTACGATGCGTTTGGAACTGCTTTGCAGGAACACGATCTTGAGATCGAACCGCTGGAGTTAAATGCCGCCCTCGCGACGATCTGGACCGAAAAGAATGTTATGAATCGCTGGATGGCAGGCGAGAAACCTTTTGAAGCTGCCTACGCTGATAAAATGATGACGGACCGCCCACCAACCCCTGAAGAATTGACTTCGGATGACGGAGTATGAACCGACGCGGGTTTCTTGCCGTTGCCGGTGGTGCAGCAGTGGCTTCCCGCTGGTCATATGCGGCCTCGGAGGTTGATGAGGCGGTATCTGTCCTTAAAGGTGCAGATTTTATCGCGATTGGAGAGCGTCACGACAATCCGGGCCATCATCGTTTGCAGGCTGATCTTGTTGCAGCCTTGAATCCTAAAGGGCTTGCATTCGAAATGATCCCGCAAGCCAAGGAAGAAACTGTCAATCGTTTGCGCGCCGATGAAGTGTCCCGAAAGGCACTCGGTGAAGCACTGGAATGGGAAGAAAGCGGTTGGCCTGATTGGTCGCTTTATGCTCCTATTCTTGAGGCAGTCCCGGCGGCGTATGTCGCTGGAGGCGGTTTGGCGAAAGTTGACTTAGGCAAGGTTTATTCGAAGGGTGCAGTTGGTATCGGGGATGACCTTGCCAAGCGTTATCGATTGGCTGAACCTCTGCCAGAAGCGCAACGCACTGATATGTTGAATGAGCAATTTGCAGCCCATTGTGAATTGGTTGAACGGGATAAACTCGGTGCAATGGTCGAAGTGCAGCGTGCTTGGGATGCCTCTTATGCCGAGGCGTGGCGTCGGGCTGGTATATCAGGTGACGGATTGAGTGTGCTGATCTGCGGTAACGCCCATGCGCGGCTTGATACGGGTGCGCCAGCATATCTGGCGTATGCGTTACCCGATGCTAAGATTGCAAGTATTGGAATGCTTGAAGAGGACGAAGAGGCTGCTGAAGGGCAATTCACCGTTACGCTCTCCGCTGCTGCGCCAGAGCGCAAAGATCCGTGCGAACAGATGCGCGAAGCCTTGCAGAAAAAAGGTTAGGACGCTTTTCGGATAACGAACACTAAGGCGTTTTCCTCTTCGCCTTGGCTTTCCAGTGTGTGGCCTTGTTCATTGCAAAAGTGAGGGACGTCTATCACAGCGGCTGGGTCATCTGCGATAACCCGAAGCTGCGTACCCGGATCTAGCGCTTTAAGGCGTTTGCGGGCCTTGAGGACTGGAAGAGGGCAACGCAGACCACGGGCATCCAATTCTTCGATCATGCGTCTTCCCGTTTCTTGAATGGCACTCGGGCGTGGACCTGAGCGCTGAGCAGCAATCCAAATGCAAACAGGATTACCAACATTGATGTCCCGCCGTAACTGACAAGAGGCAGAGGAACGCCAACCACCGGCGCGAGGCCCATTATCATTGCCATATTGATGGCGAAATAGCAGAAGAATGTGAAACAGACGCCGGTTCCGATGAGGCGGCCAAAAGTATGTTTGATCCGTAAGGTCGTGAGCATTCCGACGAACAGGATCATCATATAAAGGCCGAGTAGCGCCAGTGCGCCGATTAGTCCGAATTCTTCGCCAAGTGTTGTGAAGATAAAATCGGTGTGCTTTTCCGGCAAAAAATCGAGGCGGCTTTGCGGGCCTTCTGTGAAGCCCATGCCGCTGTACCCGCCTGAGCCGAACGCAATTTTTGATTGGGTTATGTGATAGCCTGCGCCTTGCGGATCGCTTGCAGGGTCTATGAAAGTCGTAATTCGACGGCATTGATAGTTTTTTAGTATCTGCCAATCCTGACCACATGAACCGAAGATAGCATAGACCAATCCACCCGCTCCAGCGACGAGGAGGCCAAAGAACCACAGGCTCGCACCCGCCATAAACATGATCGCGATGCCACCGGCACAAAGCAGCACTGTCGTTCCAAGGTCTGGTTGTTTAAGAACCAATGCTGCGGGCAGCGCAATAAGCGCTAGCGGAGGAAACAATAAAAAGACGTTTTTTACCCGGTCGGGGCGGATGTCGTGATAATAGCGCGCGAGGACAACGACGAGGGCGATTTTCATCAACTCTGAAGGTTGTAATCGAATAAATCCGAGATCAATCCAGCGCACCGCACCTTTACCACTGACCCCGAGGAACTCCACTGCGATAAGCAAGGCAAAGGCAAAAATGTAGAATGGCCATGCCGCTTTATACCAGAGACGAATATCAATCATCGCGACGATAAACATGCCGAGAAAGCCAACGGTAAAGCGGATAATTTGTGCCCGCGCCCAAGGGTCAAAATCTCCACCTGCCACCGAGTAGAGCATCGCAAAGCCAACCCCGGATACGATCGCGAGGAATACAGGCAGCGCCCAGTTCAGGCGCAAAAGTTTGCTGCCAAGACCGAGCGGGATTGGCGCATTGGAAAGAAACATGCTCATTATACCGGCCCCAGAGGGTCATGCCCAAAAAAAGGCTCAGCATCGTTCGGCACAGCATCGGGTGGCGGTTTGCCCTGAAATTGGGCGTGCAAAAGAACATCGCGGGCGATGGGCGCGGCAACTTTAGAACCACCGCCACCATGTTCAACGACAACGGCAATAGCATAGCGTGGTTTATCCGATGGAGCGAAAGCCACGAAAAGAGCATGGTCGCGCAGCTTCCACGGCAAGTCTTCGTTTTTGAGAACGCCTGTTTGCCTTTCGGCAGCTGAAATACGACGTACCTGTGCAGTTCCGGTCTTGCCGCTCATTTCCTTTCCAATAGCCGAAATGCGCGAACGATAGGCTGTGCCGCCTTGCTCGTTTGTAACTGACGACATTGCCTGACGAACCAGTGCAACATTATCTGGGTTGACCCCGAGCGAGCGCAGAGGCGGTGCTTTGATCCGTTTTCCGTTGCGGCCCCGGATCAGGCGCGGCTTTACACCGAAACCGCCATTTGCCAAGCGTGCGGTCATCACCGCAAGCTGTAAGGGTGTCGTGGTCGTATAGCCTTGCCCGATCCCTGCGTTGAGCGTCTCGCCTTTGTACCAGGATTCTCCGAGTACGGCTTCTTTCCAGTCACGATCAGGCATAACGCCACTTTTGACACGAGGAAGTTCGATCTCCGGTTCGACACCGAGGCCAAAGCGTCTCGAAAGTTCTGCTATTTTGTTGATGCCCACTTGCTGCGCGATTTCGTAAAAATAGACATCGCATGAATTCTTGATTGCTGAGATGCCATCCATGAACCCATGGCCTTGGCGTTTCCAACAGTTGAAGAAACGATTTCCAAACCAGAGTGCCCCGTTACAGAAATGCCCGTCTGTTGGGTTGATGCCGTTTTCAAGCGCGGCCAGTAATGTCATCATCTTGAAGGTTGAACCGGGAGGATATGTGCCCGCTACGGCCTTGTTGGTGAGCGGGTTTTTCTCATTGTCACGCAAGGAGACCCATTGCTTTTGGGATAGGCCGAGGACGAAATTATTTGGATCATAGCCGGGCGTTGAGGCCAGCGCGAGTACGTCTCCGTCATTGACGTCCATAACGATGACTGCGCCACTTTCATCGCCTAGACGTTCCATCGCGTATTTTTGCAACTCAAGATCGATGGTCAGATCGAGTGTATCGCCTTGCGTTCCATCTTGCCTGAACAACTCGCGGATTGTGCGGCCATGTACGTTACGTTCGACACGGCGAACACCTGCTGTCCCGCGCAAGCCATCTTCGGCAATACGTTCAATCCCGTTTTTACCAATTCGCATTCCGGGAAGTTTAAGCAGTCCTTTTGCAGGCCCCGCGCGTTTAACGTCTTTCTCATTTGGCGCGCCAACATAACCGACAATATGTGCTGTCATGTCTGCTTCGGGATAATGGCGCGTCAATCCAATTTCTGGTGAGACGCCGCGCAAAGCAGGAGCGTTAGCGTTAATATCTGCAAATTCAGACCATGTGAGGTTTTCGGCGACAAGCACATGAGCGAAAGAAGATGATCTTCTTATTTTTTCGTAGAGTTCTTCCTGACGTTCAGGCTTTAGCTCGATGATTGTAGCCAGTTTCTGTAATGACAGCTTTATGTCTTCAGTCTGCTCCCGAACCATCACCACCCGATAGTTCTGGCGATTCTCGGCTAAGGGCGTGCCGTCACGAGAGAAAATTTCCCCACGAATGGGCGGGATCAAGCGAGGGCGTATCCGGCTGCGTTCTGCGCGTTCTGTATAGTGACCGCTTTCGACAACTTGAAGCTGGTACATGCGGCTGCCGAGAATGCCAGCCAAGCCCAACTGACTGCCAAACAAAACAAGGGCGCGGCGGGTAAACCGCGAGTTGGTGGCAGCCTGTATTTTGCGGCGATCGATCATGTACGCCCGACCCTTAGGACCTTTCGGAATAGTATTGAAACAGGGGCATAAGCTATAACTGTGACCAAAAACTGAGCGAAAGGTACGCCGATTGGCAGGGGTGACCATCGCGGCAGCGAATTAAGTATCCATTCAATCAAAAATACTACCGCTACAAAGCCGCCAAAAGCAAACCAACGAACGCCAAATGCTGACCGGGCAAGGGCTTTGGCTCCCGCTTGTACAAACTGGCTGCCTATCAACAAGGCCAGCATCCCCGCGCCGAGTACGCCGCCACTAATCAAGTCGCCGATTAATCCGATGAAAAGAATTGCGAGGGTTGGCATTCCTAAAGGTCGGTGCACGAGCCAGAAAAAAACGACGCAGAGCGTAAAGTTTGGCCAAACTGCAGCGCCAGAACCGGCTCCGAGGGGCAGAGCGGATAAGGCGAGGCCCGTGATCGTCGTCACAATAATCGCAATTATTGTCCAGACACTGAGCGACTTTTGCTTCACTCTACTGTTCCGCCGTCTTCTTCGGAATTTTCGTCAGGCTGCGAAACAATCAGGACAGCATCCGCATCAATCGCTCTATCTGTGCGATCAAGCAATATGCGGACAAATTCGAGTCTGTCGAAATTTGCGGCTAGACGGACGCGGAAACCCTCGCCATCACGCTCGACTTCACCGATTGGTAAGCCTTTAGGATAAACGCCGCCATCGCTGGACGTTGTGATCCTTTGACCCGGTTTTATGCCTTCGGTTTTGGTTGCAAATTGAAGGAGAGGGGCCGCTGAATTATCGCCAACCAGAATTGCGCGGACAATTTCGTCTTTAGTGTCTTCGTCGGTGCTTTTTTTACCTGCGCCTTCAACAATAATAGGAATACGGCTGGCTAAATCCGTGACCAAAAGCACTCTGGCAGCATGTTTACCAACCGAGACAACGCGGCCAACCACGCCGCCTCCATCAAGTGCTACCGCGCCGGGGCCAATGCCTCCAGAACGACCAACATTGATCATCATGGAGTGCGAAAAACTGCCCCCTGAGCTGCCGACGACCTGTGCGGTAATGTAATCGTAATTCGGTGCAAGGGACACATTATGAAGGGCACGCAAACGGGCGTTTTCTTCCTCAAAGCGCCTTGCAACTTCCCGCCATTGATTAAGTTGTACGATATCTTCTCGAAGGGTGCGATTTTGTTCGTAAACATCAAGAAAACCGCTGAAATTCGACATAGCGTCGCGAACAAATCGGAAAGGTGCAGAGACAAAACCAGTAATCGGGGCGCTCACATCTAATGCAATGCGGCGCAGGGGTTCCAATCGTGGATCGCTCGATGCGCCAAGCACATATACCAGCACGCCAAAAACCACCGCGAATGCGAGCGTACTGCGGGAGATAAGTTGCCCGAATCCTGATCTGGAGCGGTACTGCGCCAACGCGAAACGCGCCTCCATTCTTGCTGATCTTGCTGTTGGTACTAAGAAACGCCTTAATTATTGTCAAAGGCGTGTCGTTTTCCAGCCGGACCGCTGTTAAGGTCAGGCGTCTTCGATCAGAACATGCTGTAATTTCGTCATGTGCTCAAGCGCACGTCCTGTGCCAAGTGCGACACAATTCAGCGGTTCGTCCGCTATAAGGACAGGTAAACCCGTTTCTTCACGTAAAACCGCATCTAATTCAGATAAAAGCGCGCCGCCGCCGGTAAGCATAATGCCTTTGTCCACTATATCGGCGGCAAGCTCAGGCGGAGTGGCTTCAAGCGCGACTTTGACTGCTTCCACAATTTGACCCACCGGTTCGGCAAGTGCTTCAGCAATTTGGGCCTGATTGATTGTGATTTCTTTCGGAACACCATTCATGAGGTCGCGGCCCCGGACGTTCATATACTGGCCTTCGCCGTCTTCCGGCATACAGGCAATGCCAATCTGCATTTTGATCTTTTCAGCAGAAGATTCGCCGACCAACAAGTTATGATGACGGCGGAGATAGCTAATGATCGCCTCGTCCATTTTATCGCCGCCCACGCGCGCGGAGCGGGCATAAACGATATCAGCGAGCGCGATGACAGCGACTTCGGTTGTACCGCCGCCAATATCGACAATCATCGAACCATCCGGGTCTCCGACAGGGATTCCAGCGCCGATGGCCGCAGCAATAGGCTCCGGGATGAGTTTTACGCCGCGTGCGCCTGCTTCGAGGGCTGCATCACGGATGGCGCGTTGTTCAACAGCCGTTGCACCGGAGGGAACACAAATCAGAATGAAGGGACGCGACAGGAAGCTGGATTTATGGACCCGCCCAATAAAATCCTTGATCATTGCTTTCGCAACATCGAAGTCGGCAATTACACCGTCGCGCATAGGTCGAATGGCTTCAATACGACCCGGCGTGCGCCCTAGCATCGCTTTTGCAGGAGTTCCAACAGCTTCGACCGTTTTTTTGTCACCTTTGCTCAGAATGGCGACGACGGAAGGCTCGTTCAGTACAATGCCTTTGCCTTTCACGTACACAAGCGTGTTCGCAGTACCGAGGTCAATGGCGATATCAGTAGAAAACATGCCGAATAGGCCGAACATCGCGGTATCCCGTTGTGACGTACGGCATATTAAGCGCCGTGAACAATAATTGTCCGCGTTATAGAGTGCAGTGTCTTTCGGCGTAAAGCATTTGTTCTACAATAGACGATTCTAGCGCGAAAATTCATGAAATCGGATGCTGCCCTGCGCTGAAACACAAAGAAGCAATGCCTCATGCAGTTTGTTGCATCGGTTTAGGGGCCGTTTTTTCGCGGCGAAGCATTAATTTGTTTAAAGCATTAACGTAAGCTCGGACCGAGGCGACCATGGTGTCTGTATGCGCAGCGTGGCCGGTGACGAGTTTTCCGTCCTCTTCCATACGAACACTAACCTCGGCTTGTGCGTCCGTGCCATGGGTCACAGCATGAACCTGATAGAGTTGAAGGCGGGCAGTGTGCGGAATCAGCTCTTTGATTGCATTGAAAGAAGCGTCTACTGGGCCATCGCCCTCTGCTTCGTGTTGTTGTTCGACACCATCAATTTCAAGTTTGATCTCAGCCGTTTGCGGCCCTTCCGTACCAAACCGTCCGCTAACTGATATGACCTGAAAGCGGCTATGTGCAGTCGAAGTTTCTGTATCTTCGATCAGCGCGATAATATCGTCGTCATAGACTTCCTTCTTGGCATCCGCGAGCGCCTTGAAGCGAATAAACGCTTCTTGGAAGGCATTATCGCCAATGTCGATGCCGAGCTGGGACAGCTTGTCTTTGAAGGCAGCGCGGCCTGAATGTTTGCCCATCACCAGATTACTTTCGGTTAGACCGACATCTTCTGGACGCATAATTTCAAAGGTACCGGCGTGCTTCAGCATACCATCCTGATGGATACCGCTTTCATGAGCGAATGCGTTCTTGCCAACGATGGCTTTATTGAACTGCACCGGAAAACCTGAAACCGTTGAGACAATGCGACTGAGTTGCATAATCTTGGTGGTGTCGATCCCTGTAAAGAATGGCATGATGTCCGGGCGAACTTTCATGGCCATAACGACTTCTTCGAGTGCGGTGTTACCAGCGCGCTCACCTAAGCCATTGATTGTGCATTCGATTTGGCGCGCTCCCGCTTCGACTGCGGCCAGTGAGTTTGCCGTCGCCATGCCGAGGTCATTATGGCAGTGGGTAGCAATCACGCATTTATCGAGACCGGGAACTTCACGCAGCAACATGCGGATCAGCTCAGCGCTTTCACCTGGAGCGGTATAGCCTACGGTATCGGGTATGTTGATTGTCGTTGCACCACATTCGACCGCGATGCTGACTGCTTCTACGAGATAATCATGCTCGGTGCGGGTCGCATCCATCGGCGACCATTGAACATTATCACACAGCGAGCGGGCAAACGTGACAGTCTCGCGAATCTTGTCGAGCACTTGTTCTTTGTTCATCGACAGTTGGTGTTCACGGTGCAGCGGCGATGTGCCGATAAACGTGTGGATGCGGGGTTTTTTAGCGTGTCGCAGCGCGTCCCATGCCCGCTGAATGTCGCCTTTAGATGCGCGAGCAAGTCCGCAAACGACGGAATTTTTAACAACTTTAGAGACTTCGGTGACAGCTTCAAAATCACCGTCTGAGGCAATTGGAAAGCCTGCCTCGATAATATCGACGCCCATCTCGTCAAGCAGCGTCGCGATCTTGATCTTTTCTTCCAAAGTCATTGTCGCGCCTGGGGATTGCTCGCCGTCGCGCAAAGTAGTGTCGAAGATTACGACGCGGTTAGAAGGAGTCTCTGCGTTGGTCATTGTCGCCTCGAGGTCAGAAATTCAGAATGTTGATGATGGCGCGATAGCAGCCCCTCTGAGCGCACACGCCAAACCTGACGCGCTCAGAGGCGAGTAAGGAGCAATAGTCCGCATAATTTCATGCAACGATTCATAACGGGCATCCTGCGTTTTGAATGGTTAATGTCAAACTAATTCCAAGGACGACATCGCCGCAAACATTCGCGTATTCGATGATGTGCAGGCGGTGTTGGTTCTTTAAACTGGATTATGTGGTGAGTTGAGATGCTTGATGCGAAAGTCTCCGAAAGATTGTCCATGAAAGAACGGATTCAGCTTATCTCAAAGTGCCATAAATCACCCTGTGGGTGATGAGGCTTCTATTGAAACAATTATGAGTAATCGTCAGTAAGGAAAAGATCAAAAATAGAACATATGTACTTTAAGTTGAATTAGCTGTGGATAGTTTGAAATAAATATAGATCAAAAATAGAATTTAAATGGATTTAATTTTAGGGCGTGTTGACAGTTATTTTGAGTTTATGACGCCCGCGCAGAGGTAGATCATCGCCGCGAATGACGTGTCGGTCTTGCAGGCTCGCATGGCGATGCGTTTGAATTCCTTGAGTTTCTGGAAGTAGTTTTCGATCAG
>CALKIZ010000075.1 GCA_937995735.1 uncultured Neomegalonema sp. | reverse complement strand
TAGGGCCTGTTGAGATTCATCGTGCATTGATGACAGCTGACGAGAGGTAGATCATAGCGGAGAAGCTCTGGTCTGTTTTGCAGGCCCGCATTGCAATACGCTTGAATTCCTTGAGCGTGCCAAAGAAATTCTCGATCAAGTGCCGCCACTTGTAGATATCCCTGTCGATATCGAGTGGCTCCTTGCGCCGTGGCATTTGTGAGATGCAGATGGCTGCTCCACGCCTGTCGAGTTCTTCCACAAGCCAGTTGGCGTCAAATGCCTTGTCGGCGATCAGGCCTTCGAATTCATGATCTTCAATGAGCGGGGCAACGCCAACCGTATCATGCCTGTTGCCGGGAAGCAGAATAAAGTCCACCAGATTGCCGAGTGCATCTGTCAGAGCGAGGATTTTCGTGGTCATTCCGCCTTTTGAGCGACCTATGGCCTGATTTTGAGTCCCCCTTTTGCGCCCTGTCCATGGCGGTGGACTTTTACAATTGTTCCGTCGATCATGGCGTATTCCATGTCCGGATCGTCTGACACGGCATCAAATATTCTTTTGAAGATATCCCGCTTTACCCAATATCGGAACCGGGCAAAGACTGTGTTCCAGTTGCCGAACTCTTCGGGCAGGTCACGCCACGGAGCGCCAGTGCGCGCGATCCACAGCACGGCTTCGAGAAAAAGGCGGTTATCCTTGCCCCGGCGACCTGAATCGCCCGGCTTGCCCAGACAATGCGGTGCCATCCGTTCCCATTGAGCATCTCCCAAAACCGACCGATCCATCAAACTCTCCTGTTTTCACAGGATGAATCAGGTTTTAGCCCACATGGGAATCCCCATTCTCAACAGACCCTAGCGGCTACGGTAGAAGCACATCAAGAGCGTACCATATCTACGCCCACGCCTTTAAACGATCAGCAAGAGTCCGAACCTCAAATGATACCACCGCAGACGTCTGGCGGTGAGATCTAATTTTCAATCTCTCTGCGGGGTCAGGGTCAGTTGGTTGGTATCGTAACCATTCTTTTGCAAGGCTTTGATGCCGCGTTGCAGGCGGGTGTTGCTTATCTTTGGTTGGCGGGCAAGAATCCAACCGGCAAAACCGTTTGGTGTGCCAACGACGACTGTTTCATAATCCTCATCTATGTCCAAAATCCAATAGTCACCCGAGGTGAAGGGCACATAGGGCAGAAAATCTACCTTGAGCTTTGCGCCGCTCGCATCAACCGCTTCTGCCGTCGCGGTTGCCGAACGCGGTTCTGCACTCAATGATCCATCTCGGCACGAGTTTTTCACATTGACCGAACCATCAGGGTTCAATGCGTACTCAGCGGTCACACCAACGCATCCCTCTTCAAAAAATACAGGGAAGCGTGCAATTTCATACCAAAGCCCCTGATACCTTTCGAGGTCTACCGAAGCTACAGTCGAGATCGGAACGGATTTGTCCCTGTAATCGCCACCACTCGCACAGGCAGCAAGGGCCATAGCAACAAAGCCCGTCACAGCAAATCGGATTGCATTTTTGCGGTATGTCATCGGCTCTCACGTATTGAACTGTTCAATGTACTAATTGGGTTATATTGACGCCCAGACAAGAGCATCACGCATCAACACGCGCGAGGGGCCAGCGCCACTTCAAAGCGTTCAAGGTCTTCCACAAAGTCAGCGCTTGCTAGATAAGAATACTCATCAGGCCGACGCGCCGCGATGGGGTCGGTAGGGTCTGAGCCGGGCATCCCCGGATGACACATGATTAAAGTGTGACCCTTTCGCCTTGTCACTTTCCGCATCCATCCTTGCATCAATGAGCGAAAAGATTGTGCCGGGTCAAACGTGTTCACACCGTAAAACCGATCATTGGAGCGCAAGCCTGCACGGGCCAGCCGCGCTCTATGTCTACGGGACATTGCCGCGAGCAACATGGCTCTGAGATTCGGCGACAAAAACAAATCCGATGCGGGCGAGTCGCAACATCTAACCCAGCCAGACCCAGCCTCAGCCGCCCCCATACGCGACACCACCAAATTAACGACCTCATCTCTAATAACGGGAAAGATTTGGACATGCTGATGGCCATCAACAAAATCCGGCTTACGGCCAAATGCAGTTTCAAAGGCATCAAACTGGCGTTCGAGTTCAAGGTGAATTTCGCTACGGTCTATTTGTCGGAGGTGACTCTTGATTAGCAACCGTTCAACCTGTGGAAGCATATCTTCTTCCGTAAGTTTAGGCATTGCGCCAAGAGGCGCGTATTCCGTCAAAGTCAGATGTAATCCAATTTCTACTGGAAGAGGTGCTTCGCTAACGGCTTCGAGCAAGGCAGGCGCTGTGAACGCATTGCCTACAGCCATACAACTAACGGCATTTAATCGACCATTTCGAACAAGCGAATTGATCGCATTATTCACTTCGGAATTCAGACCGTAATCGTCAGCGCATAAGATTATACAGGGCAAAAAGAATTCCTTTTTATGTCGAATACACGGAACTTTGAACCAGGCAGCAGAAAAAGCACGTTAGGTATGTTGTTACATACTGACGTATGCGTCATAATGCATACGATCTCGATATCGTAGGTGATGTTCTGACTGCTACACTCATACCAGCATCTGTTCTTGCAGACTCCTCTGAAGAGGTGATTTTGTCGGTTGTTATTCCAACCTTCAATGAAGAGTCTTCAATAGAGTTTCTTTTCGCGCGCTTGATGCCGGTTCTCGATACATTGTCAGTGACATGCGAAGTGATCGTTGTCGATGATGGTAGCCGGGATGAAACTTCATCAAGAGTGGCTGCATGTCGCGCAAAAGATAAACGGATCAAACTCGTTCGCTTCAGTAGGAATTTCGGAAAAGAAGCCGCGCTCAGTGCGGGCTTGGAACATGCGTCCGGTCGAGCGATTGTACAGATAGACGGTGACCTGCAGCACCCCCCGGAAATAATCGCGTCGTTCTTCGAGGCATGGCAGGATGGGTATGAAATCGTATATGGCACTCGCCGTTCCCGTGACGATGAACCGTGGTTGCGCCGTAAGTTCAAAATGGGTTTCTACCGCCTTTTCGCAGCAATTTCTGAAGTCGAGTTACTCAAAGGGGCAGGCGATTTTATCTTGTTGGACCGTAAAGTTGCGGATGCCTTATTGTGCCTCCCGGAACGTGGTCGCTTCACTAAAGGACTATACGCTTGGGTCGGTTTTCATAGAAAGGCTATTCCTTTTGATGTAGCCCCTCGTGATCATGGCGTCTCAGGATGGAGTCCGAGACATCTTCGCCGCTTTGCTCTTGATGCGATTACCGCCTTCGGTTCTGTGCCGTTAAAGATCTGGAGCTACATCGGTCTGCTCCTCGCCATCCCCTCTTTCGCATATGGCGCATTCCTAACAATACAAACAATGATCTATGGCATCGAAACGCCGGGTTACGCATCACTGATGGTGGCTTTGTGTTTCTTTTCCGGGGTGCAGCTTTTAGGGCTTGGCATCATTGGCGAATATCTCAGCCGTGTTCTGATCGAAGTAAAACAGCGTCCACTCTATCTCGTGACAGAAACAATAGGATTTGATCCGAACCCGGAGACGAAACCTACAATTAAAGAAAAACCTCTTTCGCGGCGACGGGCATCTTAATGCTTTGCATCATTTATGGCGAAGCCCTTCTACGATCATCGACGGCCAGAAATAGAACACAGACCAGAAACTATTCCCATTGGTTGTAGTCTTCAGCTGTATGTGAAAATTTCGCAGAAGAACCAGATATACTTCGCCATATTTCGGTGATTGCTCTGGATATTCATCTTTTTGGAAAGTTATAAGCCATTTCGATACCCATCCAGACCAGAGACGTCCTATATGTTGAATGATCCGTCGGCGCGTAGAACCGCGCTGTGCTTACTTGCTTTGACGATTATCTGGATCGCGTTTTGCTGGCCGTGGTTTTTTGCCGGAAGAATTATCCCCTACGATGCCAAGAACCATTTCTATGGCATGATAAGATTTTTCGCGACGGCACTACACTCTGGTGAAGATCCGTCTTGGAGTCCGTATCACTTCGGCGGATTTCCCATGATTGCCGATCCTCAATCGGTTATCTGGACACCAAGCATGTGGTTGCCCGCACTTATCAGCGAAGCGCCGTCAATGCGCCTCGTCGATGCTGTACATCTTGCTCATGTATTGGTCGGTGCAATGGCGACCTTTGCGTTTGGCCGATTGCGTGGATGGCGCGACGAAGCGTCATTTATAGCGGCGATCAGTTTTATGATGAACGGCGCACTGACGGTCAGACTTGAGCATCTGTTGATGACCGTCAGCATGATGTGGATCGCGGTTACGCTTTGGCGTCTGGAAGCGGCAATCCAATACGGCGGTGTGTGGCGAGGATTGGCATTTGGAGCCGCACTCGGATTACTTCTGATAGACAGAAACCATGTTGCTTATTTAGGCATATTATTTCTCTTCTTCTACTGGCTCTCACGTTTGGATTTTCGCACACCTCGAGCCTTCTACCGGCATGGCAGCATCGTCACCGGCGGGTTATTCGCATTTTTTCTTGCGCTGGTTCCACTGTTGTTACTTTTCCAACTCATCGACCAAAGCAACCGTCCGAATTTCGACTTCAGAGATGCAAGCTGGCAATCAATTCCGCCGCCACAGCTTTCCAGTTTTCTGTTTGCTGAATATTTTGGATCATTTAAACGGCTCGGCGCACACTGGGGGCCGGCTTCAAAGCAATGGGGTGATTTCACGCTCGAGATCCATCGTGGCATGATCTACCTCTATGCGGGAACATTAGCGCCCCTTCTGGTTTTATGGATTGGCATTGCGCGCAAACAACTCTTCTCTCCGGGAATGCGGTTCCTCACCGCTATGGCACTTGTGTTTCTTATCTATGCTCTCGGGCGCTACACCCCGGCATTCAAAGTTCTTTATGACTGGGTTCCAGGCGTCGATTTATTCCGCCGCCCTTCAGACGCGCTGTTCATATTCGGTGTGATCATGAGCTTGATGATTGGAGTGTTACTTGATCGCGCCTTATCAATGCCGCGCGTTGCCGTTGAAAAAGGTCCGGCGATAGTTGCTTTAGTTTTATTAGGCGCAGCAATCGCTCCGTTGATTTATATTTCGGCCTCGTTTGGTCGCCTCCATGAACTCGCTCACGACATTGCATTGTTCACAGCGCTTGCGGGTGGTTTTGCCGCAATGATTATCTGCGCGCGGCGTTCGAAGCGATGGCGCAAAGCAGCGATAGCCATCTTAACAATCGGAGTCAGCGCCGACCTGATCTACTTCAATTCCAAGACGGTGCTTAGCACGTGGCGACCTCCCCATTATAAACCGCTTGAGTCCCCTGAGAAGGACTCGTTCTTCTCGAAGCTACCTGCACTACTGACCGAGCCTGATCCAACGGGTGCGCCATGGCGGGTTGAACTTGTCGGGCTTGGTCACACTGTTCAAAATGTTGCACAGGTTGGGCTGTATCCCAATATCTTAGGATACAATCCCATCCGCCTTGCCAGCTTCGAGCGGTATATCGGCCCCGACATGCAAAACAGCGCCGCCAATAAGCGCAAATGGGGTCAGCGCATGACTGGCTATAACAGTCCCATGACGGATCGCTTGGGAATAAAATATATCGTCACCGGCGTTCCGATTGAAACGATTGACCCGTCAATCAAACTCGATCGCTTCCCGTTGATTGATGTCGTAAAGCGGCGCAGTCGGCGCACAGCATATGTGTATCTCAACTCCCGCGCTGCGCCTCGTGCCAAACTCATCAACACAGATGGCAAGCCGCTGGACGGGAAAGTCAAATTTGAGACTTACCGAAACACAAAATTACGGCTGAATGTCACTGCACCCCAAGCAGGGCGATTGGTTCTGGCTGAGTTCGATTATCCCGGTTGGCGCGCCACCGTCAATGGCAAGCCCGTACCAATCGAGCGCCACCGGGATATCTTCCGCGCCATCCCTGTTCCCGTCGGTGAAAGCGAAGTAAGCTTGGAATTCAACGCACTGTCATGGCAAAACCTGAAAGATGCAGCTCAAAGCATTATAGACCGGACAGGGAGCTGAATAGTCATCTCTAACATTCTACAACAAGCAAAAGCATTTCTGGGCGTTGGCGTGATCGCAACGATCTGCCACTACCTTGTTTTAATCGGCTTGGTAGAGACAGGCATATTGACCGTCGTACCGGCCTCAGCAATTGGGGCATTCGTTGGTGCGGTTGTTGGCTATCGCT
>CALKIZ010000074.1 GCA_937995735.1 uncultured Neomegalonema sp. | reverse complement strand
GGCTTTCAACACTGCGACCGGCTCGCGCCAGCGCAACCAATTGTTCCCTGAATTCCGTCGGGTACGGGTTCCTCGTTCTCGGCATGAAAAACACTCTCCTTCATCAATGAAAAAGTGTCCATCAAACCGGGGGAACTCCAGAGACGACAGCATTTGAAATTGGAGAAGGGGACTGAGGAACACCGGGTACATCGACTATGAAACGCTTTGACATGAATTTCTCCAGTGATACGGAAAAGAACTCTCACTGAGGGAATTGGCTTAGTTCATCCCGACTTCTATCGAATTTCGTAAAACAATTTAGAATACCCCCTTTCGGCTCCCAGCAGCCTTTTACCGGTTCGGCCATTACTGCGTCACATCACTATTCCGCTTCACCGTCTTCTTCGGGTTCAGGATTATCCTGTTTCAGCGGCTCGCAATCAGTACCGATTCTCTCGCTGTAGCCAAACTCGCGATAGCGGAGCGACAAGCCGAGGCTACCGGAATCGTCCGGACCGAAGACTGTCGTGAATGAAACAAGCTGCGGTTCCGGCGCATCATCATAGCTCACATAGACATGCCAGCCCGATCCGCATTTTTGGTATTCATGGCAAACACCACGCGCCAGTTTTTTGTCGCGCTTATCCTCGTAAACCGACAACAAGACCGGCGCATAGGAGTAATGATCGGGGGCGATTGTGGGTGGAGCGCTTGAACCTGTTTGGCAGACGCGGTGGCCATCAATCTCTGCGATTTCCTGCGTTTCAAGCAGCAGGTTTTCTTCCGGCATCGCCACCATGCGGCGGCTGCGCGCAAAACGCTGGCCGTCCTCCATCGCAGTGACCGTTGTGATCGTGCGGCACGAGCGGTTTCGGGGGTCGAAATTACTACAGAGCACCGTGCCCGTTTCGAACAAGGTTTTCTCGGCACTGGCGGACGGGGCGGAGGCAAACGCTGCTCCCGCCAAGAGAAGAAAGCCTCTGCCGTGATGTTTCAAATTTACGGATGAACGACGAGACATATTTACTCAACACAGTTGGTCACTCAAATTCGGTAATAACCAAAAAAAATCATGTGAGGGGTTCACAATATGATGCCAATAACTGCTGCTTTTTGCCGACGAGAAATGGCCTCACCGTCAGTTCTTCAACAACCGGATCACCAGAATTGAAGAGCCGCAGCCGGGAAGAAAATCGCGGAACGGGCTTATCTTTGTTATAAATAAAAACATCAAAGTCTTGACCACACTTTCGGAGTGTAACGCATGGTTTACTCATTAAAGCGTCTTCACGCAGTTGAGTGTATAAATTACTAAAACTTTTTTCTTCGCCAGCAATTTCAGATTTCAGGCGGGGTAGTCCTTCGTACCCTGCTCTACATGTTGCTTCACCTTCGAAAGAAAAAACGCTGAAATCCTCTACTTTGATAATTGTTCCAAAGACGTCAAAAACCCGATCTTCTCTAGCCCAAATTTTATCTTCATCGAGCTTTGTAATCGTCGATATCATTGAGCATGATTGTTCAAGAGTATCATAATTGAAGCAAAGGGTATCCCCGTGTTGATATGTCAATTCCTGCGCTGCGGCAGGAAATGATATTATTCCAACAAAAAGAATACTGCGCACGATCATTCGAATTCTATAATCACTTCATCAACAGCGAGACTGTCACCGGGAGCGGCTTTGACTGCGGCCACGACGCCTTTGCGTTCGGCGCGGAGGACGTTTTCCATCTTCATTGCCTCGACAGTGGCAAGGGCTTGGCCCTCTTGCACTTCTTCGCCTGCTTCCACGTTGATGTTCACAACGAGGCCGGGCATCGGACAGAGCAGGAATTTCGAGGTATCCGGCGGGAGTTTTACCGGCATTAAGGCGGCAAGCTCGGCAGCACGCGGAGAGCGCACGGCGATCTTCAAATCTGCACCGCGCCAGCGCACCCGCCAGCCATCGGCCAGCGGTGATAATTTCATGACCGTCGGCTTGCCGTCAATCGTGGCGATCATCAGCGTTTGGCCGGGGGTCCAGTCGGTTTCGACCCGCCAGCGTTCACCGCCCTCAAGCGATACTTCCGCCGCACCCTCTACCCACAGAGCCGACACCCCGTGCGAGGATTTGCCCGCAACCGGATCGTCAATCATCGCGACCCATTTGTTTCCGACTTCGCGGGTGTGATTGGACAGCGTGCCCGAGATTTGGACATTGCGGCTTTCCGAGATCACTTGAGCAACGGTGGCCAATGCTGCCGCACGCTCGATTTCTTCTTCGCCGAGGGAAGCGCCCTCAAAACCTTCGGGGTATTCTTCAGCGATAAAGGCCGTGGAGATGTCACCGGACCGGAAAAGATCGTGGTTCATAACAGCCTGAAGGAACGGGATGTTGTGGCCGATGCCCTCCAGCTCGAACCCGTCCAGCGCATCTTGCATTCCGGCAATCGCAGAGGCACGCGCGGCTTGACCCTCGCCCGAAGCCCATGTGCAGAGCTTTGCGATCATCGGGTCGTAGAACATGGAGATCTCGCCGCCCTCTTCAACGCCGGTATCATTGCGCACCACTGCATCATCTGTGGCGCTTTCCACGGGCGGGCGATAGCGGGTCAGGCGACCGATTGACGGGAGGAAATTGCGATAGGGGTCTTCGGCATAAAGACGGCTCTCGATGGCCCAGCCGTTCAGCTTCACATCGGATTGTTGAATCGCCAGATGCTCGCCGTAAGCCACGCGGATCATCTGTTCCACAAGGTCGATGCCAGTGATCAATTCAGTGACCGGATGCTCGACCTGTAGGCGCGTGTTCATCTCAAGGAAATAGAAGTTACGGTCAGGGTCGACGATGAATTCGACCGTGCCTGCGGATGAGTAATCCACGGCCTTGGCCAGCGCGACGGATTGCTCACCCATCGCCTTGCGGGTGGCCTCGTCCAAGAAGGGGGACGGCGCTTCTTCGATGACTTTCTGATGGCGGCGTTGGATCGAACATTCACGCTCGCCGAGATAAATGGTGTTGCCGTGCTTATCGCCGAGCACCTGAATTTCGATATGGCGCGGCTTTTGGACAAACTTCTCGATGAAAATACGTTCATCACCAAAGGACGATCGCGCCTCGGAACGGGAGAGCGCAAAGCCTTCACGGGCTTCGTCGTCGTTCCACGCGATCCGCATCCCTTTACCGCCGCCGCCCGCCGATGCCTTGATCATCACAGGATAGCCGATTTGGGAAGCAATCTTGACGGCCTCCTCCGCGTCTTCGATCAGGCCCATATGACCGGGGACCGTGGAGACGCCAGCCTCGTCTGCGAGTTTTTTCGAGGTAATTTTGTCGCCCATCGCTTCGATGGCGCGCTTTCCGGGGCCGATAAAGGCAATACCTGCCGCCTCAAGCGCTTCGGCAAAGGCCGCGTTCTCGGATAAAAAGCCATAACCGGGATGAACAGCCTGCGCGCCGGTTTGCTTTATAGCGTCCAGAATCTTGTCCATGACGAGGTAACTGTCCGCAGCGGCAGGTGGACCGATATGAACAGCCTCATCCGCCATGCGAACATGCGGCGCACCCACATCGGCATCAGAATAAACCGCAACCGTAGCAATTCCCATTTTCCGTGCGGTCTTCATCACACGGCAGGCAATTTCGCCCCGGTTAGCAATCAGAATTTTATCGAACATTCCGGCCCTGTCCCTTTATATCGCAAGTGCGAAATGGACTACCGCGTGCGGCCAGAGAGTCCAAGAAAGAAAGTGGGCCGATACATCAAAATAACGCATCGGCCCCTGTATATTTTATACGTCAAAGCCTCCGGTAGCCGGTGCTTACTTCAAGTTGAACGAGTAATTCTCGATTTTGACCTCTTGCTGTGTCGCGAAAACGCTCGCTGGCTCAGGCTGAACAGGTGTGATCGACGAGCGATCATTCTTAGTCAGATCAAAAGTGACATCGTTCAAACGGATTGATGCAGGAACTGCTGGTGCTTTTTCAGCAGTTGCATGATTTGATGCCGCATTTGAATGCTTTGCGCCTGAACCGGCAATTGCTGGTGCAGTCATGGCAATTGAAGCCGCTGCAACGCTAAGAAGAACTCTTTTCATGATCAGATCCCCGCTGATTAAGTTAACATTACGTTAATGTAACACGAATTGCGGATTTCTTGCATAATCAAACACACTGACAAGACTGCGAGTGCAGTGAAACATTCACCATAGGGTTGTTTGGCGCTCACAAAGAAGTTCCGCCTGCCTGTATGACTTTGCAGTATTGTTCGCCTTCTATGACGTTTTTGACCTAACTAACCGCCCTAGGAGGCCCTGTGGCTCACATCGATTATTACTTTACCGTTCTGTCGCCCTTCACTTATCTCGCTGGAGATCGGCTTGAAAAGATTGCCGAAGCGCGCGGGGCCACCATTGCCTATAAGCCCGTGGATATTATGGCGCTTTTCTCTGAAATGGGTGGAACGCCTCCGGCGCAACGTCACGATTCGCGCAAAGAATACCGCCTGCAAGACTTGAAACATCTACAAAAGGCGAGCGGCCTGCCTCTGAACCTGCAACCGGCCCATTGGCCGACAGATCAAAAGCCGGCTTCGGCGATGATCGTTGCCGCCGCAAAAGCGGGCCAAGACGCTGGCGCACTCACATTTGCGGTTTTGCGGGCTGTTTGGGCCGAAGATAAGAATATCGCTGATGAAGACACATTAGCTGAAATCGCGCAAACAGCAGGCATCGACCTCGCAGCGGTTAAACCGCACCTTGCGGATGCAGCCGCCGCATTTGAGCCGATGACCGCTGAAGCCATGGCCGCCGGGGTTTTTGGTTCGCCATTTTATGTGGTTGAGGGCGAACGGTTCTGGGGGCAAGATCGACTGGATCACCTAGACACGCATCTGGGCGAGCTTTGATTTTAAGGGAGGCTCCCGGAATACTAGGGGCCTTTTAAGTGCGGTCTTGACGGCGCGGGGTCCTGCATCTTCTTGCGGGACGGTAACGTTTATTGGTGTCATGCCCGCGCAGGCGGGCATCTACTTTTTTCTAAGCTGTTCGGGTGTTTGAGTTTGGGGGAAGATAGATCCCCGTCTTCGCGGGGATGACGCGGGCTTTGGTGGAGATCGTACCGCGAAGTACTCTGCCCGGTTGTAAAAGCCTGGGCCCGCGATTTGGGCATGGTCTTGATGGCTCGGGGTTTCCGGTCTTTGTGCGGGACAGCGGGCTTGGCGGGGTGGGTGCTTGGCTCTCAGTAATTTTATTCTGTCATTCCCGCACAGGCGGGAATCTCCTTCAATTGCAAAAGATGCCCGCCTACGCGGGCATGACATCAACTACGAGGCTTGCGCTTGTGTGGAGGGTGGACACATTCGCTGCGCGAAACCTACCTGTGTTTTCGAACTTTTTCGACTCTCGATGATTTTTGCTTTGTCATTCCCGCGCAGGCGGGAATCTACCACGCTCAAAACTTAACGATTGAATGATGTGAGAAGTGAATGCCCGCCTACGCGGGCATGACAGCGACTACGTGGCTTACGGTTTGGTGAGGCTGGA
>CALKIZ010000073.1 GCA_937995735.1 uncultured Neomegalonema sp. | reverse complement strand
GGCTTTGGGGTACAAGTCGCCAATCAACTACGAAAGGACCGTCACTGAGGGGCTAGAATCTCTAAGCCCATAACCGTCCACCAAACCGGGGGAACTCCAATGTCGATCTTGCATTCACAAACCTGCAACGGGATATTGCGGAGGTGAATGAGTTATATGGCGAACTCTTCAATCCTCGACCGGCCAGAACGATTTATGAAGCTGCAGCACTTCCTTTTGGAGCAAAAGTAAAAGTGCAAGCCATTGCGATGAGGTGATAACCGGCAATGTTGTTTATGATTTTGGTTCGCAACGTGACGTTTGCATAGAGTGAAGATTGATCCCTTGTTTGGAAAGGCGGAATCCTATGGCTGAACTGTTCTATTACCTTCCCGGCATTTTCTTGATCTACGGTGTTTTTGTCCTGCAAAACGCTGCACCGGGACCAAATGTTCTTGCCGTAATCGGTACGTCGATGTCAGTAGGGCGGTTATCGGGAGTAGCCGTTAGTTTTGGTGTCGCGTCAGGTACTTTAACATGGTCAACAGCCAGCGTATTGGGACTTTCCGCTGTTATTGCGAGCTATGGCCAGTTGCTATTCTATATAAAAATTGCAGGTGGCTGTTACCTGCTTTATCTAGCTTATAGAGCCTTCTGTTCCGCTTGGTCTGCAACGGATCTTGATGCACCCTCAGTCTCGCGGAACAACCAAACACTCATGGGGTTTTATCGCAAAGGATACCTTTTAAATTTGACTAATCCAAAAGCTGCCCTTGGCTGGATAGCGATCGTGTCTCTTGGTTTAGAAGAAAACTCTCCTGTCTGGGTATCATTAGCGATAATCTTTGGCACAACGACTCTGTCTTTGGGCATTAATACGATCTACGCTTTCGTTTTTTCAACGCCGCGCATGGTATCGGTTTATGCGATGGCCCGTCGCCCTGTTCAGGCTGCTTTGGGTGGATTGTTTTCTTTCGCGGGTTATAAACTACTCACTGCAAAAGTTGATTGACGGTGCCGGATTACAGTTTGTCAAAAGACCGTTTTTCCGAATTCTCTGCAGCTTTGTTTCGTTCGTGGAGCTTGCAGTCCAGTTCGCTTTGGACAGCGGAAAACCCTGCTGCTGGTCATTGCGGTGTCACCGCTCTTGTTGCCAATGATTTATTTGGCGGGGAGATTTGTAAAACCCGCTACGGTAATATCTGGCATTTCTACAATATTATTGATGGACATCGGCGAGATTTCACGAAGAGCCAATTTGTAACATCGCTCGATTACGCTGATGTGGCAAGTGACCGAGAAGAAGCATTCGGCGACACCAACGCAGAACAATACGATCACCTAAAAAAAGCTGTCCATGCCGAAATGAGTGGGTTGGTCAAAGGCGATCCGTAAAACTCCAACACTCACTCCCATTCCATGTGCTGAAACACCTGTCCGGCATTTCGTGTTGCGAGGTCTTTGAACTTATCGAGCCGTTTGTACGGCGACTGATCCACATAATAGGCTTCGGCCAATCCGTCCCCTGCCTTGAGCACTTCTCTGACTTTTCCGCGCAAATAGGCGAGGTATTCACGGGTATAGCGCCGCACCTGTGCCATGTTGGTCGGGTGGCCATGGCCGGGAATGACATAGAGCGCTTTAAACTGTTCAAAGCCTTCATCAAAAGTTTCGACCCAGCGCGATGAATGCGATGTTTCCAATATCTCGGGCAGGCGCTCATGAACGGCAATATCACCGGCGATGACCAGACGTTGCTTTGGCAACCAGACTTGAATATCGCCGGGCGCATGGGCCGGCCCGACCCGCCGCACCCGAATGGTGAATTTGCCCATCTTATAGTTTTTCTTCTCGTCAAAAGTTTCGGTCGGCAAGACAACTTCTGTGCCTTCGGCCCGATCTTTCAGGCGTTTTTTTGCCGCCGCGAGATGATCATATCCGTGTCTGCTGAAATCGACATCGGCGTCATCATGGGCAAGGATAGGCACGTCCAGCTTTGCCCAATAAGAATTGCCGAGCATCGCATGGCCTTGGCCGTTTTCATTGATTACGAGCACCACCGGCTCGTCTGTGATCTGTTTGATCTCGTCATGCAGCGCTTCGGCGAGTTTGTAAGACGCGCCCGCATTCACGACCACTACCCCTTCGCCGGTGACGATAAAGCTCAGATTGTTATTGTGCCCCGCATTTTCATAAGTCATCCCAGAGGTCTGCCCGATGGCGGACCAAACATTCGGGATCACCTCTACGGGAGCCGAATATAATAGCGAATCCGGATATTGATCCGGGATTGACTGATTTGCCAGTGCCGGTGTTGTGATGGCAAAGAACAAGGCAGCAAGGCGTTTCATGTCACGGCTCCATCCATATTTCACATTTATAACTTAGCCTCATCGTCTCTGCGGGCAACGACTATCGCAACCATTCGCGTTTCGCTAAGACAGCGGGATGTATGATGTCTGTATTATCGGCGCAGGGGCCGCAGGGATGATGTGCGCCGCCACTGCCGGGGCGCGCGGTCAGCGGGTGCTGATCCTCGATCACGCGAAGGCGGCGGGAGAGAAAATCCGTATTTCCGGTGGGGGTCGCTGTAATTTCACCAATATCCATTCAGGCCCCGCAAATTTTCTCAGCGGCAATAAGCATTTTTGCAAATCGGCTTTGGCCGGTTACACGCCGCAGGACTTTATCGCGTTGGTCAATTCTTACGGCATCGCATGGCACGAAAAGACATTGGGACAGCTTTTCTGCGATGACAGCGCGAAACAAATTATCGCGATGTTGCTGGATGAATGTGCGAAGGCGGGGAATGAGCTGCGTTTCAAAACATCAATCTCTGATGTGGCCAAAACCGAGAATGGGTTTTCCATCACCACAGATTCAGGCGTATTTGAAAGCCGTGCCTTAGTTGTGGCTTGTGGGGGACCGTCGATCCCTAAAATGGGCGCGACAGGATATGGCTATCGTCTGGCAGAGCAATTCGGATTGGATGTGATCGAACCGCGCGCGGGTCTTGTTCCGCTGACCTTTACCGATGCCCTTAAAGAACCGCTACAGGCGCTCTCGGGTGTCAGTGTCAATGCTGCGGTACGCCACGGCAAAACGCTGTTCGAAGAAGCGCTTTTGTTTACCCATCGCGGATTATCCGGTCCTGCAATTTTGCAAATTTCGTCGTATTGGCGCGAAGGCGAATCCATCCGTCTTGATTTAGCACCGGGCAGCGATGTCCTCGGCACACTCAAAGAAATCCGCCGCGCGCATCCGAAACAATCGCCATCTTCAGCATTGGCGCGCGTCCTCCCACAAAAGCTCGCGGCCTTCCTGACGGAGACTGTCCCGCACCAACGTATCGCGGACATGAGCGATAAAGCTCTCACCACCTTGACCGAAGCAGTATCAAACTGGTCGGTAAAACCCGCCGGAACCGAAGGGTTTCGCACCGCAGAGGTTACTTTGGGCGGTGTTGATACCAGCGGTCTTAACTCCAAAACAATGGAGACGAAATCCGTTCCGGGCCTTTATTTCATCGGCGAAGTTGTAGACGTGACCGGCCATTTAGGGGGCCATAACTTCCAATGGGCATGGGCCAGCGGTGTCGCTTGCGGTAAAGCCTTGAGGCAGGCGGATTGAGAGCTACCCGCGTTTTCTCCACCACAGAAAGTAGAGGATAAATCCGAGGGCGACTCCGCCAAACGGAATTGGGGCTAAAGCGATGAGAGCGAGGATGCTCAGGAACAGCTTTACTGGCCACGTCATTCCGGTACTTGGCGTTGATGACCGTGTGTTGCTCGGCGGTGCGTTTTGAACGCGCTCAGGTCGCTCGCGTGTGAAGCCGCTTTGCTGTCGTTCTCCTCTCCGTGTTTGTGGAACCACGGATTGTTCAGCTTCTGCTATAGCCCGCTTTGGCTTTGCGACAGGTTCAATCTCAGGCGCTTGCGCCTCTTTTGGTTCCCACCACGTCCCTGCGGGGGCTTGACCCAGTGCGGCGGCGGCACGCAAAGAGGGGCGTTGTTCAATCCGCGCATCTTGCCGCCCGTGCAGTGCGCGCGCCTGAGACGTCAGGCCCGCAACGCCATCCCCATGAACCATCTCCAAAAATTGCGCATAGCCGAGCGCGCTGGCCTTTGGTGATCCTTTACGGAAAGGCGCGCTCGTTTTACCTTGCGCGGTATTGTGCAGATGTGCCCGGAATTTCCTGCGCTCTTTGCGAGAGACGCTCAGCCCGTCATTCACGGTAATGCCGGTGACTTCTTGGCGTCCGTTGCGGCGCATCACACGGGTTTTCTCATCATTGAGCGTGAAGCCTTCATCGGTGACAATCTTACCCACCGCCCAGATCAATGCCTTGAGCGCTGCGCCATCTTCAACGGCGGCTGAGAATGTCAAATCATCGGCATAGCGCGTGTAGGCAAAGCCATATTTCTGCGCGAGTCCGGTCAAGCGGCGGTCCAGTTTCCTGCACAGTAGGTTCGTAATCGCAGGCGAGGTCGGCGCACCCTGAGGCAATGTCCGCTCGCCGCTCGCTACATGCCAGCTTTGCCCGTCGAGACGCACCTCAGCAGTGTCTGCTTCGGTGGCAAGCAAGGCAAAAACCGCCGCCTGCGCTTCGGCATATCCAAAAGAGCGGAACAGACCTTTGACGCGCTTATACCCGATGCTGGGGAAGAAATCCTTCAGATCAAAGTTCAGAACAACAGCGCGTTTTTGGTGCGGCGCTGCATTGGTCAAGATCGACCGTCCGGCCCGAAACCCGTGCGCGGCATCATGCGGCTCAACTGTGTTGACCACAGTATCAAGGAGCCAATATTGCGCGCGTTTCAGACGTGGCATCGGTGCGGATAAGGTCCGGTATCCGCCAGTCTTTTTGGCAATGCGAAAGCGTTGATAGTGGCTGACTTTGCTGGCCTTGCGGTCATAGGCAAGGAACCGCAATTCACCGATACTAATCCCCATCGCATTCGCAATATCGGCAATATCCGCAAAATGTGGCGCACCATGCGCGGCAAGTCTCGCGGGATCGGACTCGCGCTGCGACAAAGCCGCTGAGACATCATCGCCGAGATGAACAACGTCACTGCGTTTCTTGTTATGCCATGCCAGCGCGCGGTCATGACGCTCTTGGGCTTGGCGTTCTTTGGTTTCAATCCGGCGGGCTTTTGCCTCTGCCATCCGCTGTTTCATAATCTCTTGAACAGCGCGCTCAGGGTCACGATAATTCCTGACTTCTTTGGCGAGTTCTGAGATTTCTTTTTGTAATTCGCCGCGCCGCTGCACCAATTCGGCAGGTAGAGAGTTAACCGGATCGTTGGAGTTCCAAAACCCGTAGCGGATCATCTCTTCCAGCGTCACTTCATCCAATGAAGATTCGCGGATACGATCATAAAGTTGCTGGCGGCTATCGGTGGTCATGCACACGCCCCCATCGTTCGGGCGCGGGCAAGAGTACGGAGAAACGCATGTCGGACTTTCGAACAAGTCCCAGTGCTGGAACGCTCAACTCGAGGGCCGTGCGCACCACTATGCGACTTCGACTTCATGGAAGTCATACCGCGAAGCGCATAGTGGTGTGACACGGCCCATATAAAGAGCGCGCCAGCGATGCATGTGCGGTCACTTGGCAGGGACGGCGAAACACCGCCCGAGATGCAAAGCCGACATGCGTCTCTCCTTAGGGTCACGCTAACCTGAGAGGGGTTACGCTGCAAGTCGATCATGCGCCTCCCTCCCATGGTCCGCGAATGACAGTAGAGGGTAGATCACCCTCGGCGGTCAGGCGGCGCAGAGCAAGAATATGCTCGCACGGCCCTTTGCGCAGGGCGTTCATTTTATGATGGTCACAGCCGCAATCGGCATTCACCAACCGCTCATCTGAGTCGAACTCGATCCGCACACGTTGGTCGCGGCCATCATCGGTGACACGGCCTTCGGCGGAATGTGCATCGCGGTTAAGAATTTCTACCATGCCGCCGAGGATCAACCGATCCGCTTTCGCCTCTTCATCCGATTGGAAACGCATCGCATCAAAATCGAGCGGCTCGCGCACAACATCGCGATACCGCCAGAGCTTTTTATCGAGATCATACATCGCGCGACCATGCTGAGCGAGGATCGTCAAAGCAGACGATACTTCCGCGCGGTCAATCCCAGTCTCGGTCGCGAGTTCCTGTTCATCGGCCATCCAACGCGCAGCAAGCGCCGCAAAAACTTTCTCGCGTGTATGCGTCCCGATTTTTCTGCGCGGTGCGAGCAAATCAAACTGTCCGGCGCGGGACCAATCATTTGCTGTCCAGCCTGACAAGCCCAGCGTAAAGCTCATCGGTCCCAAATCAACAACGACAAAAGCGGGCATACCATTGCCGAGTAGATACAAATCGAAAGAGCGGGCAATCGGGATCAGCCGTTCAAGGATCAGCAACCGCCGCCGCCCCCACATCCGTATCTCAACCTCTTCGCCGCCATGATAAAGCGCGCGGGGGCAGGGGATACGGGTGTCCCAAGGCTCAAAAATCATCTCAGGCGGTTGGCCGGGTTTGAGATTGAATCGCAGCGAACGCGGAGACCGGCGTTCCTTCCTGGACTTCAACGCAAAGCAAAGATTGTGAATGTCCATCGGGTGCAGCGTGACGCGATGGGCGGGCAGCGCCATCGCCGAACTGACCTGCAAAAATCCGCGCACCCATGAATCCGGCAAGTCGATTTTCTGTTCGAAAACTTCCTGCCCCATATCCGTCGAGGCCGTAAAGCCCCCCGGTTCAATCCGCAATTCGGTCCGGCGATAACTGCGCACCTGCTGGAACGCTTCATAGAGCGTGTAGGAATAATCAATATTGGTGACGCCGTTTGCCACCTCGTCGATCTCGTCAAACATTTCAAGATCGCATGAGAGCCGCCCATAGGTGCTTTCATCCGTGCTGAAACACTCGAAAGAAATTTCATCAGGACTAACCGCAATCACCGGGTCCAGCACGAACCAAGCATCACGGTTAACCAACCACAGCCATTTCCAATAGCGGCCCCGCGCTTGGCGGAAGGGTTTAAGCAGCTTTTCGCTCTGCTGATTAAGCGCCGCCATTTCCTCGCGCGCGTCTTTCAGTTTTCCGGCGGCGTCTGCGCCTTGTGCAGCCGCTTCTGCGAGCCAGACATCTTTTTGGCTCTCCAACCAAGCCATATATTCCGTGCGGTCTTTGGGCTGAAAGCGCAGGTCAGACGTGACGACATGATGCAGCGTTGAGATTGCTTCGCGAAAATTCACATGGTTCGAGACTTGCCCGACAAAGAATGTTGGCTCTCGCAATAAATCAGGTGCAAAGCTCAGGCGTTCCTCGTTCCCTTCGCGGGCTGCATGACTGGTTCCTGCATAACGGCGGGTGACTTCCATCAGAGCGCCCCCCGAATTTCAGGCTCGATAATCTCTGCTAAAGGCACGAGGTCAGGCGCGCTTGATTTCAACCGAAGGATCAGAGGTAAAATCCGCGCCTTATCCCCCACAGCACAAGTCGCGGAAATCCGCTCTAACAGCTCGCCAAAAATTTTCAGCGAGTCGGGATCACCGCGTTCGATTTCCTCTTCGATAAACGCATAGGCTTGGCCTTTCGCGGCGCGGCTTGAAAACACACGGCTGAGGATTGTGCGTAAGGCTGGCTCGACATCGCGCAGCTTTGCCGGATCGCCCGCTGCATGTTCGCGGATCAACCGCGCAACGATCAGCCTGAATCCGTTCGAGGGATGCTCGGATAACCGGCGCAGGAACAGGTCGGCGTGTTCATCCGAAAACGCGCGCCCGAGCATCTCGCGCCCGAATGCCTGTGCGGGCGGGGTCACGCAATCACACAAAGCGACGACTGTTTCCGGTTCCCATTCAGACGGATCGAGCTTTGTGCGAATAAGCTGATATGTGGCCTCTCGGCTGTCTTCCCATTCACCATCCAGCAAGGCAAAAACTTGCTCTGGTTCAGCGGCGACTTGATCAATGCGGGCTTCGAGAGCGTTCACCGCCCAGCGCCTCGCAATGGCTTGATCATTCGTACCGATGCGGGCTGTTTTGCGCAGCGAGAATGTATTCAGCCCGAGATGCTGTAAGATTTCAGACCCGACACGGCGCGCCGGTTCCGCTTTGGCACGCAACATCGGCCATGCGAGCGTCTCCCCTTCTTTTACAAGCGCAGCCATAACGCTGTCAGTGCGCGCGGCGAGAATGGCATCCTCGCGCACACCCTCATACTGTTCACTGCGATAGAGGATCGGCACAATCCCTTCGGCAAGTATTTTTGCCGAAGGTTCGTAATGCGCACTAAGGCGGTCTGTTGCCGTCACCGCAGCAGTTCGCGAAGCTGGTACGGGCGATTGTAAAAACGCGAGGATCAGATCTTCACGCCCTTTCAGCTCTTCTAAATCGGCGTCCGCCAGCATCTTTGCACCAGCGGCTTGCAGATCAGGATCATCCTCTTCGGCGAGCGCGGCGGGATCGAATGTGCTGATGCCATCGGGCCGCGCAGCGGCGAGTAAAATCGCAAGCAGTTTTGGCGGGATTTCCGGTGCACGGGACAGGGCCACCAACCGGGCGGCGGGCGCGGCACGAACCGCTTCGCCAAAATGTTTAGTGATCAGCGATGATGCAAGACGCACAAGCGCTTTGTCTTGGTCAACCTCTTCAAACATCCAATCGTAATTCTCGGCTTGATAGGCGAGCGCGTCAATCAAATCGGGCAGGGTGGCATTCGGCGCATGTTGCGTCCAAAACTCGTTCAGCCACTCATAAGTCACATCAGAAACCGACAAGAACAAATCGGCGGCCATGGCTTCGTCTTCGGTGACAAGCGATGGTTTCAGAGTCAGTGCGGTTTGTGCCAGTTCAATCGCTTCAGGCTTGCCTGTAGCAAATAATGCAGGAATGAGCGGACCAACGGTATCGCCGCGCCGCGCAAGCTGCATCCGGGCAACTTCGAGCGCGAAATAATAGGTTGAATGCGTATCGCGGCGCAGCAGACGGATGACGGCGGCGGCAGGAAGGTCAAGACAGAAAGGCGCGTTCTCAATCAGCGCATGAGCGGCGAAGCCCTGAACCTGTTCAGCCGGTGCTTCGGTTAGCAAATGCAAAAGCGCGTCGGGCCTTGCATCCCACAAATGCGGGAATGGTTCTTCACGGCGGTCGGAATGCGTTGGTTCGCGTGTGCCATCATAGCGCCATATCAGCGAGTTTTTCGGAACCATGATCCGGTCATACGCGCCGTGCATAATATGATGCAGAGCAAATCTGTTGCAGATCGGCGGGCAAGATTTGTTCACAACACTGTTCGACGCCCATTCGTATCGGCTCGTGGTCGTGACTTCATCCGACACAACACCGGTTTCCATCAAACAAGCCGTCGCAAGATCGACATAAGCGGGATCGTTCAACTGACCGCGCTTGCGCAAATCGCGCCAGACACGCCGCCGAAAATAAGCCCGCGTTTTATCCGACCATGCGAGGCGGCTGTCATCCTTGCCGATAAGGTCGCTTCTGGCCCCACCCATCCCGCTATATCGGTCGTATAAATACCAGTTGTTCGATGCAAAATTACTGCTGGTTTCATCAAATCGATAGCTGAACAGTCCAAAAACAGCAGCATCGTCGAAGGCTTCGGCGGCCTTGAAAACCCGCCGTAATCCCCGAAACAAGAACGGGGCAAAAGGGATCTGGCGCAACACGTCCATAACAAGCGGACGGCTTTCGAAAGCGTGTCGCGAGAGTAAATACAGATCGACAAGCGCTTTTTGCTGCTCCGCGCCATAATCGGATTCTTTCGGCAGTTTTCGCATTTGTGCCTGAGTAGAAGCGAGGCTCATATACCCGATGATCTGAGCCACGGCAGCGTCATGGTTTGTTTGTAGTGCTCCGGCTATTGTAGGAGGCAACTCATAAGCGATCCGCTTTGCTTCATCGGCGGGACTTCCAAGAGCCGACAAAACGATCCGGGCATGGGCCTGCACCACAGGGTCACCATCCTCTGCCAATGCGCTGAGGGCCGGGGTAATTCTTTCGGGCGTATCTTTGCCGCACCGATAAAGCGCGTAAGGCAATGTCCGGCTGGTAATAGGACCGGCCTCATGGCGAAAAGACGCGAGCAGCGGCGCAGCGGCGGCGAGCTTCGTTTGCCCGATCCGCCAGATCAGCTTGGAGGCACTGGCATCCGGCATACTCCCCGCGCGTTCCAGCAGATAGAGCAGCCGGGCAGCACGGGGATCACTGACATCCGCTGTAACAACACGCGGACCACTTGGCGCTTCGGTCCACGGTGCAGGGTCGCCTGCATCCTGATAGCCTTGTGTTGTGCGGGTTTGGATAAGACTTTCGAAGAGGCGTTCGGCGGTTTCCTGATCCACCGCATCAGGCGTCCGCGTTCCTTCTTTCAGCTCACTGCCGGTGAATCCATACCGGTAGTTGACGAGATAACGGCCTTCGCTTTGCTCGACAAGTTCGACAATATAACTCCGTTCACGCGCATGACGCAGAACCAGATGAGCTGTCCGAACTGTCTTCATAAATGCTTGTGCTTATTTCCAGCCTATCCTTATGAATTGAATCTAAGACCGGAACGGCGACAAGCGCAAGAGTGAGTTTCCTCAAGGATAGCTTTCTTTATGGCTTGCGTTTGATAACTGGAGGAACGAAGGCTGTGACCTCGGGCGGCTCGCCCTCAAAGCGTTCAATATCTACCAAACAACTATGCGCAATCGGGCCTTGACCAAGCCGCGATGTGCCTTTGTCGATGGTCAGCACATTGGGGTTCCCGTGCTTACATAACCCCCCCGGCTCGATCGGGTCATACCAAGCGCCCGTACTCATTTGCATGACGCCTTGACGAACACTGTCACTCACCACGACAACACCGAGACAGGCCCCACGATCATTAAACACCCGGATAATATCCCCGTCATTGATCCCGCGCGCAGCGGCATCTTCGGGATGAAGCGTGACGGGTTCGCGGCCTTTGAGTTTCCCTTTGCGGCTCACCGCCCCATGATCGAGCTGTGAGTGCAATTTATCTTTCGGTTGGTTGGAAATTAAATGCAGCGGGTATTTCCCTGCATTGCCAAGCCACTCAACAGGCTCGCGCCATACTGCATGGCCGGGGCAATCATCATATCCGAAACTGTCCACTGTTTCGGAGAAGATTTCGATTTTCCCGCTCGGGGTCTTCAAGGCGTTGGCAACAGGATCAGCCACAAACTCGCGCAGCATTGCTGTGGGCTGTTCGGGCGGTGGATAAAAGAAAAAACCGTCTTTGCGCAGTTGATCGAGGGTCGGTAATTCGACGGCGGCTTGTTGCCGGGTCACGTCATAAATCCAACGTAGCCAGTCGGCTTCTTCGCGCCCTTCGGTAAAGGCTTCTTCGGCACCCATCTGCTTTGCGATGCCTCGAAAAATATCATAATCATCGCGCGCCTCTCCGGGGGCTTCGGAGACTTTACTCATCGCGATAATATACGGGTCGCGATGCGTCATCGCGAGATCATTGCGCTCCAGCGATGTCGTTGCGGGCAACACAATATCCGAATGCCGCGCCATAGCGGTCCAGCACCATTCATTCGTAATAATCGTTTCCGGCTTTTGCCATGCCTTCAGCATCCGGTTGAGATCTTGGTGGTGGTGAAAGGGATTGCCGCCCGCCCACCAGACCATCCGCGTATCAGGGTATGTCAGGTCTTGGCCGTTGAATTGAAACGCGCCGCCCGGATTTTCCAGCATCTCGGTGATGCGCGCGACGGGGATAAAGTTATCAATCGGCTTGTCGCCCTGTAAAAGCGAGCCGCCCACAAACGGGGTAAAATGGCTGCCAATGCTGTTTTCTGCCGAATAACCGAAACCGATGCCACCCCCGGCGGTTCCGATCTGGCCAAGCATTGCCGCAAGCGTAATCGCGGCCCAATACGTCTGCTCTCCGTGATCTTGACGGGTCAGCGACCACGCGACAGAGATCATAGTCCGCTGCGCTGCCATTCGGCGGGCGAGGTCTTTGATCGTATCAGCGGACAGTTCTGCGATTGGCGCGGCCCAATCCGCATTTTTTACAATACCGTCGCTTTCACCCATGACATAAGCGGCAAACCTCTCGAAGCCGGTCGTGTATTTCGACAGAAATTCTTCGTCGTGTAGGTTCTCGGTTATCAGAGTATGCGCAAGGGCCATCAAAATAGCTGGGTCCGTTCCGGGGCGGGGCGCGAGCCATTCCGCACCCAGCTCGTCCATCATGTCAGAGCGCAAGGGGCCGATATTGACGAAATGCGTTCCCGCAGCATGAGCAGCGCGCAGCCCTTTTTTCTGAACATGCGCGCCGAGCGCCCCGGCTTCAATCTGACCGTTTTTGACAGGCACACCGCCAAAAGCCACAAACAGATCGCAATTCCCTTCGATGGATTCCCAGCTTGTCGTCGTGGTAATGAAGTCGCGAAAGCTGCCCAGAATATGCGGGACCATCGCTTCGGCGGCGGCGAAAGAATACGTCCCGAACGAGTTCGTATAGCCCCCTACGGTATTGAGAAACCGCTTGAGCTGCGATGGCGCGTGGTGAAACCGCCCGGCGCTGGCCCAGCCATAACAACCCGCATAAATCGAGGCATTCCCGTAATCGCGACTGATACGGGTAATGTCGTCGGCAATGAGCCGGTTTGCCGTCTCCCAGGGCACGGCAACAAAAGGCTCTTGCCCGCGCTTTTCGTTGTTAGAGCCGGGGCCGGATTCCAGCCAGCTTTCGCGGATCATCGGCTCTGTAATGCGAGTCGGTCCGGTTTGAACGTCAAGAATACCGGACCCGATAGGCGATGGATCGGGATCATGCTCGAAACCAAGCATCTCAACCGCTTTGCCCTCTTCAGAGCGAACCCGATAGGTTCCCCAATGGTTCGCCGTAAGCGGTAGATCGGTAGGGTCGGACATGACTCGGCCTTGTGCTCAATCGTTGACGTGCAACTGTACTCTAGGATTTCATGCTGTGAAGCCCCGTATCTCAACTTATCTTGAGGTGAGAAAATCAGCAACTTGGCGCAGGGATGGCAGAGCGTCCGGCAATTCGTCGTAAACCTCAAAGACGTGGCACATCTCCGGGCGGTTGATCAGGTCTACGGATGCCCCGGTTCCGCGCAGCGATTCTGTCAGTGCAAGAACCGAAGGTTGCAAAATATCCCGTGACCCGGTGGTGAGTATCGTATCCGGCCACGGCTCGGGATGCGGGGCTAACCCCGGCGAGGCCAAAACATCATCCGCCGGTGTTTTATCGAGATAGGCGCTTGCATAGGTGCGCAGATCGGTTGTTGTTATCGTCGGATCGTCAATCCCTTCGGATAACGCAATCCCGTCTTCCGTCAGATCACTCCACGGCGAGAATAATGCCAGCCGCGCAGGTAGCTTCAGCCCTTTAGAAGCAGCAGCGCGCGTGACCGCCAGCGCCATGCCGCCCCCTGCGGACTCTCCACTGACGAAAAGGGGCTGTGTGCCAGTCTCGATTGCCAAAGCGTCATAGACGGCAACGCATTGATACAAACCGGCGGGAAAAGGATATTCCGGCGCAAGCCCGTATCGCGGCGCGACAATGCGCAGGCTCCCTAACGCACAAAGCGCTGCCGTAATCGGCAGGTCAAATTCGGGACAGCCCGAGACATAACCGCCGCCGAACAGATAAAGCAAAGTTCCTTTAGGCGCGGCGTTTTCAGGGTCGATGATTTGGCAGGATACCCCGCCGATCTCCCGTTCTGAAACCGTAACGGGCCAGCGCTCTAATGCGCGAACAGCACGGGGTTCAAAGTCAGCTTTCAGCGCGTCCCGATTGACCGCGATGCTTTGATCGAGCACGCCCGTCTCCACGTCAGATATGCTGTTGCACGAGGCCGAACTGTTCTTGTTTGCGTCGGCTGATCGCTTGGGTCATCCGGTCGGCGACCATCGCAATCACCGCCATGCCTATGCCAGCGGTCATCCCAACACCGAAATCACCGTTCCCGAGGCCGATATAGATGCGCTGTCCTAAGCCATTCGTGCCAACCAACGCCGTAATTACCAGCATCCCAATCCCGTAGATAATCGTCTGATTCAGCCCGAGCATGATCGCGGGCAGGGCGAGGGGCAATTTCACCTTGAACAGCAATTGCCGGCGCGTACAGCCAATCGTATCCGCCGCTTCAATAACGTGTTCGGGCAGGTTTCTAAGGCCATGCTCTGTGTACCGGATCGCCGGAACAATGGCGTAAGCGATAATCGCGAGCAGGGCGGTGAACTCTCCAATTTTGAACACCATCACGAACGGGATCAAAATCACAAACAGAGGCATCGTCTGCAACGTATCCATAATGGGCCGGACAATCGAAGACACGGTGTTGTTCTCCGAGGCCCAAATTCCGATCAAAGTCCCAAGGCTGAATGAAATCAGCACGGCAACGCCGCACAGATAAATCGACAACACGGACTCGGGCCAGACGCCTGCAATAATCAAGAATGCCATCCCGATGGCCGTGCCAATCGCCAGATTGCGTCCGGCGGTGACATAGGCGGCATAGACAAAAATCGCGAACAGCGCGATCCACGGCATCTCCGTCAGGCCGATATAGGATACCACTCCCCAGAGCATAACAATCGCTGCAAGGGTAAAGCGCCCTTTGACAGCGGCCCAAAACATCCCTGCGGCAACAAGCCCGACATAACCGAGTGTCAAAGTCGGGGTCAGCTCAAATCCCCATGTAAACGGGCTAACGGCTTTGTTCAGGCCAATCTTGATCGGCAGCATGACGAAAAAGAAAGCGGCGTTCTTAATCCCTTCGATCCATTCACGTCCGTTGATCACAACCCATTCAAGCGCCGCATTCATGGTTGGGGCAGGGTTCCAAAGCAGGGCCTCCGGCCACTTGCGTAGAAATGGGAAAACTGTCGAGAGCGCCGCCAGTGCCGCAATAACCAAGACGGCAATCACCCAGTAATTCGGCCCTGTCCGCACGATCTCTTTTGGCTTAGTCGCAAAAGCATGGGTGATGCGGTCGAGTGACATCGCAATCAATGCAATGACAAAACCGGCTAACAGGCTTTCACCGAACTGTGCCTTACGCATCGTGTTGAGGACTTCCCAGCCGATGTCGTTTGTCCCACCAATAACAGCGGCAATAATCACCATCGACAGCGCCGCCATTGTGGTTTGATTCAAACCAAGCAGCATTTGCTTTTTCGCGGCTGGCAAACGTACTTTCCAGAATAGCTGCGCCGGTGTTGCGCCCGACATAATACCGGCCTCGATGATTTCTTCCGGCACGGCACGAAGGCCAAGGATTGTATTCCTCACCATCGGCGGAAACGCATAAAGGATCGAGGCGACCAGCCCAACGGTCGTGCCGAAACCAAAAAGGATCAGGATTGGCAACAGATAGGCGAAAGCCGGTATCGTCTGGAGCAAATCGAGGATCGGCACGATAATTTTCCGTGCACGGTTGGAGTAAAACCCCATAACGCCAAAGATAAATCCTGTCGTCACCGCCATCGGTACAGAGATCAGCACAATGGCCAGAGAGTTCATGCTCTCATCCCAATACCCGATCAGCGCCATATAGATCATCGACAGCCCGGCAAACAGACCGAGCTTCCAGCCCGACCCGATCAACCCTAGGAAAACGAAAATCGCAGTCGTGACACTCCACGGCAAAAATTCAAGCAGCGCTTGCGACCACCGCACCGGCCATTCAAGCAACCAACCCATTGCTTTGAAAGCGGGGCCAAAGATCGAGACAAAACCACCCATCATGGAATTCATGAAGTCGGTTGGAGAGAGAACCCATGCATCCGGGAAATCATTCAGTGATGGAACACTTCCCGCCACTAAAAACAAGGCAATCGACAGGCCCGCGAGAGCAAACCAGATGAGCGGCTGCATCTTGTTTGTATCGGTCATGCTCCGGCCCCTTCCGGGGCATTGGTCGCCAGTGCTTTTACAACATCGCGTGCTGTAATCGCGCCAAGATCATTGCCGTTGCCATCACGTACCATGATCCCCGCTTCGTTATCGGCGAGATAGGGCAATAAAGTCGCCAGCGAGATGTCGGCGGAGATATGACCCATCTCCGGCGTCAATGGCCTGCTGGCATTAGCAATATCGCCCGCCGTCAGGACCATCTCTGAAGGCACGTCATTGGTGAAATCTTTCACGTAATCATTGGCTGGATTGAGGATTAAATCTACCGGACGACCGATTTGCACCACTTCCCCGTCGCGCATAATCGCCATACGGTCGGCAATGCGAAGCGCTTCCAGAAAATCATGCGTGATGAACACAATCGACTTGTTCAACTCACGTTGCAGCCGCAAAAACTCGTCCTGCATTTGCCGGCGGATCAGCGGATCGAGAGCGCTGAACGGTTCATCAAGAAACCAAAGTTCAGGTTCAACCGCGAGTGAACGCGCAATGCCGACCCGTTGTTGTTGCCCGCCCGAAAGCTGACTTGGAAAGCTGGCTTCGCGCCCTTGCAGGCCAACCAAATCAATAATTTCGCGTGCTTTCTCGCGGCGCTTTTTCAGCGAAATCCCCTGAATTTCCAGCGGAAAGGCTATATTATCCAAAACATTCAGATGCGGCATCAGGCCAAAGTTCTGAAACACCATTCCCATTTTGTGGCGACGGTATTCAATCAATTCGGACTTGGAGACTTTCAGCAGGTCTTGCCCATCCATCAGGATTTCACCGGCGGTCGGCTCTACGACCCGTGACAAACAGCGCACGACGGTGGATTTCCCTGATCCTGACAATCCCATGATGACAAAGATTTCGCCGACATGCACATCGAACGAGACATTGGCGGCGGCAACGATATGCTCTGAGTCTCTGATATTCTGCGCTAGACCGCGCGCTGCGGGGGCATCCCCGACATTGCCTTTTGTGCCGTCGAAAAACTGCTGCGGCTGTGATCCGTAAATCTTCCAAATATTACGGCAGGAAAGTTTAACCTGTTCGGATGGTGCGTTGCCTTCGGGCAAAAGATTTTCTCCAAAATTCTGGCCGAGCTTATTTTAATGTCTCAGGTGTCCGGTAAAACCTTAGGCGTTCGAAAGATGCTGCCCGCACCGGGTGTAAATAGAGGTTCGCAGCGAAAGCGGTCATGCCTCCGCTACGAATAAGGGCCTCTAAATTTTAGTTTGCTTCGAGGAGTTTTTTGATTTTATCCACGCGCACTTGTAGGGCGTCGAGCTGATCGTTCAGCGATATTTCTCCGCCGACCCAGCCCTTCCAGGTGCTTTCATTCGCGCCCAGCCACTCGGCCACGGCTTCTTCGACTGACATGCCATCCTGATCGACTTTTTGGATCAGTGCGTTTTGGACTTCGTTAGACAGTGAATAGCTGGTAATGAAATCATAGGCTTTCGGGAAGTCTTTTTTGAAGCTTTTGCTTACGATCTTATTGATCTTCGCTTGGGCAAACCCGCACGCATCGCCGCGCTTTTGCTTAGGCCCGGATTCGCAATCCGCAGTCGCTTTGTCCCACTTGACCAGGTTAAGGTCGATTTCCGCGTGAACCCAATGCGGCTCCCAAAACATCATAATCATCGGCTGTTTCGCTGCGACTGCGGATTTCATTTCAGCAATCATCGCGCCTTCGGACCCACCGGCAACCGCCTGGAAAGGCATGTCGAGCGTCGCAACCAGATCTTTGGAGCGCGTACCCCAATCCGCCGGATAGGTGATCAAGCGACCATTCGGGAACGTATCCGCCGCTGCAAATGCCTGCGCGCAATCGTAAAGCGCGGTGTATGATGGCAAGCCGGGACATTTTTCTTCCATGTAAGGAGGATAGAACCACCCTTCGCTTGGTGACAGACCAAGCTCACCTGCAACAACAATGTCACCGGATTCAACAGCTTTCGGATAAATCTCACCGACATTGTTGGTCCAGATTTCAGGATTCAGGTGCAGGCTGCCTTCCGCAATTGCCGCGAATTGAGGCACGGCCCCTGCGGTGACATACTCGACATCAAAGCCCATTTTCTGCAAAACGGAACCAGCGATGTTCGCGCTCAAGTGCTGGCCCGTCCATTCATTGATTGCAATTTTGATAGGACCGTCTGCGGCTGCGGCAAAACTGGACGCTCCGACAGCCATCATCGCTGCGGCGGCAGCAATTTTGAGGCGATTAGACATGTTTTTCTCCCGAACTTTCATAATGCTGCAAAATTTAGAGCATCCGGTGGTTTTCGAGTCAAACCGTATGTCGTGTACGGGCCTTTCATTCTGGTGCTAATAAGGTTTTTTGACCCTCCACAGTCGGTGAGTCGTAAACAGAAGCAACATTCTGATCGAGATTCGCCCCTTTTTTTGCAGAGCCGTGCGATTTCCGCGCCTGATTTGAGGAAGCCGCATAAGAATATTACCGCGAAGATCAACAAGGTAATGTGTTACGGTAATTTAGGGTGGCTCTCTCTCTTTCCAATCCCGGAGAAATCGGTTGGATGCTTTCATTTGTGATGCAGTTAGAACGCCAATCGGACGCTATGGCGGCGCTTTATCGGGTGTACGGGCGGACGATTTGGCGGCGCTGCCGATTGCGGCGCTGGTTGAGCGTAATCCAAATTTGCCGTGGGATCAGATTGATGATGTGATCCTCGGGGCGGCAAACCAAGCGGGCGAAGACAATCGAAATGTTGCTCGCATGGCTGCGCTGCTTGCGGGATTGCCGATTGATGTTCCGGGGGTCACTGTCAACCGCCTCTGTGCTTCCGGCATGGATAGCGTAGGGATGGCCGCACGCGGCATCAAAGCCGGTGATTATGATCTTGCCATCGCAGGCGGTGTCGAAAGCATGAGCCGCGCACCTTTGGTCATGCCCAAACCAGAGGCGGCGTTTTCCCGTAAAGCTGAAATCTATGACACGACGATTGGCTGGCGGTTTGCCAATCCGAAGATGAAATCGGAATACGGCATCGATTCCATGCCGAAAACGGCGGATAATGTGGCCGAAGATTATGGCATCAGCCGGACCGACCAGGACGCCTTCGCCGCCCGCTCGCAAGCCCGCTGGCAAAAGGCACAAGCGGACGACGTTTTTTCGGACGAGCTTATTCCCGTTATCATTCCACAGCGCAAAGGCGATCCGATCCTTTTTGAGCGCGACGAACATCCGCGCGCCGGTGTTACTGCCGAAGGTCTTGCAAAGCTGCGCGGGATCAACGGTCCTGACATGACCGTCACGGCGGGCAATGCTTCGGGTGTAAATGACGGCGCGGCGGCATTACTGCTCGCCAGTGAAGCGGCGGTTAAGTCCAACGGCCTTATCCCGATGGTGCGCGTTGTCGCGATGGCGGCAGCGGGGGTTGCGCCGCGTGTCATGGGTATCGGTCCGGTTCCGGCGGTACGCAAAGCCCTCGCAAAAGCGGGTCTGACCATTGAACAGATGGATGTGATCGAACTGAACGAGGCTTTTGCCAGTCAAAGTCTCGCTATTTTGCGCGAACTTGGCGTCCCTGATGACGCTGAACACGTCAATCCGAACGGAGGTGCAATCGCGCTTGGCCACCCGCTTGGCATGACTGGCGCGCGATTGGTGGTCACAGCGGCACATTATCTAAAGTGCACAGGAGGTCGTTATGCGCTTTGTGCAATGTGCGTCGGCGTAGGGCAGGGGACAGCACTTATTCTTGAACGGGTTTAGAGAAGGATGGCAGGATAACATTTATGGCGGATGAAAATTTCAGCGGTCCTCAGCTTTGCCAATTAGAAGCCCATGAAGTTGTCGAGCTTCTCAAAAAACGCGAGGTATCACCTGACGAGTTGATTCATGCGTCCCGTGCGCGCTTTGAAGCCGTAGAACCGCAGATCAATGCCATGCCGACTGTGTGTTGGGACCGTGCCAAAACCTCGTCTTCCCATCTGGATCACGCTATGGCCGAGCACCCCGGTTGGCTGGGCGGTTTGCCCATCGGGATCAAAGACCTGACGCCCGTTAAAGGCGTTCGGACGACTTTCGGCACAAAAGGGTTCGCGGGTTTTATTCCTGAAGCCAGTGACCCGCTGGTCGAACGACTTGAAGAACGCGGCGGGCTTGTCGTCGGGAAAACGAATACGCCTGAATTCGGGGCCGGAGGAAACACATTCAACGATGTTTTCGGCCCAACCCTCAATCCGTGGAACACGGCCCTAAATGCGGGCGGATCATCAGGCGGGGCAGCAGCATCGCTGGCAACCGGCGAGGTCTGGCTGAGTCACGGCTCTGACCACGGTGGATCACTTCGCACTCCGGCGGCTTATTGCGGTATTGTCGGCTTGCGCCCCAGTCCGGGAAGGGCTGGGGGCAGCTCACCGGATGCCGCCTTTATGACCGAAGGCGTGCAAGGACCAATGGCGCGCTCTGTCATGGATTGTGCGTTATTTCTTGATGCGATGGCCGGATATGAGCGGCGCTTTCCAATTTCTTTCCCCGCCCCTGAAATATCGTTTCAGCACGTTGTCAAAACAAGCGAAGCCGTCCCACGCATCGCGTTCTCTCCTGATCTTGGCGGGTATGGCTCGGTCGATACCGAGATGCGGGATCACCTCACGTCTGTCATGCAGAGCCTTGAAAAGAACGGAGCGACTGTGGACGAGGCATCGCCTGATGTTTCGGTTCTTGAAAACACATATCATGCCTTGCGCGGCATGATGTGGGCGACCGCAATGCGCTGTCTACCGGATGAGGTGCGTCCTCATTTTAAAGAAACGCTGGAAGAAAATGCCAGTCTTGGCGAGGCGATGACAATGGACGACATAAGCCGCGCTCAAATTAGTCGCTCAAAGCTATACTCGGAAATGTTGAGTTTATTCGAAACATATGATGTGCTGGCTTTGCCGGTTGTCGGGTGTATGCCGCATCTGCAATCTGTAGAATGGGTGCGTGAGATTGGCGGCCAGAGGCTCGACGGTTATATGGATTGGCTCCGGTTCGCATTTCTGGCGACGACAACGGGCTTACCGGCGATGTCCGTCCCTGTTGGCCTTGGCCCGCGCGGGTTGCCGGTGGGCGTACAGTTGATCGGCCAACCGAGAGGTGAGGCTTCTCTGCTACAGGCCGCTAGGTTTGTGGAACTAACTTGCGGCGGACCTTTAGGGCCGATTGACCCGCGTAGCCCTGCTTGAGCATGGAGGTTTCTGCGGCGGAAATGACCTATTGTCCATCACGCGCGCCCGCCATATATCCTCCCCAACATGCTGTAACTGCTTGAGAGATATTACCCTATGATCGGTCGCCTGAACCACGTTGCCATTGCCGTTCCTGATCTCGCCGCCGCATCCGCGCAATATCGCGATGCTTTGGGGGCCAAAGTCGGAGAGCCACAGGCGGAACCGGACCACGGCGTGACGGTGGTATTTGTCGAACTTCCCAACACCAAGATCGAATTTCTGGAACCTTTGGGAGAAGGCTCACCCATTCAGGGGTTCCTCGATAAATCGCCATTGGGCGGGATTCATCATCTGTGTTACGAGGTTGATGACATCATTGTTGCGCGGGATCATCTCGTCAAAGAGGGCGCGCGGGTGCTTGGGTCCGGAGAGCCAAAGATTGGCGCGCATGGCAAGCCGGTTTTGTTCCTACATCCGAAAGACTTCAACGGCACTTTGATCGAACTGGAACAGGCATGAATGATTTGCCTGCTCCTTTAGAATATGTCGGCGCGTCAGTATCACGATTGGAAAAGCGATGAATTGGGTTTCTGCATTTGTCGTCTTTTCCGTGACGTGGTTCATAGCGCTCTACTGCTTACTCCCCATCGGTATTCGCAGTCAGGAAGAGGCTGGTGATGACATTCCCAAGGGCGCAATGGCTGGAGCGCCCTCGAATGCAAATCTGAAAATCAAGGCCATTGGAGCCACTATTATCTCGGCTTTATTCACTGGCTTAATTTACTATCTGGTCAGTGATCGCATTTTGACATTGGGTGCTTTGGATCGCTTATTCGGTTTGGAATAAGCCTTATAGGGACCAACCGCCATCAATCACGCTCTCGGTTCCGGTGGTAAATCCGCTTTCATCCGAGGCCAAGTAAACGGCGAGCATCGCGATTTCTTCGGGTTCAGCAATGCGCCCCATCGGTTGCCGCGCAACGAAAGCCGCGCGGTTCTCATCATAGGTTCCAGGCATGGCTTGAATGCGGTCTTCCAAGGATGGCGACTGAACAGTGCCGGGACAAATGCAGTTACAGCGGATACCGTCTTTCACAAAATCTACGGCTACTGATTTCGTCAAAGCCGCCACAGCCGCTTTGGTCGATGAATAGCAAGCGCGGTTTGGGGCGGCTTTGATCGTTTGCGCGGCGGAAGACATATTTACAATCGACCCGCCGCCATTCTCGATCATACCGGGGAGAAAGGCACGAAGCGTCCGCCAAAGAGATTTGACATTGAGATCATAGCTGAAATCCCAGTCTTTCTCTTCGGTTTCCAGAATATTGCCGTGATGCACGAAACCGGCGCAGTTAAATAAAATATCGACCGGGCCAGCCTCTTGAGCCGCTTTACTGACCGCATCTGTATCCCGCGCATCCAGAACGCCGGTTTGAATGCCCGGCGCTTGCGCTGCGAGTTTTTCCATCAGATCGGCATTGACGTCCGTAGCAATGACCTTCGCGCCTTCGCGGTGAAAAGCCAGCGCCGTTGAATGGCCGATCCCTTGTCCGGTAGCGGTTAGGAAAGCGGTTTTCCCTGCGAGACGTCCTTGAGCCATTATAATCCTCCTGCAATACGTGTCGATAGTTTGCAGGTCATGTTCAGCAGTGCAAGGGATGAAAACGGGTGGATTAGCTTTCGCTCGAATCTACCCAAGTTCAACAAGAACGGCTCCCGCAGCAATCCCTATGATTAAGGCGATGCGGGCCGCGTCGATCTTTTCTCGAAAAATCAAAACACCGATGATTGTCGCAAAGATAATGGAAGTTTCCCGTAAAGCAGCCGCTTCGCCGACACTGCCAAGACGGGTGGCGAGCATCACCGCGCCAAAACTCAGCAAAGCAAAGATCCCGCCTACCAAACCGCGTACAGCGATGTCGGGCAGGGCTGGTTTGACCTCTAGGCTGCGCCATCTCGCGGCGGCGATCAGAGGAAAGCCAACGCCCCCAAGAGTGAAAAACCAAACTATAAATGTAAACGGGTCCGCGCTTTGCCGGATGCCATAAGCATCAAGCGTCGTATAGACCGCCACCATAAACCCCGTTGCCAGCGCCGCGATAATCGCGCCGCGAAGGTTAGGCAGGTGATGTGCGCGGCGAATATTGACCAAGGCCAATCCAATGATTGATGCCGATAAGCCTAGCCCTCCGATCCATTGCCAGACCGAGAACCGTTCTTGAAATACGAATAAAGCAAACAGCATTGTCACCATCGGTCCCGTGCCGCGCGCAATCGGATACACGATGGTAAAATCGCCTTTGGAGAACGCGGAGGCTTGCAAATATTCATACAGAATATGGATCAGGTAACTGACAAACAGTAATGCCCATATCCACGGCGTCGGCCACGGAACAACGAACAATGCGAAAGGCAGCATCATCAAAGCGTAGCAAATATTGATTGCGCCCCGGTTCAAAAACGGATCGACGCCGCCCTTATTAATGGCTCCGAATATCGCATGAGCCAATGCCGAAAGCATAACGAGTGCCAACGCGAGAGCATCGCCGCGCGGCGTGCCTGCGAGCGAGACGATCAGCTCACCCATAATGACAGGTCACGCGGTCATTTTCCCATTGCCTTGCCTTCACGCCTTGGGTCGGCGGCGCCAATCAGTTTTCCATTCTTGATGAGAATACCATGCAGACCGGAATTCAGGTCGCGCACGTTCACTTCATGGCCCAGCGCTTCCAATGCGGCGGCCTGACTTTCCCCGCCGATTTCAACATCCGTCGGGCCATTGCGGTTTGCGATGTGGGGTAATGAAAAAGCGGTCGCCGGGTCCATCTGCCAATCCAAAATCGCAACGAGACTTTCGGCAACATAATTGATGATCCGCGATCCACCGGGTGATCCGATCAGTAGGTATGGCGCATTGTCTTTCATCACAATGGTAGGGGCCATTGATGATCGGGGTCGCTTGCCGCCTTCAACGCGGTTCTCGACCGGACGGCCATTAGCACTGGGCGCACGCGAAAAATCAGTCAGTTCATTGTTAAGCAAAAAACCACCGACCATTACGCGGCTACCAAATCCGGTTTCGATGGTCGTGGTCATTGAGGCCGCATTGCCGTAGCTGTCGCGCACAACAATATGCGATGTGCCGGGACGTTCGGGATCAGTATCCGGCGCGCGCAGGCTTGCCTCGCGCCAAGGCGGATTTCCTGCCGTCCCTTTTTCCATCACGGTCAGCGGATTAATGCCTTGCGCCCGCGCGGTCATATAAGCGGGATCGAGCAACCCGCGCGTCGGGACGCTCACAAAATCGCTGTCGGCCATATAAAGCGCGCGGTCCGCATAGGCGAGCTTTGCGGCTTCGATAAACAAATGCCGGCCTTCGGCCTCGCGGCCCGTTGAGGGCGATAGACCGGGCATGTTGAAATGCTCCAGCAGCATCAGTATTTGCCCGACAGTCAATGCACCGGAAGAGGGCGGACCCATTCCGCAAACATCATACCCGCGATAGGGTGCACAGACCGGTGCACGCTCGATGACTTTATAGGAAGCGAGATCATTGAGGGTCAGCTCACCCGCATTCGTTTTGGTCTTCACCGCCGCCACAATATCTGCGGCTATCGCGCCCGTGTAGAAAGTCTTCGGGCCAAATTGCGCGATCTTGTCGAGTGTATCCGCAAAAGCAGGATTACGCAGGAGTGTTCCTTCGGTCAGCGGCGCTCGGTTCTCATCAAAGAAATATTCCCGCGCCGCCGGGAAATCTGCCAAGCCGCGTTTGCTTGCTCCGGCAATCGAGGCGGCAAGACGCGGTGAGATTTTAAAGCCTTTCTGTGCCAGCTTGATCGTCGGTTGAATGGGTTCGGCCCATGGGCGTTTGCCCCACCGTTGATGCGCCTCGCCCAGCAAAGCCAGCGTCCCCGGCACACCAACTGAGCGACCGCCTTTTACAGCATCCCACCAACCGACAGGCTTGCCGTCTTCGCCGAGCCAATAGTCCGGTGTGGCGGATTGCGGCGCGGTTTCACGGCCATCCAGCGTTGTTAGCTTTTTCGTCTTCGCATCCCAATAAACAAGAAAAGCCCCTCCGCCGATGCCGGAACTTTGTGGCTCGACAAGGTTCAGCATCATCTGCACCGCAACCAGCGCATCTGCCGCCGTGCCACCTTTAGCGAGAATGTCATACCCGGCTTTGGTTGCCAGCGGATTGGCGGCGGCAACCATAAAATCATGGGCCTCGACCAATTCAGTCTTTGCGATTGAGAATGTGTTCTCGGGCTGAACAGCTTCCTGCGCCAGTGCAGGCGTCGCCAAGCATCCCAAAATTGCCAGTGTAGAAATGCGCATAGCCCCTCCAAATTTACGTGGGCCATGCAAGGCCCACACGCTGATGGAGCGGTTGTTATCCTATCGGGTGGAACTCGCCGCTCTCTGGATCGTAATGATGTAGTGTTCCCGAGGCGATGTCGAACCACGCGCCATGCAGGACAAGTTTTTCTTCTTCGACGGCCTTTTGAATGAACGGGAATGTCATCAAATTTTCCATCGAGACAACCACACCCGCCTGCTCGAAAGCCCGGAGGCGCGCTTCGGGATCACCGCCTTGCGGCACACGATCATACGTCGGATCAAGCGATTTCATCCATGCGCCGATAAACTCGCCGCCAAGCTCGCTGCGGTCAGGGTCATCTTTCATTTCGACGAACGCTTTGACGCCGCCGCATTGAGCATGACCCAGAACGATCAAATTGGTGATGCCGAGGCCGGTAATAGCGAATTCAATCGCGGCTGATGTGCCGTGATGCTCATGCGAAGGCTTATAGGGCGGCGCCAGATTTGCCACGTTGCGGAGCATGAACAGCTCACCCGGTTCCGCACCGAACAGCGAGATTGCATCGACACGGCTGTCACAGCATCCGATGACCATGGCGCGCGGCCTTTGTCCTTCGGTTGCCAGCTTTTGATACCAAGCACGATTTTCATCATAGGTATTAGCGCGCCAACCCTTGTAACGGTCGATCAAATACTTTGGGAGAGAACGAATGGCTTTGGTCATTATGCAGCCTTCTTCAGCTTTGCAATAATCGTGTCGCCCATTTCGGTCGTACCCACCAGTTTCATACCATCTTGCATGATGTCGCCGGTGCGATAGCCTTCAGCGAGAACATCTTCGACAGCTTTCTCAACAGCATCCGCTGCATCGGGCATGTCATAGCTATAGCGCAGCGCCATTGCATAACTGAGGATACAAGCAATCGGATTGGCTTTGCCTTGTCCGGCAATATCAGGGGCAGAGCCGTGTACCGGTTCGTACATTGCTTTGCGCTTTCCGTTTTCGTCTTCTGCGCCCAGCGAAGCCGATGGCAACATGCCCAGCGAGCCTGTCAGCATGGCTGCGCAATCCGACAGCAGATCGCCGAACAGGTTGTCAGTGACGATCACATCAAACTGTTTCGGCTGACGCACCAACTGCATTGCGCAGTTATCGGCATACATGTGGCTGAGTTCCACATCAGGATAATCAGAAGCGAGCTTCGTCACCTCTTCGCGCCATAAGACGCCAGATTCCATGACATTGGCTTTTTCAACGGAACAAAGCCTGCTACCACGCTTTTGCGCCAACTCGAACGCGGCACGGGCAACGCGGATGATCTCATGCGTGTCATAGACCTGCGTATTAACGCCGCGACGCTCACCATTCGGTAAGTCGCTGATCCCGCGTGGTTCGCCGAAATACGTGCCGCCGGTCAGCTCGCGCACGATCATAATATCGAGACCCGCGACCAATTCACGCTTCAGCGACGATGCATCCGCCAAGGCGTCAAAACACATCGCGGGGCGCAAATTAGCGAACAATTCCATTTCTTTCCGCAAACGCAGCAAGCCGCGCTCAGGTTTGATTGAAAAGTCGAGGTTATCCCATTTCGGTCCACCAACAGCGCCGAGCAGCACCGAATCGAAATCGAATGCTTTTTTCATCGTATCGTCGTGCAGGGGCTTGCCATGGGCATCAATGGCCGCGCCGCCAACCAGATCAGTCTCAGTCGTAAACGGCCTGCCGGATGCGCCGGAAACCCAATCGACTACGCGCTGTACCTCGACCATCACTTCAGCGCCGATCCCGTCACCGGGAAGAATAAGCATGGTAGGGGCGTTTGACATTGCGCGAGTCTCCGAAAAGCATTGAAATTTGGCGCAGGATTAACGGATTGCGCCACGCGGGTAAAGCGGCAGCGCAAACCAGTTCGTACGTTACTTTCAGTAAGCAGCAATCACCGTAATCTCGACCTTGAACTTGGGAGCGGCGAGCTTTGCGTCGCCGCAAGCACGGGCAGGCGCGTGGCCTTCAGGAACCCAAGCATCCCAGACGTCGTTCATCTCCTGAAAATCTGCCATATCATCAAGCCAGATGATTGCCTGTAGCAGATTCTCCTTCGATGTTCCCGCTTCGGCCAACAAAGCATCGACGCTAGCGAGGCAATCGCGGGTTTGCTCCGCGACAGTTGCGCCCTCACCGACTTGGCCAGCGAGGTAGACCGTCCCGTTATGTTTGACGATTTCGCTCATACGCTTTGACGTGTTTATGCGCTCTATCATTGTTTGGTTCTCCAATAAATCTGTGGATTTTTAAAATGTCCTATGCCGTCTCGTGTCAACCAGCCTTTGCCGGAGATTTATTCCGGTTGGGACGGCGGCGGTTCGGTTTTGCGCCAGCCGGTTTTGCGGGACCGCCATCGGCTCGTTTTTTCGCCGGTCTCGGTTTGCCCTGAGCGGGTTTTGCCGGACGATCCCGGCGCGGTGGGCGTTGTTGTTGAACAACTTTTGGTTTGCGGGCATTTTCGAGGTTTGGAGTCTTCAATCCCTCAACGCCTTCAGGCGTCGGTAGAACAGGGATATCGAGTTTTATGAGCCTTTGAATATCACGCAGGTAAAATTGCTCATCCGGCTCGCAAAAACTGATAGCCAACCCGTCCCGTTCTGCCCGCGCTGTCCTGCCAATGCGGTGAACGTAGACTTCCGGTACGTTCGGTAGCTCGAAATTGATGACAAGGCCGATCCCCGGCACGTCGATGCCGCGCGCGGCAATATCGGTCGCGACCAGAACAGGGCATTTGCCGGCACGAAATGCATCCAGCGCCCGTTCACGCTGGTTCTGTGATTTGTTGCCGTGAATGGCTGCTGCCGCAAGATTTGACCCTTCAAGGCGGCGCACAACCCGGTCGGCCCCGCGTTTGGTTCGGGTAAAGACGATAACTTGCTTGTCACTATGCTTTTTGACCAAGGCAATAATCGCGGGGATTTTATTGTCCGAGGTCACATGCATGACCCCTTGTTCGATCTTATCGGCGGTCTTCGAGACCGGAGCAACAGCGATTTCTTCCGGGTTGTGCAAGTGCTGTGCGGACAGAGCCTTGATTTCTTTGGGCATCGTCGCTGAGAATAACAACGTTTGCCGCGTCTTGGGGCAGGCCGAGATGATCCGTTTGATCGCAGGCAAGAAACCAATATCAAGCATCTGATCCGCTTCATCGAGGATCAGCGTCTCGACATCATCGAACCGCAAGCAGTTCTGATCTGCCAAATCGAGCAAGCGTCCCGGCGTTGCCACCAATATATCGAGACCGCGCTTGAGGGCGTTCTTTTGTTGGCGCATCGAAACGCCGCCAACGACGCAGGCGGAGATAATGCTCAACCCCTTGGAATAAGCCCGTACGGATGCATGAATTTGTGCTGCCAATTCGCGGGTTGGCGATACGATCAACACGCGGATTGAACCGGGCCTTGTATGCGTTTGATTTTTGTTGAGCCGCTGGATCAAAGGCAATGTGAAAGCTGCCGTCTTTCCTGTCCCCGTTTGTGCAAGCCCGACAACATCACGTCCGGCGAGAATCGCGGGAATGGCTTTGGCTTGAATAGGGGTGGGTTTCTCGTAGCCGGATTCAGTCAGGGTCTTCAGGATCAGCGCATCAAGGCCGAGGGTATCAAAGGACAAAGATATTCTCTTTTCAAAGGTTTGAGCTTTTCACGCGCACAAAACAAGAATGCGCTTATCAGCGCATTACGTTTTGATACGGGATGAAAAGCCCGGCAATTTTGGGTGCATTCCGTCGGATTACGCCGCCAAAATGCTCGAACACAGGGCGCAATGCCCTGTTGGGCGGGATATGTTCATGCTGCACCTGCGAAGTCAAGTGCGCTGCTGTTTCATTATGTGAACGGTACCTGCAGGAATGTTTAAGAGCATGACGATTCCAAATAAACCGCAATTTCATGCCCGATTGACTATTGCGAGCGAAATTCACCTGCTGACCCATAGCCTTGGACTTGCGTTTTGTGTGGTGCAGGGCGTATGACCATGCCCCGCTCAGAAATGGAAAACGCATCATGGGTATTAACAGTGAAAGCGATATGACTGCCGATCTTCAAATCGGGCCTACCACTACGGGCGGGGTTCGCATTTTTGTAAAAACCGAACAATTCGAAGTTCCCATGGATTTTAATCCCGAAGAAGCTGAAGAGATCGCCGATGAACTGCGCAACGCTGCTGTATTGGCGCGTAAGCAAGGTAAGAAGTCACGCAAAAGCTAAGGCGGCGAAACAGATCGCCTTTTGATTGTTTTGTTGATATTTTTGTTGCGTCTGCATTGATAATTTTGCTCATTAACGGATGAGTAGGCGGGGGCACTGATTTACAAGCATGTTTTGCATTGGCGCGGATGATGCAATGCCTCTGACTACTGTGCGTATAATCGAGAGATAACATCGGTATTGAGTGATTTTGGTACGTTATCTCGTTGAGAAATACGTCGGCTTGCCGGGGAATTCCCATTTTGGGGCGTGCGTGTATGAACAACTCAGACCAGACATCGGTCGTAACGACGGACTCTGCTGCTATCTGGATATGGGATCCGGATCGTCTCCGGATTGTTTGGGCGAATGAACCGGGGCTGATTTTTTGGGGTGAACGTAGTCTGCTCGACCTCATAGAGCGCGATTTCGCTCCATTTGACGAGGCGGTTTATGATTTTGGAGAACTTATTCGGGCGGTTTTAACCCGCAAATCGGGGCGGGTGCGTGCAAGGATGGTTCTTGCCCCTGAAGGCAAACCGATCCGCGTAGATTGCCGTGCCCAGCACGTTACGCTCTCAGATGGTCGCCCCGGCCTGCGTGTCGAAGCCGTCCGTGCCCCTGTTGGCGACGAAGCTGAAGTAGATCGCCTGCGCGAAATCATTGAGCGCACGCCAACGGCGATATCATTATTTGCAGAAGATGGTAGTCTACTGATGCAAAACTCTGCGGCAGAACAGAGCTTCGGCGCAGAATTAGAAAGCCTGACCCAGCGCTATGACGATAGGTCGGCGACGCGCGATGCGTTGCGATCTTTGCTCGTAAACGGCTCTTATAGCCAAGCTGTTGATTTACAAACTCGCGTTGGCATTCGCCGCCACCGGGTGACGATGCGACGGATGCACGACCCGATGACAGGGGGTTTGGCGGCAATTGTTTTTTTTACAGACATCGCCGATCGGACTGAGTCGGTTGTTGCGGGGGCAACTCCAGCCGTATCGGATGCAACCAATTTTCTATCGTCTCTGAGCACCGGTGCTATCGTTTTCGACGACGCGCTTAAGCTGCTTTATGTCAACGAGTTTGCGAAAAATTTATTGGCCCTATCGGATGAGCGTCATCAAGAGGGTATCGGCGTATTGTTCCCGGAACAGCGTAAAGATATTGCTGACGCTTTGACAGCTATCCGCGACGGTCAGTCTGACCGTGCTGATTTACACCTTGTTGTTTCTAGCGAACAAGGTGGCACAGGACACAACATTCGAATGGAGGTTCGCCGGGGCGACTGGCGCGGAGCGGCGGCTTGGCTTGCTACATTAAGCAATGCAACAGGTCAGGTCACCCCCGCAACACTTACGGCGCGGCTTGTTGATCAAAGAGATCGTCTATTAGATGTTCTCGGGGTTGGCATTGTCACGCTACGCAAGGATGGCGTTGTCGAGTCGGTGAACTCTGCCGGCGCAATGTCACTGGGTGCGGAAGAGGCGGTGCTGATTGGGCGAGCTTTTGATGCAGGTTTTGATGAGACATCCGTGCGAGCTTTTCGCGGCGCGTTAGCCAATCCTGCTGAGAATGCAAAACCGTTCTTGATGGAACGGTCCGTCGAAAATGAAGACCGGATTTCTTCTTTGCGTATCGCAATCAGTCCTCTTGCTGTAGATAGCGGGCAGACAACACGGACACTCGCCTTTGTGGAATTAAAGAATGGGGATCGCAGTAAAGGCACTGCCCGCTCTGAAGCCATTGCCAGAGCAAGCCACGAACTACGCACACCCTTGAATGCGATCATCGGGTTTACGCAGATTATGATGGATGACCCCGGTGCAATCCACTCGGAGGCATACCGCGAATATTTAAAAGACATCCATGACAGCGGGCAATATATGGCGCGGCTTGTTCAGGATATGCTCGATCTTCGTCGGATTGAAGCAGGCGCGCTTTCTCTTGATCTGGCGCCGGTGAATGTGGGAAATCTTATCCGCCGTGTGGCGCGCGACCTAGATAGCGCTGCCCGGGCACGCGGTGTGACGCTTAGCGTTTCCCTTGAGGAGTTACTTCCTACAGTTACCGCTGATGCTCATACTTTACGTCAAGCGCTGACCAACCTCATCGGCAATGCTGTAAAATTCACAACCGATATGGTTCGTGTCTCTGCATCAATCCAAACTACGGGGGAGCTTAGGATTGATGTCAGTGATAATGGTGAGGGAATGACAGAAGAAGAAGTTGACCGCGCCTTACAGCCATATTCTCAAGGGAAAGGCAGCAGCCGAAAGTTCGGAGGAGCTGGTATGGGGTTGCCGCTCGCTAAAGGGTTTATCGAAGCAAATAGTGGGACTTTTGAAATCTTGTCACGCAAATCCGAGGGGACGGTCACCCGCATTACGTTTTCGTCAAGAGTTCTTGGTAAATGAAGTTAACAATAATAATATGCTAAGTAATGGTTTTCTATTTATCGAAAAAACTATTTATTAATCATGTAATCTATCAATTTGTTAAAGAGTGGCGGGTAATCTCTCCAAATCTTAGCGGGACAGCTAAGAGTTTAAACAAACGGAGAGAGACTATGCGCAACTTCTTTCAAGCTTTCGCAAAAGACGAGTCCGGTGCAACGGCTATTGAATACGGCCTGATCGCTGCACTGCTTAGTGTTGCAATCATCGGCACAATCGGCACGGTTCGTGAAAACCTCACCACTACCTACTCAGAGATCGGTAGCCAACTTGAGGACGCAAACAACCTCGCACCTTAATAATACCTGATTTTGGGCGGGGTTACGCTTTTGCGTAGCCCCGTTTAATTTCCCTCGAACGGGCCGCAACTCAGGTTGCGGCCCGTCCGCATATGGACTTAAAAAAACAATCTGATGTGTTTTCAGATTCGTAGATCATGAAAGCATATTTGAATCTTTTTGTTCCCTCGTTTTCGGATCGGTAATCAGTTTCCATCTACTCTGAAAGCGTCATAGAATTTAGAACGGCGGAGACGCAAGAATGCTCATCTCGCTTCCACTTTATATATTTCCACTTTGTATGCTGGCCGCAGCAGTCACAGATGCCTGGAAATTTATTATTCCGAATATCGTGTCGCTGGTATTGATCCCCGCTTTTATTGCAGCTTTCGCTGTGTCGGGGCTTGGTTTCGATGTGTTGCTGAATCACGTTGTGACGGGTATCGGAATGCTGGTTCTCGGGATGCTTCTATGGCATCTTGGATACGCGGGTGGCGGTGACGCTAAGCTGTTATCAGCCGCCGCACTTTGGCTCGGTTGGCCTGTATATGGTCATGCGCTGATCTTCGTATCGCTTTTCGGCGGTCTTATGGCGATTGGGTTCTTGGTTACACGGCTTTTGTTGAGATGGTTTCCCCGTGTTTCAATCAACATCCCGTTTTTGGCAAAAATCGCAGCAACAAAAGATCCGAAGCTCCCCTATGGTGTGGCCATTGCGGCTGGTTCTTTATTCGTGTTCCCACAAAGTACGTTGTTTTTAGCGCTCATCGGCTGATTCACGCTTGTTCAAAAGCTGATATCCTACACCGAAACGACGCCTTCGCCTTCTGCGGCTTCAATGCGGAAGGCGGCTGCCATGAGCGCTCTGGCGTAGTCGGTTTGTGGGTTTTCAAATACCGCTTCGCCGATACCTTCCTCCACCACCATACCGTTTCGCATGACGATAACCCGGTGCGACAGCGCGCGGACCACCTTCAAATCGTGACTGATGAAGACGTATGCGAGTTTGTAACGTACCTGCAAGTCGCGCAACAGATCGACAATCTGAGATTGAACCGACATATCCAATGCTGAGGTTGGTTCGTCTAAAACGACCAGCTTCGGTTTTAGAGCCATGGCGCGGGCAATCGAGATACGCTGACGCTGACCTCCTGAAAATTCATGTGGATAGCGATCCATCATATCAGGCTCAAGACCGACCTCGATCAGCGTATCGCCAATGACCTTTCGGCGATCCCCGGTTTCGCCATCAATGCCATGAACTTGTAGACCTTCGGCAATGATTTGAGCAACTGACATGCGCGGAGACAGCGAGCCATAAGGATCTTGAAAAACGACCTGCATATCGCGCCGCAAAGGGCGCAATTTGCGCTGGTTCAGTTTTTGAATATCACGCCCAAGAAAAGCAATCCGCCCTTGCGAACTGATTAGGCGTACTAAGGCCAGCCCCAATGTGGTTTTGCCGGAGCCAGACTCGCCAACTACGCCGAGTGTCTCCCCGGCGCGCACTTGGCAGGATATATCCTGCACGGCTTTTACATGACCAACGGTGCGCCGGAAAAAGCCTTGCTTGATCGGGAACCAAACCTTGACGTTCTCGCCCTCGATAACTGGTGCGCTGTTCGGGTCGGGAATAGGTTGCGGTAATCCGGTCGGTTCCGCACTTAACAGCATTCGCGTATAGTCATGCTCAGGTGCAGCGAATAATTTCCAGGTCGGGCCGTGTTCAACAACCTCACCGTCTTTCATGACGTAAACGCGGTCGGCAATTTTACGAACGATAGAAAGATCATGGGTGATGAACAGCATCCCCATGCCCATGTCGCGCTTGAGATCAGCCAGCAATTCGAGAATCTGAGCCTGCACGGTCACATCAAGCGCAGTCGTCGGCTCGTCAGCGATCAGCAGTTCCGGCCCGTTAGCCAAGGCCATAGCGATCATGACGCGCTGGCGCTGTCCGCCTGATAACTGGTGCGGATAAGCCCCGAGGCGGGTTTCAGGATCTCGGATGCCCACTTGATGCATCAGTTTTAACACACGTTCGCGTGCTGCTTTGCCGGTCACGCCTGCATGAAGTTTCAGGCTTTCAGCAATTTGTCGCTCGATGGTGTGCAGCGGGTTCAGGGCCGTCATTGGTTCCTGAAAAATCATCGAGATTTCATTGCCCCGCACATGGAGCATTTTCTTTTTCGGGGCGTTGACCAGCTCATCCCCGCGATACTTTATTGACCCGCTCATATCAGCGGATTGTGCCAATAATTGCAGTACCGATAGCGCGGTAACGGATTTGCCGGACCCGGACTCGCCGACCAGCGCGACAGTCTCGCCCTCATTGACGTGGATGCTCACGCCTTTAACGGCGGGGTTCAATTCGGATTTGCTCCAGAACCCAACCTTTAGATTGTTGATGTCGAGGATTGGGACGCCTGATTGTGCCGCTTCGGTCATTTGAATGTCTTCCGCGGATCAAAGGCGTCGCGCACGCCTTCAAAGATAAACACAAGCAGCGACAGCATGACTGCCAGCACGACAAATGCTGTAAAGCCCAGCCACGGTGCTTGTAAATTATTTTGTCCCTGCAAAGCCAATTCGCCCAATGATGGCGAGCCGGGGGGCAGGCCAAAGCCGAGAAAATCGAGCGCGGCCAGCGAGCTGATCGCACCGGTCAGCACAAAAGGCAGCATCGTCAACGTGGCGACCATGGCGTTGGGCAGCAGATGCTTGAACATAATTTTTCCGTTCGATACCCCCAGCGCACGCGCGGCCTGAACATATTCGAAATTGCGGGCGCGCAGGAATTCCGCGCGCACCACGCCCACGAGCGCTGGCCATGAAAAGAACGCCAAAATCCCCAGCAAAACCCAAAAGCTCGGCTCAATGATTGCCGCGATAATGATGATAATGAAAAGCACCGGAATCGAGGTCCATATCTCAATCACCCGCTGAAAAATCAGATCTGTCCAGCCGCCGAAATATCCCTGAATGGCCCCCGCTGCGATGCCGATAACACTGGTAATCAACGTGAGGGCCAGACCGAACAGGACTGAGACTCTGAATCCGTAAAGCAACCGTGCGGTCACATCGCGCGCTTGATCGTCCGTGCCAAGCCAATTTCGCGCACCGGGCGGAGACGGCGAGGGCTGTGCCTCGTAGACGATAGTGTCGTAGGAATAGGGGATCAGCGGCCAAATCGTCCAACCGCCTTCTTCTTGGATCAGTTCTTCGATGAACGGGTCGGTGTAGTCCGCCTCGGTTTCGAAATCGCCCCCGAAGGTTGTCTCGGGGTAGAAATCTTTGATCGGCGTGAAATACTCGCCCTTATAGCTGATCAGCAAAGGCTTATCGTTCGCGATAAGGGGTGAAAGCAATGACAGCACAAACAAAACCGTGAAAACCCAAAACGACCAACGGGCGCGTTTGTTGGCGCGGAAATTTTCGAGGCGGCGCTGTTGAAGCGGATCGAGCTTAAACATCCTAAGCCTCCCGCTTTTCAAAATCGATACGGGGGTCAATCCAGACATACATCAGATCAGAGATAATTCCGACAACCAGCCCCAAGAGCGAGAACATAAACAGTGTCCCGAATACGACCGGATAATCCCGTTCGATAATCGCGTTATACCCAAGCAAGCCAAGCCCATCGAGGCTGAAGATCGTTTCGATCAACAGCGACCCGGCAAAGAACACGCTGATAAAGACCGCTGGAAATCCAGCGATAATGATCATCATCGCATTTCGGAACACGTGCCCGAACATCACTTGTCGTTCGTTCAGACCTTTTGCCTGAGCCGTCAAAACGTATTGCTTGTTTATCTCATCAAGGAACGAGTTTTTCGTCAGCAATGTGAGGGTGGCGAATGCCCCAATGACCATCGCGGAAACGGGTAAGACAAGGTGCCACAGATAATCGCCCCACCAACCAAGACTGACAACGCCTTCCCAGAAAGTCATGCCGCTATATTCTTCGGAATGCAGCCCGCGCAAGGGGAACCATTGGAAGTAAGACCCGCCGGCAAACAGCACACGCAACATCACCGCGAATAAAAACGCCGGAATTGCATAGCCTATGATGATAATGGCCGAGGTAATCGTATCGAAAGCAGACCCTTCCCGAACGGCTTTGCGAACCCCCATCGGGATGGAAATCAAATAGGCGATCAAGGTTGTCCACAAACCGAGAGAGATCGAGACAGGCATTTTTTCGAGGATAAGATCAATGACGCTGACAGAGCGGAAATAGCTCTCACCAAAATCAAAGGTCAGATAATCGCCCATCATATTGATGAAGCGTTTCCAGACCGGTACGGCGACCTTGCTGCATTCTGCGGCGGATAGGTCAGGTTCGCCCTCATAGCCCGGCTCGCAAACGATTTTGACTTTGCATTCATCCACATTGGGAGAGCGTTTGCCCTCGTAACCGGGTTCGCAGATCAGCTCGACAAATCCGAACTGTGCTTCCATTTCTGCGATAAATTCAGGGTCCAGCCCTTGCGCGCCGCGATATTTTGAATCGCCGCTGCTGCCTGTGGCCTTTGTATCGGCCCCGCCACCGGTGAAACGGTCCGTCGCATTGCTGCCAAGGCCGCTTAACTCGGCAATTTGTTGTTCGACGGGGCCACCGGGTGCGAATTGTATCACTGCAAAGCTGATGCCCATGATGCCGATAAGTGTCGGGATGATCAGCAACAAGCGCCGAAGAATATAAGCGCCCATCTAGTGCCCCTTCGCAGAAGGCAGAGCATCAAGTGCCATTACTTTGCCCACCAAGTTTCTAAAATGCCACGCGCATAGGCCGGTTTCGTTTTCGGACGCTCAAAGCGGTCCCACCATGCGAGTGTATGTGATGCTTTTGACCATTGCGGAACCCAATACCGACCGTCCCGCAAAACCCGGTCAAGCGCGCGCAGCGCCGTCTCCATGTCTTCGCGGTTATCGGCGGCAATCACGGTTTCGATCAGAGAATCGACGATAGGGTCTTTTATTCCGGCCAAATTGAAGCTGCCGTCACTATCCGCCGCTTCGCTACTGAAAAAGTTAAACAGCTCCGGCCCCGGTGTCAGCGACAGGCTAAAGCGCGCCGTTACAATATCGAAATCAAAGGACTCCACGCGACGCTGATATTGCGGGCGGTCAACCTCACGCATTTTCGCATCAATGCCGAGCTTTTTGATGTTTTCGATATAAGGGCCGGTAATTCGCGCGAATGAGCTGGAATCGTCGAGGAATTCAATCTCGAAGCGCTCGCCGTCTTTAACGCGCTTGCCTTCAACCAATTTCCAACCCGCATCATCGAGCAGCTTCATGGCTTTACGCAGATTACGCCTGTTGCGCCCCGTGCCGTCGGTTTTAGGCGGAATATAAGCGCCGCCAAAAATACGGGTATTCACATTCTCGCGGAAGGGTTCGAGCAGTTTGACTTCGCCCTCGGTCGGCTCGCCTTTTGCTTCGAAGGGCGCATTTTCAAAGAAACTATCGGTCCGATTATACAGATCGTAGAACAGCGTCTTGTTTGACCATTCAAAATCGAAAGCCAGCCCGATTGCTTCGCGCACACGCGGGTCGGCAAATTTATCCCGCCGCGTATTGAACCAATATCCTTGCGTTCCGGCGGGGCGCTCATCAGGGATGGTGTCTTTGACGACATCGCCGTTTTTCAGAGCCGGAAAATCATAGCGCGTGCCCCAAAACTTTGACGAAAACTCTTCGCGCAAATCGACCTTACCGGCGGTCAGCGCTTCAAAGGCGGCTTCCTGGTCGCGGAAATATTCAAACGTGATCGTGTCGAAGTTCCAGCGGCCAATATTAACGGGCAAGTCTTTGCCCCAATAATCGTCGCGCCGCTCATAGGTAATCGACAGGTTCCGATCTATCTTCCCGACTTTATACGGTCCCGAAGATAAGGGAATATCGAGACTGGATTCGGTGAAGTCATTTTCCGAATAATATGCCTTGGAAAAGATGGGCAATGTTGCCACCACCATCGGCAAATCGCGCTTTGGAGCGTCTTCGCGGAAGGTGTATTTCACCCGGTCCGCCGACAAAGCCTCAGCCTTTTCAATATCGCGCAGTGACAGCCGATAGGCAGGATGGCCCTTATCTTTTAACAGCTCAAACGAGAACGCGACGTCCTCGGCTGTAATCGGCGAACCATCGGTGAAGGCCGCCTTTTCATGTAGGTGAAAGATAATCCACTCACCGCCGGGGATAAATTCGGCATGGGTCGCCACGAGTGGATAAACCGCATCGGGTTCGTCATGGGCTGGAACCATCAGTCGGTCGAAAATCAGATTGTAAGGGTCCGTCACCCCGTCCGCCGGATCACCCTTGAGGATATATCCGTTCAGACTATCGAAAGTTTGCCCGGACAAGATCGAAATCGTGCGGATTGAGCCGCCCTTCGGCGCATCAGGATTCACATAATCGAAATGCTTGAAATCCCGATCATACTTAAGATCACCAAAAGCCGATAATCCGTATCGGGTTTGAACGGCATCGGCGAAAGCGGTTGGTGAAAAAGCGAGAACAGCGGCGATCAGTGCCGCCCCAGCGCCTCTCATGTTTCGACCTCCGCTGACCACCAAACCTCAGGAAATCCGATATTATGCGATGGGGTAGGATCAGGCTTTGTAACTTTCTTATGCCACCACGCCACACGCTCGGTTGGAGTGTAGAGTTCCAGAATGCCGTAATGACCCCAGAGCAATACGCGGTCCAGCGCGCGGGAATAAGCCGCCAGATCATCGCGGTTTTCCGCAAAGATCAGCCCTTCGATCAGCGCGTCAACAACCGGGTCTTTGACCCCGGATGAATTGCGGCTTCCAGCGGCGTCAGCGGCTTCGCTGCCCCAGAAATTGCGTTGTTCATTCCCCGGCGAAGCAGAGTTGCCAACACCGCCCACGACCATATCGAAGTCATGTTCCTGAAAGCGCTGCGTATATTGTGCGCTGTCGATCAAGCGTAGTTTCGTAACAATACCAAGCCGGTCGAGCGATTTCAGATAAGGCGCTATAACCCGCTCTTGTTGGGCAGAAGCATAAAGAAACTCAATTTCAAAAGGCTGTCCATCTGCATCAACAAGTTTTCCGGCTTTGACCGACCAACCAGCTTCTTGCAGCAATTTCTTCGCGCGGCGAAGCACACGGCGATCCCCACGACCGGAACCATCTGTGATCGGCATTTTAAACGGTTCTTCGAATATCTTGGCTGGCAGAGCATCGCGGTGTTCTTCAAGAATTTCTAATTCACGTCCTTCGGGAAGTCCTGAAGACATCAAGTCGGAGGTTCCTTGGAAGTAACTGGTCGGGCGGGCGTATTGCCCGTAGAAAATCGCTTTGTTCGTCCATTCAAAATCGAACATGAGGGCCAGTGCTTCACGCACACGCACGTCGCTGAATTTCTTCCGCCGCGTATTGAAAACAAATGTTTGAGAGCGCTTTGGTCCGTCGGTGACGATCTCTTCTTTCAAGACATCGCCTTTTTCGACAGCAGGAAAATTATAACGGGTTGCCCAGTTGATCGAACTGTTTTCAGCACGGTGATCAAGTTTCCCTGCTTTGAATGCTTCAAAAGCCGCATTGGGGTCTTTGTAGTATTCAAAGCGCAGCTTATCGAAGTTATTCAGACCGATATTAACCGGCAAATCTTTCCCCCAATATTCAGCGGCGCGGTTATATTCGACATGGCGACCCGCTTCGAAATTACCGATCTCATAGGGACCTGATCCAAGCGGTTTTTCGAGTGAGGATTGGGTGAAGTCGCGGTCTTTCCAGTAATGCTTGGGTAGAACGACCAATTGACCCATAATATGCGGTAATTCTCGGTTATTCTTTTCATCAAAGGTGAAACGCACGATGTTATCGCCCGCATCCTCGGCTTTTTCCACATTCGCGTAATATAGTCTGTATCCGGGAATAGCTTTGGTGATCAGCAGATTGAAGGTGAAAACCACATCTTTGGGCGTGACCGGTGTTCCATCATGCCATGTCGCGTTATCCCGAATTTTGAAGGCAACAGATGAAAAATCTTTTGGATGCTCGATCCATTCCGCCAACAGGCCGTATTCGGTCGAACTGGCATCCAGTGAAGGCGTCATCAGTGTATCGTAAATCCGGCCAACACCTATCGCTGAATTACCTTTAACGATGAAGGGGTTAAAGCTGTCGAACGTACCAATAGCGGCAATGCGTGCGGTTCCGCCTTTGGGTGCTTTTGGATTGGCGTAATCGAAATGCTTGAAATCGGGGCCGTAATTAAGATCGCCGACGAGCGTTGCACCATGTGAACGATGCAGATCCTCTTTCGCGAAGCCGAGGGCCGGCCACCCGATCTGTGCGGTCGTTGCTGCGCCGCCAGCCAGAAGAAGCTGTGTTGCCTGTCGCCTGTCGAGGGTCATCCGCTCATCTCCTGCGTTCTTTTACGTCGTAATATCCTGCCCATGCGCGAAGATGCAATGATTATGGTTCATTTCCGCCATCGCAAGATCTCGATAATGCACGGGTACTGCAGGGCAAAAGAATGGCAATTATGGTAACGGAATCGCTAACAGAAACAAAAAAACCGCTCAGTTGGGCGGCTTATCCGGTTAAAGGCAAGGAATTGAGCGGTTTTATTCAGTAGGTAACGGGATCGGTTCACCGCTTTGCTCATTAAGCCAAGCCATTAAGTTTGCGCGCGCCCCGTCTTTCTTAAGGCCGCTATACGCCATCTTGGTTCCGGCGGCGAAGCCTTTAGGATTCAGGAGAAACGCATTTAATGCGTCCCAATCCCATACGCCTTCTTTTTCGTTGAGAGCGCTGGAATAACCATAACCGTCTACACTGGCGATGTCGCGGCCAACAATGCCCCAAAGATTTGGACCCTGTTTTGCGCCTTTACCTTCCGCAGCATTGTGGCAACCGGCGCAAGACTTAAATGTCTTCTGACCCGCAGCCGAATCTGCGCTGGCCAGAAGAGTCGCAACCGAAACCACTTCTTCGGCCTCGGCTTCTTCAGCCTCGGCGACCTCGATGGTGTAAGCAGGTTTGTCGAGATGGCCCATCGAAACGATGCCATGTGACACTTCAGTTAATCCAACAAAAGCGAGCATAGCCGCGCATCCGACGCCTACGATCTTGCTGAGTTCCAACTCGTCCATCGAAAATCCTTATAGCGAGCAATACCAAAAATCAGGCATGTCGCATTCATCTACTGCAATCGGCGGCGTTTTAGCGGTTTCACACCCTCGCCTGCAAGCATATAAGCGATGGAATTCAATTAAACTCCTAAACGAGAGAGATCATGCGTCAAGAAACCGCGTCGAACCCACCCTCCGATTCCGCTGATGCCGGAAAGCGCATCGCGTTTCAGGGTGAAAATGGCGCGTTTTCGCATCAGGCCTGTTCCGAAGTCTTCCCCGATATGGAGCCTGTGCCTTGCCCGACTTTTGAGGAGGCAATTGCAACAGTCCGGCACGGAGATGCACGCCTTGCTATGTTGCCGGTTGAAAATTCACTGTATGGTCGTGTTGCGGACATCCACCATCTTTTGCCTGAGTCGGGACTCTATGTGATTGGTGAATATTTCTTACCGATCCGTATGCAGCTTTTGGGGTTGCCGGACGCCACACTGTCAGACGTAAAGACGGCTGAGAGCCTGAATGTTGCTCTGGGACAAGTGCGTAAATTTCTTAATGAAAACGGCATTCGTGCTGTGGCGGGGCCGGATACTGCTGGTTCAGCGCGGTTGGTTGCCGAAGCGAAAGACCCTTCGCGCGCGGCTGTTGCCTCGACCCTTGCCGGGAAAGTCTACGGGTTGAAGACACTCGCCTCGGATATTGAAGACGCAGCGCATAACACGACGCGCTTTCTTGTCTGTTCGCGGGTCAAAGTCGAGGCGGAACCCGGAACGCCTGCGCTGACCAGCATTGTTTTTCGTGTCAGAAACCTGCCTGCGTCCCTGTATAAAGCGATGGGCGGTTTTGCGACCAATGGTGTGAACATGGTCCGTCTCGAAAGTTATATGCTTGGCGGCTCGTTCACGGCGACACAGTTCATCGCTGATATTGATGGCCACCCCGAAGACCCTCCCGTCGCCAGAGCTTTGGAAGAGTTGGGATACTTCACGGATTACGTCAAAATCCTCGGTGTGTATCCGCCGAATGATTTCCGGCGGAAGCACACGTCAACCTAATCTGCGTTCGGCCTTTTTCAGCCGCTTGGCAAGTGCGTCCACAAGATCACCCATTTCGGGCTGCGAAAGCATCTTTCGGGCGCGCTTAATGCCGACGAGTTTTCTTTTGCGTTGGGCTTTTTCAGGAAAGTTCTTGTGGAACTTTGAAATCTTCAGCGGATAAAGCGCCACATCGGTTTGCCAAGCATCCTCGCCGCGTACTTTGAGCGACAGATACCGCCCGAGCGGTCTGCGGTCGACCGTTCCCGATACGCCGGTTTCTTCATAGGCTTCTTGTTCTGCGGCTTGCCATTCTTTTGCTTTTCCCATTGAGCCTTTTGGGAAAACCCAGCGCCCTGTCCGGCGGGACGTCACAATCATGACCTTGAGTTTGCCGTTCTCATAGCGATAGGGCAGGGCCGCCGCTTGAGGTTGGATGCGGTCTGAAGTTGGCTCGATTGGACCTTCGACGACTTTGACAGCCTGTTTTGCTTCTTTCATTCGCATTACTATTCTTTTCGCGTCTAGGTGCGCTTGGCATCATGGAATATTTCGGATGTTTCTAAATCACGCTTCTCGCTAAGAACTGCGTTGATAAGCCTCTTTTACATCGAGGGATTGTGGCGATTTAGAAAATCTGCTGATACTCGTAGCGCGGATATTTGCCTGTTATTTTTCCTATGGTTACTCGCCGAGTTCGTGTTTTGCAACTTGAACCGTGCTGAATGCCCCTAAATCGGGGATTTTGGGTAAGAATTCGCCGGTTTCCCGTCTCGACCTGTATGTGCAAACTTGAAGCTAAATGATTGACCGCTTGAAAGAAGAACTGTGGGGATGATCTCGAAGCAGCGGGTGGTAACAGGCATTGTTGCGGTCATTGGTGCAGCAATTTTTGTTGCGCTCAATTTGCCATTGCCGTTCCTGCTCGGGCCAATGTTCGCGTGTTTGATCGCCGCATTGATGTCCGCGCCACTGAGCGGATTTGGAGTCGCTGGCGATGCAACGCGGACGATCTTGGGTGTCGCAGTTGGTGCGTCGATTAAGCCGGAACTCTTTGATCGGTTGGATGAGATGACGTTCAGTCTCGCCTTAACGCCTTTTTTTGTCGTGACCATCGGATTGATTGGTTATCCGTATTTTCGAAAGGTCTGCGGATTTTCAAAACCAACCGCATATTTTTCTGCGATGCCGGGCGGCTTGCAGGACATGATCATCTTTGGCGAAGAGGCGGGAGCAGATGTGCGTGCCTTAACGTTGGTTCACGCGACACGGGTTCTCGTTATCGTCTCGCTCGCCCCGTTTTTGATGGCGAGCTTTTATGGTGTCTCTGTTGCAGGACAAGCACCGCCCGGAATTCCGATTGTCCAAACGCCACTTTCCCAAGGGGTCATCATGGTGGTGTGCGCTTTAGTGGGTTGGTTGGGCGGCAAGCGCATTGGCCTTTTCGGTGCGTCGATTGTCGGGCCTTTGATTTTGGCTGGGGCGGCGAGCCTAAGCGGATTGTTGCAGCAAAGACCGCCGATGGAAGCCATCATCGTTGCGCAGTTATTCATCGGTGCGGGCGTCGGCGTGAAATATCTGGGCGCGACTTTGCGAGAACTGCGAAGCACGGTCGCGGCGTCTCTCGGGTTTTGTATTTTATTGGCGGTTATCGCTTTTGTTTTTGAAAGAATAATCTCTTCGATTGGCTTGGTTCCCCCGCTTGAAGCATTCTTATCCTTCGCGCCGGGAGGACAAGCTGAAATGGCGCTGCTTGCGATGGCCGCTGGCGCAGATGTGGCGTTTGTTGTCGCGCATCATCTTGTCAGGATCATCACCGTTATTCTGGGCGCACCGCTCGTAGCGCGGCGGTTGTCGTAAAGATGACTCCAGCGTCGGACCCGTGCTTATTTGTGGGGCGGTCGAAACGATGTGGTTCTACCAACATATGGTTCCGATTAATCCGCCTTCTGATTAATTCCGTCGCGAATCGTATCGACTCAATTCACAACCAATGCAGGCAAAAAAACCGCAGCATCGCGTTGATAAGCGTCAATTTGGCTTTGTGTGACAGGCGTTTAGGGTTCTCACCTTGCGTTTAACGCACAAAATATCCAACTACACCTAAGGGGCAATTGAAAGGAACGCTTGTAGACATATCCGTTGTTAAGCGGCATTGTCCCGGCGTTTTGCGGTCATCAAGTCGATGGTCGATGTAGAGAGGACGAGATTATGAGCTGGATGGGAACACTCGCCAAGGTTGGCATGGGAGTCATGGTCGCCAAGGGCGTCGGGAGAATGGTCCAGGGTGGAGGTCGCGGCGGTGCTGGCGGTGGCCTCGGCGGAATGCTTGGCGGTATGATGGGCGGCCAAGGTGGTGCTGGCGGTGGCGGTTTGGGCGGAATGCTCGGCGGCATGATGGGTGGCCAAGGCGGAGCCGGTGGCGGCCTCGGCGGAATGCTCGGTGGCGCTATGGGCGGTGGTCAACAGCGCGGCGGTGGCGGCATCGGTGATGTTCTCGGCGGTCTGATGGGCGGCGGCGCAGCGGCTGGCGGCTTGGGAAGTATCCTTGCTGGTCGTGGCGGTAACGGCGCACAGCAAAGCGGTGGCCTCGGCGGATTACTCGATAGTCTCGGTGGCGGCGCGCCACAAGGCGGTGCAGGCGCTCCCCCTCAACCACAACAAGGTGGTTTCGGCGGCGCGCTTAACTCGGCATTTGAAAACTTCGGCGAGCCGGAGCAAGCCCCAACCCAGTCTCAGGAAGATGCTGCGAAAGTCATGCTTCGTGCGATGTTGAGCGCGGCGAAATCTGACGGCCAGATTGATGACAATGAGAAAGAAAAAATTCTTGGTCATCTCGGCGATATTTCTCAGGATGAAATGCAGTTCGTTCGCGAAGAACTGTCTTCACCGATTGATGTTGAAGGTCTGGTTCGCGACATTCCGCAAGGCATGGAGCAGCAGGCTTACCTCATGTCCGTTATGGCCATTGATCTCGATTCCGCAGAAGAAGCGCGGTATCTCGACGGCCTTGCGAAATCGCTTGGGATTGACCCACAGACGTGCAACGCGATCCACGATCAGCTCGGTGCACCGAAGCTTTATACCTGATCTTACAGCGCCGGGGGACAGTCCTCCGGCGCTTTCCCCGTCCCACCAAGCCCGCCATCGGTCGTACCCTTTTCAGGGGTTACGGCGCAGTCGGGTTTGGTAAGAAATTCGCGCCTTTTGATAAGTTGCATGAAACGCAAGCTATTTGGCCATTGTCTACAACTGTTTTACCACCTGTCGAATAAGGTTGGATATGATCGGCGTGCCAATTGTCCCATGTTACCCGATCTCCAGAACATTTTATTTTTACTTGGCAAACACCATTGTCGCGGCGGAAAATTGCTAACCTCTGTTCAGGTGAAAAGCCTCTGGTCGGGTCTTTGAGTTCAAGATTGGGAACGCTTTGGAAGAATCTTTTTTCCATGATTTCCAATCGACCTTTGATACTTTCTTCTGCATCTGTTGATTGGCTTGTCATACGACGATATTCAATCAATGATGTATCCCGATCATTCTCATCAGCCAATTCATTTTGAGCACGTTCGCCTTCAAAAGCGATGAACCAGCTTGCAAGAGATCGCGCGGCATTATTATAGATGTATTTGTCTATGAGAAGTGATGATAGTGCATAAAGCGTTATAACATTATACCGTTCGAGTTCTGGGGTTTTTTCCGGGAATGCTTCAATAAGAAAATCCAGCGTTTTTTTGATTTTTTTGGCCACTGCGCCTGTATGATTAAAGTTTTCATTTTTTTTGTACATCCGGTTCAGGTCGACATCTTTAACATTTGTAGCACCACCATTCAGCTCCATTAATGTGATCTGAGCCGCTACATGCTGAAAAGTGAAGCGCGAGTCTTTAAATTTACAATTTTTAAAAAATGGATGTTCAGCTAATTCTCTTATGAAGTCGCGCATGGCTCCGACCATCGCATTTCTTTTTTCCTGAGCTTTGAGGGTGGTCCCGTTCTGGAGGCGAAGGAACATATCCCGCACTTCATTTTCTTTCTCATCTTCAACAGCATCAGTAATGACAACAATGTCGAGGGAATAAGTATCAAAAATGTCGGCTATTTTCATTGGTAGACTAGAAAACTTCAAACCCGCCACGTCTATTCCGTCTATAGGATCTGAGTCTTTTGCTAAAGGGTACTCATCTTCAGAAAACTCCCAAATTGCCCTTAAACGCTGCTGTCCGTCTATGACTTCAAATTCAATACCGTCATCCCGATTTACTTTCCTCCAATAGAATTTGGGAATATCGTAATTCCGCAAAATCGTATCCATCAGGAGTTGTTTCTGTTTTCGTGACCATGCCGGTGGACGCTGATAATCTGGAGTTGGATCAATTCTGGATTTCCTTTTGCAAATTGTCGGTAATGCGAAAGGCTGCTTGTTCATTTCCATCTGGAGGTGGTCCTACTATTGAACTTATCCTCTTACATTTATAAATTGAATTTTTTTTCAAGACAATTTGAATTTAAGACTTAATCCCCCAGTCCCCCGACGACGATATCGTCCATTAACATGGTGGGTTGCCCGACGCCGACGGGGACCCACTGGCCTTGTTTGCCGCACATGCCGATGCCGTTGTCGAGGGCCATATCATTGGCAACCATCCGTACTTTTTTCATCGCGGTTGGTCCATCGCCAATCAGGGTTGCGCCTTTGATCGGGTGGAGGATTTTCCCGTTTTTCACGCGATAGGCTTCGGTGCAGGAGAACACAAACTTGCCGTTGGTAATATCCACCTGACCGCCGCCGAAATCGACCGCATAGATACCGTCTTTTACGGCTGCTACGACGTCTTCCGGGGCTGCATCACCGCCGAGCATATAGGTATTTGTCATTCGGGGCATTGGCACATGGGCATAAGATTGCCTGCGGCCATTTCCTGTCGAGGATACCCCCATCAGCCGCGCATTCTGCCGGTCTTGCATATAGCCAACAAGCCGTCCGTCTTCGATCAGTGTGGTGCAGTTGGATTGCTCGCCCTCATCATCAATCGAGATTGAGCCGCGCCGGTCTGCAATCGTGCCGTCATCCACAACGGTCACGCCTTTGGAGGCAACCATTTCGCCCATCAATCCGGCAAAAGCTGAGGATTGCTTGCGGTTAAAATCCCCCTCAAGTCCATGCCCAACAGCTTCGTGCAGCATGACCCCGCACCAAGCTGGTCCCAGCGCAACTTGCATCGCACCGCCGGGGGCATCTTGTGCCTCTAGCGAAACCAGCGCTTTGCGGTGGGCTTCGTCGGCGAGGTGCTTCCAGTTGCTCTCGTCGATGAGCGAGTCGTAAGGTACGCGGCCTCCGCCCCCGGAAGAGCCGGATTCGCGCCGGTCGCCTTCTTCCACGATGACGGAAACATTGATCCGCGCCAATGGGCGTGTATCCTGGATGCGGTGGCCATCAGCGCGCAGGATTTCAACCTCCTGCAACTCGCCCGATAGCGAAGCCGTGGCCTGTACCACGCGGGGGTCTTTTTCGCGCAAATACGCATCCACTTCGCGGAGGAGGGTGACCTTGGCTGCGAATGCGGGGCCTTCCAGCGGGCTTTCATCGCCGTAGAGCTTGCGGTTTGTAGCGCGCGGGGCCTCAGAGTATTCGGCAGGCGCGCCGGATTTGATCGCCGCCGCTGCATTTGCCGCGCGTTTCAGCGCCGCAATCGACAGCTCGTCCGAATGGGCATAGCCGACACCTTCGCCCGATACCACGCGCAACCCGAACCCCTCACCGGAGTCGTAGGTGGAGTTCTTGAGCCGTCCGTCATCAAACATCAGGCTTTCGCCGCGTCGCCGCTCTAAAAACAGCTCACCGTCATCGGCCCCTGAAAGGGCTTCGGCCAGCACTGCACGGGCGGTTTCTAAATCGAGGTCAGTGGCGAAGGGATCGAAACGCATCAGCAAAGCTCCTTTTCAAGAGACTACATGCGGCTTTGACCCCTTCGAGGCAAGAACACTGTGTTCAAACCTTAGAATATCGACCCTCACCGTGAGTCAAAACCTCTTTAGACTGCGCAATCGCTCATGTGATAAAATGGAGCGTATCAAATTGGGTTCGCAGTTTTCGGGTCTGATCGGCAAGTGTTTCAGGCTTATCGGATTTAAGCGCCGCTGCAATCAGGGCGGCGATCTCTTCGATATGATCAACCGTGACACCCCAGCGCACAAGTTCAGGCGTCCCGATCCGCAAACCGTTCATATCGCCCTCCACTGGCGCAATTGGCAAACCAATCCCGCAAGCAAGAAACCCTGCTTTGCGCAGTGTTTTCGATGCTGCTTGTCCGCCGCCAAATTGTGCGGCCTCGATTGCGAATTGGTGCGACTGGGTAAACCCTTGTTGTGTGGCGAAAACCGGCAAGCCCTCACGATCAAGAGCGCTAGCGAGGGCTTGGGATACAGAGATCATCTCGGCGGCATAGGCTTCGCCATGTTCGATCCAATCTAGCATTGTCAGGGCCAGTGCCGCTGATTTTGCCGCATCGAAATTCGCGGTCATACCGGGGAAGGCAATGGCGTCCATGCGCTCGATGATTTCCGCGTCATTGCTGACGATCAATCCGCCTGCGGGACCGCCAAGGCTCTTGTAGGTGCTCATGGTCATGAAATGCGCACCCTCGGCCAGTGGATCACGCCATGCTTTACCGGCGATAATCCCGCATTGATGGGCGGCATCGAACATGACTTTTGCACCGATTTCATCGGCAATGGCACGGACCTCGCGCACGGGATGCTCGAACAGATTAAGGCTGCTACCGACGGTGATCAGCTTGGGGCGTTCTTTGAGGGCCAACTCCCGCAGCGACTCGACATCAATCGTGTACCCGTCTTTGTTAACAGGCGCAGAGACGGTGCGCAGTCCAAACAGCCCCGCGCATCCATCAATATGATGCGTGACATGCCCGCCAATCGACGCAGGCGGTGCAATAATCGTGTCCCCCGCCTTACAGGTCGCCATAAACCCGTAGAGGTTGGCGATTGCGCCGGACGGCACTCGTATTTCTGCATATTTTGCGTTGAAAACACGCGCACATAGTTCGGCGCATATGACCTCGATTTCCTCAATGGCCTCAAGCCCCATTTCGTATTTATCGCCGGGATACCCAAGCGAAGGACGCGATCCGATCCCGGCGGCTAACATGGCTTCGGCGCGCGGGTTCATGACGTTGGTGGCGGGATTGAGATTAAAGCACTCGCGCTCGTGAATATCGCGATTTTGCTCGGCCAGCGCGTGAAGCCTTGCGGCTATTTGCGAAGAGGGCTGACTGGTCGCGGATGCAATAATGTCCGCCACACGCGCTTCGGAGGGTACTGGAACCCATTGTCTTTTAGCCAACATCGTTCAGTCCCTCGCTATTTTTCGTAAGGGCGATTTATGCTCTCCCCATGTGAAAAGACCAGACCGGATTTTGATGTCCGGTCTTGTGGGCGTAAAATTGACAAAAAAATACCCCGTCCGGAGACGGGGAGAGTTGAGGCAGGTAGTAACTCTATGGCGTGAAAGTCAGGCGACGCTTTTTCTCGAATTTTCTGTCGCGCTCTCCCGTTCCTGATCGTCGATCCTGTAGGTTTCTGCGATGGAAAAATAATGGGTCACAGATTGATGTTTGGGCAGTTCATTGTTGGCAAGCGCCTCTGCATCTTCATGATACCGGATACTGGCAGATTCATGCATTTTGGCGAAATGAAACTCACCAAGCGCAGCTTCGTTCATCGCTTTGATACGATTGTCGCTCGCAGCGCGTCTTGCGGTTGCAATCAGTAGTCCACGCTCCTGAATGCCAAAAGGCGTGGGTTCTGTTGAGAGCGCTTTCGCCAATGCTTTGTTAAATTTTTCGTACATCTCTCGTTACCGAATTTGTGTTGCTGCAGAGATTGGTGAGTCAGATATCTTGTGGTGTCAAACTAATTGGACACAATATTTTGTGATTCATGAAGGCAGGCAACGTAGGGTAACATTCATGTTTGGTTGAATCTTACGGTTATCGTTAACTATTTTGGGGTTCGTGGGGGTGGCAAATTGTCGCGGAAAATTTTCCCGCAATGTGTAAGAATTGTATTACAGATTGCACTTTTTAGGTGTGTGTACGACTTTGTTTTTCTCGCAAAAAAGACGATTGGTGACGCTTAAGCGGACAAATCAGGTGATTTGGGCCGTCTTGATTCGTCAAATTCTTCAACAAATTTTTGTAGCGCGATGAATCTTTGGGGCTGCTCTTGAGAATTGCTGTGAAGAGTGGTTCGCTTCGCCGATCTGAATTCTGAGAGCGGATCAATGACCCACCATGTTTTGAATCTCCAACCGGGCGATGCCCCGTTCCGGGCTGATCCGGCACAGTCATATACGCTTCCCGCAAGGTTTTATCATGATCCAACTGTCTTCGAGTTGGAGAAGGATGCGATTTTTTACAAAAGCTGGTGGTACGCGGGTCACGTATCCCAAGTCGCAGAGCCGGGCAGTTTTCTAACAACGCGCATTCATGAGCAGAATATCTTTGTTGCACGCACCCGTGAGGGCGATTTGCGGGCTTTTTATAATGTTTGTCCGCATCGGGGGCATAAGCTCGTCGAGGGTGTCGGGAAAAAGAACATTATCACGTGCCCTTATCACGCATGGGCGTTCGACTTTGACGGCACATTAAAATCAGCGCGTAACACAGAGAACATGGAGGGCTTTGATCGCGCCGAATTTTCGCTACGCGCTGTGCAAGTCGAGGTGTTCTGTGGCCTTGTTATGGTTAACATGGATATGGAGGCGGCTCCGTTCGCTGAAATATCAGGGGATTTGGAACAGGAAATCCGCCATTACATGCCCCAAGTTGATGATCTCGCTTTTGCCCAGCGCGATACATATGATGTGAAATCAAACTGGAAGGTCATGATCGACAACTTTCTTGAGTGCTATCATTGTCATACCGCTCATAAAGATTTTGTAGATCTCGTCGATATGCCGTCCTATCGCTCGAAAATTCGTGGCATTTATTCCAGCCATTGTTCTGACAGCGTGAAAACAACGGAAAGCAAGGCGTTTAACTTCACCAAAGGCGAAGTTGATTTCAGTTATGCCGGTTGGTTCGTCTGGCCGAACTTCACGATATGGGTCTATCCCGGAGAGCCTAACCTCTCGGTTTTGCAGATGAATCCGATCGAGCCAGAGCGGTGTATCGAGTTTCAGGACTGGTTCGTGCCGGATGGAAAGATCACGCCACAGCTAAAAGATGCGATTGATTACCAGATTGACGTGCTGCAACCCGAAGATATTGGCCTGTGCGAGAGCGTGCAGGAGGGACTGAAGTCTTCAGGCTATAATCAAGGCCGTTTTGTCGTGGATAAAGACCGTACGGAACTCAGCGAGCATACTGTGCATCATTTCCAAAAAATGGTCGCAGACGCGCTTGGAGCGAAACTCGACCCAAATTGATTGTAAAAAATGTGACGCGCGACCGCTTGCCACGCGGCTGACGCTTGCGTGAAGCCTATGTCTTGTGGTTCAAGGCGGGCAACACACAGACTCAGTGACGGGTCGGGCGATTTGTGCCTGATTTCCTCGCAGGAACGGAGCATTACGGTATGCGGAGCGGACACCTCCTGATTGGCCTTGGCGCGGTTGCGACTTTGGCGGCGACAACGGGCATTTCATTGGCGCAAGATATTGGTGTGCCGAAGGCAGGCGCTTTCGGATATCAGGACGCAGCGACAGAAAGCATGAGACGGCTGATTTCGCTGTCAGTTGGGCTGCACTGGATTGCGTTCTTTATTACGCTGTTTGTGACCATTTTGCTCGGTTACACCTGCTGGCGCTTCAGCGAAAAGCGTAATCCGGTTCCAAGCCGCTTTTCCCATAACACCACCATTGAGGTGGCGTGGACATTGATTCCGGTCCTGATATTGGTTGGTATCGCGTATCCGTCGATCAAATATCTCTACTATCAAGAAACTGTGCCGCCTTCGGATGTGACGGTTAAAGCCATTGGCGCTTCGGGCTGGTGGTGGAATTACGAATACGAGATCGACGGCGAAGAAGTGGCGTATAGCAGCTTCATGGCTGGCGGTGGCTATGCGACCTATGATGATGTTGTCAAAGGCATGAAGGAAGAGGGCGCAAGTGACGAAGACATTCCTTCGCTGGCCCTTTGGAAGCTGAAAACCACCGCGCCAATGGTTGTGCCCGTGAACAGCATCATCCGTGTTCAGGTTACGTCCGAGCCGGGCGGTGTCCTTCATGCGTTTGCTGTGCCTGCATTCGGCGTCAAAGCGGATGCGGTTCCCGGATCGCTGCATGAAACATGGTTCGAGGTCGACCGCGTTGGCACATTCTACGGACAATGTTCGGAACTCTGTGGCCGTGGGCACTCCTACATGCCGATTGAAGTTGAAGTCGTCGAAAAAGAAGATTTCAAAGCCCGCCTTCTTGAAGTGCAAGAAATCGCGAACGGCCCTTCGACAAGTTCGACGAAAGTCGCCGTTAACACGTTGGCCGAATAAGGAACGACCGTGAGCGATATGAACATGACACCCGATTACACGGCGCACGCGGCTTTTGCTGATGAACCGCAAGTGGCGGATTATTTCGCCCTGCTCAAGCCTCGGGTCATGTCGCTTGTTGTTTTCACGGCGCTGGTCGGGATGCTTTGCGCCCCCGTTGCTGTGAACCCTGTCATCGGCTTTGCGTCTTTGCTGTGTATCGCTGTGGGTGCGGGTGCGTCTGGCGCGCTGAATATGTGGTGGGACGCGGATATCGACGCGAAGATGAAGCGTACCGCGAAACGCCCGATCCCTGATGGTCGGGTGACAGGGCAAGATGCGCTGAATATCGGTCTTGGCCTTTCTGTGCTGTCTGTCGCAATGCTTTCCGTGTTTGCGGGGCTGTTGGCCGGAGCATTGCTGGCCTTTACCATTTGGTTTTATGCCGTCCCTTATACGATGTGGCTCAAGCGCTCGACGCCCCAGAATATCGTCATTGGCGGCGCAGCCGGAGCCTTTCCGCCGCTGGTGGGTTGGGTCTCGGTAACGGGTTCGATTGCGATTGAGCCTCTGCTCATGTTCGCGATCATCTTCTTGTGGACCCCGCCGCATTTCTGGGCGCTGGCTCTGTGGCGGCGCAGTGAATATGCGATTGCCGAAGTCCCCATGTTGCCGGTGGTCGCCGGAACCACGGTGACGAGAAAGCAAATCTTCGTTTATTCAGTCCTTCTTGCGCTTTCCAGCATTGGTCTGCTTTTTACGCCCGTCGGTGGCCCCTTCTATGCGGTGGCGGCGATTGCCATGAATGCATGGTTTATGAAATGGGCATGGGTCGTCTGGAAACGTGATGAAGCGGTTGCAGAACAGGATAACTTTGCGGCTGAGAAAAAGCTGTTTGGTGTTTCGTTACACTATCTCGCGGCTATTTTCTCCGCTTTGCTTCTTGATGCCCTTTTACGTGTTTTGATGGGATGATCCGGCTATGATGCGTGAACATGAAATCCATCGCCGCCGCTGGCCCCGAAATCTGTTGATTGGCGGATTGTTGCTGGCGTTTGTCGCTTTGATTTTCTTTGTCAGCATTGCAAAATTCAGCGCACAGGTGAACGGCTGATGGCGACGAAAAACCCTAAATCAAATGCGAAGACGGCTGCCATGTTTGGTGGGGTGGCTGTCTTCATGGTTGGCCTTTCCTTCGCAGCGATCCCTTTATATGAAGCGTTTTGTCGGGTTACCGGTTTCGGTGGAACGCCGCTGCGCTCTGATACGGCATCGAGCCGTGTATTGGATGAGACGATCTCCGTGCGCTTTGATGCCAATACCGATCCAAAACTGCCCTGGACCTTCAAGCCCGTCGAAACTGAAATGACACTGCCAATCGGTGAAACAGGCTTGGCGTTCTACACGGCAACGAATAATTCTGATCGTCCTGTCGCCGGGACATCGACATTCAACGTTACCCCTTTGAAAATTGGCGGTTACTTCGTCAAAATCGATTGCTTTTGCTTTACCGAGCAAGTGTTGATGCCGGGCGAGTCCGTCGATATGCCAGTGAGTTTTTACATTGATCCTGCTATACGCGACGACCGTGAGACTGAAGAAGTGCAGGGCATAACACTCTCTTATACATTTTTTGAAACCGAGATCAGCGATCCCGAAATTGCGGGACTTCCCGAAACGGGTCGGACGCTAAACTAAGAAGGTCGCTGCATATCAGCGGCGGATGGAGCGAGACATGGCACACGCCAAGAACCACGACTATCATATCGTTAATCCGAGTATTTGGCCTTTCGTTGGTGCAATCAGTGCTCTCGTCATGCTTATCGGTGCTGTTGTCTGGATGCGCGACGGCTCGCCGATTTTTGCACTCCTCGGCTTGGTCGGTGTGCTGATCGTCATGTATTGCTGGTGGGCGGATGTCGTCAAAGAGGCCCAAGGCAGCACGGATCACACGCCTGTTGTGCAAATCGGCCTGCGTTATGGCTTCATTCTCTTCATTATCTCGGAAGTGATGTTCTTCGTCGCATGGTTCTGGAGCTTTTTCCGCTATGCGCTGTTTACACAGCCCGAAACGGCTGAGTTCGCGGCAGGTGGTTCTTTCCCGCCTGAAGGCATTCATGCGTTTAACCCGTGGGCGCTGCCATTCATCAATACGCTGATCCTGTTGCTCTCGGGTTGTACGCTAACAGCGGCGCACCATTATCTGATTGAGATGCGCGAGAATGACGGCGTGGTTAGCGAAACCCGTAAAAAGGTTTTCCAGCTTTTGGCGGTGACATGCATCCTCGGTGCAATCTTCCTGATCTGTCAGGCGCTCGAGTATGCCGAGGCTTATCACGAAGGTCTAACGCTTCAGAGCACCTATTACGGAGCGTCTTTCTTCATGGCGACCGGCTTCCATGGTTTCCACGTTCTGGTCGGTACGATCTTTTTGATTGTCTGCCTGATCCGCGTTGGAAAAGGGCACTTTACCGCTGAACGTCATATCGGTTTCGAGGCTGCGGCATGGTATTGGCACTTCGTTGATGTGGTGTGGTTGTTCCTCTTCGCTGCGATCTACATCGGCAGTGCGACCTTCTTCCAAGTCGGCGCACACTGAGTATTAAACGGCACAGAGGCGCGGTATGAGCGCCAATAGAAAATCATGGCCGCTGGGACCGATCATTATCGGTCTTGGCGGTTTTTGTGTTTTGATCATGCTTGGCGTTTGGCAAGCCGGTAAAGTCGCGGAAAAAAATCGCGTCATCGCTGACGCCGAACAAAGGTTGATCGCGCCTCCCGCACCTTTGCCGGAAACATCTGATGCAGAGCGCGATAATTATAAGCGCGTAAGAGTAGAGGGGCGCTTTCTGAACGGTGAAGAAAGCTATTTCCTGACTTCAAAAACGCTCAAGGGGCCGGGTTTTGATGTGATCGTTCCATTTGAGACATCGGATGGGCGGCGTATCTTGGTCGATAGAGGGTATGTTCCCCAAAATTTGCGTGACCCTGCCACCCGCACGGAAACGACAATCGAAGGGCTGACTGAAGTAGTCGGTGTTATGCGCTGGCCCGATGATACCAGCGCATGGACCCTTGATGCCGACATACCCAAGCGGGAATTTTATTCCCGTTCCGTCGCGCCGCTGGCCGATTTGATGAAGACCGAACAGGTTATGATTATGGCCGGCGAGACCGGCGGCAAGGGTTGGCCGCGTGGCAGCAAAGCCCAAGTTAATATCCGTAACTCGCACTTGCCCTATGCAATTCAATGGTTTGCTATTGCTGCTGTTTGGTTGTTGATGAGCGTGATTTGGGTTCGCAAACTTGCAGGTTCGGACGCGGACGCTTAACGTCTGTCGTCTACGTCAGGAGAAATCAAAGTGAAATACGTGAGTACGCGCGGCATTGCCGAAGCCTTAGACTTTGAGGATGCCGTCCTCGCAGGGCTTGCCCGCGATGGTGGCCTCTATGTTCCTGAGGCATGGCCGGAATTTTCTGATGACGAAATTGCTGATCTTGCTGGCCTCCCTTACGCGGAAGTCGCGGCGCGGGTGATGCTGCCTTTTACGGGCGGTGCGATTGAGTTTGATGAGTTGCGTGATTTAATCGAGCGCGCCTATATCGACTTTGCTCACCGCGCGATTGTTCCCGTGCGCCAGATTACAGAAGACCATTGGTTGATGGAGTTGTTTCACGGTCCGACGCTCGCGTTTAAAGATTTGGCAATGCAGGTGATCGGCCACTTATTCGAGCATATCTTGACCAAGCGAAATCAGCGTGTCTGTATTGTCGGTGCGACTTCGGGCGATACCGGGTCAGCCGCGATGGAAGCCTTTAAAGGGCGTGAGCGTGCCGACGTGTTTATTCTCTACCCGCATAATCGGACATCTGAAGTTCAACGCCGCCAGATGACGACGCCGACTGATGCAAATGTCCATGCCATCGCGGTCGAAGGTGATTTCGATGCGTGTCAGGCTTTGGTCAAAGCGATGTTCAACGACCACGAGTTCCGTGACGGCATGAACCTTGGCGCCGTCAACTCGATCAACTGGGCGCGGATACTCGGGCAGGTCGTTTACTACGCAACCTCGTCGATTGCATTGGCGAGTACGGGTCCGGTGAATTATTCCGTGCCGACAGGGAATTTCGGGGACATTTTCGCCGGGTATGTCGCAAAGCAAATGGGCTTTCCGGTTGGACGCTTGCTGATTGCGACCAATGAGAATGACATCCTACACCGTACCCTGCAAACTGGGCGTTATGAAAAGACGGAGACGACGCAAACCACGTCGCCGAGCATGGACATTCAGGTCAGTTCCAACTTCGAGCGCCTTGTCTTTGAGCTATGCGGGCGCGATGGCAAGGCGGTCGCGTCAATGATGGATGATTTGGCCTCCACGGGTGCGTTTGAGCTTTCTCAAGGTCATCTCGATCATCTACATGAAGATTTCGACTCAGCACGCATTGACGGCGCGCGGGTTAAGGCCACCATCGCTGGTATTCTCTCGGATACGGGAATGGTCATCGATCCTCATACAGCCGTCGCTGTCGCGGCGGGGCAGGATTGGAATGTCGAGGGGCCGGTCGTCTCACTCTCTTGCGCGCACCCGGCAAAGTTTCCCGACGCGGTAAAAGATGCGACAGGACGTATTGCCGAACTGCCTGATCACATGGCAGACCTTTATGAGCGCGAGGAACGTATGGCCGTCTTGCCGAATGATCTCGCAACCATTGAAGCGCATATCCGCAGTGAGGCGAGAACGTGACCGATCATATCTCGATAGAAGGAGGGCGCGTTCAGGCGACGACGCTCTCGAACGGTTTTCGCGTTGTGACCGAACATATGCCGCATGTGAAATCGGCGGCTATCGGTGTCTCTGCTACCGCAGGAGCGCGCGATGAAACTTTGCCCGAAGGCGGGTTGTCGCATATGCTGGAGCATATGGCGTTTAAGGGAACGTCTTCACGCAATGCCAAGCAAATCGTCGAAGAAATTGAAAATGTAGGCGGCGATCTCAATGCCTACACTGACTATGAAGTCACCGCATATCAGGCGCGGGTTCTGGCCGAGCATGTCCCGATGGCGATTGAATTGATCGCAGATATTTTGCGCGACTCGACTTTTGATGAAGGCGAGATTGAAAAAGAGCGTCAGGTCATTTTGCAGGAAATCGGAGAGCGCAACGACATGCCGTCAATGGCGGCGCTTGAGACATTGCAAGAAACCTGCTTTCCTGAACAAGCCTTAGGACGACCGATTATCGGGACGCCTGAAAAAGTGCTGAGTTTTGACCGCGCTATGATCTCTGATTATCTGGCGCGGCACTATGCCCCGGACCGGCTGGTGCTGGCCGCTGCTGGTTATGTCGATCATGATGAGACAGTGAAGGCCGCTGAACGCCTGTTCGGAGACATGGCCGCGAGGCCCACGCCGAAACGCGAACCGGGTGTGTATAAATCCGGCGCAATCCGAATGGTGCGCGAAGTTGAACAAGCGCATATCTGCGTTGGGTTTGAAGCGCCCGACTCCCGTGACTTTAAAGCACAATTCCGCGCGCAGGCTGTTGCTGCGGTTCTTGGCGGAGGCATGTCATCGCGGTTGTTTCAGGAGGCCCGCGAAGAACGCGGCCTGTGCTATAGCATCTATTCCTACGCCGAAGCCTTCGAGGATGCCGGCATGATGACGATCTATGCCGCGACCAGCCCCGAGCAAGCCGAAGAAATGATCCGCCTTGCGCTTGATGTATTTGACCGTGCCGCTGATGACATCACCGAAGAAGAGGCCAGCCGTGCTCGCGCTCAATCCAAAGCGGGTCTTGTCATGGGCTTGGAGTCGCCGATGCGCCGGTCGGAATCTCTGTCGCGCCAGATTGCGCTTTGGGGCAGACCGATTCCGATGGAAGAGATTGTCGAGATGGTGGATCAGGTCGATGCGAGTGCGGTGCGCAGTGCTGCCCGTGCTCTGCTCGATGGTCCGGCACCCTCAACGGTTTATCTTGGCCCTGAAGCAGGTCGTCTGCCGGACTTGCCCAATCGGGCGGCTTAGGGCGGGATGCCGCTGACGCAATCATCATGTACCTTTTATCCGTTTTTGGATGAGCTGAGCGCAGTGGCTTTGCCTCGGCGTGAGGCAGTTTAACATGAGTTTGCGTGCGCTGTTCGGCCTTGGCCCTTCGCGCGTAACGCGCCAATCCCTCGATTTGATGACGGATCGCCTGCACCTGCGCCCTCCGCGTATTGAAGACTTTAAAGCGTGGTCGGCTTTGCGAGAGGAAAGCCGCGCGTTTCTTCAACCATGGGAACCGCGCTGGCCAAATGATCATCTCTCCCGTTCCGCTTTTAAACGCAGGGTCCGGTGGGCATCAGGCGAAGCCAATGCGGAGCGGGCTTTTGCGTTATTATTGTTCAGTCGCGATGATGACACATTGATCGGCGGGATCACGGTGTCAAACATCCGGCGCGGTCCATCGCGCAGCGCTTCGCTTGGGTATTGGGTTGGTGAAGCTCATGCGCGGCAAGGGTATATGAGTGATGCCGTCGAGCGTGTTGCAGAGTTTGGCTTCCAGACGTTGGGGTTGGTGAGATTAGAGGCCGCTTGCCTTGAAAATAACATGGCGTCACGGGCATTATTGGAACGCTGCGCTTTTCAGGCCGAAGGCATTGTGCGCGGCTATCTCGAAGTAAACGGGACTGTCCGGGATCATTTGCTCTATGCTAGACTTGCACAGGATCGCCAGCAGGAAACGGTGAACGCATGAGGCTCTTAGGTTTACCTCGCCAAACGGATACGCGCCGAAAGCCTGACGGATGGCTGGTGCGAATTTCTGTACGGTTGGCGAGCGCTGACATAAGCAGGCTCGGAGCCGAGGCCGATACTATTGGTGAGACACTCGCACAGCGGGTTGCGGTTGCCGCAAATCCTGAAGACGATCGCACTGTCTCCGTAAAGGATCAATATTTGCTCGTGATCCGTCCCGGCAGGCGCAAGAGCGATTCTGATGATCCCAGACCTGTGGTGCAACAGTTGCTGGCTGATATGGCGAAACCTGTCATGTCGTCTATTGGTCCGATTTTCCCCCGCCTGAATGCGGCCTTCACGCGGACGCCCTGTATAACCTCCGATAAAGCGGTGCGAACACTTCTGATTGAAGGATTGGAGCAAGCGGAGATTTCAGGTAGCGGTGTTGCGATTGAGATTGATCCTTCGGGTGGCGAGCCTGAATTGCTATCGCTTGATACTGCGGAGACGAAAGTGGCCAGCGCGTTGAAGCGGGCTATCGATTCCGATCAGGTCGTGATGCATTACCAACCTGTTGTCAGCCTCGCCAATAACCGCATTGCGTCCTTCGAAGCGTTGATGCGGGTCGTCGATGAAAATGGAAGCGGCTTGCTAAGCCCTGCACATTTTATCGGAATTGCCGAACGATCCGGCTTGATCCATGAACTTGGCCGCATCGCGCTGCGTGTTGCGGCGGAGCAAATGGCGGCTTGGCGCTCTAGTTATGGCGAAAGCGCACCGCCGCGTATTGCCGTGAACATCGCGGCCCCGCAACTTGCGAACTCGGATTTTGTTGCCGAGGCCACCAAGATATTCGCAGATGTGGGCTTGAGTTCACTGACCTTGGAATTGACAGAGAGCGCGCGCATTCAAAAAATGCCCGAAGCCTGTGCCGCGCTCGCGGCGTTGCGCGAAGGCGGTGCAAAGGTGGCGCTTGATGACTTTGGCGTCGAATATTCCAATCTTGCGTACTTGCGGGATTTAGACGTCGATATTGTGAAGATTGACCGCTCGTTTTTGGATAGCGGTGTGAATGCCGCCCGCGCTCAAATTATTGTCTCCAAAGTTGTTGAGCTTGCGCATTTGCTGGATGCGCGGGTCGTTGTTGAAGGGGTTTCAACACCCGAACAGGTAGCCTCGCTGGTTGCGCTTGGCATCGATTACGGGCAAGGCGAACTTTTCGGCCTCGGCATGGATGCGGAAGCGGCAACGCGGCTCATTGAAGTTCGGGATACGTAGATTGAGAGAGTGGGGGCTGGGTTTTTGCCCAAAAGTTTAAGCGTTTCCGCCGCCTGCAGACAGTAATTCGGGCGAGATACCCAGCTTGGAGAGCGCTTGCACCCATTTGGCTTTGTCATCCCGTGCAAATATCAACGAGGCTTCAGCATCGCAGGACAACCAGCCGTTTTGCTGCAATTCCTGCTCAAGTTGGCCGGGCGCCCATCCGGTATATCCAAGGGCAATCATATGCTCGGCTGGTCCCTTGCCTTGCGCAATGGCCCGGAGAATATCAATGGTCCCTGTCAGGCGGTAGCCACCCTCGATTTCGAGAACGCCATCTTCGCCATAATCCGCCGAGTGCAGGACAAAGCCGCGACTGGATTCTACCGGCCCGCCAATTCTGATCGGTAAGTTGGCGTCTGTTTCCTCGTCAGGCTCAATTTTAAGTTGGTCGAGCAGGTCGGTGAAGTTAAGCCCGTCTGAAGATTGATTTATAATCAATCCCATAGCGCCCTCATCCGAGTGCGCGCACACGAAAATAACCGAGCGGTGAAAGCGCGGATCACCAATTCCGGGCATCGCAATCAAAAATTGCCCTTCAAGGCCGTTTCCGATCTTTGACGCGCCGATTTTCTCGATATTGGTCATATGCAGAGAAATGGACCGGATCGGGTCTATCTTCAATAGCTTCGCGTCAAATTGATGCGAAAAAGCGATGGAAATTTCACCGCTTTTTCCCGGTTTACAAGCTGAGTTATCGTCGTGAGATAGGCATTTTCTAAAGAACGTAGCGGCTGAGATCCACGTTTCGCGCTAAGTCACCGATCTCTTTTTCGACATAGACCCGATCAACCTCAAGCGATTGGCCATTCATTTCTGACGCCGCGAAGGATAGACTATCTAAAATCCGCTCCATCACCGTATGCAGCCTGCGCGCACCAATATTCTCGACAGATGTATTGATCTCCGCCGAGAGTTCAGCGATGGCGTCAACCCCGTCATCCGAGAATGTCAGAGTTACGTCTTCTGCCGCCATCAATGCGGCATATTGCTTGATCAGGGAGTTATCCGGCTCGGTCAAAATTCGTTGGAAATCGTCTTTCGTCAGCGCCCTGAGCTCAACACGGATCGGCAACCGCCCTTGTAATTCCGGCAACAGGTCCGAAGGTTTCGAGACATGGAATGCGCCCGATGCGATGAAGAGGATATGGTCTGTTTTGACCGGCCCGTGCTTGGTGGAAACCGTCGTGCCCTCAATCAAAGGCAATAAGTCGCGCTGCACGCCTTCGCGCGACACATCCGCGCCGCCGGTGTCTTTTCTGGCAGCGATTTTGTCGATTTCATCCAGGAAGACGATGCCGTTCTCCTCAACGGCGTGGGTTGCATCGCGGGTGATGCCCTCATCATCAATCAATTTGTCAGCTTCTTCGGCGACCAAGGCGTCGAAGCTGTCGATGACTTTTAGCTTCCGTTTCTTCGTGCGACCACCCATCGCCTTGCCCAGCATATCGGAGAGGTTGATCATGCCGACCGACCCGCCCCCGCCGGGAATATCCATCCCGCCGAAAGGATTGGATGTGTCAGCAAGTTCCAATTCGATTTCGCGCTCGTCCAATTCTCCCGATCTTAGTTTCTTGCGAAAACTATCGCGGGTGGATTCGGAGGCGGTTGAGCCAACAAGAGCATCAAGGACGCGGTTCTCTGCGGCGACATGCGCTTGGGGGCGCATTTCGAGGCGACGTTTGTCGCGGACCATTACGATGGCGGATTCCACAAGATCGCGGATGATCTGCTCCACGTCGCGGCCCACATAACCCACTTCGGTGAACTTAGTGGCCTCGACTTTTGTGAAGGGCGCATCGGCGAGCTTGGCAAGCCGACGGGAAATCTCGGTCTTTCCGACACCCGTCGGGCCGATCATCAGGATGTTTTTCGGTAAGATTTCGCCGCGAAAATCTTCGTCGACTTGTTGGCGACGCCAGCGGTTCCGCAGAGCAACAGCTACGGCGCGCTTTGCGTCTTTTTGGCCGATAATAAAGCGGTCGAGTTCAGAAACGATCTCGCGGGGGGTCAGTGAGGACATATTAGACTTTCGAAGGGGGGCGGAACCAGCGGGCAAAGGGCAGGATGCGCAGCACACGATCACGCAGCGGATCCCATCTCAGGCCAAGTACAATCACCAGTAGGCCTATGCTGAACGGTACGATGATATAAAATGCCGCGAAATCAATTCCCGTTTGATAGATTATATAGGTCAATACGACAGAGATATATAATAACGAAGACGACACAAGCGACCGGCGGTCTAGGATCAGGCCGAGGATGGTAAAGGCAAAGGTTAACGCGCTGACTGTCCATATTACCTCGCCGAGTGGTGCAGCCGACAGACCCGGATTTTCTCTGAAAGATCCTGACCAAAAAATTGAAAAATGATCCTGCAAGACAAACACCATCACACCATGCACCAGTAATGGCGAACCGACGAAGAACAGCCATAAGGCAAATTCATGATAATGACCGGTCCGTGTCCGGTCTTTTGTGTCGAGAAAAATCCCCGCAGCGATCAGTGCCGCCCCGCAAAGCGCCAAGACCGTAAAGGCATTCAACGGCGCTATATACTGCATCGCTATGCTGAAAATCAGCAGGGCAAAGCTGAGTGCAAAGCCCAATGCAAGGATCGGAAGACGGTACCGCATCAGCGTAAAAATAAACAACGCATTCATAATGAAGAGTGCCGACGGTGCGCCTTGCCCGGTTAAAGTGCCTGTTACCAGACCGTACAGAGAAACACGCCCGCCGAAAGCAAGGTTATAGGATTGGAATGCCAGCCAGATGAACATGAATGCGGACAGCACTGCCGGAAACTTGCGGCGGGATTGAAAAACGAAAATTTCGGTCAAAATCCAGAATAATGCGGCAAAAGCATAACAGAATAATAGTGATGCGATACCGTCCGCAAAGCTCAGCATATTCGCTGAACTATACAGAATGACAAGGCCGAGACAGAGAAAGATATCGCCGAAATTATTGACCAGAACGAACGGCTCGTCCTTACCCTTTTGAGGCGCACCGCTGTGATCCGATGCCGCTGCATCTGTCGCGGCCACGCCCTCCCGCTCGGATAATTGCCGTAGTGCCTCGGCTTGAGCGCCCGTGATAACGCCTGCGGAGACGGCTTTTTCGAGGGTTTCCGGCGGTGTGGCGGTCATCCGATCGTCTCCAGAAGAACGCTGTGATTGGTGTAGACGCAGATATCAGCGGCGATTTTCATCGCCTTTTGCGCAATCTCCGCCGCCTCCGCCTCCGTGTCCAGCAGTGCCATTCCCGCCGCCAGCGCAAAATTGCCGCCCGAGCCGATGGCCGTTACTCCGTGCTCCGGCTCCAGCACATCGCCCTGTCCGGTCAGCACCAGCGTCACTTCGCGGTCGGCCACGATCAGCATGGCCTCCAGCTTGCGCAGGTAACGGTCCGTACGCCAGTCCTTTGCCAGCTCGACTGCTGCACGCATCAACTGTCCGGGATGGGCCTCCAGCTTGGCCTCCAGCCGCTCGAACAGGGTAAAGGCATCCGCCGTTGCCCCGGCAAAGCCGACAATCACCTCGTGTCCGCCGACGGATAAGCGCCGCACCTTGCGGGCATTGCCTTTGATCACGGTCTGGCCGAGGGAGACCTGTCCGTCTCCGGCGATGGCGGCGGTGCCGTTCTTGCGGACAGCGATGATCGTTGTTCCGCGCCAGCCTTTACGTTCAGTATGCTCTGTCATGCAGGGGATGTCTGGCGCTGCGGCTGGAAAGTCAAGAGAGAGAAAGGAATTCCTGCACCCCCCGCATTATCTGCGCGCCGTCACCCGATCGGAATTTGTAAAATCTGATGGTGCTACGGGAGTTATTTCTCCGTACCGTATTTGATATTTAAAAAAGCGCTAACTTTGCGGCATTTTATCCCTGTTTGAAACTACATAGGGCTGTGCTGATGCCTGATCTGTTCAAAAATGATGCTAAAAATTTTTAAAATAAAAACCTTTGATAAACAGTGGTTTATGGTGCGAACTCGGTAGATTCATGAGCGAAGTGCAACGTTATCATTGAAGCGGATATCGACGTGCTTGCCAAGTTCGGCGAGGAAGGCTTCGATTGGTGATCTGAAGTCGAGGCACTTTCGTGGTGTGGTATTGAGTGTCATGGCGATTT
>CALKIZ010000072.1 GCA_937995735.1 uncultured Neomegalonema sp. | reverse complement strand
ATAATCATTCCCGCAATGCGGGGATCGTCAATCAGCCTGATACGCTCGAGAAAACTTTGTGTCATTGTCGGTCCTCCTGTGGAACCGACTAAAGAATCCAATTCGCCACTCAGCGCATTAACAATTTATGATTCCGCCCTGCTTCTAACACTGCTCATGTTACTAAAGCTAAGTTTGTGCTGCCTTCATCAGCGAATTTCTTGCTGCGGAAAGATGATTTTTCATCGCTTGAGCGGCACGTTCCGGTTCGCGGTCACGGATAGCATCGAAGATCGCGCGGTGTTCCTGATTATACCCTTCGATCATCGAGTCGCTTAATGTAAGAGAGCGCATTTGCGCCCATTGAGAATGCGTCCGCACATCTGCGACTTTCTGCATCATCCAAACCAATAAAGGATTGCGCGTAGTTTCAGCGAGCAGAATGTGAAAGGCTTCGTCTGCTTCTGAAAATGCGTTTGCACTGCCGCCCCATTTCTCCATTCGGTGCAGTGTATGCTCAATTCTCAAAAGATCACGGCCAGTCGCATGTAAAACGACGAGGCGGCAGATATGAGGTTCAAGAGCGAACCGAGCGTCGACTAATTCCAAAGGCCGCGTAGCCTCGGTTACTTTTGGATGACCGTCGTCATTATACGTTACATAAGTGCCGCTGCCTGCGCGCCTCTCGACATACGCCATTTCTTCTAATTGGCGGAGGGCTTCGCGCAATGTGCCTCGCGCAACTCCGAAGGCATCGGAAAGATCTCTTTCAGCCGGAAGCCGCTCGTTTGGTAGGTATTTAGAATCGGCAATATCGCGACGTAGAGCGGCTACAACTTCCGCAGCATTGCGCTTTTTTCCAGTCGAATTCATTGTAACTTTCCAATTGGCTTAATTTTCTTTGTGCCAAATTTGAACCAAAAAAGCAAATTGGTTGCGCGCATCGATGAAATCGGTCTAAATCGGTCATAATTTGAATGTGGCGACTCGAATCGCTGCCAGTAAAGCAGTCCAATTACGGACATAGGGAGAGACACAGTGGCGAAAGCACCTGCCAAGAAAAAGTCAGATACGAAAAAGCGCAGCAACCGTCCGCATATGGATCTTGATGATTTTGTAAATGCACAGGGCCGCGCGGCGAAAGTCAAAGAAGTTCGCAAGATGATCGACAAGATGGGGATTGAGTATCTCTATCTACAATTCGTTTCCGTGACCGGCAAAATTATGGGCAAGGGCATTCCGGCAGACCACTGGGAGACAGTTGCCGAAAAGGGCTTTCAGCTTGTCTACGGCGCAACGATGAACCTTTTCCTCAACCGTTCAGGTGAGTATCTTGGTTATGGACCAGAGGCTGCTGAACTTGTCGGTATTCCTGAGCCAGAAACATTCATGCAGTTGCCATGGGCTCCGAAAATTGGTCGATTCTACTGTACTCTGTTCCGTAACCGTGAAGAAAAAGTAGATCCCGGTGGGTATCTAACTTCGGATTGTCGCGGTAATTTGCGCCGTATGCACGCAGACTTCCAAAAGAAGCATGGACGTCAGCTGCGCATTGGTACTGAGCCTGAAATGATGTGGCTCAAGTTTGACGAGAATGGCAAGCCGGGCGACGGATATTCAAAACCATATTGCTATCACATTGACCAGTTCGAGAGCCTTCGTCCTGTTACCCTGAAAGTAATCGAGTATTGCCGCAAAATGGGCCTCGACATGATTCAGGGCGATCATGAAGACGCACCGGGCCAGCTTGAGTTGAACTGGATGTTTGATGATGTGCTTCGCAATGCGGATCGCCTGACGACGTATCGTCAAATCTGCGCACAGGTTGCACGCGAGTTCGGCATTTTTGCTTGCTTTATGACGAAGCCATTTATGGGCGTGTCGGCGAACGGTTGCCACCACAACATGTCGTTGTGGGAGGGCGGTAAGGATGAATTCCAGAAGATTGGAAACGACCCGAAAAATCTACCCGGAATGCAAGACAACTATATGTACGTTAAGGGCGGCACAAATACGTTTATGCCTGATGATGACGATCCACAGATGCCAGGTAAAGATGGCCTAGAAGCTATCGGCGGCGTGGTACATCACCTGCAAGCACTGACATCGGTTGGTTGTTCAACTGTGAACTCTTACCGCCGTCTTTGGGATACAGGATTTTGGGCGCCTGTCTTTGCTGACTGGGGTTTCCAAAACCGGACCACTGGTCTTCGTGTTTCCGCACCGGGTCGGTTTGAATATCGCTCGGTCGACTCGATGGTGAATCCTTACATCATGGGGACGACCCTGCTTGCGGCAATGGATGATGGTATCGATAATAAACTCGATCCAGGTGAGCCAGAAGAACGCAACATCTACGAAGCGATCAAAGAGGGCAAGGATGTTAAAAAGCTTCCAATGACCCTCGGCGAAGCACTTTCGCATCTCGAGAAGGACGAAGTTGTTCAGCGCGGTATGCCGGGTGAAATGTATCGCCTCTATCACGAGTACAAAACAGACGAATACGAACGCTCGATGGCGACCGTTACCGAACTAGACAAAGAAATGTACATGGAGTGTCTCCCCTAAGTAAGGGCGACAAAAACACAGGAAACGGCGGGGTTTTTCCCCGCCGAACAGGAAACGTGCGGCCATTTTTGGGTCGCTTCTTTAGGAGGTTCAGCCAATGTGCGGCATTGCCGGACTTATACATCGGGGAAAAAGCTCGGGCGTCGGTTCCGAGATGACATCGATGCTCACCGCGCTTAAACACCGTGGTCCCGATTCAACGGGCTTTGCCATTTATGGCGAGCCAAATGCTGGCGATTACGTCATGCGTTTTAAGGTCGCCGAACAAGAAGACATGGCTTCTGGCTATGACATGGGTGAAAAAATTGCGGCGCGCATTGCTGAGGTGGATAAACGCCTCGGTGAGCACAAAGCCGCGATCAAATCCAGAGACGAAGTAACGCCTTACGCTATGCGCTATGTCATTTCGCATGATGGCGATACCGAAGCGATGGCGCGTTACATTGAGGATGTTGAAGGGACTGAAATCCTTAGCCTCGGAAATGCACTCGAGCTGATCAAAGATCTTGGTGACGCGAATGTCGTTGCCGATCAATATGGTCTGCGTGACTTCAAAGGAACGCATGGTATCGGTCACACGCGCATGGCTACGGAATCCGATGTGGATATTCGCTCTGCACACCCATATTGGGCCTTCCCGTATAACGACGTTGCGGTTGTCCACAATGGCCAGATCACGAACTACTGGTTGAAGCGCCGCCAGATGGAGAAAAAGGGGCATCGCTTTATGTCCTCTTGCGACTCCGAATTGCTGGCGGTTTACACGGCGGATAACCTCGCCAATGGTGCGACGCTGGAAGACAGCCTGAAAGCCTCGATCGAGGAAATCGATGGCGTCTTCACATATCTGGTGGCGACCAAAGACAGCCTTGGCATGGCAAAGGACACGATGGCTGCAAAGCCTCTGGTTCTTTATGAATCTGACGACATGATCGCGATGGCTTCCGAAGAAGTGGCTATTCGCGCCATCCTACCCCAAGAGATTGACACCTACGATCCCTATGATGAGGAGATCCGCGTATGGAAAGCATGAGCGTGATGGCCGAAGACATGGGGTATGATCCCCGTGCTGGCCAAACCCGAGACGAGAAAGAGGGCACGACGCAGGAGGACCGCGCACGCGACCTCGGCATGATGTCAGAGCAACTCAAGAACCGTTCGATGGAAGTGTTCTTTGAGGTTGGTGAGGATGAAAACCTTACCTATCCTTGGGCGGCCGATGTTGATTTCAACAAGCGGACCGAGCTGAACTGCGAAGGCAAAACGACAACTGAGGTAAACAAAGACATCAACGATTTGATGGAAGAGGGTTACGGCACGATCGTGCTGCAAAATCCTCGCGGTATGCACTCAGTCGGCGTAGGTATTCTCAATAAGCTCAATCTGATTGTTGAAGGCTCGATTGGTTATTTCGGTGTTGGTCTGATTGATGGCCCGAATGTTCGGATCAATGGTCGTGTCGGTTGGTCATGCGGTGAGAACATGATGTCCGGGACCGTCGTTATCGAGAAAAATGCTGGATCAACCTTTGGCGCAGCGATGCGCGGTGGTGATCTGGTCTGTAAAGGCTCGGTTGGTTCGCGAACTGGTATCGACCAAAAGGGCGGCACGATCATCGTTGGCGGTGATACGGGTGCGTTCTCAGGGTTCATGATGCAGCGGGGCCGGATGGTTGTTTGCGGCAACGCTGGCAAGAACCTTGGCGACTCGATGTATGACGGCACGATCTATGTTGGCGGTGAAGTGAAGGATTACGGGGTTGATGCGATCCCGGCTGAACTTACCGCTCTCGACAAGGCGTGGTTGACCCGTAAGCTAACCCAATACGATTTGATGCCTGAAAAGGGTGTAGATCACTTTACCAAAATCGTCGCGGGTAAGCAGCTCTGGAACTACGACAACCTAGAGCCAAACGAGAAAAAGCTGATCCTCTAAGAACCGTGATCGTCGCCCTCGCGTTCGACGCGAGGGTCTTCTCCCACTCGACGCGATCTTTGGATCAAATCCGAGGATGACAAGAATAGGAGCGCCGAAATGGCTGCTGATGGAGAGACCCCGGCTCACATGATACCGGGCACAAAAAAGAGAGACACCAACCGCCTTGGGAACAGCTTTGTTTTCCCGCCGAAGGTCATGGACGACATCCACATTAAGGCCGAGCTTGGTCGTTATCGGATGCGTGGTTTCTCACTGTTCAAAAAAATCCCTCACTGGGATGATCTTACTTTCCTTCCCGGAACGCTTACCCGTTTCGTGATCGAAGGGTATCGTGAGAAATGCGAAACCCGCACGGTCATCGGACCACGTGCCAAGCGTCCGCTTGATCTGGATATTCCGGTTTACATCACCGGCATGTCATTCGGTGCATTGTCGTTCGAGGCTAAGACTGCTCTTGCGCGCGGTGCGACGATGGCCGGTTCCGCGACGTGCTCCGGCGAAGGCGGTATGATCCCTGATGAGCGCCGCTATTCTACGAAGTGGTACTATCAGTGTATTCAGTCACGTTATGGCTTTAACCCGCACCACCTGAAACTCGCCGATGCTTGTGAGTTCTTCATTGGTCAAGGGTGTAAAGTTGGCCTTGGTGGTCACTTGATGGGTCAGAAAGTGACCGACCAAGTTGCAGAGATGCGTTCGCTGCCTGCGGGTATTGACCAACGCTCGCCTGCGCGTCACCCTGACTGGCTCGGTCCGGATGATCTGGCGCTGAAGATCCAAGAAATCCGTGAAGCGACTGATTGGCAAATTCCGATTCAGCTCAAGCTCGGCGCGGCGCGCGTTTATGACGATGTCCGGATGGCTGTTAAATGTGATCCAGATGCGATCTACATTGACGGTATGGAAGGCGGCACAGGTGCTGGCCCTCACTTCGCTACCGAAGACACCGGCGTTCCCGGTATTGCTGCGATCCGTCAAGCGCGTAAAGCGATTGATGATCTTGGTAAACGCGGAGATATCAGCCTCGTTTATGCGGGCGGTATCCGTAACGGTGCAGACGTTGCGAAAGCGATTGCGCTGGGTGCAGATGCCATTGCGATTGGTCACTCATCTTTGATGGCGATGAATTGTAACAAAGACATCCCCGAAGCAGACTTTGAATCCGAGATGGGTGTTGAGGCTGGCTATTGCTATCACTGTCACACAGGACGGTGTCCGGTCGGTATTGCAACGCAAGACCCTGAATTGCGTAAGCGTCTTGACCCGGATGAAGCAGCGGAGCGGGTCTATAACTTCCTGCATACGCTAACCATCGAAGCTCAGCTCTTTGCGCGTGCTTGCGGCAAGACCAATATCCACTCGCTTGAGCCGGAAGATCTTGCAGCCCTGACGATGGAAGCCTCGGCAATGGCTGCCGTTCCACTCGCCGGCACTGACCATACGGTCGGCGTCAATAATTATCACGACTTGTAAGGGGGAAAGAAGAATGGCTGGAACCCAATATCGCGGCTCTGAAATCCTCGACGTCGATCAGTTTCTGAAAGACAAAGATGGCCTCGGATCAGAGCGTGAGAAAGAAATCGGACAACACATTGGCTATCGCTATGATGTAAATTTGGTTCCTGATTATAGTCGGATGACTCCGTTTTTGACTAAATATGTCGAGACAATGGGGTGGGATGATCTGAACTGGCTTGAAGATGTTCACATGGGTTACGAAGAAGGTAAACCTGCCGTTTTTGACCGGAACATCAACGGCTGGGTCCGTGTTCCCGATACGATTGATCTACCGGATAACCAGCAGGATCGTGACATGATTGCGCGTGAACTGCTGATAAAATTCCAAATGTCAGACCGCCATCCGCTCGTGCAACTGCGCGAAGCGTATCGGAAATACTGATGACGGAATTTTCCGGTAATATGACCTTGTGCGGGGGTCTCTTATGATGCCCGCACATACCCTTCCGCGTACCCATGAGGGGGCGGCGATGCGCGATGGCTTTTTGCGGTGGCAATGTCGCATTCGCCAAATGATGATGCGTGAGGATTTGGGGCGGCCTTCCGACGGGATCACACCTGAAGTGACCTTGATTGATGAAACCGAACCGCTTGGCCATGTGATTACCGTGATGTGCAAAACGATGGCGCATAGCCAAACTGAAGAATTCAAGCATATGGTCCGCAAGACCCATGATCCGGCACAGCGTCGCGATAATGCGATAAGGCTATTTAGTGAAGCATACTACCAAAAGGCCGAAACCTTTTCTGATATTTTGACTTCGACATTTCCTCCGGGGTCACCGGGAGCGAGTAAAATTCGTGCTGCTGAACGTTGCACACTCCGCTTTGAGGTATTTCGTCAGCGATATGATATTGCTTGCAAGGTCTGGGTGCTCGGCGAGCAAAATCCGCTTCATCAGGCGACGTATTGGCATAACTTGCTTTTTAATCCGACTTTACCTGCTGAAACTGTCGTTCTAGGCTTTGAACCGGATTGGGCAAAATCGACTGCTGATCCAACGCCAAAAGGAGCATAAGTCATGGCTGCGGGGTATGTTATCGCTCAAATTAACGTGACTGACCCTGAGGCTTATAAAGATTACGTCGCTGCTGTTTCTCCGATTGTCGAGAAGTATGGTGGTGAATACCTCGTCAGAGGCGGGCCAGCTCGGCATTTCGAAGGCGAAAGTATCGGTGAACGCACCGTTGTCATTCGCTTCCCGACGTTGCAGGCTGCTACCGAGTGGTATCACAGTGAAGAATACGCCCCGGTGCGCGCAATGCGACAAGCGGCGTCGACCAGCCTTCAGACCATAGTTGAGGGCGCATAATTTTTCCGAAGCCGGCGTAGATCGGCAGGTCAGTATCAATTGGCGATAATCCGCCAGAACAAGGGAGAAGAAGATGCATAACTTTATTAAAGGTGTAGCTGCTGCTGCGCTTATGGCGATGCCAGTGTCGGCGTTTGCTGAGGCAGAGTCGGATGATCCGATTATTATTGTTCAGAACAACTGGACCAGTCAGCTCGTTCTTTCCTATGTGGTTGGTAAAGTTCTCGAAGAAAAAGGCTATACCGTAGAGTACGCACCATCGGACAGCCAACTTCAGTTTCAAGCCATCGCAGACGGTGACATGCACTTCCAAGTCGAGGCTTGGGAAGGCTCGATGAAGTCTGCTTTTGAAAAAGCAGTTGAGAACGGCATGGTTGATGCCGGAACACACTCCGCTGCAACACGTGAAGAGTGGTGGATTCCTAACTACGTCCTCGACAAATGCCCCGGCGCTGGTTCGTGGCAAGGTCTTGACCGTTGCGCAGAAATGTTCGCGACGGCTGAAACAAAACCAAAAGGCCGTTTTGTAGGTCCGCCTGCTGACTGGGGTAAAAACTACGCTGACCGCATCGAAGCGCTGGAAATGAACTTCGAAGCCATCAATGTCGGTCAAGCGGCAACGCTTTGGGCGGAACTGCAATCGGCTTACGACCGCGAAGAGCCAATCGTTCTGTTCAACTGGACACCTAACTTTATCGAGTCAAAGTTTGAAGGTCAGTTCGTTGACTTCCCGGCGCCATCTGCCGCGTGTAACGAAGTCAAAGAATGGGGTCCAAACCCGAACGCCACAGGCGATTGTGGCGCACCGCACAGCGGTTGGCTGAAAAAAGCGGCTTGGTCCGGTCTTGCTGACAAATACCCTGGTGCTTGGGGCGTGATGCAAAACGTTGACTTCACCAATGCTCAGATCGCAGCTGCTGCTCTGCTCGTCGACGTTGACGGAATGGAGCCTGAAGAAGCCGCTGATAAGTGGATCGAAGACAACAAAGACATCGTTGCAAGCTGGTAAGTTTGAACGTGTTGAGATTGGTCGAGCGGTTTCCGCTCGGCCTATTTGTTTCTAAATTTTCAAACGTGAGAAATTTTAAATGTCAGCCGAAGTCCAGATAAAATGCCGAAACATCTGGAAAATTTTCGGAGATAACCCGAAGCGTTTCATGAAACGCCACAAGGGTGCGCCGACACCAGAGGCGTTAAAAGAAGCGGGCTATATTGGCGCGGTTCAGGATGTTTCCTTTGACGTTCATGCCGGTGAAATTCTTATCATCATGGGCCTCTCAGGATCGGGTAAGTCAACTCTGATCCGCTGTATCACTCGCCTGAATGATCCGACGGCAGGCGAGATGGAATACGAAGGGCGCGACCTTCTCAAAGTGTCCGAGCGCGAGTTGATCGACATTCGCCGACATAAGATGGGAATGGTGTTCCAAAGCTTTGGCTTGTTGCCTAACCGCGATGTTCTGGAAAATGTTGCCTTCCCTCTCGAAGTGCAGGGGATGGATAAGGCGGAGCGGGTTCAACGTGCAAAAGATATGATTGAACTGGTCGGCTTGCAGGGACGGGAAAGTTACTTCCCTCGTGAGCTTTCCGGTGGGCAACAACAACGGGTTGGTATCGCGCGCAGTCTTGCGGTCGAACCTGATATCTGGTTTTTGGATGAACCGTTTAGTGCGCTTGATCCGCTGATCCGCGCTGAGATGCAGGACGAGTTTATGCGTCTGCAACAAAAGCTGAAAAAAACGATTGTCTTTATCACGCATGATTTCGAAGAGGCAACGAAACTCGCTGATCGTATTGGTATCATGAAAGATGGCCGCATGGTGCAACTCGATACGCCGGAGCAAATCGTTCTTAATCCGGCAGATGATTACGTTGCCGAATTCGCGCGCAACGCGCCGCGCGAGCGTATCGTCTCGGTCGGCACAATTATGAAACCGATTGATCCGTCTGCCGAAGGAACTGTGTTGGTGTCAGAAAAGATAGGCTCCGTCGCTCAACAAGTTTTAACGGCGAGCAGACCAATGGGCGTTGTCGATGAAACAGGCCAAATTATTGGCTCCGTGACCCGAGAGGATGTGGCCACAACAATCTTTAGTCGAGATGCAGCATGACCGAGGCGACGGCGAGTACGTTCCAAAGCGAATCCTCTCAAGGCGTAAAGATGCCGTCTTATTGGGGTGTTGTTTTTGGCATCGCGCTGTTGGCTCTTATTTTTCATTATATCTCTCCGGGCGTTTTGCCAGACAGATGGTGGCCGGAATGGGAGATACCTGCCGAAGAATGGCTGACCACGCGGATTGAGTGGTTGAAGTCCGAAGCAACCATTTTCGGTATTGCCTTTAAAGATATCACCCGTGCCATTGGCGAAGGATTAAAAGCGCCTGTGAAATGGGCTGAATATGTCCTTTATCGCGGTCATGCGAATATGTCGTGGATCTGGCTTACAGTGATTTTAGCCAGCGCCGTCACGTATTTTTCGACCCTTCGCAATGGTTTGATCGCTGCGGTATTGTTTCTCACACCTATCTTGTTGGCTCTTTTCCTAGGCGATGCAGCGCCTGAATCTATCACGTCGTTGCCGAAGATGCTTTCGGATGGGCTGAAAGGAATTGGCGCGAAAGCCCTTTATGGACCGATCCCGTGGGTCGCAATTGCTGCTGGCGTGATTTTGCTCGGACATTGGATTGGCGGTTGGCGGTTGGCGTTGCTCTGCGCGGTCACGATGCTTTACCTCGCAGTCTTCAATGTTTGGAAAGACACGATGCGCACGATGACGATTGTCGTCGTTGCGGTTCCGATGGCTGCGTTTGTTGGCGTTGTTCTTGGCATTTGGGTTACGCGCTCGAAGATTGCTGCGCGGATCATCACGCCGATTTTCGATCTTATGCAAGCCGTGCCACATATGGCATATCTTGCCCCGGTTGCCGCCTTGTTTGCGCTCGGTCCGGTCACAGCGTTGATTGCAACTGTTGTTTTCGCCATGCCGCCAATGGCGCGGTGTACAATTCTTGGCCTACAAACTGTGCCGGAAGAGATTGTTGAGTCCGGCAAGATGTCGGGCTGCACGCGCCGACAATCGCTTTGGAAAGTTGCTTTGCCGTCTGGTAAGCGCACGCTGATGCTTGGCGTCAATCAGGTAGTGATGCAGACCTTCGCGATGGTCGTGATTGCCTCGATTGCCGGCGCGCAAGGATTAGGGCATAAATTGCTCTATTCACTCCAACAGTTGAAACTCGGAACCGCGATTGAATTGGGTATCGCGATTTCGGTTGTGGCGATTGTTTTGGACCGCCTGACGCAAGGCTATGCAAACAAAGAGACGGATCATTTCGCCGTCGCAAAAACATGGGTACAGCGCCACAAGCACATGCTGATCTTCCTCGTGATCCTTGTGTTGAGCTACATCGCGGCAATTTGGTTCAGAGATGTTACGATCCCACCGTCCAAACTGACGTATACTGGCGCGGAAGGAAAAGTAACGCTGTTCGATCCCAAAGTGCTTGCGCGCTGGATGGATGGAGGTATCCGAGAGTTCAACAAGAACGCTTTTGATTACATTAACCCGATCCGTGATTGGGTAACGTTGAACTTCCTTATTCCGGTACGGAACTTCTTCCTTTGGATGCCGTGGCCGGTTTTCGTCTTTGTTGTGGGAGCGGCTGCGTGGCGTTACGGCGGGCTTTCGGTTTTGTTACTCTGCCTTGCACTGATGGCGTCGTTCATCGTGACCGGATTTTGGGTAGAGACGATGAAGACCACGTATTTGGTTCTCATCGCGACATTGCTTTGCGTGATCATTGGCGTGCCGTTGGGAATTTGGGCGGCGAGATCGGAGAGGGTGGCGAATATCCTCATGCCGATCTGCGATACGCTCCAGACATTCCCGTCGTTCATCTACCTGATCCCGGCAATTATGCTGTTTAGGGTGGGCGACTTTGCGAACGTCTTCGCGATCATTCCTTACGCAACGGTTCCAGCGATCCGATACACTTATTTGGGCCTGAAACGCATTCCTGAAGTAACCGTCGAAGCGGCGATCGCGAACGGTACGACAAAGCGTCAACGCTTGTGGAAAGTCGAGCTGCCTATTGCCATTCCTGAGATCATGCTGGGTCTGAACCAGACGATTATGATGGCGCTGGCAATGACGGCGATTACTGCTCTGATCGGATCTACGGATCTCGGGCAAGAAGTCGTCCGGTCGATTTCCACGCAAAACTTTGGTCGCGGTATTCTGGCTGGTTTCTTCATTGCCGCACTCGGCATTATCGCGGATCGCATTATCGGTTCTTGGGCTGACGAGCGAAAGAAACAGTTGGGAATAGGCTGATGGGCTTTTACTCAAAGTTTGAAACCGGCTACGAACATGGCGGCGTTCTCGTCCCTGGCTTGCGGGTGCTACCGGAAGATATTGAGCGTCATCCGCTGCCAGCATTAGGATCACTTGCGCTTAACTTGGACGAGGGCGATGAGGTTTCCGTCCTTGATCCTGAAGGGTTGCAACCTGCTGAACTCGTGTTCTTCGATAGCGACGGCAAATCGAAAGCCGCGATGATCGGTGGCAAATCTGCGGGGGAACCTACCGGGCTTCAGGCACTGCTGCTCGAAGGCGATGCGTTGGCAGGGCGGATGCGCGAGACACTCGCGCGAAATGGGTTCGATTTAGGTAAAGCCGAAGTCTCACGCATTTTCACCAATGGGTCGCGCGCTGGCGATATGGAAACCTTCCATGCCAGCACTGCCGGAACTCTGATCGTCGCTGCAATCGGTGCGCGGATGCAGCCGCATGAAATGAATCCGCCAACAGATTTGATCGTCTATATCAAACGCTCGAAACGGAAGAATTTAAAAGAGCGGTTTGTCGCGCCAGACCCATTGGCCGATGCGCTAATGGATGTGAATATCCTGCCCGGTCGCGCTCATGCTTATCAGGTTAAAAAAGGCCAATGGATACAAATCATCGATGTTCAAGGCCGCGAATGTTCTGACTTTCAAGCCTTCTCACAACGCAAACTGGATATGGGTATCGAGCACGAAATCGATCCCACGACGACGCGCTCCCTGAATGGTAGCCTGTACCCACAGCCGGGATTGCTCTCAAAATATTGGACTGTGGATCAGGAGCCGCTTGTCGAGATGATGCAAGACGGCGTGATGCGTCATGATACTTTCGGCGCGGCTTGCACAGCACGAGGGTATGAGGATGCGGGCTATCCGGGCCATGTGAACTGCACCGACAATATCAATGGCAGCACGGAAAAGTTCGGATTAAAGCCTCGGGCGAGCTGGCCCGCGCTTAATTTTTTCTACAACACGGCGCTTGATGATCATCATCAAATTTCGCACGACGATCCATACACGCGCCCCGGCGATTATTTGTTGCTGCAAGCATTAGACGATCTGGTTTGTGTTTCGACGGCGTGCCCTTCGGATATTGACGCAACGAACGGTTGGGACCCGACGGATATTCAGGTGCGGGTTTACGGTGAGAACGAATTATTTAAACGCTCGGTCGGATACCGCGCCAGCGTGGAGGCGGATTTGGAAGACAGTAAGCAAACGGGCTTTCACGAATGCTTTGCCCGGCACACAAGAGATTTCATCGCCTATAATGGCTATTGGTTGCCACAGCAGATGAATAATCACGGCGCAATAGATGAATATTGGGCCTGCCGCGAAAAAGCAGTGGTCATGGATTTATCTCCGCTGCGAAAATATGAAGTCACCGGGCCGGATGCCGAAAAGCTGATGCAGATGTGCGTCACGCGGAATATGAAAAAGCTCGCCGTTGGCGGCGTTGTTTACACGGCGATGTGCTACGATCACGGCGGGATGATTGATGATGGTACGGTCTTCCGGCTAGGCGATGACTTATTCCGCTGGATTGGCGGCAATGACACGTCGGGGCTATGGCTACGCGAGCAAGCCGAGAAACATGGTTTGCAGGCTTGGGTTCGTAACTCCACGGATCAACTCCACAATATTGCAGTTCAAGGGCCGAAATCCCGTGCAATTATGGAAGAGCTTTTCTGGACCAATCCCGATAAACCTACAATGTCAGAACTCGAATGGTTTCGGTTTACACCTGCTCGTATCGGCGATGTGCAAGGTACTGCGGTGGTGGTTTCGCGCACGGGTTATACCGGCGAGCTTGGATATGAGGTTTTCTGTCATCCGAAAGATGCGGTCGAAGTCTTTGATACAATTTGGGAAGCCGGACAAAAACACGGTCTTATCCCTTGTGGCTTGAACGCACTGGATATGCTGCGCATTGAAGCCGGTTTGATTTTTGCCGGGTATGATTTTGACGATACGACTGATCCTTTTGAGGCTGGTATTGGGTTTACAGTGCCGCTGAAATCCCAAGAAGATGATTTCATTGGCCGCGCCGCTATCGAGCGCCGCAAAGCCAATCCGCGCGATAAGCTGGTTGGCCTTGATGTCGAGGGCGGAAACGTACCCTCTCACGGCGATTGTGTCCGCCTCGGTAAAGCTCAAGTGGGTGTTATCACATCCGCTGTCAAGTCACCGATCTTAGGTAAAGTGATTGCACTGGCTCGTGTTGATGTGACCGTGGCAGAAGAGGGCACGGCGCTGGAGATCGGGCAGCTTGATGGACACCAAAAACGTCTGCCTGCGACTGTCTGTCGTTTTGCTCACTTCGATCCGACGAAAGAGCGCGCCAAAGGGAACTATTGAAGCAGTGTAGTTCTGCGCATGTGAGATACTAAAAAAGGGCCGCTCGATGCGGCCCTTTTTCGTTGATGCTATCCTTCGGGTAATGCGGAGGAAATTCGCAGTTTAGTAATCGCCCATGCCTCGGGCACGGTCGCGTTCGCGGCGATATGCACTGGACTCATGACCATGACCGATCAAGAGCGCAAGTACACACAGGCCAATTGCGACCAGAAGCCAAATACCTTCTGAAGTCGTATACCACAGCGGAGGCTCCGCGCCTTCAGCCAGCATTGTTGCACCGTTGTAGATCGCGCCTTCGGCGGTATTCCACGTTGCTTCTTTAAGTGGTGATCCAAACATCTGTATCTTTCCTTATTCAGCAGGAGTGTGGTTGGAAGCCATACCCTCAGGGTAGGCAACGAGCGGCACTTTAACCGGATCGAGTCCTGCAAGTTGTGAGGCATCATCAACACGTAACAGACCGAAGATTCTCAACACCAGCGACAAGACATATCCCGGAACGAAACCGCACAGGAACATCATCAACGCGCCGACAGCTTGACCGTAAAGACTGATCGTCGGTACGCCGACATCACCCGACAGCGCCGGATATCCGCTGGCGAAAATACCGCAAGCAAGAACGCCCCAGATGCCGATGAACCCGTGAACCGTGACTGCGCCAACCGCGTCGTCAATTCCCATATTCTCAACCATCTTGGCAATAGGAGCCAGCATCGCGCCGCCGGCAAAGGCAATCGCGAACGCCATCGGTGGCCAATAAAAGTCCATTCCCGAAGCTGCAGAGATAATCCCTGCGAGAGCGCCCGACATCATCCAGAACGGATCCCGTGTAAACGCCCAAGCGCCGATCACGCCGCCACCAAAAGCCATCAGAATATTGAAGGCGAGAGTCGAGAGCGTCATTTTCGTGCCGTAGATCGACGTCCACATTCCGGCATCAAACGACCACGTTTGTCCGGGGACAAGAACACAAGCCATCAGAAATCCGAAAAAGCCGACGATGATCATCATCAATCCGATGACAGTCAGGGGCATATTATGGCCTGTTAGATCGTTTGCCGTGCCGTCTTGATTGAATTTGCCAAGACGTGGACCGAGGTTAATCAGCACACCGAGCGCGAAAAACCCGGCGACCATGTGAACCACGCCGGCAGCGCCAAAGTCGTGATATCCATATTCCGTCACAAGCCAACCGCTTGCGCTCCAGCCCCATGCTGCGCCAACAACCCAGGCGAATGAACCGAGGACAATGGCGAGCAGGATGAATGAGCTAACGCGGATGCGTTCGATTACCGAACCGGAAAAGATCGAGGCCGTCGTTGCCGCAAACATGGCGAACGCGCCCCAGAACACTCCGGTAATGGTGTCACCCAAATTCGGGCCCATGACAGCGCCCACAGGGTTCGCAAATTCAACTCCGGCTTGCCAACTCTCTTCGGTTGGCATCAGGCCCGGTGTCCATGCCCAATACACGAACCAGCCAAAGAAATAAAACGTCGGCATCATAAACGCGAAGGCGAGAATGTTTTTAATCCCCGAGGCCAACACGTTTTTCAACCGGCTTGCACCCATCTCATAGGCTAAAAAGCCGGCATGAATAATCACCATGAGCGGGATACTGATATAGTAGTAAACTTCAGCGATGACGTAATTGGGTGTGACCTCTCCAGCGGCGGTTTCCAGTGCCGCTACCTTGGCGGCAAGTTCGGCAAGTTGTTCTTCCACAATGTCCTCCCCTTCGGACGATCCGGCGGGTGGAGCAAAATTCTCCAGCCGGTTATATTTCGATCAAGCGCTACGCAGCAAAGCGCTGCACACGAACGAAACTTTAACCAAGAATTCGAGGGTGACGAGTCCTTTGTTTGATTGGTTCAAATCTGGGCCAAATATTGTGGAGTAATCCGAGAGCAAAGGGCAAACATCCGCCCTGAATTATGAATGCCCGGATCACCTAGCCAAATCTGAACTGATTCGAGAGTAAAAGTCTGGTTGCAGAAAAGGTAGAATGGCTAAGACTTACAACCCTCTGGGGACGATGACGGTTGGTGTATCGGGCAATGACTTTGCGGAGACGACGATTTCATTGTCTTTGTCATAAGTGATCTCGTACTCGTCTCTCATCCCATCCAGAAATTCTGCGAGTGAGAGGCGGCCAAAAGCGTGCATCGGCAGAACAACACGCGCGCGCAGGCGTTTCAAAACCCGCAGCATCGTTTCAGTATCCAGTGTCGTGCCGCCATCGACGGCGGCCATCACAACATCCAGCCGTCCGATTGCGGCATATTGGTCTTCGGTTGGCTCGTGGTGCAAATGGCCGAGATGACCGATACATAAACCGCCATGCTCAAAGATAAAGATCGAGTTCCCGAACGGCTCCCCGCCAAAACTGCGAATATCAGTTGGGACATTACGGATCAGACTCGCGCCGAGTTCCAGATAATGCTCCGCCGGTTTCCCATCCGTCCCCCAGCCTTTAAGCGCATGTTTGATACCGGGATCGGGGAAAGCCGTCCAATGGGTATCATGGGCGTGGTTCATCGTGATGACATCGGGCAACTCGTCGATCAGATGCGAGAAATGCCCGGACCAATCGGTGAGGATTTGCAAGCCTTCATCAGTTTCAATCAGATAGGTAGAATGTGCGACATAGCGGATACCGACTTCGCGACCTTCCAGAGAAAATGCTGCGGGGATGATTTTGTATTCCTGCGGTCGCTCGACGAACTGAAAACAATCCGAAGCCGCGACAGGTGATGCGGCAAATAATGCACACAATCCGATGATGAGGCGCATTCTGAATCCTCCTTGTTTAGCATTTCCCCTATAGTTGAGCACAAGAAAGCATATTTTCGAGGGATTTTCTGATGCTCGCCGTTATTTTTGAAGTCTGGCCCGCCGAAGGCCGCAAAGACCAATATCTCGCATTGGCTGCGAATATGAAAAAGCATCTATCTGATTTCGATGGATTTATTTCGGTTGAACGGTTCGAGAGTCTGACGGAACCCGGCAAATTACTCTCGGTTTCGTTCTGGAAGGATGAGGCGTCTTTAGATAATTGGCGCAAACTCGAAGAGCATCGCGCGATGCAAAAGATGGGGCGCGATGGCATGTTTAGGGATTATCATCTGCGCATCGCCGGCGTCATGCGTGATTACACTTTGACCGAACGCGATGAAGCCCCCGAGGATAGTAAAGCGCTGCATGGTTAAATCCGGCCACGCAAAAATCCCCGCTTTAGAGCAGGGTGGGGCGTTTCAAAATGTGAGGGAGCGCTACCCCGACGGGCGCGGTTCGCGGCGCGCCAATATATCCAGTTCGTAAAGCATCTCATCAACGATATGAGACATGCGCTTGCGATAACCCGGCGGAAAACCGGGACGCAGCGGCATCGTTCGCCTTAAATTTTCACCGGCGGCGCGTCTTTTAGCCTGAAGGCGCGCAAGGCGTTTCGCCTGTGCCGGAATATCCTCCAACGCTTTGTGCAGTGCGAGCAATCGCTTAGACAAATTTGCTGCATTCGCAGTTTTCGGAGCAGGCGGCTCAATAGCCGGACGCCTCTCATCAAAGCTGCTGATACGCGGACCGGGGCCACGCAAAAGACGATGCTGGTTAGCGAGTTCTTTGAACCATTTTCGCGGATCGAATAACGTAAAGGCTGGGATATGATCGTTTGTCCCATCCCCTTTGGGAATTGGATGATTGGGCGGTTTTCTCTTTGCGGCGGGGGACACAACCAACCCTCGTGCGCGCATATAGATCAAGCGACGCAGAGAAGATTCTGCAGGTTGCAATATCCGTAAAACCTGCCGCCGAACATCGTCAGATATAGATGAAAGGACAGGACCGCCGGTAACCAATCCGACCAACGAAAAAATCGAAGCAACCAACCGGATCAACCTTTTCAGGTGATAATCAATGATGGCCTCTTCGTTCATATCGGTCCGCTTTATAAGAAAACAAATTAGAACATAGTATGAACTTAATGATTAGTCAAATAAGATTTTCAAAATTGGATAACAAAACTCTGTGGATAATCATCGATTGAGAGAAGATAAATGGTGGAGGGGGCTGGATTCGAACCAGCGTAAGGTTACCCTGACGGAGTTACAGTCCGTTGCATTTGACCACTCTGCCACCCCTCCACGGGATACCGCTATACGGTTAGTCTTTGCAGAGTGGAGGCGGTTTAGGGGATGGCTCCTTGTGCGTCAAGACGAAAGCCGCAAGAGTTTAGACGTTTTCCAACCTGACTTGCCTGTCACCCGGGACGCGCTTATGAGGGCGCGATGAAAAAAACAAATCGACCACGCGAAACTTGGCAAAACCGCTTTGAAAGCGGGCGGTACTGGATGTTTGGCATCCATGCTGTCCGGGCCGCCTTGCTTAACTCAAATCGTAAAAAGCACCGCTTGGTTGTCACGCTAAACGCACAAAACCAGCTTGCGGAAGCAATCGAGACAGCGGAGATCACGCCTGAGACATGCGATGCGCGGAAATTCTCGGCTCCGATTGACCCGAATTCAGTGCATCAGGGCGTTGCGCTAGAGACAGAAGGATTGGAATGGGGCGGGCCAACAGATGTCTGTAAAGCGGAAGAGGGCGCGGTAACGCTGGTGCTGGATAGGGTCAGCGACCCTCATAATGTCGGTGCTATTTTGCGAACTGCTGAGGTTTTTGGCGCGAAAGCTGTGATCGCTCCTTTCCGGCATTCAGCTCCTGAAACTGGCGCTCTGGCAAAGGCGGCGAGTGGGGCATTAGAGCGCCAACCTTATCTACGGGTGCGCAATATCTCTAACGAGATGGTTGCGCTGCAAGAGCTTGGCTATGTGATGATCGGCTTGGACGGGCAAGCTCCGTTATCTTTGGGCGATGCGATGCAGGCGGCGCGCGGGTCGCCTATTGGCATCGTTTTGGGCGCGGAAGGAGCAGGATTGCGCGAGAAAACACAGGAAACCTGCGATGCTTTGGCGTCGATACCCTCACAGACGAGCTTTGCATCGCTAAATGTATCGAATGCTGCGGCAGTTGCATTATATGCCAGCCGAGCGTGAGCGATCACGGTGAGTGACACGGCTTTGAATGTGTTTGAGAGGCGCTCTCGTAAATTGGTGCTATTTGATTGAGTATTCCATACGGAAAAAAGGATAGCGCAATGTTTCGCAATCTCATGCTCGCTCTGCTTATCGGAGTTATTGCTGCGCCCGCTTTTGCTAGGGGCGGCGGATCTGATCGTCAGAATGATAGTGAAAAAGTGAAAATTGAACGCCAAAAATCCAGCGGTAAAAACACTACAAATTCACCTTCGCTTTTTGATCTTTTCTTCGGAAGTAAAAAACAGCCAAAGCAAAAAACGAAATAAGCGCAATCCGTCAAATGCCCAACAATCCCGAACTACGGGTACATAAACGATCTCCTCAACACATATCGGCCTTCCCCTCGTGTCCGTCACACCTTATATGCCGTGGTAAACCATTTCAGCCGTGAGGACCGACGACTATGGACAGCTTGAACGATCGTAAAAAAGCATTTGAGAAGAAATTTGCTCACGACGCGGAGATGACATTCAAAGCCGAAGCGCGCCGTAATAGAATGCTTGCGGCTTGGATCGGCGAGAAATGGGGATTTTCTGAAGACGAAGCCGAAAAATACGGCGTCACTCTCATTGGTGCTGATCTGAAAGAAGCGGGCGATGATGACGTCATTCAAAAAGTCCTCTCCGATGCAAAAGAGCGTAATGCGTCGATTGACGAAGCCGAACTTCGCGCCAAATCAGAAGAACTGCTGACGGTTGCCAAGGCCGAGCTGATGGAAGGCGAAGACTAATCGCTAAAAACGTTCGCAAGAGCGATCTTCCTTCCAAAGATTGTGCGGTCTGTGGCCGCCCGTTTTCTTGGCGCAAGAAATGGGCGGCTGTATGGGACGACGTGAAATACTGCTCCGAAAAATGCCGTCGTTCGCGGGGGCAACAGCGTGAGCAAGGCAACCTCAATCAAGATACCTGATCCCTTGCGCCATTTGGTTGTAGTTTGCGGTGACCAATTAGACATAGAGAGCGCGGTCTTCGAGGGCTTTGACTCTGCACAAGACGTCATCCTCATGACCGAAGCCCATGAAGAGGCGACATATGTTTGGCAGCATAAACGCCGGCTGGTATTCTTCTTTGCGTCCATGCGTGCGTTTCGTGACACCTTGATAGAGCGAGGATTTTCGGTCCTTTATAATCAAATCGAAGCCTCTGATGCGCCTGAGTCACTGGCCGATGGATTGATCAAGGCTGTTGAAAAGCACGCACCGAAAGAAATCATATTGGCCCGTCCCGGTGATTATCGAGTGCTTACCACGCTAGAGGACGCCGCGCGCAAAGCCAAGACACCGCTGCGACTGATCGAAGAGTCGCATTTTCTTATCCCTCTTGCAGATTTCAACGCCTTCCGCGAAGGCCGTAAACGCTTCATCATGGAAGACTTTTACCGCTTTATGCGCCGGGAGACTGGCTACTTGATGAAAGACGGTAAACCTCTGGGCGGCGAATGGAATTACGACAAAGAAAACCGCGCGACATTTAAAAAGGACGGTCCGGGCTTGTTGCCACGCCGCGAGGCTTTCCCGCCCTCTGACAGAACTCAAACTGTGATCGACTTGGTTGCCGCGCAGTTCCCTGATGCCCCCGGTTCGCTCGACAGTTTTGACGAGCCGGTAACCCGCGAAGACGCTTTATCGGCGTTAGATGATTTCATCCGAAACCGACTTCCCGAGTTTGGCACATACCAAGATGCCATGTGGGAGGGCGATTCGACCCTTTACCATTCCCGCCTGTCCGCTGTGATGAACGTAAAACTGCTCAATCCACGCGAAGTTTGCGATGCAGCGATAGCGGCCTACGAAAAAGGTCACGCCCCGCTCAATGCCGTTGAGGGGTTTGTGCGCCAGATTATCGGATGGCGAGAGTTCACACGTGGGATTTATTGGGCCGAAATGCCTGAATACGCTCAGATGAATGCTTTAGACGCCAAGAACGATGTCCCGGATTTTTTCTGGACCGGTGAGACCGATATGGCGTGTCTTCGGGATGCTTTGGGCAAATTGCTGAAAACCGGATATGCCCATCACATAGAACGCCTGATGCTCATGGGACTCTACCTCCAATTGTACGGCGCTGATCCTTACAAAACCCATGAATGGCACATGGCGCTCTATCTTGATGCGATTGATTGGGTCTCACTGCCAAACATGCTGGGCATGAGCCAACACGCGGATGACGGAATAGTTGGTACAAAGCCTTATTGCGCGTCAGGTGCGTATATTAGTCGCATGGGTCATTACTGTAGCACTTGTCAATACGATCCTAAACTATCTGTGGGTGAAAAAGTCTGTCCATTTACAGTGCTTTATTGGGATTTTTTAGCACGCCACGAAAAGAAATTTACAAAAAACAGACGTATGGCGTTCCAGATGAAAAATCTACAACGCAAAGACAAAAATGTCATCAGCGAAATTCGTAACTATGCGAAAAGATTGATTAAAATGCAGAGTTCAATCTCTAATTTCAATAATGGTTAATTCAATCTAAGCAAAAACATGATTTAGCAAACTGCTGTAATTGCCTAACAATCGCCATTTGTGATGTGACACTGCCGTCAGTATGCTGTATTCGGCCCGTGTTTTGTATCGACATCGCAACAAAATATAAGGCGGTGCGTTAGGGAGAGAACCAATGACGACGATTGATCTCGAAGATGATTATATTCCGAGTGATTCAGAGCAATTCATGAATGATCGGCAACGTGCTTTTTTCACCACTAAGTTGATGGACTGGAAAAAAGACCTGCTTCGTGAAACACAAGGAACCGTTGAAGCGCTTCAGAATGAAACCCGTGCTGTCCCTGACATCGCTGATCGTGCATCTGAAGAGGCGGACCGTGCGCTTGAACTGCGCACCCGCGATCGCCAGCGCAAGCTGATTGCTAAGATCGACTCCGCTCTGCGTCGTATCGAGACGGGTGATTATGGATATTGCGATGTGACGGGCGACCCGATCAGCCTGAAGCGTCTGATTGCCCGGCCAACCGCTACCATGTCCTTAGAAGCACAAGAAAGACACGAACGCCGAGAGCGCGTTTACCGCGACGACTAATTTGCACCATCAGGGCACGTCATTGACGTGCCCTTTTTAATTATGCTTGCACGTAGGACAGACTCGGCCATTTATTCGCCACAGCGGTAAAGAACACAGGGTCGTGAACAACGTGAACAGCGATAATGATTTGGCGCGCTTTGGCGTAATCGATATCGGCTCGCACACTGTGCGCCTCGTGGTTTTTGATGGCCGCACACGCAGTCCGGCGTATTTCTTCAATGAAAAATCGACCTGTGCGCTAGGTGCGGAAATACAAGTAACCGGAAAGCTGTACCCCGAGGGCAAAAAAATGGCTCTCGCACAGTTGAAACGCTTCAAGGCACTTGCAACAGCAATGGGTGTTGAGACTTTACAAGTGGTTGCCACCGCTGCTGTGCGTGATGCTACTGATGGTCCTTCCTTTGCCAATCAGATCAAAAAAGACTGTGGGCTTGATGTCCGGGTGATTAGTGGAGTGGATGAAGGCCGCTATGCTGCCATGGGTGTTCTGATGGGCGAAGATCGCCGGGATGCCCTCGTTATCGATATCGGTGGAGCCTCGATGGAGCTTACCACCATAAAAGACCGCCAAATCGGTGAAGCAAAGACAACGCCCCTCGGCCCACTTCGTCTATCCGCCTCTGAGCTGACGGGGGAAGTGCTGGACGCTTACATTGACGGCATCCTCGAACAAGGCTGGCCACAAGACGCTGAATATGGCGGGCGCATTACGCTTGTCGGGGGCGGATGGCGTGCATTCGCGGCGCTTGATATGCATAGGCGTTCTTACCCGCTGCATGTCCTTCAAGGGTATGAGATGACGCCCGAAGAAGCACTGGAAACCGCAGCTTGGGTACGAAATGCGGATGAGGGAAAATTATCAAATGCAGGGCTTTCCAAGACCCGTATTGCAAACGCCCCGCTGACGGCGCAAGTCCTGGAAAGGCTCATTGCGCGCTGCGCGCCCAGCGCCCTCTCGATCTCGGCGTATGGTTTGCGCGAAGGCGTTCTCTATGACCACCTCACGGACGAGTTGCGGGCAAGTGATCCGCTGATCCAATCGGCAGCATTTATGGAGCAATATTCATCTCGATTTCCTGGGTTTGGCGATGAAATGGCGGCCTGGCTGATCCCATGTTTTCCCGAAATTTCGGAGCGGATTTTGATTGCGGCGTCTTTATTGGCGGATGTAAATTGGCGCATTCACCCTGATTATCGGGCTAAAGCCTGTTTCGTAACGGCGACGCAAGCAAATTTGGGCGGCTTGACGCATTCTGAGCGTGTCTTTTTGGCGGTGGCTCTGGCTTATCGTTACAAAGGGGCAAAAGATGCCTTGCGTTCTGAACCCGCTGCCGATCTTTTGACTGGTGATGAGCGTCGACAGGCCGAAGCCCTCGGGCGAACCCTGAGATTGGGCGCTATGATCAGCGGTGCAGCCTTGAACATATTGAGCGACAGCAAGCTAAAGCGCAGCAACAAATCTTTGTCGCTCTCCTTCAGAAAAGCTCATGCGTCTTTGATGAGTGGTCCTGTCGAAAGGCGATTGAATTCCCTCGCCGCTACTCTGGAATTGGAACCTGTACTTAGTATCGGCTCATAAAACGTATTCAGACAGTCGCTTTTGATCAACAGATAGAACGGTTTATAATTTAATCCGATTGACTCTGAGCGGCGTTTTGTCGCCACTAGAGTCTTGAAACTTTACGGGGGACGCATGGCGGCGTCACAGCGATTTTCAAATTTTCTGGGCGATCCACGCGCTGTGACACTCACGGCGATGGGTATTACGTTGATTCCGCTCTGGTGGTTGATGGCGATGATGCCAAATATGACGGTCCCTGAGGGATGGAGCCTTGGTATTGCCGCCTCAACCGCTGTGATGTGGATTTTGATGATGCTGGCAATGATGCTGCCCGCGATGGCGCCGGTCATGTCGGTCTATGCAGGGCTTGCCGCGAAAGAGCATCACGGCGCACTCCTTGCGGTCAGAATTCTGAGCTTTTTCTCGGGGTATTTCGTCCTTTGGGCGTTGGTATCTGTTGCGCTTGCTTTGGTCCAACTTGGATTGCGGGACAGCGCATATTTTACCCTTGGCGGGACACAGGCGACACCGCTTGCTGCAGGTGTTTTGATGGTGATTGCTGGAACTTATCAGATGACACATCTCAAGGATATGTGTCTGGAGCATTGCCGTTCACCAATGGCGTTCCTGCTGTCTCATTGGCGTGAAGGGTTGCGCGGGGCTTTCCCGATGGGATTGCGCCATGGGATCTATTGCGTCGGTTGCTGTATCGCGATTATGGGACTGATGTTCGTGCTTGGTGCAATGAACCCGTGGTGGATGGCGGTCATTGCCGCTTATTTCGTCGCAGAAAAGTTATTACCTGCCGCTGAAAACTGGTCCCGTTGGGTGGGTATTGCCTTAATGTCCGTCGGAAGTGCTGTCATACTCGCTGCACTCTTTGGAAGGGAGATGACATGATCCGCACTATTATCGCCGCCACGCTGCTGACCACTGCTGCACAAGCACAATCCGAATTGCCTGAGGTTAACCCGTCACAAAATCTCGCCTTTTGCGGCAGCCAAGTTGCAACCCTCGCTTGGTTTTACGAGGGCGTGGTGAATGACGGTGCGCCCGAACTGCAACCGGAACTTGATGGCCTTATTGCCATGCGCACAGTCTTTGTAGGCCAAGTTCAAAACGACGGCAAAGAAACCATCGAATTATTCAAGAAAATGGCGAAAGCCAGCGTGACGGATCTTGCGTCGCAAATGGGCGGCACTGAAGAGCAGGGCGCAGCAGCACTTGCCCATGTAAACGCGAATGTTCGGGGCTGCGCTGACATCTATTTTGAAAAACGAGAAGACGCCGGTAACGAAGACGGCGACGCTGCCAAAAGCGAAGATAATTAAAGGAAGCCCAATGGCCCGTGCTGCAACCAAAACAAAAAAAGCGCCTGCGAAGAAAAAACCTGCGGCAAAGGCTACGTCTTGGCAGATCAAAGGTGAGTTGGCGCTAAATTGTTCCTGCGATGTGTTCTGCCCCTGCGTTGTGTCGCTGGGTCAGCACCCTCCAACGCAAGGATTTTGTCATGCGTGGATGGCGGTTCGGATTGATGAAGGTCATTTCGGGCGCTCAAAGCTAGACGGGCTAAATGTTGCGCTGCTGCTCGATATTCCCGGCAAAATGGGCGAAGGCGACTGGAAAGCCGCCGCCTATATGGATAAGCGCTCAAACGACAAACAATACGATGCGCTCATGCAAATTTTTTCCGGTCAGGCGGGTGGGACAACCAGCGTATTGAAATTGCTGGTCAGCGAATTTCTCGGCGCGCGCCGTGAAGAGGTTAATTACGAAACCGACGGCAAGACCCGCATTGTCACTGTGCCGGGCATTCTGAACGGCCAAATCGCACCGATCCCCGGCGGCTCGCCGGACGAAGACGTATTGCTCAAAAATACCCAATATTGGATGGGCGCAGATGTCACGCTGGCTAAGGGTCTGAAAAGCCGTATCCGTGACTTCGGACGGGTCTGGAATTTTGAAAACAAGAGCGCCGAGATTTTACAGATCGACTGGCATAACTAATATCCGAGCACGCTGATGACTGAATTGTCTATTTCCCGCCGCCTGCGCGGAACCCCTTATACTGCGCGGCTGGAGGCTGCGGGTGTTAAGGGATATACCGTCTATAACCACATGCTTTTGCCGACGGTTATCGACTCTGTTGAAGCCGATTGCGCCCACCTCAAACAGCATGTGCAAGTGTGGGATGTGTCCTGCGAGCGCCAAATTGAAGTGCGCGGACCTGATGCGGAAAAGCTCGTCCAACTGATGACGCCGCGCGATCTCAGCAAGGCACAAATTGATCAGTGTTTCTATATTCCGGTTATTGATGAACGCGGTGGGATGCTCAACGATCCGGTGGCGATCAAACTCGCCGAAGATCGGTTTTGGATTTCCATTGCCGACAGCGATGTGATGCTCTGGGCGAAAGGGCTGGCGTACGGGTTCCGGTTCGAAGTCGAAATTGATGAGCCGGACGTTAATATTCTGGCCGTTCAAGGCCCGAAATCCGATGACTTGATGGCGCGTGTTTTTGGCGAGCAAGTCCACGCAATCCGTTTCTTTCGCGGGCTTTGGCTCTATTTTGAAGGGCAGTCGATCTATGTCGCGCGCTCCGGCTATTCAAAGCAGGGCGGGTTCGAGATTTACCTTGAAGACCGCGCCTTGGCCGAACCGCTTTGGGATGCGCTTTTTGCCGCCGGTGCTGATTTAAATGTCAGGCAGGGTGGACCGAACCTGATCGAGCGGATCGAGAGCGGCTTGCTTTCCTATGGCAACGATATGACCCGCGAGAACACCCCCTTCGAATGCGGATTGGGCAAGTTCTGCGACGTCGAAGCATCCATCGGCTGTGTCGGGCGCGACGCGCTCCTCCGCGAAGCCGCAGACGGCCCCATGCGACTGATACGCGGAATTGCCATAGAGGGCGAGGCTGTGCCGGGTTGCCGCGATCCTTGGCGACTGACGGCTGACGGGGGCGAATATGCCGGGCAAGTGACCTCGGCGGTCTGGTCCCCTGATATGCAAACCAACGTCGCAATCGGGATGGTGGAGCGCGATTTTTGGCAAATCGGTCACAGCCTTTGGGTCGAGACACCGGATGGCCAGCGCCGCGCCACTGTTCATAATTTGCCGTTTACGGCATAATCGGCGCTTACTGCAATCTTGACCAATCAGAACTTTGTAGCACTGTAGGTCAAAACCGCGCACAGAGTGCGGAACTGGATACAGACGACCGGGGAGATCGCCGATGCCGCGCGAAGATTACGATGCTTTTCCAAAGACAAACGCGAACTATGTCCCGCTTTCGCCTTTGTCCTTTATTCGCCGCGCGGCGGAGGTCCATGGCGGGCACACAGCCATCATCCACGGGTCGATGAAGCGCACATGGCGGGAGACATATGACCGGTGCGTCCGGCTCGGTCATGCCCTGTCAAAACGCGGGATCGGACGCAACGATACGATCAGCTTTTTATGCCCGAATACACCGGAGATGATCGAAGCCCATTTCGGCGTCAATATGAGTGGTGCGGTGTTGAACTCGATCAACACACGCCTAGACCCGGATACGGTCGCCTATATCCTAGAACACTCGGAATCGAAGCTCGTCTTTGCGGATACACAGCTATCCCCCGTGTTAAAGGCGGCGTTGGAAATCCTCGGCGATAAAGCGCCAGAGGTCATCGACAGTGTTGATGATCAAGCCGACCTGAAACCCGGCGAAGGCGAGCGCTCAGGTGCATTGACCTACGAAGACTTCATCGCGGAGGGCGAACCCGATTGGGATTGGCAGATGCCAAGCGACGAATGGGACGCAATGGCGATTAATTACACCTCTGGCACGACAGGGCGTCCCAAAGGCGTGGTGCTGCATCATCGCGGCGCTTATCTGATAGCCACTGGCACGATTATGGGCTGGCCGCTGCCAAAACATCCTGTCTACGTCTACATCGTCCCGCTGTTCCACTGTAACGGTTGGGGCCATGCTTGGGCAATGGCGGCACAAGCGGGAACGATGGTGTGTACGCGCGCGATCACCGCCAAAGCGATTTACGATGCCGCAGCAGATCACGGCGCGGCCTATTTCGGCGGCGCACCGATTGTTCTCGGGATGCTCATCAATGCGCCGGATGAAGAAAAGCGCGAGTTTTCCCACACGATCAACGCTTTCACAGCGGGCGCACCGCCGCCTCCTGCGGTCTTGGCACAAATGGCAGATCTCGGCGTAGATGTGCAGCACGTTTACGGCCTGACAGAAACCTATGGCCATGTCACGCAATGCGACTGGAAAGCGGAATGGGACGGTCTACCCGCCGATGAACGCGCAGAGATTGCCGGTCGCCAAGGCCCGCGCATGGCAATGATGGAGGGCGCTAAAGCCGTCGATATGGAAACCGGCGAAGACATCGCCCATGACGGTGAACTCTCCGGCGAGATCATGCTGCGCGGTAACACCGTGATGAAGGGCTATTTCAAAAACAAAGAAGCCACCGACGAGGCGTTCGCAGGGGGGTGGTTCCATTCCGGCGATGCGGCGGCGGTGTATCCCGGCGGTTATCTGAAAATTCGCGACCGCCTCAAAGACGTGATTATCTCCGGCGGTGAGAATATTTCCTCGGTCGAAGTCGAAGCCGTACTCTACAAGTTTCCGGGCGTTGTTGCAGCCGCAGTGGTCGCGCGTCCCGATGATAAATGGGGCGAGACCCCTTGCGCCTTTGTTGAGATGAAAGATGGAGAAAGCGCAAGCGAAGCCGATGTCATCGCGTTTTGCCGGGAAAGCCTTGCCGGGTTCAAATGCCCCAAAACTGTCCTCTTCAAAGAACTGCCAAAAACCTCAACGGGTAAAATCCAAAAGTTCATTCTGCGCCAGGAAGCCAAGGAGCTTTAAGACATGACAGAACTTTTTACTTTGCCTTTGCCACTGATTTTGTTGGGATGGGCTGTTAGCGCAGGTAGCCCCGGACCCGCCACGCTCGCGATCAGCGGGACATCCATGGCATACGGTCGTTCCGCCGGATTAGCGCTCGCAATTGGGGTTACCGTTGGATCGGCATCGTGGGGTATTGCGGCGGCGCTCGGGTTCTCGGCGATCATGATGTCCAGCCAATGGATTTTCGAAATCGTACGCTATGCTGGTGCGCTTTATCTCCTGTATCTTGCGGTAAAGTCGTTACGCTCGGCCTTTCAGGGCGGCGGTGTTACTCCGGTAAAGGCTGGAACAAGCGGGTTTTTCCGCCGGGGATTGCTGTTGCACCTTACCAATCCGAAGGCTGTCTTGGGCTGGGGGTCCATCTACGCGATTGCCCTTGCGCCGGACGCGGGAGCCTCTGCGGTATGGACGTTGTTCGCAGCTCTGTTGCTTTGCTCAATGACGATGTTTTGTGGCTATGCGATTATCTTCTCTACGGCTTTGATCGCGAGAGGGTATGTACGCAGTAAACGGTGGTTCGAACTTGTCTTCGGATTGTTGTTTGGCGCGGCCTCAATAAAGCTGCTGACATACCGTCCAGAGTGATTTGAAAGAGAGTTAAAATGTCGAACCCGCACGGCCAGATTTGGTGGACAGAACTGAACACCTGGAACCCTGACGAAGCGCTGAAATGGTATGGCGCGGTCATGGGCTGGACTTTCACCGAAGCGCCGACGGCGACGGATGACGACACCCGGCCATACTATATCGCGATGAAGGATGGTCGCCCTGTCGCGGGTATCTTCACACTGTTCAAACCCGCTTTCGAAGGGATACCGGATCACTGGTTCACATACATTGCTGTTGAGAATCTTGATAAGGCACTTGTCCATAGTGAGGAATGCGGCGGCAAAATCCTCCGCGATCCTTTCGTCATTCCCGGCATGGGCAAAATGTGCGTTCATGCCGATTCCGCAGGCGCAATTATGGGACTAATCGAACCTGTTAGTCGCAGCGCTTAATCCGTGACAGACAAATCCGGCAACACTGAAAAACCAGCCTACGAAGGAAAAGTGCGCTCGATAGCGTTGCTTTGCTTTGCAGAGATCGCGGCGATGAGCCTTTGGTTTGTGTCTGCTGCTGTTCTGCCCGAGATGTCCGCTGAGGCAGGATTGTCGGGCGCGCAGGGTGCTGCGTTATCGAGTGCCGTTCAGATTGGTTTCGTTATCGGTGCACTTGGCTTTGCAGTGCTCGGGCTTGCGGACAGATATGACCCAAGGCGCGTTTTCCTCGTAAGCGGTCTTATTGCAGCGGCGGCAAACGTGCTTTTGCTCGTAACGCCGATTGGCGGCATTGCCCAGATCGGATTGCGCGCCATAACCGGCGCAGCGCTCGCCGGAGTTTATCCGGTGGGAATGAAGATTGCCGTTGGATGGGGCACGACGGATCGGGGGCTTTTGGTTGGGCTACTCGTTGGTGCTTTAACACTCGGTTCTGCTTCACCGCATCTTTTTGCTTTGCTCGGCGGCGTCGATTGGCGGGTCACAGTCGCCATAGCATCCTGCGCAGCGGCATTAGGAGCCGTGTTGGTCTTACTGGCACAGCTTGGGCCGCACCATGTCCGCGCACCGCGTTTTGACCCGAGAGTAATCGCGCAAGCATGGACCAACCGGCGGGTGCGACTGGCCTATGCCGGGTATCTCGGCCATATGTGGGAATTATATGCATTCTGGGCGTGGTGCGCGGCGATTGCGACGGCTTCTTATGTCCTCATCGGGATGGAGGGCGCAGAGGCAGCAGGACGGTTAACAGCGTTTACGGCCATAGCGTTGGGCGGTATCGCCTGTGTTCCAGTGGGCATGATGGCAGATCGCATCGGAAAGGCGCGTGCGGCTCAGGCCATGATGGTGATCAGTGGATTGGCGGGGATTGCATCGGCGCTGACTTTCGGTGGCCCTGTTTGGGCGATTGCAACGGCCTTGATCGTCTGGGGTATCTTCATAATCCCCGATTCTGCCCAGTTTTCAGCTCTTGTTGCCGATGCAGCGCCCCCTGAGAGCGTTGGCAGTCTCATGACGTTCCAAACGGCCCTTGGTTTCGCGTTAACTGCGGTTACGGTACAAGTGACCCCTATGCTGGCTGAAACTCTGGGTTGGCCCTTAACCATCGCGATTATGTCACTGGGGCCTATGTTTGGGATTGAAGCGATGCGGCGATTGATCAGAGAGACTTGACCGGCGACGGAAATTGAGGCGTATCGCACTTATGAAGCAAGCAAGTGATCTAAGTGGCCAAGCAGACGCCCCAAAACGCGCTCCTGAACAGGTAATGCGCCTATCTCGCATGGGATGTTTCCATCAAACGCGGTTGAGCTTCATGCGCGTTCTGCTGCGCCGTATGAAATCAGCGGGGTGGCGCTTTGATCGTCCGGTGTGGCGGATTGACGCAAAAGGCGTTGGAGTCGCGACCTATCGGGCCAAAGGACCAGAGCGCACATACACTCTGATCGCGTTTGCTCATGATCTGCCTGCGGATTTGCGCTCTGATCGGGTCATTGCCGAAGCGTGGGATTCTACTTTTACACTGTTTGATGGTGAGCCAACCGAAGAAGATTTAACGCGCCTTTCCGCGCATGTTCCGGTGCAAGAGGCTGGCCGTCTGTCTGATGGCGAATTTGTCTTGTCCCGCGCAAACCGTTCCGTGCGCCTTTTTGAGCACGTGGTCGATGCTTTGTCGCGTGGACAACAACCCGACCCGGCTGTGATCGAACCTGTCGGGTATCTGATGCGCACCACTGCCGTTTATGGTTCGGGAAAATTCGGTGCAGCGGATCGTGAGACGTGGGCCGAACGTCCCGAATTTCAGGGATCGTTCCAACCGGAGCTATTGAGCGTTTGGTTGATCCGCTCTTTCACCATTGATCTTGCCGAGCATATGGCGGCGATGAGCGCACCTGAGACGGCAGTGACGTTAAAACCCGACCTAAAGCGGCGTTTCGGCGTTGGCAACTCCACCGGCCTTGGCATGGCTCCGTTCCTGCTGAATCATCCCGCGCTCATCCATGCGTGGATTAATGCGCGCGAGACGGCGCTGGCCAGAATACGAGCGATTGAGACGGCTACGAGCAAAGAACAGGAAATGTTCCGCGCGCTGGTCGAACGCGCAGAGATAAATGCCGCGAACTGGACAGTCGATCATCCGGGGCAAGCGCAAAAATGTGATGGGCTGCGTGAAGACTTCACAATTCTGCGAAAGCATCTCTCCGATACCGCACTATCGGCAGAACACCCTTGGAATGCGCTCTATCGCTGGGCGGAGACGGCCTTGTCGCTGGAAGGGCAAGAACAGCTTGTCTCGCTGATGCTCGAACCTTACGGCGCGCTGATCGATGATCTAGCTCTAGGCATGAGCGCGGATGAATCAAACCTAGCCCGTATTGACGGTAAAATGACCGTTGCGGCGCTACGCTCTAAACTGACCGAGATTTATCAATGGGCTTTGTCGATAGATTTCGATGCACCGGATGCTCAGGCGCGGATTTGGTACGTCTCGGAAGAAAAGCTCGAACCCCGCTTGGGCGAACGCTTTGAAGAACCGCTGGAACCATACGAGCAACCCCTCGCACCGGGGCGTGACGCCATGCTCGCGCTTGCTGCGCTCAAGGATTTCGATGACACGGCTACGGTTGCGGAATTTCTGCTCCGTCATCCGGAATACCGTCACACCGTCCGGCGCTTACAAATCGCGGCACAAAAGCCTTACGCCGAGATTCGCGATAATACGATTGCGTCCGAGATGCTGCCGATTGATTTGCTACGCTGTAAGTTATCGTTCTTCGGTGCGACGAAATTTGACCCCCGCAGTGATCGTTGGGTGCGGATAACGATGTTTCAGGGTGCGCCATTCCCCGACGAGTTGGCTGATATGGACCCCGACGACCTCGCTTATCCGCCTTTGCAGTGAGTGGATTTCTCTGATGAGTTGGTCCTTAGGTGAAGTAAAGGCATTGGCGACCAAGGCGGCGCGTGGCGCGGGATTGCCTTGGGGCATGGCAGATGAAGCAAGTTTCGCGGTCCATTGGCTGCAAGCAAGCGGCGCGCCGGGCGTCGCTGCATTAGCCAATTATCTCGAATGGCGTGACCAGTCGCCTTCAAAGCCTCATGAACTATGCCCTATACATCTTGGCACGGCGATTATGGACGCCGATAGAGGCGTCTCGGAGTGGCTTGGTCGGGTCAGACAACCCCTCTTGCTTGCCCCCTTCATTGCGAGGTCTAGCCCGTCCGGGATGGCTTTGACATGGCCTGACATGATGTTGGTTGTTTCTGAGACTGGCTTGACGAGTGACGCTTCGCGCGCGTTGCTTTTGACCGATGAGGCAGAATGTTCTGCTGCTCCCGCAACAGCGCAAAGCGCTCAAAGGGTTAATCGCGTGCCGGAAACTGAGGCGGAAGCAATGGCTCGATTAAACCATTTTGCCTCGCGCACTTACGCACCTGCGACCGAGGCGTCACGGATGAGCGGCGCTGGTGCAGGAATAACCGACAACGACTGACTCCCTTTCGAGAGTAATCCGCAATACTCTTCGCGGCGAATCGATAACGTCCGATACCGAAAATGAAGTATCTTTCATTTTTCGAGCATCGGAGGTTGAAACGGGGAGAGTACTAAATGTTCCGCACTTTGCTTCTCGGGCTTGCCACAGCCCTTGGACTTACCGCCGCGCAAGCCGCTGACGATCCGCTAAAAGTTGGTTTTGTTTATGTTGGTCCTATTGGTGATCATGGCTGGACGTATCAGCATCATGAAGGGCTGAAGGCCATCGAAGCGAAATACGGCGATAAGGTAAAAACAACATTTGTCGAGAGCGTTTCCGAGGGACCGGATGCGGAACGTGTGATCCGTCAACTTGCCGCATCGGGCCACGGGTTAATCTTCACGACGTCATTCGGGTTCATGGACCCCACGGTAAAGGTCGCAAAGCAATTTCCGAAAGTAAAATTTGAACACGCCACGGGCTTTAAACGTGCGGATAACCTCGCCACCTATAGCGCGCGGTTTTATGAGGGCCGGTATATCGCCGGACAAATCGCCGGTAAAATGTCGAAAAACGGCAAGGCAGGTTACGTCGCCTCTTTCCCAATCCCTGAAGTCATTCGCGGTGTGAATGCGTTCCTTCTCGGAATGCAAAGCGTCAATCCGGATTCCGAGATTTCGGTTGTTTGGGTCAATTCTTGGTTTGATCCGGGCAAAGAGGCCGATGCGACAAAAGCATTGATCGCTCAAGGCGCTGACATCATCACGCAGCACACCGACTCTCCGGCTCCGGTACAAACCGCAGCAAACGCGGGTATTCCTGCTTTCGGACAAGCCTCCGATATGCACGAATTCGGTAAGACGGCTCAGCTCACGTCAATCATCGACAATTGGGCACCGTATTACGTAACCCGCGTTGGTAAGGTTCTGGATGGAACGTGGGAGAGCACAGATACATGGGATGGCATCCAACCGGGCATGGTGCAGATGTCTCCTTACATCAACATGGATTATGAAATCGCGAAGGCGGCAAAAGAAACTGAAGACTTAATCCGCCTTGGCCGTTTGCATCCCTTCACAGGCCCAATCGTTGATCGCGACGGTAAAGAGCGCGTCGCCGCCGGTGAAACCGCTGATGATGGCATGATGGCGACAATGGACTTTTTCGTCAAAGGCGTGATCGGCGATTTGCCGAAGTAAGCCGTAGCCCATTGCCGCCAAAGAACGCCTGCCCCTCATCAACTTCGTTGGGCAGGCGGTTTTCAAGTATCAGATGACTTTGACCTCGAGTGATCCGACACCTCCGATCTCCGCATCCATCACATCGCCTTTGACCACCGCAGCAACGCCGGAGGGGGTTCCTGACAGGATCACATCACCCGCTGCCAGTTCGAAATATTCTGAGAGATACGCAATCATCTCCGGTACTTTCCAGATCATCTGATCAAGATCGCCCGTTTGACGCACTTCACCATTAACACTCAAACTGACAATGCCCTTGTCGGGATGCCCGATTTCGGATGCTGGAACCAAAGCTCCACATGGTGCTGAGCGCTCAAAAGATTTCCCAATTTCCCAAGGGCGGCTGAGCTTCTTCGCTTCACCTTGCAAATCCCGCCGCGTCATATCGAGGCAAACGGCATATCCAAAGACATGATCAAGCGCGCTTTCGACAGGTATATCCGTGCCGCCGGACTTAAGCGCAACGAGCATTTCAAGTTCGTGATGCACATCATTCGATTTAACCGGATATGGAAACTCGCCAGACAAATCGAGATTGTCAGGGTTCTTTTGAAAAAAGAAAGGTGGATCGCGGTCAGGATCGCCGCCCATCTCGATTGTATGCGCCGCATAGTTCCGGCCAATGCAATAAACCCGGCGAACCGGGAATAGGGCATCGCTGCCGTTTATAGGAATGGTCGGAACTGGCGGTTGTGGAATGGCAAATTGTGACAACGGAATCCTCCTTTGGCTCCTGTATCCGTATCACAAAACTATCTGGCCTGGGCGTGCTTTGATGCGATGTAGCATCAGTTTCTAACGAGACAATCCACCCGGTAAACTGCGCGGCTGCCATAGTTAAACAGATCACGCCCAGTTTTCTCGGCGGTTTGAGCGCCGTCGATAACGTAACGTGTTTTCGATCTTTCCAGAAACCTTAAAACCGTTGAGCGCTCGACCAGTACACCGAGATGTGTAAGAGTCCGGCCCGTCAGTTTTTTCGCTTCTACCGTGTTAATTTTTGCTTTTAACACACCAACGGCCCGCCCGCGACTATCCAAAGCGGGGCCACCAGAATTCCCGCGCCGCACATCGCCGGCAATTCCGGTTAGTCCATGTTTCGATGGATTGCTCACGGCATAGCTGATCAATACGGGCGTCATCCGGGGGGTACGGCGGATCATTCCTTCGGATGGATATCCAATCAGAGCCAAGGGTGAACCATCAGGTGGCGGCTGTGGGCTGAAACGAATGATATTCGGAGTCGGCGCACCAATTTGGATCACCGCAAGATCGCTATTCTCTGCGATAGCTTTAACGCGCGCCGCATAGGGAGTGGTACTGCTGTTATTGCGAACCTCTACGGCATCGCACCCCCGTATTACATGGGCACTCGTCAGTATTTCACCATGACGATTCACCGCGAATGCAGCACCCGCACTTTTGAATTTGAACCCTTGATGCTGGCGCGCAGCGGTTTGCGTAAGCGTCTGCGCCCGGCGCGCATTCCTGTCTGCTTCTATACGGTCATTGATTAATTTGGCTTGCGAAGGCGTCACAACTTGTCCGTCGCAATGGCGCTGCCGAACCCGCTTTACCAACTGGCGTTGGACGTCATGGCAATACACGACTTCTGATCCGTTCGAGGACGCAAAGCTTTGCGTTGATGGATAAAGCAGCATTGCAGCCGCGAGGATGGGGGCAAATCTAATCATGCGACCGGATATGCAAGGAGGATGCAAGACCGAATCAGTTACAGATCAAATGGCCGTATAACGAGTTAGTTCATTGAATTATATAGATAATACCTTGGTAAATAGAGTGTAAAAATGCGGTTTCTGCGCTGCCGTAAGTGGCATCAAGCCGATGTTTTGGCTCGAAACGTATCAAGAGACAGTCCGCATAATAGACACTCAAAATTCAGTATTTTTATGCGCTGGCAGTGTAGTGTACTGGATTAATAACCGCCGCTCGGCTCTCCTTCATAGATCGCCTCTTCATCCACAGGGGCGACCCGAAGAATGTTTGTTGTGCCGGGCTTGTTGAATGGAACGCCCGCAGTGACGGCAATTCTGTCGTTCTCATCCGCCAGGCCGAGGGCTTTCGTGGCGCGTGCAGCAGAGATAACGGCCATCTTAAAGCGCTCAACACTTTCAGAAACGACACAATGTAACCCCCAACACATCGTTAGCTGGCGCGCAGTTTTACGGAACGGGGTCAACACAACGATTGGCGCGCTTGGTCGTTCGCGCGAGGCGAGCCGAGCCGTCGTGCCGGAATGGGTAAAACAACAGATCGCTTTAACATCCACCGCATCCGCAACTTCGCGGGCTGCGGAAGTAATGGCCGTTGCGATGCTTGGTTTTGCATTGGTGCGCGATGCGTCGATCATTTTGCGATATTCAGGGTCAGTTTCGACTTTCCGTGCGACATCTTGCATGGTTGAGACGGCTTCAATCGGATAATCTCCAGCGGCAGATTCAGCCGATAGCATCACGGCATCGGCCCCGTCATAGATTGCACCGGCAACATCAGAGATTTCCGCGCGTGTTGGTACAGGACTGTGAATCATGCTCTCGAGCATCTGCGTCGCGACGACAACGGGCTTGCCGACATTGCGGCAATCCCTGATCAGGCGTTTTTGAATGGCTGGCAAGTCGGCAAGGTCCATTTCGACGCCCAAATCACCCCGCGCGACCATAATCCCATCGGACACAGCAAGGATGGAGGGAAAATCAGCGACCGCAGCGGGTTTCTCGACCTTGGTCATGACCATTGCACGACCTTTAATCAGGTCTTGCGCTTCCTCAATATCTGCTGCCCGCTGAACAAACGACAGAGCAATCCAATCAGCACCCAATTCACAAGCGAATTCTAAATCCGAACGATCTTTCTCTGACAGCGCCGCGAGGGGCAGCACAACATCGGGCAGGTTCATCCCTTTGCGGTCTGAAATCTCACCCCCGACGACGACAACGGTATCAACGGCGTCTGCGTGTTTTTCAGTGACGCGCATTCGAACTTTACCGTCATTGATCAAAATGGTTGCGTCTTTTGTCAGCGCTTGCAGCACTTCGGGGTGTGGAAGGTGAACGCGGGTTTTATCTCCGGGGGCTTCGTTTGAATCAAAACGGAATACGTCCCCATCATGCACATCATAGGGGCCATCCGCGAATGTTCCTAGGCGGATTTTTGGACCTTGAAGATCGGCCAAAACCCCAAGAGGGCGGTCAATTTCCTGTTCTATTTCGCGGATTACTTCATATCGAGCACGTTGCCCTTCCTGATCCCCATGACTCATATTCAGACGAAAGACATCTGCACCGGCTTCGGCAAGGGCGCGGATTGTTTTACGGTCAGATGATGAAGGACCAAGGGTCGCCAGTATCTTTACGTTTTTTGTCGCTTTCATCATATGCCCCTTCGGTCCAATTCAGTTCGTCGTGCCTTACTAACGCAGGTAAGTCAGTGGTTCTACGGTGATAATCAAAAAGAAATTATTGATTTCAAAGCGGGCTTTTAACGCAAGATGATGTCGCCAGCGCATCGAAAGAGAAAAGATAGCGCCCCCATCTTACGAAGCCCAAATGTCAGTCGAGCGACGGCTTTTGCCTGTTTTGTTTTACCGCCCCGCGTTTGACCTTACTTTCCACCCGTTTGCGTTTGGCCGACAGGCTGGGGCGTGTCGCAACGCGATATTTCGGAGGCTGGGCAGCATCGCGGATTAAATCAATGAGACGATCAAGAGCGTCTTCGCGGTTTCGCTTTTGCGTTCTGTGATTTTCAGCAGACAACACCAAAACGCCATCCAGCGTCATCCTTGATCCGGCCAGTTTCTTAAGGCGTCGTTTCACTGCGTCGGTAAGATTCGGCGAGCCATCGACGTCGAACCGGAGTTGAACTGCGCTCGCGACTTTATTTACGTTTTGACCGCCGGGACCGGAAGCGCGCACAAACCTTTCTTGGATTTCATCACTATCGAGCGAAATTTTTGGAGTGACACGGATCTCCATGAAGTTATCCGAACAGCCGGGGCTTGAGATATTCGAGTGACGCACAAACGCGCTCTATGCTCTTATCGGCATGGGGCAAAACGGTTCTTAATGTCGATTCCAGCGCGGCATCAGCGGAAAGCACAGCACTTTCGATAGAGGCTGATTGCAGAAAAGATGCGACCAAAACCGGATTGGCCGCCGCATACCCCTCTCCAAACTGACCGTCGAGGGTTTCAACGGCGCGTTTGAGGTAGTGGGCTGTGCGGTCGGCAGCGCGATCTTCATGTGAGCTCATCAAACTTTATCCCACTGGCTCAGTTGCAATGGCGGAGGCCCGTTTCACGAACTTCTCGTCATACCATGCGGCGAGGTTAGGGCGCGCGCTGCGCCATTCGCGATCCCCATATCTGAAATCGAGATACCCGAGGGCAGATCCCAATGACGCATGGCCGAGATCGAACGATCCTGCCAAATGTGCCGTCCAAAGACTTTCGGCTGTATCGAGGGCGCGGTCAATTTTACGCCATTGCCCGTCTAGCCATTCCGACCAGCGCAGCGCTTCAGGTCGTAATACCGTTTCATAGCGGATTAAAATCCCTGCATCGCAGATGCCATCTCCAAGCGATTCAAGTGTCAGGGTCTCCCAACGCGCTGACCCTTCAGGCAACAGCTTTGTGTCGCCGGCGCGGGCGATGAGATATTGGCAAATAATACGGCTATCGAAAATGGCAGGACCATCATCAGGGACAAGGCAGGGCAGTTTTCCGAGCGGATTATACGATACCGTGCTCGAATTGGGGGCAATTGGCGTCCCAGTTCCGTCTGTTGTTTGAATTGTATCTGTGATGCCCAATTCATGCGCAACAATCATCACCTTACGTGCGAAGGGTGATGTACCGGCCCAAATCAGTTCCATAATGCGCTCCTATCGAAAATTATGCTTTCAGGTAGCATGACCATCGAACAAATTCGACTGTGACACGAAAACTGACGCATTCTGAGAGGATTGGTATAACGTATCTTCGGGAGGATCAAAAATGCGCTTTCTAAACGGAATAATCGTCGCGGCACTTTTTGCTGTTCTTGCCGGATTTGCCTTTGCTGGCCCGAACACAGGTGAGAGACATCTGGGCGAAGATGAAATACGCGCTATTACGAGCGGCAAGACGTTTCACTACACGCTTTTGGATGAATCGCGCGGAGACGAACAGCATTTCGAAGATGGTCGGGTGACTTGGGCGCTGCCGAGTGGTGAATGCATGTATGGCGTATGGATCGCAAAGGAAGACATCCTCTGCTATTTCTACGGCCTCGACCGATACGGATGCTGGAATGTGATTGCAGATTCTTCTGATGGGGCAACGTCGTTCCGCCATTCTCCTGTAACGCTCGATGGAGACCCGAGCGACTCGCCGTCCGTCTACATCAACCGCATCTCTGAGGAGCCAGTTTCATGCGCACCGCAGCAACTTGTTCATTTTTCGCATTAATTGCGTTCAACGCTGTTGCGGACGACGCCCAAACGATGCTGCCAGAAGACTTTTTGTCTCTCGTTGAAGGCAAGACGGTCCATTACACGGTCGATGGTAAGCATTATGGTACTGAGCGATTTTACGGAAAAGGCCGCGCAACATGGCAGTTTCCGGGGGCGACTTGCGAAGACGGGGTGTACTGGCCCGTCAATGAAGAGATTTGCTTTCGATATGGGTCGCCGTCTTGTTGGTCGGTCATGGAAGATCAGGAGCAAGTCCGCACCGCCCAATCCCGTGATGGCTTTCGCGTTGTGATTGATCGTATAGACGATGCACCATTACAATGTGACGGTAATCCAATCAGTTAGGGTACAAGCGTTTCTGCATTGCGTGTTGCTATAAGCTTACCGTTGCGGCGCAAGGTTGCTGAACCAAGATAGCGTCCCGTGTTCCAACCGTCCCCTCGACGTTTCTTGCCCCCAAATCGCATCTCAGCGGCCCGTGTTTTTGTCATCACTTGAGAATTATCTAAAAGTGTCACTCCATCGGGGCCAGTTAGTTTCAAGGTGAGAACATCATGCTTCTCAACCCCATAAAAATGCGCCCAGAAAACCATCGCAGGGCTATTTCTCGCGAATGTTTCTATTGAGGGGCTGGAGTGCTTGATGTTGGCGTAATCAGGCGGCGCATCAACGATACCGGCGCTCATAATACCACCGTGATTGTAGTGTATGTCGCTGTTCTTAGTCCAAAGTGCCTGTCCATTGTCCTTGCAGTCATGACTTATGGCTGTGCCATCAAACGGGTCAATTATCTCTTTATCTTTCGTGACTTGGAAATGAAGATGAGGGAATTCAGTTGATCCTGATAACCCGATCAGGCCCAAAGTTTGCCCAATGCTGACTTCATCTCCCTTTTTTACGGCTACCGAGTCGAGAAGCATGTGGCAATATTGCGTAATCCAACCGTCGGAATGCCTAATCGCAACGCCATTTCCACATTCACGCCCTTTAACCGATTTCCCTGAAGTAAATGCGCCATCTGCTTCACCATCGCGCGTGCCCACTACAACGCCATCTGCGGCGGCTATCACATTGACACCACTTTGCATGGCAGCAAGGTCGGGAAGGCGAAAGTCCGTGCCTTTATGCCCATCGTAGCTTCGAGGCCCGCAATGAGTATCCCGCACGCTTGCACCTTGTCCGTGGTCAACATATTGCTGAATAAAACATGTCTCGCCCAATTCACAATCTACCGGAGAGCCGAACTCTATTGCCAAAGCAGGTTTCGCGAGGCTCGTTAAACATAAAAGTATGATTGTTCGGGCCAGTCTTTTCATAGAGTTTCCCTCGGTTTCCCCATTTAGATCATTGATTATGTCGCTTTTAACGCACAAAGGATCGTCACGTATTCTTGACACGACTCTCAGGATGACGGAAGCGTAGGTGGAGGACTGGTTTCGAAGTGTCCGTCACAGGCGGCGCAAGAAATAATAGGGAATGTGGGATATGGCCGACCTATCTCGGGGGCCAATAGCCACAACCGCCCCCGCGACTGTAAGCGGTGCGCAACCCTCATCTGCCACTGGCGCAAGCCGGGAAGGCGGGGGAAGCAGGCGAAAGCCAACACCGCAAGTCAGGAGACCTGCCGTCCGAGAAAATCGAACACCCGTCGGTGGGACGGGAGGAGAATAGAGATGAAAAGAATTATCGGCCTAGCGGCCATTGCCGCCGCTATTGCGACTCCGGCTTTCGCACACCATCCACTTGCGGGCGCTGAAATGACGACGTTTACGCACGGCGTTTTGTCGGGTATCGGTCACCCGATTTTGGGGTTTGATCACTTGTTTTTCGTGATTGCTGTTGGACTTGTTGCAGCGATGACGGGGCGCCTTTTATCGGCTCCACTTGGATACATTGCAGGTATGTTGGGCGGTATCGCACTCATCACCAATGGCGTGACGCTTCCCTTTGTTGAGTTCGTTATCGCAGGATCGCTGATCTTGCTTGGCGGCCTCGCGGCATCGGGACGTGCCATGAGCACCGCGATGGCGATGGCATTGTTTGCAGGCGCTGGTCTGTTCCACGGCTGGGCATTCGGCGAGACAATCACCGGACAGGAAAGCGCAATGGGTGCAGCGGTCCTTGGCGGATATCTGCTTGGGCTTATCGTGGTTCAATATGCGATTTCGGTGGCTGCGGGATGGCTTACCACGCGCGGTATCGAAAGCGCGGCTGATCTTAAGCCGCGCTTGGCGGGTGCTGTTGTCGCAGGTGTAGGCCTAACTTTCTTCCTTGAAGGTGCGGAAACTGCTATTTTCGCGTCCCTCGGACTCGGCTGACATCGTGAATACGGGAGCTGACGCTCCCGTTGCTGCGCCAATACGCTCCTTCACTTCGGCTTTTCAGCGTGAATTGGAGGAGCTTTTTGCTTGGCGGCGGGATGTGCGTCGTTTTTTGACTGATCCAGTGTCCGAACAGGATGTTCAAAGCATTCTGAGCGCTGTCGAGACTGCGCCTTCTGTTGGTCTTTCAGAACCTTGGCGGATTGTACGTGTCGAGAGCAACGCGAAACGCGAGGCTGTGATCTCAAACTTCGAACATGCAAATGCGGAAGCATTGGCGACACAAGATGAAGACCGTGCGGCGCTTTATGCCTCGCTCAAACTATCCGGCCTCCGCGAAGCCCCCATACACTTGGCGGTCTTTTGCGATGAGGCAGGAGAGCAAGGGCACGGATTAGGCGTTGCAACCATGCCGGAGATGCGGCGGTATTCTGTGGTTTGTGCTGTCATGCAAATGTGGCTTGCAGCGCGGGCTTTAGGTGTGGGGATGGGGTGGGTGTCTATCCTTGATCCTGATCGTGTCTCTAAAGCCCTCGATGTTCCGGCGGAGTGGTCTTTAATTGCGTATCTATGTTTAGGCTGGCCTGAAGAAAATCATCTCGATTGCGAGTTAGAACGCGCAGGATGGGAAGACCGCCAACGTTTAAAAAACCGCATCATCACAAGGTAATCACCATGCAAAAGATTCCTGCGACTGTCGTGACCGGCTTTCTTGGTGCGGGTAAGACGACTCTCATCCGTAATTTATTGGCGCAGGCGAATGGACGCCGTATTGCCCTGGTAATCAATGAATTCGGTGACATTGGCGTCGATGGCGAAGTGCTGAAAGGCTGCGGCGATGCAGCGTGTAGCGAAGATGACATCGTAGAACTGTCCAACGGCTGCATCTGTTGCACGGTGGCGGATGATTTCATCCCGACAATGAAGAAGCTGATTGATCGGGACGACCCGCCCGAGCATATCGTCATTGAAACATCGGGATTGGCATTGCCGCAACCTCTCGTTCGGGCTTTCAACTGGCCAGAAATCCGGACGCGCGTAACGGTGGACGGCGTGGTCACAGTCGTTGACGGACCAGCGGTCGCTGCTGGTCGTTTCGCCCATGATGAAGCGCGGGTTACGGAACAACGCGAAGCAGACGATAGCATCGACCATGAAACACCGCTCGCTGATCTGTTTGAGGATCAACTTGCCTGTGCTGATATGATTGTTGTGTCGAAATCAGACGCAATGGATGGCGGTACGGAGAGCACAATTAATGCGCTAAAACACCGGGCACGTGATGGCGTTACATTCGTCCCGTCGAGTGTGAAGGGGCTAAGCCCGGATGTCCTGCTCGGCATGGGCAAAAGTGCCGAAGACGATATGAGCGCCCGTCATGAAATCCACCACCACCACGATCACGCAGATGATCATCATGATGATCATCACGATCATGATGACGATCACCACCATAGCCACGAACATGCTCATGGGCATGATGAGTTTGAGAGCTTCGCGCTGAAGATTGGCGAAATCACAGACAGTGACGCCTTCCTTGAGCGGATCGCTGCCGTCATTCGTGAACATGACATTCTGCGTCTCAAAGGTTTCGCGGCTATCGAAGGAAAACCGATGCGGATGGTCATCCAAGCTGTCGGCCCGCGTATCGAAACTTATTTTGATCGACCATTCGGGGATGAACCACGTGAAACACGCCTTGTTGTGATCGGTCTTCACGGGTTGAACGAGGCCGCAATTAACGAGGCTCTGATATGATAAGGATAGCATTATTTGCAACGTTGATTGCTTTGCCAGCACTCGCCCAAGACAATCAAAAATCTGAAGTTGGAACTGCATTTCTGGAGCGTTGCCTTGCGGATGTTTCAGCGCACCGGATTGCCACGTTGAAACGACAAGTGCCCGAATATGCAGCGACGTTATCCGATGAAGAATTAAACGCCGGTGCAATGACCAAAGCGAAAACCGCTTGTCCATGTTTCCTTCAGGTTATCGCCGTGAACCCCGAGATTACGGACGGAACACCGGAAGAAAAAGTTGAGTCAGTTATGGATTACCTCAATTCCCTTGATACGGATGAAGTCGGTGCAATCCCTCCAATGGTCACCAGATTGACGCGGCTCTGCGGTGAGCGCAGTTCTATTCTTCCGCCGAGCTGGATCGGGCAATAATGCATTTACTGCTCGCGCAACCGGGTGAAGTTTCCGATGGGTCCGAGGCCGTTGATCTAGGGCAAACCCCTGCGGATGTGATTATCATCTCTGCGGCGGATACTGAGCTGGCTGCGCTCGCTGAAGCCCGGAATAGTTTGGGCGACGATGACTCGCCGTCTTTGCGATTGGCGTCGCTTCTACACCTCGCGCATCCAATGTCGGTTGATCTCTATCTCGACCAAACAGCGGATAAAGCGCGCTTGGTGGTAGCCCGAATTTTGGGCGGCGAAGGCTATTGGCCTTACGGTATCGAGCAGTTTTCTGCGCGGCTCAAAAAAGCCGGAGTTCTATTCGCGGCATTACCCGGCGACGACAAGCCGGACGAAGCCTTGCGCCGTGCGTCGAGTGTCAGCGAAGAAGACTGGCACGCGCTTTGGTCTTATTTCGTTGAGGGCGGACCGGAGAATAGCGTCAACCTATTGAAATATGCCCGTTCAATCATTGATGACTTAGAGCGCCCGCAAGCGGCCAAACCTTTGCTCCGTGCCGGAGTATATTGGCCGGGTTCCGATGTGGCCGATCTTTCCATCCTTAGAGAGAACTGGACCGAAGGCGCGCCCGTTGCGGCGATTGTTTTCTATCGTGCTTTGTTGCAAGGCGCTGGCTTGAACCCTGTCAACCGGCTGGTTCGGTCATTGATGCAAGAGGGTTTAAATCCTCTCCCGATCTTCGTTGCCTCGTTGAAAGATGATGTATCTGCGGCGACTTTAGCGGCTGTGTTCGAGGATGCACCGCCCGCTGTCGTTTTGAATGCTACGGGCTTTGCAGTGTCGTCTCCGCAATCTTCCGAACATAGCCCGACACCTCTCGATGCGGCGGGCGCTCCGGTCTTTCAAATGGTGTTTTCCGGTGGAACCGAAGAAGCCTGGGCGACAGGTCTGAATGGTTTGAACGCACGTGACATTGCGATGAATGTAGCGTTGCCGGAAGTCGATGGGCGTGTCTTGACGCGCGCTGTCAGCTTTAAGTCTGAGGCTTATTTCGATGAGGCAACCGAGTGCCGTATCGCGACCTATCGTGCGCAAGGGGATCGGGTTTCATTCGTTGCGAAGCTAGCTGCGAATTGGGCGCAGCTTGGCAGGAAGAATAACGCTGAAAAGCATGTTGCTGTCTTGCTCGCCAACTACCCGAACAAAGATGGACGGCTCGCCAATGGTGTTGGCCTTGATACGCCGCAGAGCTGCGTTGACCTGCTCGGTAGATTGTCCGGCGCTGGTTATCTGATCGAAAGGGGACCGACGAGCGCCGCTGACTTAATGGAGCATGTTCAGGCCGGACCAACGAATTGGCTCGCGGATCGGGCTGAACGTGAGGGCGGCGAGCGGTTATCTCTTGCCGATTACCAAACGTTCTACAAAACCCTGCCGTGGGACTTGCGGTTGAGCGTCGAAGACAGGTGGGGCGCACCGGAAGATGATCCGTTTGTCGCCGATGATGGTTTCGCATTATCCATTTTGCGCTTTGGCAATGCCGTTGTCGGCATCCAACCGGCGCGCGGGTATAATATTGATCCCAAAGAAACCTACCACGCGCCTGACCTCGTGCCGCCGCATAATTACTTTGCGTTTTACGCTTGGCTACGACACGAGTTTAACGCCGATGCGATTATACATCTGGGCAAGCACGGCAATTTAGAATGGTTGCCGGGTAAGGCTTTGGCGCTGTCCCAAGACTGTTTCCCTGAAGCCGTGCTGGGACCAACGCCGCATCTTTATCCCTTCATCGTGAATGATCCGGGTGAAGGCACACAGGCAAAACGCCGCACGAGTGCTGTCATTATTGATCATCTGACGCCGCCCCTGACACGGGCGGAAACTTACGGCCCGCTCAAAGACCTCGAAGCCTTGGTTGATGAATATTACGAAGCCTCCGGCGTTGATCCGCGCAGGCTCGATCATTTGCGCGGTGAAATTCGAGCGCTGACGGCGGCAACGGGTTTGGAAGAAGACGCCGGAATTGCTGCCGATGCGTCGGAAGAGGACGCGCTCGCGAAACTTGATGAATATCTGTGTGAGTTAAAAGAGGCGCAAATCCGGGATGGCTTGCACATCTTTGGCAGTGCGCCGGAAGGCCGGTTAGAGACTGACTTGCTTGTGGCCCTCGCGAGAGTTCCGCGCGGCAAAGGGCAGGGCGCTGACGCTTCATTAATCCGCGCTTTGGCGGATGATTTGCTGGCGGTTGCGGATTTCGATCCCCTCGATTGCGCTATGGGACAAGCTTGGAAAGGGCCGCGCCCCGACAAGCTCGCTGTTCTTATTGATGAAGTTTGGCGCACGAACGGCGATACTGTTGAAAGATTAGAACTGCTCGCCGCGCAACTCGTCGAGCAACGCGCTCGAATTTCAGGGGTGCACTCTGATCCGGTCTTAGACTGGATTGAAGGGACAATGCGTCCAGCGTTACAACGCTGCGGCACGCGCGAGTTTGAGGCGACGCTTGAGGGCTTAAACGCGCGCTTTGTTGCGCCGGGTCCGTCCGGTGCGCCAACACGCGGACGTCCTGATGTTTTGCCGACGGGACGCAATTTCTTTTCCGTTGATAGTCGCGCAGTGCCGACACCTGCCGCGTATTCGCTTGGCTGGGCATCGGCCTCGTTGCTGATTGAACGGCATTTGCAAGAGCAAGGCGATTGGCTCCGCCGTGTGGTCCTGACGGCGTGGGGAACGGCCAATATGCGAACCGGCGGAGACGACATCGCGCAGGGTCTTGCGTTGATGGGGGTCAAGCCGCAATGGGATGGTGCAAACCGGCGCGTGACCGGATTTGAGATTGTTCCGCTCGAGGTACTTGATCGCCCGCGCGTGGATGTGACCTTGCGGGTCTCTGGATTCTTCCGGGATGCTTTCCCCGCGCAAATGGATTTATTCGACAGTGCGGCACGGGCTGTTATGGCTTTGGATGAACCGGAGGATCAAAATCCAATGGCCGCGCGCTATCGCGAAGATCTTGCGCGGACCGGTGATGCGCAAAAATCCGGCTTTCGGGTTTTTGGCTCAAAACCGGGAGCATACGGCGCGGGGCTACAAGCGCTCATAGATGAAAATCTCTGGGCCGAACGCGGTGATTTAGCGGACAGTTATCTGGAATGGGGCAGCTATGCCTATGGCGGCGGCGTGATGGGAGACAGCGCGCGGGATGCGCTGGAGACGCGCCTCTCCGGTGTCGAGGCCGTTATCCAAAATCAGGATAACCGCGAACATGACCTGCTGGATTCCGATGACTATTATCAGTTTGAAGGCGGCGCAGCGGCGGCTGTAGCTAAACTATCGGGTGCTGATCCGGTTGTGTATCACAATGATCATTCGCGGCCCGAACGCCCCGTCATTCGCACATTGGAAGACGAGATCGGGCGGGTTATCCGCTCACGTGTTGTCAATCCTAAATGGATCGCGGGTGTAAAACGCCACGGATATAAAGGCGCATTCGAGATCGCGGCGACAGTTGATTATCTGTTCGCTTTCGCGGCAACCACAAAAGCCGTCAAAGACCGGCATTTTGATCTGGTGTTTGATGCTGTGCTTACCGATGAAGACACCCGCGCGTTTATCGAGAATGCTAATCCGGCGGCACTACGCGAAATTGCGAACCGATTTGCCGAAGCGCAGGAACGTGGCATGTGGACGCCGCGCTCAAATTCCGCAACAATGCTGATGAAAGAACTGTGTACATAATTGAACGTGCGTTGAGCTTTCCACCATGTCGCAAAAAACTATCAAAATACCCAAGGAACACCCCGTGTGATGCGTCTCACTGTCGAAATGGATGGGTCTGAGAGCGATGAAAGCCTTGCGAAGCGGGCGTCTGCGGGTGATTCGCAAGCGTTCCGTGAGTTGTTGGATCGTCACTATGATCGTGTTTATCGTGTATCGCTCGGAGTCGTCCGAAATGAGGCGGAAGCAGAAGACGTGACTCAAGAGGTTTGGACAGCGATGCCGTCAAAGCTGCGCAACTGGCGTGGCGAGTCCCGGTTTACGACGTGGCTGCATACCGTGACTCTGAACGCGAGCCGCGATGCTTTGCGGCGTGCCGCGACACGCTCGCGTACGGCTTCGGGGTTTGCGGAAGTGTCCGAGCTTGCAAGAGGCGAGGCGGCGGATACCGAGGCGCGACTCCATTGGTTACGGGTTGCACTCGAAAGCCTAAGTGACGATCTGCGTGAGACTGCCGCGCTCGTTTTGGGTGATGATTTGAGCCATGCCGAAGCCGCGAAAGTTTTGGGCGTAGCAGAGGGCACTGTGGCATGGCGCATGTCGGAGGTGCGAAAGAAATTAAGGGCGATGGCTACACAAGCAAAGGAGGCTGCTCAATGACTGACGAAATGAAGCGCCTTCGCGATGAGCTGCACAACGCCGAACCGCGTTTGGTTGCCCGAGCAAAAGGTATGAATGCAGCGATGGCCGCGTTCGAGGAAGAATTCTCTGGAGCGCAAACTGAGAATAGACCGTCGGCACTTGTTACTCCTTTGCGGTCAGATGACATCAAGGATGAAACAGTAAAAGCGACAGGCGAAGCCTCTGTCGAAAAAGAGCAGACTGTCGGTACATCTGAAAAAAACCTGAAAAACTCCCAAGGATCAGACTCTTACCGCCGTCTCAAAGGACAGAACGCACCCCGAGGGGGTACGAAAGTCCGGAGACGATCCATGACCAGCAGACTTCCAACGATCAACATGATGTTTGGCGGTACAGCCGTTGCAGCGGGACTCGCCGCTCTCGTTGTCCTTCCAAATATCAAAGGTGAGTTGAATACAAATTTTTCAAACGCCGATGCACTAAGAGTCGATCAAGCAAAATTAGAAACCTTAGTGCGGCAACCGGTCGGTAAATCAAGCCCTGCCGATGCGTTGACTGACTCATTTGCCGCCGCTGCGCTTCCTGAACTTGAAGCTGAGCCTCCCGCAGCTGTTGAGAGTTTTTCTGAAAGCGATAATGTTATCGTTTCTGCATCACGCAAGGTTGCAGAGAACGTTGATATTGCCGCGCCAAGCGCGGCCTCTGCCGTGGTCGCACCGCAGCCGTCGGCTACAATTCGAACGACGACAATTCAAGACTCTGAAGAAGCTGAAGTTGTCTCGCGCGTAACACCGTCTGATCAACCGATAAACACCGCTCAGGCTCAAGGTCGTGATCGTTTTGAAAAATTTTCTGATTATCAGACGCTACAAAGCGCTACCAACCCTGTTTCAACATTCTCAGTCGATGTCGATACCGCGTCTTATTCGTTTATGCGGGCGTCATTGAACCGGGGCCAACTCCCTAATCCAGCCAGTGTTCGCGTCGAAGAACTGATCAACTATTTTCCCTATCAGTATGAAGCGCCGACGGATGCAAAGGAACCGTTCAAAGCGAATGTAACCGTGACACCAACGCCGTGGAACGCGGATACCAAGTTGATGCATATCGGGATCAAGGGATACACGCCTCCTGCCGATGCGCGGCCGAATTCCAATATTGTGCTGTTGATCGACACATCGGGTTCGATGAGCAACCCGAATAAACTGCCGCTGCTGATCAACAGCTTTAAACTGCTGCTTGATACGTTGGATGAAAACGACACGGTGTCGATTGTCACTTACGCGGGCAGTGCGGGCACAGTGCTGGAGCCAACCCCGGCAAATGAGCGCTCAAAGATCATTGCCGCTTTTGATCGTTTGCGCGCAGGTGGTTCGACCGCAGGAGCGGCGGGTCTTGAACTGGCATATAATAAAGCTCAAGAAAGTTTCGATGAGGACGGCATCAACCGTGTGATCCTCGCGACCGATGGTGATTTCAATGTCGGGTTTTCTACGCCGGGCGAGGTGCAAACATATGTTGAGAAGAAACGTAAAAGCGGCGTCTTTCTATCGGTGCTCGGTTTCGGCATGGGCAACTACAACGATCACCTCATGCAAACGCTTGCGCAGAACGGTAATGGTGTAGCCGCCTATATCGACACATTGTCCGAGGCGCGGAAGGTTCTTGCTGATGAAGCAGGGGGCGCGTTGCTGCCAATCGCGAAGGATGTGAAAATTCAGGTCGAGTTCAATCCGGCGCAAATCAATGAGTACCGCTTGATCGGATATGAAACCCGCGCCCTGAAGCGCGAAGACTTCAACAACGATAAAGTTGATGCGGGCGAGATCGGCTCAGGCCATACGGTTACTGCAATTTACGAGCTAACGCCAAAAGGGTCGCCTGCGGAATTGGTCAACGATTTGCGCTACGTCGAAGCGGAGACTCAACCCGTAACGGATACCGATGCGAGCGACGAATATGCCTTTGTCAAAATTCGCTATAAATTGCCTAATGAGAATACCAGTAAGTTGATCAGCCGATCCGTCGATGCACTGGACGAGTCTGATAATCTTGATGCTGCGGATCAAGAAACACGCTTTGCGGCTTCGGTTGCGGCATTTGCTCAGATGCTTCGTGGCAGCTCACGGTTGGGCGAATACGGTTATGACGATCTCATCAAGCTCGCGAGTTCGTCAAAGGGGAAAGATGAATTCGGATACCGCTCTGAATTTATTAACCTTGTTCGATTGGCAAAATCACTCGATGGCAATCGGTGATTGATGCTTAAATGCCACTTAATGGATGTCCGTTTTCCTCTGAGAAGACGCACATCCCTTTCGTGACGCTCGAAATATTGCTATGAGTGTTGCGAAGATATTTCGGAGTAACTGTTATGCGTGTCTATCCCGCCACAGGAATTATCGTAGCCTGTATTGCGTTGAGCGCATGTGCGAGGCCAGTTGGTGAGTCGGCGGTTGTTCAGGACATAACTATTCCCGACACTGTGCAAACTGTTGCTAACATCCCAAGTAAAACGCCCGGTCAACCACGTTTATCGGAATTGCGGGCAGTGCCGCAAAACATTGAAACACTGCCTCAAGAGCAATCACTCCCACCCGTCGCAACTTTTTCTCGCTATGATGGGCGCGCTCCGGGTGATGCCATTATTGACCGCTCTATTCCTGTGAGAAGATCCGGACCGAGCCAAGAGAGTTCGCAACATAATAACCGATCAAATCAGGATTCGCTTGCGCTCGCATTGGCTAAACCAAAACCTGACGAAGCTCCCGGAGCCGTTGTAAAAGCACAAAAGACGAAGCCTGTTCTCTACAAATCGCCCCCTGTGCGCGTGCCAACGGAAGTTAAAGCGGCAGTAGTTCAACGACCAACGAACCGCTCAGTGACAACTTCGCCGAGGCCGTTACGTCGACCCATTACAGCGTCGCCAAAACCTATCCGACGTCCATTGGTCGATGTCACCACAGCGACACCAGCAGTAGTTTCTCCAGTGGTGATACAACCCGCTGCGCCATTGCCCACACCTCCGTCTATTCGCGCTGTTGCATTGCCGTCTCTTACGGCGCCGCGTACGTCGCAAGACTCGACGCCCACGGCAGTGCCATCACCATTAACAGCAGAGGTTGCTATTCCTCTGGGAACGATCCCCGCGTCTCTGGGTACGGCGAATATCCAAGCCGCTGAAGCCGCTCTGCCTGTTGCGGATTCGCTCGAACAATCCAAAGCGGATGCCTCAGGGACACTGGGATGGGACGATGCAATGGCACTCGTGCGCGCCGGTGAGGTTGACTCGGCAATAGATGTCGGCGATTTTGAGGTGCTTATGACGCTATGCTCCGGTAGAGGTGTTTTAACGATACAGCCAACCCCTGGTGCATTGGATGCCATCAATTTTCCAAAAGTCGTTTGCGGAAAGGCTGCCTCTCTGACATCTCAGTAACAATGAGACATTAAGGAGAGACGTCATGACCGATACTGACGACGCTGCACGCCATGCTGCGAAGATGGCAAAGAAGAAAACTGCTCGTGATAAAATCATGGCGACAAAGACGGACCAAAAAGGTTTGGTCGTCGTCCATACCGGCAAGGGTAAAGGGAAAAGCACTGCTGCTTTTGGGATGATCTTCCGTTGCATAGCTCATGAAATGCCTTGCGCCGTGGTGCAATTCATCAAGGGTGGCATGTCAACGGGCGAACGTGACTTGATCCTTGCGAAGTTTTCGGATGCGTGTCAATTTCACACGATGGGTGAGGGGTTCACCTGGGAAACTCAAGATAAATCCCGCGATATGGAAATGGCGGCGGCGGCTTGGGAAAAAGCAAAAGAGTTGATCCGCGATCCGGCCAATAAAATGGTCCTATTGGACGAGATCAATATCGCGCTGCGTTATGATTATCTGGACATCAACGAGGTCGTCAAATTCCTGCTCGAAGAAAAACCGGAAATGACTCACGTCGTTCTCACAGGACGGAATGCGAAAGAAGAACTGATCGAGGCGGCTGATTTGGTGACTGAGATGGAGCTTATTAAGCATCCGTTCCGATCCGGGATTAAAGCGCAAATCGGCGTGGAGTTCTGATGTGAAGGTCGCGATTGTCATTCCCGCCCGTTATCAATCGACGCGCTTTCCCGGAAAACCGCTTGCCCCTTTAAGAGGCGCAACGGGGATTTCCAAATCTTTGATTCAACGGGCTTGGGAAGCCGCAAGCGAGGTCTCCGGTGTGTCGCGCGTTGTTGTGGCGACAGATGATGATCGGATTGCGGATGCGGCTGGCGGTTTCGGGGCTGAGGTCGTTATGACCTCTTCGGATTGCGAAAACGGTACGGCGCGCTGTCATGATGCGCTATCGAGATTGGATAACCCTGACATCGTGGTGAACTTGCAAGGTGATGCGCCGCTGACGCCGCCCTGGTTTGTTGAGGCGCTTATTGATGCCATGAAAAACGGGGCACAAGTTGCAACACCCGTTTTGCGGTGTGATACTGAGACATATCGTAATTTCATCGAAGACCGCAAAGCAGGGCGTGTTGGCGGTACGACGGCGGTGTTCGGCGCTGGCGGAAACGGCCTTTATTTCTCGAAAGAAGTGATCCCTTACGTTGGTCATGAGATCGTTGATAGTGGTATGGTTCCTGTCTTCCATCACGTCGGCCTTTATGCCTATACGCAAGCGGCGCTCGAACAATATGTCAGTTGGAAGCCCGGTCCTTTGGAGGCGCTCGAAGGGTTAGAGCAATTGCGGTTTCTCGAAAACGGCGTTCCGGTCCAATGCGTCGAGGTCGAAGCACCGGGGCGCGTTTTTTGGGAATTAAATAATCCAATAGATACGCCACGTGTCGAAGCTGCCTTGGCAAAGTTGGGCGTCGAATAAGCCTTATGCTTTGAGACGTTTGCTGAAATCATTATAGGGGATGGTTATGCCACATCGTATTAAATCTTTGACCGACCTTGAGGCTTTATATTCCTCGCCTTTGGCGACAACACTCAAAAAGGAAACGCCCTTCATTAATGACCAATACAAACGTTTGATCGAGGCGTCACCGTTTCTAGCAATTGCAAGTGTTGGCCCTGAAGGACTAGATTGCTCGCCGCGCGGGGACGGACCGGGCTTTGTTCAGATTATTGATGATCGTACAATCGCGATCCCAGATCGGCGTGGCAATAACCGGCTCGATACACTCAGAAATATTATCCGGGATGCACGGGTCGCTTTACTGTTTATGATCCCCGGCTGGAATGAAACACTACGAATAAATGGAAGAGCGTATTTGTCGACCAAACCGGATTTACGCGCACGCTTTGCCGTTAATGGCAGTGAACCCGTTACAGTAATTATAGTGGAAGTTGATGCGGTTTATTTTCAATGCGCGCGCGCATTGAAGCGATCAAAATTATGGAACAATGACGCACGAATTGATCCCAATACCTTGCCTAAGGCGGGAGAGTTGATTCAATCAGTTATCGCAGACTTTGACGCAAAAGAATATGACGCCGCTTTGCAGGATAGGCAAAACAAGTCACTGTATTGAAAACACTTCTTGTCATAGAAAAAGGCATTGCACGTCACACGGTGCAATGCCTTATACCCTCAACTTCTGTCGGTGGCCATTCAGTTTGATTGGTCGAGGCCCTTGTCTATTTCAAAAAAGATTGGATGATCTTTGATTGGTGCATGAAACTCTACACCGACTTTCCGATCTTTCATCCAGCGTAAAGATGCATTGATGGGTGGATACCCACAGGGGAGAATAACTTGTATATTTTCTCCTAGATCTATCTTACCTAAGCCGAGTAACTTAAGACACATACCGCCTTCGGAGATATCTTGAGACTCTGCTTTAAAAGTTTTTTTGTCCGTTTTGATGTGACACTTTTCAATGTAATTTAGACGGCTGTAAGCACGATCTTCTGGCGTTGCTTCAACTTTTGCAATGTCTTGCGTGAAAATCTCACGAAGGCTCGTGGGAAGTTTTTCATCCACACTCTTTGAACTGAGGTTGGGTTGAGCTTCACTGCCATCGTGCAGTCGTGTCAACAAGCTAAATATTTCGGGATGATTTTCTATAGGAGTTAAAAACTTTACGCCTGCGATGTTTCCCCGCGTCCACCGAACTTGTGCATCAATGGGAGGAAAGTTTCTGATAAACACAGCGATGTTTGTCCCGCGCTTGAGGACGCCGTATTCTTTTACGGCAACGCACATACCACCATCTGATAAATTGATACTCCGAACCCACAGCGAGCGCGAGTCTGATTGAAGAAAACATTCTTCCAAATAAGCGCTACGACGATCAAGACGCCTTTGGACATCTAGTTTTGGATCAAGTTTCTTTGCCGAAATCATGACTTCGCCTATCTTCAGATAACATTACAGTGAAGATGCGCGATGAAGATGTATAGTTTATAAACACAATCATGAAGTTTGTCTGGTAATTGACCTTAATTTTATTATAACAACTTACAATTTATTACTTCGCCTGTGCGCGTTATTATGATGTTAACCATGCAGCAAGAAGTTCGCGCTTCATGGTTTCAATACGATTTTAGCTGCGGGGACGAGTGCCGAATCCAAATCAGCGAATGCTTTTGCCCCATCTGAAAGGGAGCGCTTTTCAATCCAACTGAAATCTCCCATACGTCCGGCAAAAATGGCATGTGCCGTCGCATGGAAATCGGCCATCGTGTATGTGTATGTCCCGATGAAAGTAATTTCTTGCAGAGTCATCTTGCGTGTGTCTAATCCGGCGCTCCCGCCCGCCAAACCAATATGTGCAATCACGCCGCCGGGTGCAGCAAGCCTTGTCGAGTCTGCGCGAGAGACTTCAGAGCCGTAAGCGTCAATGACAATATCTGCGCTTGTCTCTTGCGGTCCGCCATTCTTTGGGTCGTAAACATGGAAGGGACCGGCCTTTTTAGCCGTTTCCCGTCTCAGGGCGCTCGGTTCTGCAATCCAAATATCTTTAGCGCCTTGATCGAGAGCGCAAAGTGCAGCACCTACACCAATCGCACCGCCTCCGATCACGACGATGCGTGCCGTAGCAAGCGGTTGGGTCAGGCGCTCTGCTGCCAATCTGACAGCGTGCCACCCACAGGCGAGTGGTTCAGTCAGAGCGGCGTGTTCCGGTGCGACACCATCGGGAACCGGAACCAGATTGCGGTCGGGAATTTTCAGATATTCCGCAAAAGCCCCTTCATTAGGAGGAATAGATAATAACTTACGATCAGGACAGATGTTGTCACGTCCCTCGATGCAATATCGGCACGTGCCACATGTGGTCATCGGATTAACAGTAACCCTTTGCCCCGCATATATGCCGGACTCGGCAATCCCACAGGCTTCATGCCCAAGTATAAGCGGAGGCATTCTGCGCGGATCGGCCCCGTGATAAGCGTGCATGTCAGAGCCACATATTCCGACCGCTTCGATTTTCACGACGCTCAACTCTTTATCAGCAGTCGGCGTTTCAACATCGCGATAATCAAGTTGTCCGACACCGGTATAAACAAGGGCTTTCATTGCAGCGGTTCCGATAGATTTGATCGTTGAAGATGTGTAGGGATTAGATTTGAAGAGAACCGAACCAACGATAAGTTTCGTCGGTTCGGATTATTGCGTCTTGTTGAGATGGTTATGCGGATTTCGCAAGCGCTTGGTCAAGATCAGCGATGAGGTCTTCCGCGTTTTCCAAGCCGATTGAAAGGCGAACCACCTCTGGTCCAGCGCCTGCGCTTGTTTTTTCTTCGTCGGAAAGTTGGCTATGAGTGGTCGATGCCGAATGGATGACAAGCGAGCGGGCGTCACCGATATTGGCTAGGTGCGAAAATAATTCGAGGTTATCAACTAAGCTGACACCCGCATCATATCCACCTTTTAGCCCGACTGTGAATACCGCCCCGGCTCCGTTAGGCAGGTACTTTTTCGCTGCTGAATTATATGGAGAAGACGGCAAACCGGCATAAGAGACATAATCGACCGCAGCATGGTTTTCGAGGTGTTGCGCAACTTGCATTGCGTTTTCAGAATGCCGTTGCATCCGCAGGGAAAGTGTTTCCATTCCCAGTAAGGTGTAGAATGCATTTTGTGGAGTTTGTGCTGCCCCAAGATCGCGAAGACCGACGGCAATTCCGAAGAATGTGAAGGCCATCGGTCCGAGGGCTTCATGGAATTTGATGCCGTTATATTCTGGGGCGGGTTCCGACAATGACGGAAACTTACCGCTCGCGCTCCAGTCGAAGTTACCGCTATCAATCACGACACCACCGATTGATGTCCCGTTGCCACTTAAAAACTTCGTGGTGGAATTTACGACAATGGTTGCGCCGTGTTCAATTGGACGACACAAAGCCGCTGTTGCCATTGTATTGTCGACAATGAGCGGCAGTCCCGCTCCGCTTGCCACTGCTGCCCAACCCTCAATATCGGTTACGATACCGCCGGGATTAGCGAGGCTTTCACAGAAAAGCGAGCGTGTGTCGTCGTCAATGGCGGCTTTTACTGCGTCAAGATCATCGGTATCGACGAATTTTACTTCCCATCCAAAGCGTTTAAATGCGTTGGAGAATTGATTGATTGATCCTCCGTAGAGTTTGTCCGCCGCAACGATATTCTTGCCGGGACTCATAAGCGGGAAGAGGGCCAGAATTTGTGCCGCGTGCCCCGAGGATGTTGCGACTGCACCGACGCCGCCTTCAAGCGATGCGCAGCGCTCTTGCAATGCGCTAACGGTCGGGTTGGTAAGACGAGAGTAGATATTGCCGACTTCTTGCAGGCTAAAGAGGCGCGCGGCTTGAGCAGCGTCTTTAAAAACGAAAGACGTTGTTTGATAAATCGGTGTTTGTCGCGCTCCTGTGGCTGGATCGGGTGCAGCGCCCGCATGGATCATCCGCGTTTCAAACCCGAGAGAATTCGTGTCGCTCATGTCTATCCCCTATTCACATTCAAAACATGTGGTTATGCCAAAAAAACAGCTCGATACCGGCGTCGCACAAAGGAGTGAATGGTGCAAGATAGGTCATTACATTGACCGGCATTAAATGTGATCTAATTCGAAACTGTTAGATACGGAGAATTGCAATGCGCAAGTGGACGAGAAGAACGTTATTGCTTGGTTTGGGCGTGGGTGCTGTCGCCTATGGCTGCACGACTCGTGCCTCTCAATTCACTGCAATCATTGAAGAAAAATTTCCGCCCATAGGTCAATTTATCGAAGTAAGCGATCCACAGACGGGGCAAATGCTGAGGTTGCATTATGACAAACGCGGGTCCGGCCCACCTGTCGTTTTAATTCATGGCGCGTCTGGGAACCTTCGTGATTTCACTTTTTCATTAAGTGATGTTTTAGCAGCTGAGGGCTTTACGGCGATTGCATTCGATCGGCCGGGTTTTGGGTATTCTGATCGCGCTAACGGGCAGAGTTTTATGCCATCAGCGCAGGCAGCGGTGCTTCGCGCTGGTCTTGATGCGATTGGCGTCAAGCGTCCCATTGTTATGGGGCATAGCTTTGGCGGGGCGGTGGCGACGGCGTGGGCGGTGGATGCGCCTGAAACTATTCGGGGTGCGGTCATGTTAGCCGGACTGACATATCCTTGGCCCGCCGGAGACAATGCTTATCATGCAGCGGCGTCAACAGCGGTATTCGGTCCGCCCATAAATGCACTGGTGAGAAATCGTGCGCTGAAGTCAGGCGCTGAGCGGGCTGTGGCATGGGTTTTTAAACCGCAACAACCGCCGCTTGGATATGCCGGATACATCGGGGCGGAACTGGCATCGCGGCCAAAGACATTCCGCGAAAACGGGCGCGATATTACGAATATTAATGAGGCAATGGAGAAACTCATTCCGCGTTACCCCAGCATCAATGTGCCAATCGAGTTAATCCATGGGACAGAGGACGCCATTCTGCCGATCGAGGCTCACGCCAGACGCTTTAAGGCGGCATTGATGTCAGCGAATTTGACGGAATTAAAAGGCGTTGGTCACATGGCTCATCATGCAGCGCCAAAAGAATTGGTTGCTGCGGCAAAACGCATTCGCGATAAACGTTAAGCTGCTTTCGCCGAGGATACTAAAACGCGATAAGCGTTGTTTATTTCGGCGAGGCGCTCTGCGGCGAACTCGATTTTCTTCGGGGAAACACCTAAGCCGCGCAGTCTGTCCGGGTGATACAGTTTTACGAGCTTGCGATATGCAGCCGAAATTTCATCCTTGGATGCGCTTGCTTTCAAGCCCAGCATTTCTAAGGCGTCGTATTGCTCACCCGTCCATTCAACTTTGCCATCACGAGCCGCTTTTCTTCGGGCTTCTTCTTCTGCGCGACGGCGTGCTTCCTCCGCCTCCCGTTCGGCCCGGGCTTTTTCAGCTGCGCTTGCCTCCGCCGCACTTTTATCGACTTTGCTTTCGGTGCTGGTGACGCGCTTGATGGATGAAACGTTCATTAACGTTTGCTCCCCATCATCGGTTTCAAAGTGGATAAAATGTTGCGCTTGCATCATCGTGCCAAACAGATCCATGCCTTGAGGTACAGGTATAAAGCCCGTTGTCACACTGCCATCAGTGTGATCAACGCGAACCGCATGGTTCTTCGTTGCTCTGCGATACCCTGAACTCGACATTATTACTCCGTTACAGCACTTTAAGTGCCTTGGTCACAATTGTTTTCTACCGTACAACAAAGTGGTAAACGCCCCGTGTTCAATCAAAACGGTAAAATCCATGCATGATATGAAAACCCTAATTTTAAAACAATTTGATGGATTGGGTGCATTATCGCACGAAGAAATAATGATCCCGTCCCCAAAGAAGCGTGAAGTTAGAGTTAAGGTTTCTGCTTGTGGGTTAAACTTTGCCGATTTGTTAATGACAAAAGGAACATATCAAAAAATGCCGTCGCTTCCCTTTGCTCCGGGTGGTGAAATTTGCGGTGTCGTCGATGCTGTCGGCGAAGATATTGATCCAGCGTGGCGCGGGACTCGGGTTGCAGCTTATTGCGGTTCTGGTGGATTAGCCGAATATGTGGTTGTTGATGCCGCTTCATGCGCGCCTGCACCGCACGGTGTCTCTGATGAGGAAGTTGCCGCTATTCCCGTCGCGTATGGATCGGCAGAACTCGCATTAGTTCGCAGAGCGCGTTTACAAAGTGGTGAGGTTCTCGTGGTTCCGGGGGCAGGGGGCGGTGTTGGGCTGACGGCTGTCGAGATCGGGACGCTTATGGGAGCAAGAGTGATTGCACTCGCGCGCGGTCCAGAGAAGGCAGCGGCGGCGACAGACAAAGGCGCTGATATTGTCCTTGATACGGAAAAATTTGATTTAAAGACGCCAGCACTACGCGACAAAGTTTTAACTTTAACGGATGGACACGGCGCGGATGTTATTTTTGACCCGGTTGGAGGAGAGCTTGGGAATGCTCTGCTGCGCGCCACCGCATTTGAAGCACGCTATATGCCGATAGGGTTTGCCTCAGGCGACGTGCCGCAACTTAAAGCCAATCACCTTCTTGTTAAGAATGTCGATGTGTTGGGCTTTTGGTGGGGAGCATATTTTGAAAAAGCCCCTGAAGCGATGGCAGAAAGTTTGATGCGGTTGTTTGATCTCGCAGCGGATGGAAAAATCAAGCCATTGGTATCTGATGTTTTCCCATTGGATCGCGCTGTTGATGGCCTCCGGTTAATTGAAGACAGAAAAGCCACTGGCAAAGTCGTTATTACGATGCCGTTTTGATAATTATTAAAACCCGTGAAAGAGCGGCTGTTTTGCTGCGTTTTCAGCAGGTTTATAAAGGTTTTCACCCCATCGCAAAATAACGGTATGCGGTGTTGCCGCCGAAACTTCATGCGATGAACGGGATAAAGTGATAAAATCACCCGGCGAATATGAGCTTCCATTTATGGTAATGACGTGCTCACTTTCGATTGTGTAAGTACCTGAAATAATGACATCGAATGATGATCGAGATTGATCCACATTCAGAATTTTTCCGGGGACATAAATTGCGCCCCAATGATGGATGTAATTACTCCTTAAAGCCTGAAAGTCTTTGGCAAAAAGCACCTTTCCCGAGCGCAATTTTTCTGGATGATCAAGATCGAGCGTGTCGATATTTGCGAGAATAAATTTTGGCTCGCTTTCTTCGAGGATGCTTGGGAAAATTACTTGATTTGCGTGATAGTAATCCCGCATTCCCCAACCACTCATAAAGATACCATGCTTGCGATGGCTCGATATCATTGAGGAACGATCGATATAATCAACTGGTTGAGGGAATATTGAGTGGATAATATCCACCGTTTTGTATTGGTAGTCTAGCGTTTGCTTCATGCCTTGAATGGTGACACCGGTTAGCGAAAGCGCCAGAATGCCAAGCACCATATTCATGCGTTTTGGTTCATTTCTCAGATAGGGGCGATCTATCGCGCTTGCGATGAAGATCGAAGCCGGTGCGAGCATGAATGTGTAAAAGTATGGATGTGTGTGGGTATAGAAAAACAGTGTCGTTAACGGGGCCGCGAAACTGATAAGACTGAAACTTATCCATTTGTTGCGCGCGTTTCCATTAAACAAATCACTGATAAGAAAATAACCGCCCAACACGAATAAAATAACGTAAAACGGATTAGAGCGCACGGCCCATGTGAATGCTGCCCACTCGGGAAAAAAGCGCCCTGCAAGAACGCTTGGTCCGGTATTTTCCGCGATGTAATTGACACCCGCACCAACATCACCGAGCAATGCGGCGTTCAGAACGTATAACGCAATAAAGCTCAAGGCAGCCATGATGGGCAACAACATACCTTGCAAAAACGCCCTTCGCGACCATCCATGGTTGGCCCATCTTGCCAATAGGATTGCCGCAAAAATTGGCGCATAAAAAATTGCTTTGATCGTGACCATTCCGGCCAGTCCGATCAGAAAACCGGTGATGGTTATCTTCAATGGCGATTGCCGAGGATCGGTTGCGAAAAATAACGCGGCCATTAATGTGCAAACGACAATCGCGTCAGCACGAAAGCTCATGCCGTGCCGAAAGACATAACTGAAAGTCATAAAACTAATGACAGCAATGAGTGCCGCAAAAGAATTGAAAAACCGACGCGCGATACCAAAGATGCACAAACAAGTACCGACAGTACACCCCAGCATTATAAAACGAACAGCGACGATCTGGTTGACTTCGTTCCCGCTAATATTTGGAACCCATCCCAAAAAGTGGAGATAGATCGTTTGCAAGGGCTGAAGAAGTTCACCGCGCTGAAATTGATATAACCAGTCGAGCATGAAAAACTCGTCCCAGTTGATTTCAAATTTCATAACCATCACGACTTGGGCAATAAAAAGCGCAGCTAACACGCAGCTTATCAGTGATTTTTGATAAGGAGCCATTGCCGCGCGTCTGCCGACAGTCGTCATGCCACCCTGCGCGCAAAAATATTACAGCAATGGTTATAGGGTACATTTAGCATCCCACTAAGAACCTCGGTTGATAGCTTGAATCCATCTGCTGAGAAAAGTTTGGCATATTCCTCCGCGCGGCGAATGTTTTGGCCGGAGTCTAGCGCTTTGAGGGTTTTGGCGATGATATTTTGATTGTCTATGAATACCGGATCGTAAGTGACCAACCTACCCTTGTCCGATAACCTTTCAGAGAGGCTGTTCACTAACGTTTTTGCTTCACTATCATCGAGGTGATGGAGGAGGCCGACGCAGACAATGAAATCATATGGACCCGGAACCTTGTCCATATTTGTAACGGCATCGCCACAAATAAATGTACCCCGATGCCCCTGTTCAGCTTTTGCCTTTTCGATATGAGCCGGGTTCAAATCAATGCCGGTATATTCGACATCGCCAAGAAAGTTCCTTAACGTTGCAGGGCCGCACCCAACATCAAGAATGCGGTCCCCAGGCTGGGTTTTTAACGGGCCATCACAGAGGTAAGCGCGTGATTTTTTCTGGCCCAGTAGTTTTTGAATCGCTTCATAAATGAATGGAACAGTCACAAGGCGATAGATCGAATTAATGCGCTGGCTCATCTTTTCTCTCTATTTAAGCGGCGTAGTTTGGTTTGACGGAAACGCGAAGATGCATGTACGGCAGGAAGCGTTCCAGTATACGGTTGCGCATCAACAAGGGAACCAACCCTAGCTTTTTCAGAATTTTTACAGGTACTTTTAAAAAGCGTTGTCTGCGTGCGAACTCGGCGTCGGTATCAAAGCGCAGGATCAATTCTTCCAATATTGCCTTCTCAAATTTAACATCTAGGTTGAGGCGTTTTGCTTGTTTTCGGACTTGTGAGTATTTCACGAAATTGAGGCTGTTCCAAAGGCCGCTGCAACGGTTCTCTTGTTCGAATGCTCCGATTTTTTTCTTCATCACCGCATAGGTCAGGGATTTGCCTGCGAGGATTGGTAATTGAAAATGCGGTTCATATGGAAAGCTGTAATTAGGGCAGAGGAGAATGCAGCTGCCGCCCGGCGCAAGCATTCCTTTCACACGTTCCAAAAAGTCACGCCAATCCGGCAGGTGTTCAAAAACATTCACCAAAAAGATCAGATCGTATTTTTTAGAAGTCTGAGACTCTTCATAACCGATTGAAAGGATCTCGGCATTCGGCAGTGTATTCGTAAGGGTGTGGAATGATGGGATATAGTCAAAACCATCACCCATCGGTTCCAGACCTTGAAATGAGAGTTCGGGGAACTCCAGTGCTAAACGACTGAGTAAAATTCCTGCGCCTGCACCAACTTCTAAAATCGAACTGCCTGAAGGCAGTTGGGAAACTTCCGGTAAGATCTTAGCATACCCGAAATCAGCTTCGGCAATGTAAGAGTCTGCATTTGGTGAACTCAGAAAGGCTTCAAGCGCTTCTTCACGGGTCATATTTGCGATTCCACGGATTTATGAGGACGCACGCCGAAAACCCAGTTTCGTTGTAGTGCGAAAGATAAAATAATTATGACGGGTAGGACGATGATGTAGGCGATGATCGGCCCTAGATTCCATTGGATCAGCAACCCGATCAACGCGGTACTGAGCAAGAACTGACCACAGATTGTAGTAATATATTTTCCGATGCTTGCTTGAAACGGAGTCTCGTTTGCTTTGAAAACAAAATTACGGGCAAGCGCGAAACCAACAATAATGCCGACCAAAAGTGCAGCCATATTCGCCGCCCAAAATGGCGCTCCGGCTAACACAATCATACCTGTGTAGGCTATGAACCCGGCGATGGTATTGATTAAACCCGCCGCAATATACCGGATAACTTGTTGCTTTTGAGCCGTTACATTCGATGCCGCAGCAAGTGCTTTCCTGGACAAATCAGACATTACGTGCATCGACATTCCATAGATTCACACGCGGGTTTCCAACAAAAGGCGCGATCAGCTTCATTCGTAAGTCTGTATGGTTTACATACGTTAAACACGGTCAATCCGTGACACTGCTGTCCAAGGCCCATTTGATTGCATCAATTACCGGTCTTTGATTTTTCAGACCATAAAACACCGGTAATCGCACCAATGTATCAGACACACGGTTGGTGATGTCTATTGATCCGTTTGCGCGGCCAAGGCGCTCTCCTGCGGGGGATGAATGCAGCGGTATATAATGGAATGGTGTGGTGATGTTTTGTTGCTTCATGCTCGCGATAAATGCCTGACGCATTTCGAGCGTTGGCATCAGCAGGTAATACATGTGCCCGTTGTGATCGTGTCCACTTGGACTGTTTGGGGTTTGAATTTGAAGCGGTGTTACAAGTGGCGTAAGCGCGCGGTCATACTCTTTCCAGATTGCAAGGCGCTGTTGGCAGATTTCAGCTTCACGGGTTAATTGACCATAAAGAAAAGCAGCAATCAGTTCGCCGGGCAGGTAAGATGACCCGATTTCAACCCAAGTATATTTGTCGACTTGACCTCTAAAGAACTGACTTCGGTTTGTACCTTTTTCGCGGATAATCTCTGCCCTGTCCTGCATTTTGGGATTGTTGATCATCAACGCTCCGCCTTCACCCGATATGACATTTTTCGTTTCATGAAAGCTGAAGGTTGCCAGATCGCCGAATGATCCGGCTTGCTGTCCATTTAGCGTTGAACCGAGCGCTTGCGCGGCATCTTCCACCAAATAGAGATTATGCTCATCGGCGATGGCTTTGAAAGCAGGCATATCCGCGATGACGCCTGCGTAGTGAACGACGAAGATCGCTTTTGTTTTGTCTGTGATCGCTTCGCGGGTTTTTTGCGGACAGATATTAAGGCTGTTTTCTTCGATGTCTACGAAGACAGGAACCGCCCCGCGCATCACGACAGCGTTTGCTGTCGATACAAAGGTGAAAGACGGCATGATGACTTCATCACCGGGCTTAAGATCGCATAAAATAGCGGCCATCTCTAACGCCGCGGTGCAAGAATGGGTTAGCAGAGCCTTGGCCGCGCCGGTTTTTTTCTGAAGCCATTCTTCACAAAGTCGGGTGTAATGGCCGTCTCCCGACAGCTGTCCCCGGTGAATTGCATCGGCGATATGATAGAATTCTTCGCCCACAACAGATGGTGCATTGAAGGGTATTGGATCAGAACCGTATCGCGGTTCAGTGAGTTCTGCTTCGGCGAATTCATCAGACGGGTAATGTTCAAGACTCGTTAATCCTGACGCCATGTCGATGCTCTCCTCACCTGATGTTTGGGGCGACCTTCCGCTTAACACATTTAGATTTGTTTAAACACGTTGACGTAGGAACCGAGGACGCAGGGCATGGATGGTTAAATGACTTATTTGACACAAAGGCAGCTTGAAGAGCTTGGGTTCAAGTCACTTGGGCGCGATGTCAAGATCAGCGATAAGGCATCAATTTATAATCACGATCAGATCGAAATCGGGGACTATACCCGGATAGATGATTTTTGTTCCGTCTCGGGCAAAGTGACCCTCGGGCGCAATGTTCATCTGGCAGTCTATTCTCATGTCAGCGGTGGCCGTGCCGGGGTAGAGCTATGCGATTTTTCCGGGCTGGCCTATGCTTGTCATGTTTTTGCACAATCGGATGATTACTCCGGTCGGACTTTGACAAACCCTACAGTTCCCGCCGAATACAAACGGGAGATTGAATGCCCTGTAAAGATCGGGCGTCATTGTATTATCGGCGTCAATTCGGTGATCATGCCGGGGGTTCAAATGGGCGATGGAACGTCTGTCGGCGCGATGTCTTTGGTCACGAAAGACACTGATCCTTGGTCGATTTATGTTGGCAGCCCGGCACGGCGGGTCAAAGATCGTTCAAAAGATCTGCTGGTACTCGAAGAAGAGTATCTTGCGAAAAGCCCTTAAGTCCGGATCGTCAAATATTGCTGGCGTCTGAAATTATGAAAACCGGACGGTCTTTGACTTCCATAAAGACCTTTCCAACATAAATTCCGACAAAGCTCATGACTGAGATTTGCAGACCGCTCATAAGCATGAAGGCGGTCATTAAGCTGGCCCACCCCTCCACAGCATTCCCGAAAAGCAATTTTTGCATGATTATGATGAAAGCCACAATCATTGCGAAAAACGCTATAATGAACCCCAACGCCACAAGATAGTACATCGGCTTGATGGTGTTGGAGATGATCGCATCAAGTGCGAGAGAGAGTAGTTTTCTGAAGGTATACCCGCTTTGGCCCTCGGAACGATCCGGTCTAACGATGTTTAATTCGCCGGTATTAAATCCCAAATGACTCATCAAAGCAGGGAATAGGCGCATTTTTTCCGGAAAAGCGCGATAAGCCCGGGCCATTGAATCATTAAATATTCGGAAATTACCGACCTTCGACGTTGCGGGAATATCGGCGAGGTACTCGAGTGATTTATTAAACAGGTACGAGCCGATTTTGCGGCGCTTTTTGACCTGATTGTCTTCGCGTATCGCTAAAACGGTATCATAGTTTCCGGCTTGCGCTTTGTTATAAAGCGCGGGAATATCCTCCGGAAGGTCTTGCAGGTCGCAATCCATCACGACATACCATTGCGCATTCGCAATTGTCAGACCTGCGGTAATGGCGGGATGTTGGCCAAAATTACGGCTTAGCCGGATGCCTTTGACACGTGTGTCTTCTTCGCCTTCTTTTTGAATGACGGGCCAGACATCTTGTGGGCCGCGATCATCCACGAGGATAATTTCATAACTTTGTGTAAACGTTTCAACAGAGGTTTTGATGCGGCTGATTAGTTCACTCAACGTGACCAAGCTGTTATAAACAGGAACGATCACCGCGATGACCGATTTTGTATCGTCTATGCGGCGCGCGTATCCTCCGTGCGGCATGATTGCTTCCATACCCAGAGTGCTTTGCTTGAAGTCCAGCATTTCACTTCATCCTCATGCATCAGATTTGATCCATAAAGGGAGAAGCCGTTTTTTTAGTTAATATGATTGATGAAGCTGCGCCGGACAATCAGCACGTCTTGATAGTGGTTTTTTACGATAGGATGCCATGCATCATCGTAAGAGCGTAATGGATTGAGGCGGCGCGCACTTTGTCGCGGCCCATCGCACCAAATTCCACTGTGTAGGTTTTCACCTCTTCTCCATCCGGGGCCATGCCAAAGCAGACAAGACCTTCCGGTTTTGATGCACTTGCACCCGGACCGGCGACCCCGGTAATTGACACTGCAAGATCGGCGTGGCTTTCTCGTAATGCGCCCTCGGCCATCGCTCTGGCAACACGTTCACTGACCGCGCCATGATCGTCGATCAGGCATTGAGAAACGCCAAGCATTTCGATTTTGGCCGCGTTTGAATACGTAATGTAGCCGCGCTCGTAAACTTCGGATGATCCCGGAATTTCGGTCAATATCGCGCCGAGCATCCCGCCCGTGCAAGATTCTGCCGTAACAATCTTAACGTCACGAGCTTTTGCGAATTCTAAAATTTCCTCAGCCAATTGCCGATGAATATCAGAGACGCTCATAATCCGAGAACTCCATGAGAGATAGCTGCGCTTATAAAAACGATTATTGCAGCGAAGATGCCCGCGACTACATCGTCAAGCATCACGCCCAACGGATCACCGCGCCGGTCAGCCCATCCGACCGGTCCGGGCTTCGATATATCAAAAAGACGAAAAAAGAGGAAAGCCGTGATCCAGCCGGGCCAAGGAAAAACGTGAGGATCAACGCCAGCGTGCCATAGCCCCCATGATAGCGGTAGCAGCGCAATCCACTGACCGATAACTTCGTCTATAACGACTTCTGATGGGTCTTCAGAAATGTCAGGGCTTTTTGTGTATTCAGCCGTTGCCCACCACCCCTTGAAGAACCCGACCACTATTGCGAGCAAAAGCAGCGGAAATCCTCCGATCCAATGAAGCCCGTAGGCAAAGGGCAGGGCAACAAGAGATCCGACTGTACCGGGTGCAATCGGTGACAATCCTGCCCCGAAGACGGTGGCGATAAGTTTGGCGAGGGCTTGTTTCATACAGTTTAGTACCGCGAACGATAAACGCGCGAAAGGTGTTTCAAGTTTTGCCAATCACTGTTGCGACGGCTGTTGCCGCGATGCCTTCGCGTCTTCCGGTGAAGCCTAACCGTTCTGAGGTTGTTGCTTTGATGCTGACGCGGGAGGGGTCAAGACCGCAAAGTTCGGCAACGCGATTAATCATGGCGGGGGCGTGCGGCGTGACTTTGGGTTCTTCGCATATCAGCGTTAAGTCGATATTTGATATGGCGTAGCCGCGCTCTGAAACTATCTCGACGGCGCGTTTGAGGAAAACAGCACTGTCCATGCCTTTCCATTGCGGATCGGATGGCGGGAAATGTCTGCCTATATCGCCCTCAGCCACGGCCCCGAGCAAGGCGTCAGTGATTGTGTGGAGGCCAACATCGGCATCAGAATGGCCTGATAAACCTCGGCCATGCGGAATTTTTATACCGCAAAGCACGACGTGATCTCCGTCGCCAAACGCATGAACATCATACCCTTGTCCCGTGCGGATATCGGGCTGCGCTAACAGGCGTTCGGCCATTGTGAAGTCCTCTGGAATGGTAACTTTGAAGTTCATCGGGTCGCCCTCAACCGAGGCAACGCTTTGTCCTGCGGTGATGATGGCTTGGGCTTCATCTGAAAGCGATGGCAATGTTGCGTTTGCTGCGGCGGCCTCCATGATTGGCAGTAATGTCGTGAACCGGAAACCTTGCGGAGTTTGTGCTCGGCGGATGCCTTCGCGATCCACTACATCGGCAAGTATTCCATCAGTTCCGACCCGGCGCATCGCATCAACAGCGGGCAGGGTAGGGACCGCAGCTTGATGGACGTCGAGCGCATTAATCACCCTGCTTATGACGTCTTTCCCGATGAAGGGACGTGCGGCATCGTGAATTAGGATATTTTCCGGCGAAAAGGCCGCTGCCGCGCGAAGCCCGTTCAGAACGCTTTCCGCTCTTGTTGCGCCGCCCATAACAGGCTCGCCGACTTTTGGATGTTCGAGCGTATGTCTCGCATATTCGTCACCATCATCAGGATGGATGACAACAATAACACGATCAATCTTTGGGTGGGCGGTGAAGGGCGCTATCGCGCGGGCGAGAACAGACTGTCCAGCGAGCATTCGATATTGCTTTGGCGTTGTATCATTGGGGGGAAGGCCCTGACCGGCTTTGCCTGAAAGCGCTCTGGTCCCGCGCCCTGCGGCAACAATGAGTGCAATTGTTGACATGATACCCTGATCCGGTTCTATATTTTAGGCACTGTTATCGTCTTGCACATAGTTTGTGCAAAAGCTATGGCGCACAGGATGAGTTTAAGCGATGAACATGAAATGACAATCGGTCCGCTCACTATCGGTCCCGAGACTGCACCTGTTGCTGTGGCTTTGGCGCCAATGGCAGGTATCACTGACGCTCCGTTTCGTCGTTTGGCGGCCCGGTTTGGCGCGCCTTACGTTGTGTCGGAAATGGTTCAGAGCAGAGAGATGGTGACGGACGGCACTATGTCTAAGACCCGCTCTGTCGTGACCGGAGATACGACACTGGCTGCGGTTCAGCTCGCAGGGTGCGAAGAAGACTGGATGGCAGAGGCAGCGCGCCGTGTGGCGGATGCGGGCGCGCGGGTGATTGACATCAATATGGGTTGTCCTGCGAAAAAGGTAACCAACGGGTATTCCGGGTCGGCTTTGATGCGCGAGCCTGATCACGCGCTCCGGTTGATTGAGGCGACGGTCGGAGCGAGTGAAGTTCCGGTGACATTGAAAATACGCCTTGGCTGGGATGATACCTGTCTGAACGCCGCCGAAATCGCGTCGCGCGCGGAAGCCGCCGGTGTGCAGATGATTTCTGTTCACGGACGAACACGTGCTCAATTTTATAAAGGCAGTGCCGATTGGAGCGCTGTGCGCGCGGTCGTCGATGCGGTAAAAATTCCGGTTTTGGTCAACGGTGATATCCGCACGACTGAAGATGCAAGACGGGCGTTGTCGCTCTCTGGCGCGAGCGGCGTGATGATTGGTCGTGGTTCTTATGGTTCTCCATGGATCGTGGGAGCGATTTCACGGGAATTGCAAGGGTTTGACCAGAGTATTCCACCCACCGGAAGTGATCTCGCTGATTTGGTGATCGAGCAATATGAGGCAACACTTTCCTGCTATGGCGAGGCCATTGGCGTGAAATGTATGCGCAAACATCTCGGGTGGTATCTGACGGACAGACCGGGTGGCGCAGATGTGCGATCTAAGATTATCCGATCTTTAGAACCTTCTGAAGTCATTGCAGAACTTCGGTCTTATGAATGGCCAGAAGTATTGCCACTTGTTGCTGCCGCATGACTCAGATTTCCGTTTATGAGGCGCTATGGAACGCGCTGAATCACACTGCGATTGCGATCGACCATGATAATAATATCGCCGCTTTCAATGCAGCAGCCGAGCAATTCTTTTCCATCAGTGCTCGGAGTATTTTAGGGCGCTCAATTGTTGAATTTGCCCCCGAAGGTTCTCGCCTTGCGGCACTAATCAAACAATCGCGCCATGAAGACATTTCAGTATCAGAACGAGATGTTGAGGTTCATTGGGCAGATGCCGAAACGCGCTTAGCAAATATTCAAGTTAATCGAATCAATGATTTAGATGGTAATCTATCGCTGTTGATCACGATGCAACAAGGCAGCATCGCTGAGAAGATGAACCGCAGCTTGGCTTATCGTGGGGCCGTGCGCTCGGTAACAGGCATGGCGGCGGCTTTGTCTCACGAAATCAAGAACCCCCTCTCTGCAATCTCAGGAGCCGCGCAACTTTTGCAGATGTCAGTCCCTGATCAGGAAGCGGAGTTGTGTGAGTTAATACAAGAAGAGTCGTTGAGAATACAAAGGCTTGTCGAAAGAATGGAGCATTTTACTGACTCCCGACCGCTTGAAAGACATCCCGTCAACCTCCACGATGCATTAAGAATGACATGCCGAGCGGCGCAAGTCGGTTTTGGTGCTGGCATCACGTTTGTTGAAGAATATGATCCGTCTCTACCGCCAACATCCGGTGACCGTGATTTATTGGCGCAAGCCTTTCAAAACCTTGTAAAAAATGCATCCGAAGCCGTTGGCGAAGGTGGTATCATTTCTCTCAAGACAGCTTACAGGCCCGGTGTGCGCGTGGCTGGCATTCATGGAGATGCACGGCAAAGCCTGCCTTTAGAAGTATCCATCAGTGATAATGGCGCGGGCATCCCAAGTGATTTTGCTCCGCATATTTTTGAACCCTTTGTTACTTCAAAAGCGGGCGGCGCGGGCCTTGGTTTAGCACTGGTTTCTAAGATTGTCGCCGACCACGGCGGTATAATCGAATGTGATACTGATGCTGGCCGCACAACATTCCGAATTCTACTTCCCATATACCAAGAACTAGACGTGAGAATTGATAAGTGAGTAATTCTGGCCTCATCCTGATTGCTGATGATGATCGTGCGATACGTACGGTTCTTTCTCAAGCGCTTACCCGTGCGGGTTTTCAAACCAGATCAACAGGAACCTGCTCAACACTCTATCGATGGATTGAAGAGGGCGAAGGCGACGCAGTTATTACTGACGTCATGATGCCCGATGGAGACTCTCTCGACATGCTTCCGTCAATGAAGCGTCGGAGGCCCAAACTGCCATTCATCGTGATGAGCGCACAAAATACGGTAATGACCGCGATCCGTGCAGCAGAAGCAGGTGCATATGAATACCTGCCGAAACCTTTTGATCTACAAGAGCTTATTGCGCATGTGCGTAAAGCAATGGCGGGCTCTAAAATAACGGAAGATGCTGCGCTCGAGGGGCGTGAAGATCCTCAGCCATTGGTAGGGCGATCACCTGCAATGCAGGATGTTTATCGCGTTATGGCTAGGTTGATGAATACCGACCTTACAGTCATGATTTCTGGCGAGTCTGGAACTGGTAAGGAGTTGGTCGCTCGTGCTTTACACGATTATGGACGACGAAAAACAGGTCCATTCATTGCGGTCAATATGGCGGCGATCCCACGCGATCTAATTGAATCTGAATTGTTCGGCCATGAAAAAGGCTCCTTCACGGGCGCAACCAGTAAATCGCGCGGAAAATTTGAACTCGCACGAGGCGGTACGTTATTTCTTGATGAAATTGGGGATATGCCCGCCGAAGCCCAAACTCGGTTACTTCGCGTCTTGCAAGAAGGCGAATTCACAAGTATCGGCGGCGCCGGAGCGGTAAAGACCGATGTCAGAATAGTTGCTGCGACTCATCAAGACCTTCGAAATCTCACGCGGGAAGGCTTGTTCCGTGAGGATTTGTATTACCGACTCAATGTCGCACCAATCCGCCTTCCTCCGGTTAGAGAGCGGCTTGATGATGTTCCTGACCTTGCCAGAACTTTTTTAAGAGACGCTGCATCTGATGGTCTGCCAAGAAAAACGATTTCAAAATCGGCAATGGAAGCACTCAAATCTCATGCATGGCCCGGCAATGTTCGTGAGTTGCAAAACCTTGTAAAGCGATTAGCAGTGCTTTGTCCCGATGACATAATCGACAAAGATACCGTTGAAACTGAGATTGCGCTTCAAGATACTGCGCATTCTGTAAGTTCAAGAGAAAACAACGATTTATCCAGCATTATCGAGGTTCATTTAAAGCAATACTTTGCAAATCATGGCGGCTCTCTACCTGCTCCGGGTTTATATCAAAGAATTCTACGTGAAATTGAATTTCCTTTGATCGCTCTATCGCTCGCTGCCACACGCGGAAATCAATTAAAAGCTGCAGATATGCTCGGCTTAAACAGGAATACTTTGCGGAAAAAAATTCGTGAACTTGACATTCCTGTCGAACGGCGAAAGAAGTGATGCTTAAACGCAACATGACGGTGTGACTGTGTTACACAAGTGAGTGTATAAAGTGGGAATATCGCTACTGTAATGACCTTAGCCCGATCAGATATCATTGGTAAGTTTGGTCCAAAGTGGCTGTTTGATACCGGCAGACGGCGACGGATAATAAGTGTTTTCGCACTTTGCCTTGCGATTGCCGCTCCGGTTTGTGCGATCCTGACATACGGCTTGATGACTGATGAGGGGCCATTTGCTGATAATGGTGCGGCACTACGCACCATGCTTATAATCGACTTTTGCCTAGCGTTGGCCTTGATAGGCGTAATTGCGTGGCGTTTGGCAATGCTTGTATTGGCAAGAAGATCACGCTCGGCTGGATCACGCTTACATTTGCGCATGGTGCGCCTCTTTACAATTATAGCGGTCGCACCGGCACTGCTGCTTGGTTTATTTGCGGCGATTACAGTGACTTTTAGTCTAGAAGGGTGGCTCAATAAGCGTGTTGCAGGTGTCGTACAAAATTCAGTTACTATTGCAGAATCCTATGTAAGAGAACGACACCAAGCTATCCGCCTTGATGCGAGCGTCATTGCAACAGAAATTATCAATGCTAGCCCCCTTGGTGTTCCGGATCAGGCGACGTTGTCGCGAGTTTTAGCGCGCCTCTCTCAAGAGAGAAAATTGGTTGAAGTTTACATTTTGAATTCTAGCGGTGAAATTATTGCACGTGGCCCGAATAGCTACTTGTTTCTTTTTTCGCCACCGACACAAAGAGAATTTGCAGCTACTAGGCCAGGCGAAATTTATGTTTTTGAAGACAAAAGCGGTGATGCCGTTCGGGCATTACAACCACTACCCGGTGTATTTGACTCATTTTTATATTTAGTTCGCCCCGTAGATGGTGAAGCCTTGCGGGTTTTAGCAGATACACGCTCTATGGTTGCGCAATATCAGCAGCTAGAAAGCCAGCGTGGTGATATGCAATTGATATTTGCGTTACTATACATTGGCTTCGCAATCCTCATTCTTTCAGCCGCAATATGGTTTGGTATTTGGTTCGCTGATCGGTTGGTCCGACCAATAGGTCGTCTGGCATCAGCAGCTGATCGTGTTGCAAGTGGTGATCTTGATGCTCGCGTGAATGAAGAAAAAGGCAACGACGAGATTGCCGTTTTATCGCGGGCGTTTAACCATATGACTGAGCAAGTCCAGCGCCAACGTGGCTCGTTAGTTGATGCTAATGTCCAACTTGATCAACGGCGTAGATTTACAGAAGCAGTACTTTCTGGGGTAACTGCGGGCGTCATTCGCTTGGATCGATCTGGAGTTGTAAATCTTGCCAACGAATTTGCCGAAAGTTTATTGAATACCTCTGTTGGCGAACTCGATGGCATTATTTTGCAAGAAGCATATCCTGCTTTTGCATCAATCATTCAAAAGGCTTCGGATAGTCCTGATCACATTGGCGAAGGCCGTGCAGTTGTTAGCCATTGCGATGTTGAAAGAGAATTTCTCGTGCGCGTTGCCTGCCAAGTTAATTCAGGTGAAATTGAGGGGTATGTTGTTACCCTCGATGATATGACTGATTTAATTTCTGCTCAACGCCTCGCGGCTTGGGGAGATGTTGCACGTCGTGTTGCTCATGAAATTCGTAATCCGTTGACACCTATACAATTATCCGCTGAACGCTTGCACAGGAAATTTGGAAAACAAATACATGCCGATCGCCCTGTTTTTGATCAATGCACTGAAACGATAGTCCGGCAAGTTGAGCAAATACGTCGAATGGTTGCCGAGTTTTCCGATTTTGCGCGAATGCCAACTCCAGACTTTGCAGAAGAAAGTGTTTCTGCCTTAGTCAAAGAAGCCGCAATTCTCCAAATTGCTAGTCATCCTGACATTAGGTTCGATTTGTCAGGTATGGATTTGTCTTTGCGTGTCAGCTGTGATCGCGGGCTTATTTCGCAAGCATTGACGAATGTTTTTTTAAACGCCGTAGAAGCCATCATAGCGCGGATTGAAAAGCAGAAACAGCTCGGTCAGGACATCATCGCTGGATATATTTCTGTTTCAGTTTCGCGTTTTGATAAATTGGCTGAAGTCTGTGTCACGGACAATGGAATAGGGCTGCCGAAAACAGAACGCAAAACTGTACTCGAACCTTATGTGACTACAAAAAAAAGTGGCACAGGTCTCGGCCTAGCGATTGTGAAACGAATGGTCGAAGAACATGGTGGTTCATTAATTTTGAGAGATGCGAAAAATCCGGTCACCGGAGAAGTCAACGGTGCGCGTATCGAGCTTACCTTGGGCGGCGTCATCGACGAAACGATATCAAACAAAATACCACACGAAGCTGTGGCGTAAGACTGAGCTTTTGGCTTTAATTAGAAGAAAAATAGAGGCGACACTTAATGGCTGATATCTTGATCGTTGATGATGAAGAGGACATCCGCGAGCTAATTGCGGAAATTCTGGAAGATGAAGGCCATGATACCCGTACAGCCGCATGTGCAGATTCTACTTTCAAAGAAATAAATAGCCGTCAACCTGATCTTATAATTTTGGATATTTGGCTACAAGGCAGTCGTAAAGATGGAATTGAAGTCCTTAAAACAGTCAAGCGTGACAATCCTGAACTTCCAGTTATTATCATAAGTGGTCATGGCAATGTAGAACTTGCAGTTGCTGCAATTCAGCAGGGGGCTTACGACTTTATCCAAAAACCATTTAAAACTGATTTTTTAATGGTCACTGTTTACCGGGCATTAGAGGCCGCACGACTTCGCCGGGAAAACGCTGTGCTAAAACAAAAAGACGAAGGCACCGCAGAATTAATTGGCGAGTCTGCTGCGATGCTCCAATTCAGGAGCTTAATTGACCGTGTAGCACCGACAAACAGCCGTATACTGATCTCTGGCCCGTCAGGCTCTGGTAAAGAAGTTGCCGCGCGCTATCTCCACCAAAATTCAAAGAGGGCTGAAGGCCCATTCATTGTCGTAAGTGCTGCGACTATGGATCCTGAACATATGGAAGAAAAGTTATTTGGTCGAGAGCGCGAAGAAGGTCTTGCTGTGCCAGGCCTCTTCGAAGCAGCGCATGGTGGGACACTTTTCTTCGACGAAGTGGCCGATATGCCTAAAGAGACACAATCGAAGATTTTGCGGGTTTTGATTGATCAGTCTTTTGCGCGTGTTGGAGGAGCCGATACAGTTCGGGTCGATGTAAGGATAATAAGCGCTACTAGTAGGGATTTAACCGAAGAGATTATTGCTGGCGAGTTCCGGGAAGACTTGTACCATCGTCTAAATGTAGTCCCTGTCGATGCGCCGACTTTGGGCCAACGCCGAGAAGACATTCGATTGCTTGTCGATCATCTCGTCGATAGATTGAACCGCGAACAGGGCTTGCCAAAACGCCACGTCAATGATGATGCGATAGCTGTTTTGCAAGCGTATGAATGGCCTGGCAATGTGCGACAATTAAAAAATATTGTGGAACGCATCATGATACTCGGTGATGGTTCTTCTGAGATTGGTCCAGATGACATCCCGCCTGAAGTTACCACTGATGGAGGCGGATCTGTTATTTCTCAACCAGGAGAAAACTTTGTTGCCATGCCTTTGCGGGAGGCCCGTGAAGCATTCGAGCGGAATTATCTTATTGCTCAAATTAACAGATTTGGTGGCAATGTCTCTCGCACGGCGTCATTCGTAGGAATGGAACGATCAGCACTTCATAGGAAACTAAAAGCGTTGGGGGTATCCACAGCGAACCGCAACGGGGGAAGGACGGCTTTTGCTCAAAATGTCGTTAAACTTTCATCTTAAGCACTCACAATGAAAGTAATCGTATGCGGAGCTGGTCAGGTCGGATTTAATATTGCCCGGCAATTATCCTCTGAAGGCAACGATGTTGTCTTAATAGATCGCTCAGAAGAACTCATTCGTAAAGTCACCGACATGATAGATGTCGGTGGAGTTGCAGGGTATGCTTCTCGACCAGACGTCTTAAAAGAGGCCGGCGCAGAAGATGCGGATATGATGATTGCGGTCACGTATTCTGATGAAGTCAATATGATTGCATGTCAGGTTGCCCATTCAGTCTTCTCCATTCCCCGGAAGATTGCGCGCGTGCGAGCGCAATCATATTTGGAACCTAGCTGGCGTGATATGTTTCGCAGAGATCATATGCCAATCGATGTGATTATCTCACCAGAGATGGAAGTGGCAGAATCTGTATTACGTCGTATTAGTGCTCCGGGCGCTTTTGAGTCTACGCCGTTTCTGGATGGAAGGGTTCGTCTTATTGGGACGCAATTAGGTCCAGAGTGTGTATTGCTGAACACGCCATTGCGGCAATTGACTCAACTGTTTCCTGATATAAGCGCTATTGTTGTCGCGTTTGAGCGACAAGGCAAACTACACACATCAAGTGGCGATGATCAGCTATATGAAGGTGACAATGTTTTCCTCATCGCGGCTGAAGAAGATGTTGATCGAACTCTCGCTCTGTTTGGTCATGAAGAAAAAGTTGCGAGACGCATTGTTATCGCTGGAGGCGGGAACGTCGGATATGCTGTCGCTCAAAAATTAGAACAACAAAAAAGCGGTATAAAGGCCAAGCTCATTGAACTGAACCGAGAGAGTGCGGAACAAGCAGCTGAAGGTTTGGAGCGCACAATTGTTCTCAATGGTGATGTTCTCGATTCTTTAATTCTTCAGGAAGCTAATATTGCGGAAGCGGAAGCCATCATCGCTCTCACTGATGATGATAAGACAAACCTTTTGGCAGGTGTATTGGCAAAAGATGCCGGGGCAAAGACAGCGATGATTTTGGTGAATAACCAAAATTTAATGAGATTGGTTACTCCACTCGGCATTGATGCTTTTATTAATCCTCGCGCAACAACAGTGTCTTCAATCCTCCGACATGTCCGTCGCGGGCGAATTCGCGCACTCCACAGTGTACGCGATGGGGCTGCGGAGGTTATTGAAGCGCAAACCCTGGCAACCTCGCCACTTGTTGGAAAATCACTCAGCCAAGCGAACTTACCACCGGGTGTGATCGTCGCTGCGGTTCTTTCAGATGGTGAAATCAAAATCCCAGACGGTCATCATATTTTACGAGATGGTGATAGCGTGGTTATATTTGCACTGCGGGATGCGGTGGCTAAGGTAGAAAAATTATTCCGCGTTAGCGTAGATTACTTTTAGTCGGAAATATGAAATTAGAACGAAGCGTATCAATATCTCCGGGGGACGCTCCGATAGAGCACACAGGCAGATTGCTTGTCTATGTTCTTATGACTTTTGCTGTAGGGATGGGAATCGTATGGCTTTTTGCTCTAGCGGTGAACGATCTTGCCTCAAGCCGGGGGTTCGCGGTTGGTGCGATTGCCTGTATCGTGCTCGCATCAGCATCTGAAGTTCTTTTTCAAGGCAGATTTGACCGCATTAAGCGCATTGGTCTTGTCTTGATCCTAGCGTTTTATGTGATCGGTCCCGCCATTGCGGCAATTCCTATATTAGGTTTACGTTCTGTCGCCGATTTTAACTCGGCTTATTTTGAGATGGCTTCTGCCCTTACGACCACTGGGGCAACAATTTTCTGGAATGTTGATGATGTTCCGCAGTCCGTAGTGTTGTGGCGATCAATGGTATCCGGGTTTGGCGGGTTAATCTGCCTAGTTTCTGCTTTGGCGATTTTAGCGCCCCTTTCCATCGGAGGTTTTGAAGTTGAACACATGATTGATCGGCGCGCTCAAACGATTAATTATGCGTTTCTCTGTGCAAGTGAAGGCGCAAGAGTTATGGGGATCGAGGCCCGTATTGCTTGGGCGCTTCGGCTTATACTGATCCCGTATCTTATTATTATGCTCATTTGCGCGTTTGCACTTGCTGCGAATGGCGTTCCGCCTTTCGAGGCTCTTTGCTTGGCTTTAGGAAGCGTTTCAACAACAGGTTTTGTACCTACAACAAATGGCGTTGCCGGATATGGTTCATTGAGAGCTGAAATAATATTAGTAGCGACAATTATTCCAGCTGCGGTTGGCATCTCAGTCCACCTCGCGAGCCTACGCTCTGGGTTTGGAAATTACTTCCGAAACCCTGAGTTACGATACATGGCGATTGCAGTCTTCGGTGTTGTTAGTATTCTATTCCTCCGAAATTGGGTTGGCGCTATTGAAACGCAATCAACTGATGAAATTACACGTGCATTTACTGCGCTCTGGGGAGCGTTTTTTATGGCCGTTTCATTTATTACAACGACAGGATTTGAATCGGCGGCATGGGATGGTGCTACGGCTTGGAGTGGGCTTGAAACACCAGGCATTGCCTTTTTAGGGCTGGCGATTATCGGGGGAGGAGCCGCTTCCACCGCCGGTGGAGTGAAATTAATTCGTGCAGCGCTCTTGGCAAAGCACAGTATGGGAGAGCTTCGGCGCTTGGCGAGGCCATCCTCTGTGCAGCCAATTTTTAGCGGGGGCCGCGTCGTAACATTCGACGCAATGAGCATCGTCTGGGTCTTCGTGATGCTTTACGCGCTTACATTATCTGTTTGCGCCCTCGGATTGACAGCAACCGGACTGAAGTTCGTTGAGGCCTTCGCAGGTTCGATTGCCGCCATAAGCAATACTGGCCCGCTTTTGGGGCTAATTACGGGAGAAGAGGGGGGGTATACCACGTATAGTCCTATGGCACGCTATATGCTTTGCGCTGCTATGGTCGTTGGTCGGATGGAAACACTCGCCGTTGTTGCTTTATGTAGTGTGTCGGCATGGCGACGGTGAATAAATTTATATTCTCAATACACCGTCCGGTGTAACTCTTCAATTGTAAGAAGCGCATTAGTATGCGAATAGGCGATAGATCAACATTTGATGGTTGTACTCGCATAACAAAAAATAGAAGGCAATGACAATGCCCGCTGATAAGCAGAACCTCCAAGATGCGTTTCTGAATAACATTAGAAAAAATAAAGTATCAGTTACGATTTTCCTTGTAAATGGAGTTAAATTACAAGGAGTTGTGACGTGGTTCGATAATTTTTGTGTCCTCCTACGCAGAGATGGGCAATCGCAATTGGTTTATAAACACGCCATATCTACGGTAATGCCGTCGCAACCGATTAGCCTATACGAACCGGAAGATGCTGCAACGTCGTGAGCACCCGTGCGCTCGTCGTTCACCCGAACATTCGACCGGAAAAACCTGACCTTAGATCTTTAGACTCTCGACTGAGCGAAGCAGTTGGTTTAGCCGCCGCTTTGGATTTGAGCATCGTTGATGCACGTACTGAAAATATATCGAGAGTTCGTCCCGGAACTTTATTTGGCTCGGGAAAGCTGGATGAGCTAAAATCTCTCGTATCCTCCTTGGATGTTGAACTGGTCATTGTTGATGGGACGCTTAGCCCGGTTCAGCAGCGTAACCTAGAAAAAGAATGGTCGGTGAAAGTCTTAGATCGCACTGGTTTGATATTGGAAATTTTTGGAAAGCGTGCGCAGACCCGTGAAGGCTCACTTCAAGTCGAACTCGCTCATTTAACATATCAAAAAAGCCGCCTCGTACGAAGTTGGACTCACCTTGAAAGACAAAGGGGCGGTCTAGGCTTCATAGGCGGCCCTGGGGAAACGCAAATTGAAGCGGACCGCCGAATGATCGACGAGCGGGTCGAACGGATTAGACGCCAACTTGATAAAGTTGTGAAAACCCGAGGTTTACACAGAAAAAAGCGCCAAAAAACGCCACATCCGGTTGTCGCACTGGTCGGCTATACGAATGCCGGAAAGTCAACGCTTTTCAATGCCCTGACCGGTTCTTCGATTGTTGCTGAAAATATGTTATTTGCTACGCTTGATCCGACAATGCGGGCCATCAAAACCGATACCGGACGACGTGTAATTCTATCTGATACTGTCGGTTTTGTTTCCGATCTTCCGACACAGCTTGTCGCGGCATTTAGGGCAACACTGGAAGAAGTGCTGGAAGCTGATGTTGTCGTTCATGTACGTGATATTTCAAGTCCTGAAACCGATGCGCAAGCCGCTGACGTGAAAGCTGTACTCATCGAACTGGGTCTTGCGGAAACAAAGATAGAAGAGGCGGTAGAAGTCTATAATAAAGTCGATTTATTAGGCGCTGCCGACCTTGAAGCAATTACCAGTGAAGCCAAGCGTCGGCCCCATGCCGTTGTTTCGTCTGCGGTTGAAAAAACTGGGGTCGATCTTGTGCTAAAAGCAATCGAAAATCGATTAGCGAGTTATGAAGTCACTTTGAATCTGAAACTGCCTTTTGATGCCGGCGAAGCCTTAGCCTGGCTCCATGATAGAGGCGCAGTTACCGAGCGCACTGATAAAGAAAACGGCATCGCACTTATCGTAACACTTTCAAAAGCGAACATAAACAAGTTTCAAAAACAGTTTGGGTATAATTTCACATAACTATGATTATCGGATATTTTTACTTGTTCCCCCGATAATGACATTAGGGTCTGTTGACGTTCAGGATTCCCGTAGCGGATAATTTCTGATTCAAGGTTGCCAAAGAGGAGAGCAGCCTTGACCCGTCAAATTTTGACCGACGCCCAGTGGCAGATTATCGAACCGTTCTGCCTTGGCAAGAAGAG
>CALKIZ010000071.1 GCA_937995735.1 uncultured Neomegalonema sp. | reverse complement strand
TGGCTTTCAACTGAGCAATTTGATCCCTTTCCTCGGGCCCGAGGTGTTTGTATCCTGACATCGCAACACCGTTTTTTTGTTTGACGACAGACGGATATCAAAATCCGCCACGGTGTTGCACCTCGCTCCTGAAATTACGCGCTGTTTGAGATATGTTGCAATTTCTCCCAAGGGTTGATTTTAAAAGAAGACATTCACTCACTGCTGATTAATTCAGCCGGTTCAAAGTATAAAATTTTAAACGCATCGAAGCGCAAATTTAAGAGATTGCGTCTACCGTTGGTCTGTTCATTGTTTCAAACGGCTGAGTGATTATGGTTCAGACAGAATTCCAAGACGAAATGCTGCCTAACCCTAACACGGAGTTAGAAGCCGATGTAACCTTCAGAACCGCTGAAGCATTGCAGAAAATGGCGCGTCTCGATCCGGTATCCGGTCTGTCTAACCGGCGTCAATTCGTTGAAGACTTCGGCTTTGGTCTTTCAACAGAAGCAAACAGTGAGCAAAATGTTATCGTGTTATTGACATTGGCTTCGACTGAGCAGTTTACCGGAATCATTCGCGCGCTTGGACATAACTTTGTGGATGAGGTTGTTCGCCTCGGGGCGGGCCGTTTGCGCGCAGTTCTTCCAGACGAAATCCGGCTTTATCACGTCGGCGCACAAAGTTTTGCGTTTGCTTTGAATCTTGATGATGAGACTGAGACGCCAAGGATACTTGAGACGTTAGAACAGGTTTTCGCAGAACCCCTGATGTGTAACGGGATTCCCATTCGGAATCAGGTGGGAATTGGTCTTAATCGCGCCAACGGGGACCTTTTTGAACCAAGTGAAGCCCTTCGCGGTGCTTTTGTTGCAGCACAAGACAGTCGCAGCGGAAATAAATCTTGGGCCTGGTATGATAAAGGCTCGGATCAAGCCCATTTGCGATCTTTCAGGTTGCTCGCTGATTTGGGGCGTTTGATGGATGCGCCGGATCAGGTGACTGCAGCACAATTTTCTCTTCATTATCAACCCAAAATCAACCTTGCGACCGGCGGATGCTGCGGCGTTGAAGGGTTAATGCGGTGGACCCATCCTAATCTTGGGTTTATCTCGCCCATCGAATTTATTTCCCTGGCAGAAGCAACGGCAATGATAACACCGTTAACCCGTTGGGTGTTCCGGCAAGGGGTGACCCAAAGAGCAGCATGGCACCGGGACGGGATCAATGCCCGGATTTCTCTGAACGTCTCTCCGGTCAATCTGGCCGAACCTGATTTCGCGGATTTTGTCCTGGAGACATGCCGCGAAAAAGATGTTGCCCCTGAGATGATGGAAATCGAATTCACCGAAAGCGCCCAGACAATGGATTGCGAGCTTACTTTGGCTCAGTTATCCCGATTGCGGGATGAAGGAGTTCGCGTCGCGATTGATGACTTCGGCAGTGGCTATTCGAACATGCGGTATCTGCGTTCTATCCCTGCTGATGCATTGAAAATCGACAAGAGTTTTATTCTCACACTCGATACGGATGAGAAAAACCGAAAGATTGTCCCTACCATCATTGATCTCGGGCAACAGCTCGGGTTTGCCGTGGTTGCAGAAGGTATTGAAACGGCTGCGTCTTACAATTCCCTCGCTGATTGGGGCTGTAATGAAGGGCAGGGCTTTTTTATGAGCAAACCGCTTGCGGAACCCGTGTTCCGGGACTGGTATAGCACGTGTTCACATAGTAAAGTTGCATAATGTAAGATTTTAAGTATCTGTTTATTATCAGATATTTCCTGCCTTCTTTCAAGATTTGGTTGTCTTTTCGTTTTGGTTGTCTCACGATCACGCGACATATCTTGCGGCTTTTGTTTGCCGAGATACATACATGCATAACGCAAATGCTTTCTTGGAGGACGCCATGACTGTTAATCTTACACGCCGTGCCGCGTTGGTTTCCGGTATTGCCCTTTTGAGCGTTGGGCCGGCTTTTGCCGGGCAAGGCCCGATTTACACCAGTTGGGGTTCTGCCGCTTCAGGATATGATGTGGTTGCTTATTTTACGCAATCCCGTCCGGTTAAGGGGTCCAGATCAATCACGGCGGATTATAAAGGTGCGACATGGCGTTTCGCTTCCGAAGAAAACCGGGAATTATTTATTGCTGATCCCGAGCGGTACGCCCCGCAATTTGGTGGATATTGCGCCTATGCGGTTGCAATCGGATCCTTGAATGTATCGACGGTTCCCGAAGCATGGAAGATTGTCGACGGAAAATTATACTTGAACTACTCATCTGGTATTCAGCGCCGTTGGGAATCAAGGCAGTCGGGATATATCGCGGATGCCCATAAGAATTGGTCACAGGCTTATAATTGATAGACCACACGGTTGCGGCTGTCTTCGCTCTGTAAGACCAATGACTTTAGGGTCTGTTGACAGTTAGGATTCCCAAAGCGGCATTTTTCTGATTCATCCTCCCGAACAGGGAGGGAATTATGGATCGCAGCCGCTTTGTACTGACGGATCATCAATGGTCGATCATCGAACCACATTGCCTTGGTCGCGCTGACACGTGCGGAAGCACCGGGCGTGACAATCGCTTGTTTCTGGAGGGGGTGTTGTGGATCGCGCGGACGGACGCACCTTGGCGCGATCTGCCCCCCGAATTTGGAAACTGGAACAGCACGTTCAAGCGTTTCCGGCGCTGGGTAAAAGCTGATGTTTTCAAACGGATATTCGATGCGCTCAGTGGTGAGCCGGATATGGAATACGCGATGATCGACGCGACGATTGTGAAAGTTCACCGCCATGGACAGGGCGCAAAAGGGGGACTCAAAGCCAGGCCATAGGAAAATCTAAAGGTGGCTGGACTACAAAAATCCTCGCGTTGACCGATGCGCTCGGCAATCTCGTGAAATTCCACCTCATGCCCGCCAACCGCTACGATACAATCGGCGTTGCCCCGTTGATCAAAGACGTCGAGTTCGATGCCTTGCTTGCGGACAAGGCATTCGACGCCAACTGGATCATCGAAGAGATGGAAAAGCGGGGAACGAAGATCGTCATATCACAACGGCGCAATCGCCTGAAACCGCTCGACATTGATCGCGAGATGTACAAATGGCGGCATCTGATCGAAAACTACTTCCAGAAACTCAAGGAATTCAAACGCACCGCCATGCGAGCCTGCAAGACCGACACGTCATTCGCGGCGATGATCTACCTTTGCGCGGGCGTCATAAACTCAAAATAACTGTCAACACGCCCTAGTTCGTGTCAAATAAGTTCAGTTGATCGCTTTGCTTTGGTGGCCTTTGAAATAGATCACAGCGCTGAGGGGCAAGTCTCTTCAGCGCCGTTTTTTTGTGGATCACGTCAAACCGTGCTTGCATGAGTGCGGCGTAAGGGCCGGTCCCGCGTAAGCGTGTTCCCCATTGCGGATCGTAATCTTTCCCGCCATGTATCTCCCGGATATAGCGCAAAACCCGTGCTTTGCGGTCCGGTGCATGGGTATCAAGCCATTCCCTGAACAAGTCTTTGATCTCATATGGCATTCGCAGTGGGATATATTGCGCTTGTTTTGCGCCGCTGCCCACGGCGGCTGAAATAATCCCCTCCATCTCGTGATCGGTGAGGGCAGGGATCATCGGGGCGGCAAGCACCATGCAAGGCACGCCCTTCGCTGATAATTGTTCAATCGCCCAAAGGCGGCGCTGCGGTGTCGAGGCGCGTGGCTCCATCAGCCGGGCAAGCCGGTGATCAAGGGTTGTGATCGACATGGCCACATGCACAAGACCCAACATTGCTGCGTCGCCCAAAATATCGGCATCACGCACGACCATCGACGATTTTGTCGTGATTGAAAACGGATGCCGGTACTCCAACAGGACTTCGAGGATTGACCGCGTGATGCGGTATTCCTTCTCCAATGGTTGATAGGGGTCGGTATTCGTGCCGAGTGCTAAGGGTGCAGGGATGTATTTCGGATTATCGAATGCTTTGCGCAGGAGCCGTGCGGCATCGGGTTTGACCGTTAGCCTGGTTTCAAAATCAAGCCCCGCAGACAACCCGAGATAGGCATGAGTGGGCCTCGCAAAACAATAGACACAGCCATGCTCACAGCCGCGATACGCATTTACCGACCGATCGAATGGAATGTCGGGCGAGGTATTGCGCGCGATGATTGTCCGGGGGGCTTCGGTCAGGACTTCGCGTTGGATCGGGGTGATTTCCTCCTCCAAGTCCCATCCATCGTCGAAGCCTTCGCGATTCGTCGGTTCAAACCGGCCACTGGCATTGCTCACGGCTCCGCGCCCCCGCCTTGTTTGTGCAGGCATAATCGTCGATTTCGGGTGCATCCGGGCCATTATGCGAACAAAGTCGACCCGGAATTTAGTATCCACGCACTGGAGCAAACCCTCGGACTTCCAGTCGGAAGCGCTTCAGCGCGAAAGAATCATGTTATGGTCTTATCCTTGGAAAAATGAGCCGGAGCGCAGCCCGTAAGCTCATTTTTCCAAGGATAAGAC
>CALKIZ010000070.1 GCA_937995735.1 uncultured Neomegalonema sp. | reverse complement strand
TCTTCATCTCATCCCTGCCGCCCGATCCGGCCCGGCTTGCCGCTTCAGTACGTGCACACTGGAGTATCGAGAACAACCTGCACTGGACGCTCGATGTCGCCTTTCGTGAGGATGAATGCCGTTCCAGACAGGATCATTCTGCCCGAAACCTCGCCTCAATCCGACGCGCCGCTCTCAACATGCTGCGCAAAAACCCTGAAAAGCTATCCATAAAGAGAAAACGTCTCAAGGTACTCATTAACCCACAGTTCCGCGCCAGCATTATCGACCGTTAACAATTTATGATTTTGCCCTATCACCTTCGATAAGCCGGATTGCAATATCGATGAAAGCCCTTCAAAGCGAACTGCACGTGATCTGTTCCCGGATTTAAAAGAAAAGTTCAGAGAGCAAAGCCGGCAATCTGTTTTAGCCTTTTCTGCACATAAATTCCACGAAGGACAAACTGACCATCGGGCCGTTATCTGGGCACTTGCGCAGCCTGACTTTGATAAGGCAATCGCAAAATACCGGATTGTAAACCTAAACAGACTTCTCCACGAAATTGCTTTAAGTTCAGCGTCATGTGATCTTGGTAATCCGTGCAAAAACGAAGTGACTTTCAAAAGCTGGAAGCATCAATTTTTGAAGAAAAATGAGTTTTCCAAGTACCGTGAAATGTATGAAGAATTCCGCCGTAAAAAGTTTAAAGCAACTGTTCGAGAGCTTGCAAAATGTTACGCTCTAAGTGATCTCGGAGTTGGGAATGTAGCGGTCTGCGACATGGAGGAAAACAGTCATCCTAAGCTCCAGGAGCTAACAGTTGAGTTTGCTGACATCTATAAAAAAACTTATCTGGATATGATGCGTTACAAAGCACGACAATACGGTACATGGCTCGCTCGGCCCGAAAATAAGCGTGGCGAAAGCCGCTCTCTAGGGTTTGAGCGAGCAAGACTGGAAAGATTGTATCCTGAGGCCAAAACGTTGATCGAAGCAACTCGCGTAAGAGTGTTTCGTAATACTATGCGCCGCGAGGGTGTCGGAAAATGGAAAAGATAATCTCTGACTATTCTTCATAATGATCGCCCATCCAGTGGATAAGCCACCCCGCTGCGGCCCCTGCGATGGTTTGTGCGATACCTGCTATTGCCCAACCGCCGACGATTAAAAGCGCAATGGATTGACCGTAATCAGATAGCGAAACCGGTTCCTGAAACCAAAAATATGTCGCTGTTATAAGTGCGAAGGGAATTTGTGAGCCGAGCATAACTGTGGCGCCGGTTAGAATCGCAAAAGCCCGAAACGGTGTCGCAAGTTTATGCGCGAGCAGCCACCCCATCAGGCCCGCAGAGACTATACCGAAAATGATCATCGGGATGGCTTCATCCGGCAGCGGATCACCGTTTCCCATGAAGCCGAAAACAGCCACCGTGACAAGCGCACCAAACGCGGCAAAGAGAAGGGCGGTTCGGTTGCGTGAAAGCATTGTGTAAGGTTCCAATTAGGTCGTGTGCTACGCTGCTTTGAATGAACAACACAGTCTCATCTCGGTGTTGTTCCGGCGTTTGCAGCCGTAAAACAAGCCAATCATGTATTCTCACTTACAATCAATAGAAAGCGTATCGCCGCATTATTGTGGCGGAAAGAAGGATTAATTTAAGAGCTTGTGTGGCGTATTATGCATCAATTACAATGGATTGTGACTCGACTTTAAGCGATTGCTCTCGCATTATAGATGAGAATTTACGGGGTGAGTGGAGACTGCGATGTTGAAAAAGTTTTTTGCCCTTCCCGTATTACTCGCGACTTTCACCTTTCCTTCTTTTGCAGAGACAGACGTGAAGCGGGCTGGGACCGGTCCGGATGTCTTGATTTTAGGCGATAGTCAGATTTCGTTTGGTGCTGGAAGAGTTTACAATGATTTCTTCGCCGATATTGAAAACCAATGCGCACCCTATGACTACACGGGACGAGGGCTTCCCGCTCTCCGTAATGCCAGTGTTGCATCGCTCGGTGTCCGCTCCACGGGATTACATTCTTGGGTTGCAACGGACGAGCAAACAAAAGCAACGATTTGCGAAGTTGATAAAAAATACGGTGTAAATGCAGGGGTTTACGGTGTCGGCGGCAAGCGGGACCGTGCTTTTGTTCAGATGGGTAAAGGGCCGCATTATCAGTTCTGTACAAGGAATCGCTCTCCTTTCCAGGAGATGTTTGCGAACGGATATTACGCGCCTAAAGTCTTCGTAATGGCGTTTCTCGGGAATGCGTCACAACGTTGGGCGGGCAGCCCCGAGACTGCACGTAGAGATGTAGCGCTCACCCTTAGTCAACTTCCTCCAGGTATGCCTTGCATCTTCATGACGACGGTTCCCGTCCATGGTTCAAAAGTGAATGCGGAGCGCACCAAAGCACAAACAAATATCAAGGCCGCATTTGACCTCTACAGACGGTGTGATTTTGTCGAAGGCTATACGCCGGAAGTTGTTGCAGAGATCGAAGGTAATGCGAAATACTTCAGACGTCGAGATAATGGCACGGTAAAGGACCCTTTTCACCCTAGTCCTTCTGCGGTAAGGCGTTTTGTCGCTTTGAATACGCCGCAGATTTGTCGTGCTGTGATCAATCAACTGGGACAGTAAATCAGAGAGAACTATGCCGAAGCGACAGCCCTTCCCCCGTTGCCGCCATATCCTTGCAAGCCTCGCATGTGCGTTTATGCCGCTCATCGGTACGACTGCTCCGACACAAGCGGATGAGTTTGTCTCGCCCGATATTCTGATCTTAGGGGATAGTCAGATTTCTTTCGGTTCTGGGCCTGCTTTTCTCGAGTTTTTCACTGACATCAAACAGCATTGCCACCCGAATGATTATCATAAGCGCAATCTTGCTAAACTGGGTGAAATGAAAGTTGCCGTCATTGGCGTGCGATCCACTTCGCTTCATTCTTGGACCGCGCGCAGTGGCAAGGCCAAGGGTAAGGTGTGTGACGTTGATCCGACGTGGAATGTCAATGCTGGCTCTTATGGCTTCGTCAACGATACGAGCAATAAATACGTGCAGATCGGTCAAGGACCGCAGTACCAATTTTGTGAGAAAGACCGTTCGCCGTTCGAGACCATGTTTCAAGAAGGCTATTACCAGCCAAAACTTTTATTACTGTCATTCTTGGGTAATTCGGCCAAACGCTGGGCAAAAAGTAAAGACCGTGCCGTTTCCGATGTGCTGGCGATGATGTCTCAAGTGCCCCAAGATATTCCTTGTATCTTTATGACGACAGCGCCGCCTTACTCGGAAAAAATTACAAAACTGCGCCTGCTTGCTCAGGAGAACTTGCGTCAGGCTTTTGTTGAAACGGGCAATCGATGCACATTTGTGCCGGGATCGACGCCGGAAACTGTCGCCGCCAATCTCGGGAATAAACATTATTTCCGTTTGAACAAAGACGGCATGGTGAAAGACCCCTACCATCCTAATCAAGCAGCCGCGAAAAACTTCTTTGCGTTAGAAATGGACGACATTTGTAATGCGATTTTTGAGCAGGTTGAAAAGGCAGCAGACCCGTCTTAATCGGTCAGCCTTTATTGTCGTTCAGCGATGTGTTTTGCGAGGTATTTTGCGTCCTCGTAAACGCCCCAGATAAATGACGATCCACGCATTGATAGCCACGGCAGTCCTAAAAAATAAACTCCCGGTATCTTCGCGACGCCTCTGTGATGATCGGGCGTGCCGTTCTGGTTGAACGTATCAACATCGAGCCAGCTAAAATCCTGACGATACCCCGTTGCCCAGATAACCGTTTTGATCCCCGCATCAGCAAGATTGATTTCTAACGTCGGATTACTCACGCATTCAGGGTCGGGATCAATTATTTTTGCCTCGGGCTCTTCTGGCAGGCCCAGACCGTTTTCCGCGACATAAGCATCGGCTTCATCGAGCAATGAGAGATAACTCGTATCTCCCGCTGCGATGTTGGCGGCGAGGTCGGAATGAAAGGAGACGACGCCGTTTTCGTATCCTTTGGTCATCCCCAGCAATTTCATACCTTTTGCAGCAAGCTGCCGAAAGTCGACCGTGTGGCCGCCGTTGGCTCCACTGACGGCAATTGTCACATGCTCTTTGCCAACAGGCGGTGTCTTCATTTCCCATTTGCCAAGCACGCCAAGCCAATAACAAAAATCCTGACCGCGATAGCGGCGCGGAGGTCTGTCGTGCGGGCCAATCGACAGATAAACCTCGCGCCCGGATTGGAGCAACTCATCTGCGATTTGTGTGCCGGATGATCCGGCTCCCACGACAAGAACAGCGCCGGGTTCGAGTTGATCTGGCGCGCGGTAGGCTTGTGAGTGAATTTGTGTGGCCGGTGCAGTTTGCGGGATAACGGGCGGCATCACCGGTATCTGAAACGGTCCCGTTGCGGCGACGATATTACGCGCGTGGTATGTTCCGCCGCTGGTTTCAACAACGTAGGCGGCCCCATTGTCAAGCGGGGCAACCCGGTAGACATCTACTCCGGTTTTGATGGATAGCGATTTCTCAGATGCATAGTCTTCAAAATAGCGCGTGATGCTTTCCTTGCCAGCGAAAGCATTCCCGTCGATGTCGTCAAACTCCTTGTCCGGGAACCGGTCATGCCAAGCGGGTCCGTTGGCCACGAGACTGTCCCAACGGGCGGTTCGCCACGCTTCGGCGATGCGGTGTCTTTCAAGGACGATATTCTCTACGCCCAGCGCACCCAGATGAGCGCTTATAGCGAGTCCGGCCTGTCCAGCACCAACAATAAGCGTATCCACGTGTGTTACCAGCATATTGATCCTGCGCCATCTTTAACCTCATGAGATCATGAAATCTCACCGCATTAGAAAGCACTGCTTGGAAGCAGAAACAATCCTGACGTTTTTGATTTTCAGATAAAATCAGTCATGTGCGCGACTGACATGGTGGCGGGGTCTATGCCTGTGCGTGCAGGTCACCGAAATAAACATTCGGATCCAAGGAGACTTCGCGCGGGAAAAAGGGGTTTAGCCTGAGATTTGCTTCGATTTTCTCCCACCCGATTGTCGCGGCGCGGTCGAAGGCAGTTAATCCTTTTTGAGTGCGCTCTTCGGCATCTGAAAAATTGCGAAAGTTCATGCTGTTGCCGAAACGGAAATACGAAAACCAAACCCAAGGCCGAAGACAGAACCATCGCATCAAGCGCCATTGAAATGCCGCGAGTGCCTCATCTACAATTGGCCCAACGACTTTGACTTGTTCCCACCGAAAATAGTCTTCGTAAAACTGCCGAAGCTCTTGGTCAGAGTGTCGGCCCCAAATAATCGTGAGGCATGGAAGACCGTGTATGACTCGACCATCACAGACCGATTGATGTCTTTGAAAGCATTGACGTAATTTTTGTATTGCTGAAACCGCTCTTTTCGCGTCAAGGCGCTCGTCACATCAATGACCGATAGAACTCCGGCAGCAAAATGGGCGGCAACCAGATACCATCTTGCCCACAACGCGCCATGCGCCGCGATCAGTGGAAAAACGAAGTTTCCTTGTGAGAGGATGTAGAGGTGATGATAGACGACTGCGCGTTGTCGCATGTCGTCGCGCCGACCGGCTAACCGCAAACCATCGGAATGTATCGCATCAACAACATCTTTCGTTGAATGGCCATCCGTTTTCATCAACTCATAGTCTTGTACACGCATATTGCCCTCACACTCTTCACCCTAATCCAATCGTCCGTTGAGTAAAGAGTGCGGCAAATTTGTTGCGATTGAATCTCAACGCTGGTGATAGGGGTCTTTGGCTCCGTCACAGGCAAAACCGACGCGATAAGGCGGGCTTTTGCGCGTGTGTTCTGTCGTAATGTCAAAGTCGATAAATTGCGGGCAGCTTTAGGCGACTTCTCCGTCACCGGCTTTCGGGACAATGCGTTGCATGGGCAGCAACAACGTCACAGTCGTGCCGGCGTCTTTTTTCGATTCGACTTCGAGTTTGCCGCCATGAAGCTCTGCAAGAGACCGGGCGATTGGAAGGCCGAGGCCCGTTCCTTCATGCTGACGTGACAATTCATTGTCGATCTGCCCGAATTGTTCGAGCGAAATGGCGATTTCCTCTTTCGTCATCCCGATGCCCGTATCCGTTACGGAGATCATCAAACCCCTCGGTGTTTCTAATTCAGCGCGAAGTGTAATGCGCCCGCCCGGAGGGGTGAATTTAACAGCGTTTGACATCAAGTTCAGAATTACTTGCTTGATACGACGCCCATCCACAATGACGAATGGAAGGGGTCCCGGAATGACCAACTGAATATGTAGTCCCGCTTGCGATGCCCGCTCATGCAGCAATTGACGACATTTCGACAAAATAACGGCGACATCGGTCTCTTCTTCGACAAGCTCGATTTTGCCTGCTTCAATTTTTGAAAGATCCAGTACGTCGTTGATCAATGACAGCAAGTGCTGACCAGACGTATGAACGCTTTCAGCATATTCTTTATAACGATCACCGATTGGTCCGAAAATCTCATCCTTCATCACTTCGGCAAACCCGATGACGGAATTCAACGGTGTGCGGAGCTCATGGCTCATATTAGCGAGGAATTCGGACTTTGATTTGTTGGCTTCTTCTGCGCTACGGCGCGCGTCATTCAGGGTCACTTGCGCGGTTTTCATCTCGGTAATGTCGAGCAAGTATCCTTGGGCTATGCGGACAGGCACACCGCTCCGCGTCCGAGAATTGATAACGGTCAACATATTACGCATATGAACCAAGCGGCCATCGGCGCTGCGGACTTTGTATTCGATCGTCGAGTAATCGCCGCCTTTTAATTCGTTCAGTTCATCCGCGATATGGCGACGGTCATCGGGATGGATATGGTCAGTCCAAAAGCCTGTCGCACACCAGGATTTAGCGGGGTATCCGCAGAGTCGCTCGATCTGTGGGCCGATATACGTGAAACGGCCTTCAGTCAGATCAGCAGCCCAAGGGATAACATTCGTCGATTCGGCCAGACGGCGAAATCTATCTTCACTGCGTTTCAGTTCTGCCGTGCGCTTTTTGAATTCGCGGCGGTGGAGGGCCAAACGTCTTTCCGCTTCGACGCGGCCATTGTTTTCATGTTGCATCGCAAAGAAAGTCGTTCCAGCCGCGATCAGGCCTCCGAGCAGCGCCAGAAGCCAATTTGTAGCGGATAGCGGATTCTTGTTTGATTGATAACCAATCGCGAATCCTTGATTCCCTGTAGATACAGGGATTAACTGTGTTACCCCATCGGAGGCATAAGATTTGGCATCCGGTAACTCTGTAACCTCTAATGGACCCGTAAGGGTTAGAGGACCTGTGTTTTGTAGTCCAAAGATCGCGGCAGCATCGACGAAGGCTGCAAGTACCCCTAAGGATCCGGGCCGGCCGTCCGGACCAATATTCCTAACGCTAATCACACGCCAGAACCCGGTATTAGCTTCGGAATATAGTGATGTTGATTCGACTGGTTGAATACCATTCGACGTTGCTGAAAAGAGGCTCGAAGACAGCGGCAAGTCAAAATCTAATGACTGGCCCATGATATTAGTCGCTTGAGGTCCGGAAACGAGTGAGAGCGGTAGCTTCCCGTTCCTGCCTGAAAACGCAAGCCGTGATCCATCTAACTGCGGGGCGCGCGCGGCATGTGTCGCGCCGAGATAAAATTGGCCGCTGCTGGTCGAAAATTGTGCAATTCCTTCGGCATACGGTGCTGCGCGCTGTATTGCGCTTGATTGATCGGGAAAGGTTTTAAAGAATACGATGCCTTGAGTGCCATGCGTCAAAGCGAAAAAGCGTTGTGTTAGCTGTTGAAACGTCTCTTGTGGAATAGCACCGCCGGACGCCATTGCTGTTGCCGCCAGAGTTTGCGTCATCGCGGCCATATTTAAGTCGATGGTTTGCAGTGCCTGTGCAGAACCTAGAGAAATCTTTTCCGAATTTTTTTCGACGAGAGAAGTATTCGAGATTTTATTGGCCATTCCCGCCGCACTTAAAAGGGCTGCGCACATGGCCAATCCAAGGGCCAATGCGGCTCCGTAGCGGATTATTGAGGCTTTGTTCATCTTGGGCCTTCTGAAACGCCGACGGGAACTTCTTTGACCCGCTTCACTCACCTTTCTGACAGAGCATGACTAAATTCCGGTAAAGGTGACACTATTTGTGTAGAGCGCGCTTTACCAAATTTGTATTTGCTATGTTCTTCTTTTGTTTTTATGTTCCAGGCATTGATTTCATGTCCGGGAGCCTAAGATGATTTCCTACGAAACAGCCGCCAATCGGGACGTTCGGCGCGTTCGTCGTCTTTTAAGTGACAGCACGATACGTCTGTTTCATCCGAATAAATCACATGAAGCAGGCGTCTTTCAGCCAACAAAGAAAGAGGTCACATTGCTCGCAAAAATATCAGTGCAAGCGCTGGAACTTTTGCTGGTTGAGGGAGGAGTGCTTCTTGTCAGAAAGACAAAGGCTGGAAGTTTGTATCGTGCTGTTCCGGTTAAAGAACGTAAGAAGTTGCCGCGTACCGCCCGGGAAAAGCGCGATACCGCTTGGGATGCTGCTGAGCGAGCATTCCCGAAGCCCCAGTGTCAAACAAGACAAAAAGCACCCGTTACTGTGGCCGATTCGCCAATTGGTTGGCTTGCGCGCCGCCGCGCTAAAAACGGTGAGCCATTTTTAACCCGCGATGAAGTGTCAGCAGCTGAACGCCTCCGTTCTGATTTTGAACGTGGGCAAATGGCCCCCGGCGTTACTCAAGATTGGAAACGCTTTCTGACCGCAGGTGTGGAAGGGGGGCAAAGTTCATCCCCGCAAGAACGGGATGTCGATGGCGGTGCAAGCACAGCCCGGGAGCGTGTGGCGGATGCTTTGTCATCGCTTGGCCCCGGTTTATCTGATGTCGCAATCCGCATTTGCTGTTTCCTGGAAGGTATAGAAGCGATTGAGACATCAATGAACTGGTCACGACGCTCCGGGAAAGTTGTGTTGAAAATCGCGTTGCATCGCTTGGCCCTTCACTACGAGAAATTATCAGTACGAAACGATGCAGTTATCGAGTCATGGCAGGCTGATGAGATACCGGCAGAAGAATCTTCGATATGAGGGCTGGATTACCCGGAAGGAAGTTCTCGCGCGCAGCGGTTGTCGTGGGACTTCAAAACTAACGATAAAAGTATCGAAAATTTTATCTGACACGAAAAAAAGACGCTGCACTAAGGCGATTTTTAGATTGCTCAGGTAACTTTTCAGTCGGGAGCGTACAACGAATGAACAAAACTTCATTGGAGGGCGGTTGTAATGACAGAGAGTATAAGCGGTGATAGTGCGGGACAAGATTCGAGTGCCAAACATAAGAAACCTAGAGTAGGGCTTCAGCGATCAAAACCCTCGTCGCAGCCTGTAGGTGACTTCGCAAGTGATGATTTTGCGGACCTGGAAGTCTCCCCAGATTTTCAGCCTATCAGTTCTTCCGCTGTTCCGCCTCGCGATGATTATAAAGTGGCGATGACAGGTCCCGCTGCATTTATGGACCCCGCCCCTGAGAAAATCCAACCCGTGAATAAAGTGGAAAGTTCACAAGGTGCTGACTCAGTCGCATCTGTTGAAAGCGTTGTTGCACATTCCAATATCGCGGCTGAAGAGACAGCCTCAAAGCGGAGCAAGTTGCCAATCTACGCCGCGATTGCTGCCTCACTCGTTTGTGTCGCTGTGATTGGAACGAACAGCTGGCCATCCGCAACAGCAAGCAGCAAAACGAATGGACAGGTTAGCGATTTTCAGACCACCCAATCATCGGCTTTTGGCAGCGTGACAGGTCTACCAACGCAGGTTGTTGAGCAACAAGGCGCTGATGCGTCTGGCAATAATGGTGTGTACAATAGTGCGACAACATCTACCACAAACAGCAGTCTGTATTCAGAGGGAACGCATGTCGCCATCGCTCTGCCTGTCGATATATCGTCACAGCCAATTGTCGTGGAACCGACGCTTCAGGCATTAGCGAAGCCGAAAGCGGAATTTACACCGCTGAAAAGTGGCATCACGGGCGTTTCCGAAGATTATGAAGGACTTTCCCGTTCCGACTGCGCCGCAAGGTTCAAGACAGTTGCGTTAAGTGGCTCGATTAATTTTGAATCCGGGAGCGCGACGTTACTTCGTTCCAGCCAGCCGATCTTGAATTTCTTTGGAGCGGTCTTCACGCATTGTCGTCATTTTAATATTGAAGTCGCAGGCCATACCGACTCGGTAGGAAGCGCTAGCATGAACAAGAAACTCTCCAAAAAACGTGCAGAGAGTGTTGTGGAATACCTCGTCAGTATTGGCGTACCAACTCAAAATTTGCACGCAGCTGGATATGGTGAAGCGGCTCCAATTGCGTCGAATGATACAGCGCTCAAAAGAAGCAGAAATCGCCGCATCGAATTTACCATCAGCGATGGATAACTCTCCAATTAGAGCCTTTGGAATTCTGCATTAATCAAAGAGCATCAACATTCGCACATATCTTGGTGGGAATGTTGATCCGAATGAGATTCAGAATGTTCTAGTGCATAGAGCATTACGCGAGAGACGATAATTGAACGCAAGACCGAGCGTCCACGTCTATCACTTCAGTATCGTGTTCGGTCATTGGTAAAATTACCTCTACTGAACGGTCTCATCACCATGAGGCTGTTTTGTTTAAGGGGTGAGGCTCATGCCATAGGATTGTAATTTGAAGCCTTGCCTCTTGACATGTTGCGGTGCAGCATTTATTCCGCAACGCAGCATGATGGAGGGTCCAATGGACAACGCTGCATTTAATCAAGTTACAGCTTCTACAACCGATATGGCGAAAATGATCGCGCAGGGTCAAGCCGATCTGCTCGAGGCAATATCTACCTGCACGAGGGGTACACCGATCGCACCTTTCTTTGATATGGCGACGCAAATGCATCGCTCTGCGATGGATAATCTACACCTCGTTTTAGATGTTGCTGGCCAAGAGCCTATGCAACCATCGACTAAAACATCTGCTCAAGCTGTTAAGAAGACTGTGAATACACAGGCCGATATGATGGCTGAAGCCGATGCAAAAGCTGTTGCCGCCGGGGCAAAAGTGAAAAAAGAAGCCCCTGCTAAAATGGTAGATGTTGCGTCGACAGACAAAATGGCCGCGATCTATGATGACCTCACCGCTGTCACGGGGATCGGTCCTTCGACGATGAAGAAACTGCACGAAGAAGGCATTCGTACGGTATCGGATTTGGCGTCGACATCATCGAAAGATCTTACTGCGCTCCTCGAAAAAGCGAATGTTCGCATTAAGAAATATTCTCCAGCGGACTGGATTGCAGACGCCAAAAACCTGCTCAAAGCCTCAAAAGCTGCTTGATTTCGCATCGCAATATCCTTTCACCTGAAATCATGTCTTCAGCGTGATGCTGCTTTGCCTTTGCCCCGCTACGCTTTAGAGTGGGGCAATGGATACACCTGCTGTTCTTCGTTATGGCTGGACCACTGGCGCTTGTGCTGCTGCTGCAACGCGGGCGGCTTTGACCGGGTTGTGTACCGGGACCGTCCCAGAGGTTGTGACGATCACGCTACCCAAAGGTGAGACGCCAAGTTTTCCAGTCTTGGACGCGAAAATCGGAAATGGGTGGGCCTCCGCGTCTATCGAAAAAGATGCGGGTGATGATCCTGATGTCACCCACGGGGCGTTGATCGGCGTGCGCGTGACCCGGCGCGAGACGGGCGAGGGTGTGCGATTTTTCGCTGGAGAGGGCGTTGGGACGGTCACGAAACCGGGTCTGCCCATTGGCGTCGGTGAACCGGCGATTAATCCGGTTCCGCGATTGATGATGAACCAACAGGTCGCGGATGTTTTCAAAGAGCTGTCCGTAGAGTTTCCCTTGGACATTACGGTCAGTGTTCCCGGCGGGGCGGCTTTGGCTGAGAAAACTTGGAATCCCCGGCTTGGTATCGTTGGCGGCTTGTCTATTTTAGGGACCACCGGAATTGTGCGGCCTTTTTCCTGTGCGGCGTGGATTGCGTCGATTCATCGTGGCATTGATGTGGCCGTTGCGAGTGGCTTGACTCATGTGGTGGGTGCAACCGGCTCGACGTCGGAGACAACTGTCAGAGGTCTGTATGATCTGCCCGAGGTTGCTTATCTCGATATGGGAGATTTTGCGGGCGGTTTGTTGAAGTACTTACGTAATCACCCTGTTGAACGCCTGACGATTGCTGGTGGGCCGGGGAAGATGAGCAAACTTGCTCAAGGCGCGTTGGACCTTCATTCTAAGCGGAGTCAGGTCGATCTTGCGGCGCTTGCTGATTGGTGCGGAGATGAGCGCATTAGGAAGGCGAATACCGCATTGGAGGCATTCGAAATCAACGGGAATGATCTCGCGAATTGTGTTGTTCATCGTGCGCATGAGGTCATTTTGAAAGCCCTGCGCGGTGCGCCGGTCACGGTTGAAACGATCATCGTTGATCGCTCAGGGAAGATACTTGCCCGTCAGCCTTTTGACTCCACCGGCACATGAAGCCGATTGTTCTTCTGTTGGGTGGCACGCGCGAGGCCAGGTTATTTGCCGAGCAACTTGACGACCCTCGGTTCCGACTAATCGCGTCTTTGGCAGGGGTAACCCGAGAGCCGCTTGATTATCCGTGCGAAACCCGAATTGGAGGGTTTGGCGGTGTGGCGCAAATGGCGGCATTTCTTCGCGCTGAAAACGTCGCGGCGGTTGTCGATGCGACCCATCCTTTTGCGGAGAAAATATCAACGAATGCTTGTGAGGCTGTTGCTTTGGCTGATGCTCGCAAATTGACGTTGAGGCGACCGCCCTGGCCCATCGAAAGCGAATGGCAGGAATTTGAAACCGAGGGAAAACTGGCAGAGGCTTTACCGGCAGGGGCGCGTGTTTTCCTGACAAGCGGACGCGGTGGGCTAGATGTCTATGCGAAGCGGACTGATGTTGATTTTGTTCTTCGCAGCATAGAGCCGATTGAGAATTTACCGCCTCATATCGTACCCATTCTCAACAGGCCGCCCTTTTCATTCGAAGATGAATACGCGGCCATTACAGGCTTTAAAGCCACTCACCTCGTTACGAAGAATTCGGGCGGGGTGCGTCCCGCCAAACTTGATGCGGCGAGCGCATTAGGGGTGCAGGTCTTCAGTGTTGCAATGCCACCCGTGCCCGCCGGCGACATTGTGGATACAGTCGATAAGGCCATTCTGTGGCTGAAAAGCCTTTAAAAAGTTTATCGGCCTATGCCGTGGTAAACGATGCCTTGGTCGCGCAGCGCCTTTGGATCGTAGATATTGCGAAGGTCAACGATAAGAGGCGTTTTGAGCGATGCTTTGATCCGGTCAATGTCGAGGGCGCGGAACTGATCCCATTCGGTCAGAATGGCCAAAGCATCCGCACCGGAGATCGCGTCATACGCATTCTCGCAATATGTGATGTCTGGCATCATCTCTTTGGCTTCATGCATACTTTCAGGATCGTAGGCTTGGACTTTTGCACCGGCCTCAAGCAATGCAGGAATGATGTCGAGTGATGGAGAATCGCGCATGTCATCGGTGTTTGGTTTGAAAGCCAGCCCCAGAACAGCGACGGTCATTCCAGTCGCATCACCGCCCATTGCATCAATGATTTTGCGCGCCATTGCTTTTTTGCGGTCCGCATTAACGGATACAACAGTCTCTACGATCCGCACAGGTGCGCCAGCATCGTTGGCGGTTTTTACCAGCGCTAATGTATCTTTCGGGAAACAAGACCCGCCATAACCCGGCCCTGCATTGAGAAACTTTCCGCCGATCCGTTTATCAAGACCGATGCCTTTGGCGACTTGTTGAATATCCGCGCCCACTTTTTCGCAAAGCGTGGCCATCTCATTGATGAACGTAATCTTTGTCGCGAGGAATGCATTGGCGGCGTATTTGATCAGCTCGGACGTGCGACGGCTGGTGAAAACGATGGGTGTCTCGTTGAGGTAAAGAGGGCGGTAAAGCTCGCGCATCACATCACGGGCGCGGTCGTGCTCGCATCCGATAACAACACGGTCCGGGCGTTTGAAATCTTCGATTGCCGCGCCTTCGCGCAGGAACTCGGGATTTGAAACAACGGCAAATTCTGCGTTCGGATTGGTTTTACGAATAATTTCTTCAACGGCGTCGCCGGTTCCGACGGGGACGGTTGATTTGGTCACGATTACTGTGAATCCTGAGATCAACCCGGCGATTTCTTCCGCAGCAGCATAAACATATTTGAGGTCAGCATGACCGTCACCGCGCCGTGATGGTGTTCCGACGGCGATGAAGATGACATCGGCCTCATGCATCGCTTTTTTGGGATCAACGGCAAAATCGAGACGTTTTTCTTTAACGTTCGCTGCGATGAGCTGATCCAAACCCGGCTCATAGATAGGAACACCGCCGGATTGGAGCGTTTCGATCTTGCTCGCGTCTTTATCGAGGCACGTCACGGTATGCCCGAAATCAGAAAAACACGCTCCTGAAACCAAACCGACATAGCCGGTTCCTACCATTGCGATCCGCATTCTACGTTCCTCGTGTCTTTTTAGCCGTTTATGGATCGCGTCGTTCTGAGCGATCCCTGTTGAAGTACAGGTGATTGGTTAGCGAAAAATGTTCAAATAGCATTCGGTGAATTTATTTGGGAATAATGATGTTAAAGATTTAGGGCTTTGGTAAGCCTATAAAAATTTGCCTCAGATATTGAATTTGCGGGGAACTGGCATTTCAAACATTGCGACTCTGTTTGCCGGGTTTTTTAAGGAAAAATCTACGATGTCCTAAAGATTGATCTGTTAATTCTATCTGATTCCACAGGTTGAACTATTTGTTAGGAGCAGGGTAATTGCCTGTGCCGGATGAAATTCTATAGCATTATCAATGAGATTGTTGAAAAAGAGATCGTCCAAAACGGGTTCTCAAGTTTCTCTTAGATGAAAATCGTTGACCAAAGTACATTCTCATAGTCTCTTTAGGTCATCGGCGCTATGACGCGCCATTTTACAGTACTTTGGAGGCTATTATGACCTGGACAACACCAAAGATCGAAGAAGCAACATGCGGCATGGAAATCAATATGTACTTCCCAGCCGACGATGAAGGCGTACTGTTCTAAGAACGGTTAAAGAGCACGAATTGCGGTGACGCATCTTCGAGCTTTTGTATTAGGTGCCGCTGCCGGTGGGGGACTTCCTCAATGGAATTGCGGTTGCCGTAATTGTTGCGCCGCTCGGGATGGAAGCATTCCAGCGGCGTCTCAGTCTTCGGTTGCATTTTCCGCGAACGGGTCCGATTGGGCTGTGCTGAATGCTTCCCCTGATATCCGGTATCAAATAGCGGCATCACCGCCTTTGCATCCGACAGGCCCCAGAGAGTCTCCGATCCGCAGTGTTATGCTGACAAATGGTGATATTGACCATGTTGTCGGTCTGTTGACATTGCGCGAAAAGCAACCTTTCCGTTTGTATACGACATCGGCGATTGCTGAAGTCTTGGATGAAAACCCTATTTTCCGCGCACTTGATCCGAATTTTGTGACACGCGAGATCGTTACGCTCGGTCAAAACGTCGAAATCGCAGATGGCCTCTTCGCCGAGATGTTTGTGGTCCCCGGTAAAGTCCCGCTCTACATGGAGGGGGATACGGTTGATACTGAGTTAGAAGGCGAACAGACGGTTGGTGTCAGTTTGCGCGCGGGGGATAAGCAGGCTTTTTATCTTCCGGGCTGCGCCAAAGTGACGGATGCCCTTGCGGAGAGAATGACCGGAGCGGAGCTTGTGTTCTTTGACGGGACGGTTTGGGAAAACGAGGAAATGATCCATCTTGGTGTTGGCGCAAAGACGGGTGCGCGGATGGGGCATATGTCTATGGCCGGTGAACGTGGGTCAATGGCGGCTTTTGAACCTCTTGGTGTGACGCGAAAAATCTTCGTTCATATGAACAACACCAATCCGGTGTTCGACCCAACCTCGCCGGAACGTAAGCAAGTCGAGGCATCCGGTTGGGAGGTCGCATTTGATGGGATGGAGGTAGAGCTATGATCATGGCTGCATCGCGCGAGGACTTTGAAGCGCGCCTTCGTAAAATCGGTGAAGACCGCTATCATGATAAACATCCGTTTCATCATCTGTTGCATTCGGGGGGTTGTACGCCGGAGCAAGTCCGGGCGTGGGTGATTAACCGCTATTACTATCAAAGCCGCATCCCGATGAAAGATGCTGCGTTTATGTCACGGGTTGAAGATCCAAAACTCCGGCGGGCTTGGCGTTCGCGTATCGAAGACCATGACGGCAATGCGGAGAAAGAGGGCGGCATCGCCCGTTGGCTGCGTTTGGCTGAAGCGGTTGGGCTTGACCCTGACTATGTGGCGTCGGGTGTTGGCATCATGGCGTCGACACGATTTGCCGTTGATGCCTATGTCCGGTTTGTCCGCGAGGCGACGATGCTGGAAGCAGTAGCGGCGTCTTTGACTGAACTCTTCGCACCGAAAATTCATGCGGAGCGGATTACGGGCTTGCTCGCGAATTACGATTTTGCCGATGACAGCAGCCTTGCCTATTTCAAGAACCGTCTGAAAGAAGCGCCGAAGGATGTTGCCTTCGGATTGGCGTATGTTCTGGATCATGCTGACACGATGGAAAAACAGGATGCCGCCGCCGCCGCGTTGATTTTCAAAACGGATGTTCTGTGGTCGCAACTTGATGCGCTTTATTCGGGCTATGTCGCTCCGGCGCGTATTCCTCCGGGGGCGTGGCAGCCGGTTGAAGGGTTGCTTGCGGGAAAAGCGGCATGAGTGTCGAGTTGAAAGACGGCGATCGCCCCGTGATTTTGCGCGGCGTGCGGACGCATTTTGATAAGGTGCGCAATGTTTGGCTGTTGCTCGCGCCTGAGCGGGCCTTGAAGCTGGACGATGTAGGGCGCGCGATCCTTGATGAAGTGGATGGCACGCGGACTTTCGGTGAAATCACGGCGATCCTTGCCGAGAAATATGATGCGCCGGTGGATCGAATTTCAGGCGATGCGCGCACATATCTGTCGGGTTTGATGGCGCGCTGCATGGTCGAAGCGCGATGAGCGCCCTGCGTCCCAATCCTCCGATGGCAATGCTGGCGGAGTTGACGCATCGGTGTCCGCTCGCCTGTCCCTATTGTTCGAACCCTCTGGAGCTGGAGCGCAAAGAGCGCGAACTGACCACGGATGAATGGAAAGATATTTTCTCGCAGGCCGCTGAAATGGGCGTGCTGCATGTTCATTTTTCCGGCGGCGAACCCGCATCGCGGCGTGACCTTGAAGAGATGGTCGCTCATGCACGGGATGTTGGACTTTACACGAATCTAATTACGTCGGGCATTGGTCTGAACAAACGCCGTCTTGATGCGTTGAACGAGTGCGGGTTGGATCATGTCCAACTGTCATTGCAGGGCGTGGACTCTGAAATGGCCGATTGGGTCGGCGGGTATAAAGGCGGTTTTGATCGCAAGATGCAGGTTGCCGAATGGATCGGTGAAATCGGTTTTCCACTGACACTCAATGCAGTGATGCACAAGAAAAACTTTGACCGCCTTGATGAGACAATTGCGATTGCGCTGGATATGGGCGCACGCAGGTTAGAGGTTGCGACGGTTCAGTTTCACGGATGGGCGGCAAAGAACCGCGCGGCCTTGATGCCCACACGCGAACAAGCCAAGCAAGCGCGTTTAACCGTGAACGCGGCGCGCGAACGGCTGGAAGGCGTGCTGGTCATTGATTATGTCCCGGCGGATCATCATTCGGATTATCCTAAGCCGTGCATGGGCGGCTGGGCTTCTACGGGAATTAATGTTGCCCCCGATGGTGCAGTGCTTCCCTGTCACGCGGCGCATACGATCAAGAGTCTCACATTTGATAAGGCGCATGAAAAACCGCTGAAAGAAATCTGGTACGACAGTGATGCTTTCAACGCCTTTCGCGGGTTTGATTGGATGCAGGAGCCTTGCCGGTCTTGCGAATTGAAGACCAAGGATTTCGGCGGATGCCGGTGTCAGGCGATGGCGATTGCCGGAGATGCCGCCGCGACTGATCCGGTATGTATCAAATCGCCGCTTCATGGTGAATTGGTGCGCCAAGCCGAAGCGGATGCGGAGGCCGATGCGGATTTGGTTTATCGGGTGATGCCGACGTGATCCGGTTTATTCTCTCGGTCGTTATCGTAATGTCATTCCTGTTTCCTGCGCGCGCCGCGCCGCGTGAAGTCAGTGTTGCGATTTTAGAATTTGGCACTGTGAATTGGGAATTTGAAGCGGTTAGTCGGTTGAAGCTCGATAAGAAAAACGGGTTCTTTCTGCGCCGTTTAAAGCTCGCCGGTAATGCGGCCACGAAAATCGCATTTCAAGGCGGCGCAGCGGATGCGATGGTGGCGGATTGGATTTGGGTTGCCCGCCAGCGCGCTGCCGGAAAAGATTATATCTTTGTGCCTTACTCAAGGGCGGTCGGAGGTATCGCTGTATCGGGTGATAGTGAGATTAAGACTTTGCCTGACCTTAAGGGGAAAACCCTCGGCATTGCGGGCGGTCCGAATGACAAAAGTTGGATCATTCTACAAGCCTATGCCCGGCAGGAATTCGGGTTTGATTTGGCTGCAGAGACAAAGCAGGTTTTCGGCGCGCCTCCGCTGATCATGCAAAAGACGCTTGATGGCGAGTTGGACGCGGCGATTAACTACTGGCACTTTTTGGCAAAGATGCAGGCAAAAGGATTTCGCATCGTTGCACCGGTGAGTGAGGCGGCAGAAAACCTCGGGCTTGATCCTGACACACCCATGCTGGGGTATGTTTTCAAGGGGCGTTTCGTGCGCGAAAATGAAGACTTGTTTAGCGCGTTTCTGGCTACATCCAATGACGTAAAAAAGGCATTGCGCGACGATGACGCGCTGTGGGAAAAAATCCGGCCTCAGATGCGCGCGAAATCCGATGTAGAATTTGATGCATTAAAAACGGGTTTTCGGGCAGGGATTCCTGTCTCGACTGAGGTGGGTTTAGACTCGGCTCGCGTGTTGTTCGCGCTCATGGTAGAAATTGGCGGAGAGGCATTGGTGGGTGAGGCGACGGAGTTGCCTGATGGCGTTTTTTATAAACGTCCCTGATATGCCGGGCGCAGATTTATGGTTGTCGTTATGACCGATGCCGGACGCCCCGCGCGCAGTAATATTCAAGTTGCGCTGATTTCTTTATTGGGCCTCGTCGGGGCTTGGTGGATCGTTTCACTGATTGCGGGACGCCCGGACCTGCTGCCGACACCGGCCCGAGTCGGAGAGATCATCTGGAAAGAAGCCTTGCGGGGTGATTTGTTCTTTCACCTCGGGGCGACTTTGGCACGGGTCATTGCCGCCTTTCTAATTGCGATGAGCATCGGGGCAGTGATTGGCATTTTCATGGGGATGCGCCGCAGGATTGATCGCTGGGGTGATCCGCTGTTGGTGGTCGCGCTAAATTTGCCCGCGCTGGTGACGATTGTCCTGTGCTATATCTGGATTGGATTGACCGAAGTTGCGGCGGTAACAGCGGTGGCCATCAATAAGATTCCTCTGGTCGCGACGGTGATGCGTGAAGGCGCGCGAACGCTGGACCGGAACTTGAACGACATGTCGAGCGTGTTCGAATTCGAACGCTGGAAACGTGTGCGCCATATTATCCTGCCGCAACTTGCCCCGCATTTTGCTGCGGCGGCGCGAACGGGTGTCGCGTTGATTTGGAAGATTGTTTTGGTGGTCGAGTTTTTGGGCCGTTCCAACGGGATTGGCTTTCAAATTCACCTCCATTTCCAAAACTTTGATGTGGCGCGTGTGCTGGCCTATTCGCTGAGTTTTGTCGTAGTGATGATCGCGATTGAATTGTTGATCCTCCAGCCGTGGCAGCGCCATGCAAACCGCTGGCGGCAAAGCTGATGCGCGTCAATGTTGAGGGAAAATGGTTTGGAGACTCGCACATTCTGGGGGCGGTTAAGTTTGATGTCGCACCGGCGGAACGGGTTGCGCTGACGGGGCCGTCAGGTATCGGAAAATCGACATTGCTGCGGATGATTGCGGGTCTTGATACGACGTTTGATGGTGAGGTTAGCGGAGCAGGGCGGCTGGCTTTTGTGTTTCAGGAACCGACATTGATGCCGTGGCGTTCTGCGCGCAATAACATCGTGCTGGCATCTAATGTAACCCCTGATCAAGCCGATGCTTTGCTTGCCAGTGTGGGGCTGAAAGAAAAAGCCGGACTGTATCCGACACAGCTTTCACTCGGGCAGAGGCGGCGGGTTGCCATTGTCCGTGCCTTCGCCCGAAAGCCGGATACATTGTTGATGGATGAGCCTTTTGCCTCGTTGGATTTAGAAGCGGCGGATTCGATGCGCGGTTTATTGTCCGCGCTATTGGCGGAGCAACCCATGCGGTTGATCCTCGTCACCCATGACGCGAATGAGGCGGCGACATTGGCGGATCGTATTATCAAACTCGACGGAACCCCTGCTGTGATCGTCTGAAGCAGGTGACCACGAACCGGGTTCCTTGGCAGGATGCGCGAAGCATCGTATGAAGGTTTTCCCACTGTTTTCCGAAAGCTGCACACGCATGACACAATCCGCCGCTGATATTCTCAAAACGCTGATTTCGTTCGATACCGTCAGCCATAAATCGAACTTACCGCTGATTGCATGGGTTGAGGACTATCTAAAGGAACATGGAATCGCGTCGCAGCGCATCTATGATGAGACGGGCGAAAAGGCGAATTTGATCGCGACGATTGGCCCTGCGGATGTGCCGGGAATTATCTTATCCGGTCATGTGGATGTCGTGCCGGTCGAGGGGCAGCCATGGTCCACGGACCCTTTTGAAGCGACGATCATTGATGACAAAATGTACGGGCGCGGGTCGTCTGATATGAAAGGCTTTGACGCTTGTGTGTTGGCGGCTGTGCCGCAGATGATCGCGGCTGATCTCAAGACGCCTTTGCATATCTGTTTTTCTTACGACGAAGAGGTCGGCTGTATCGGTGTGCGCAGCGCAATCACTGAATTCGCCGGATGGCCTGTGCGCCCGAAAGCCTGCATTGTGGGGGAACCCACAGGGATGCAGGTTGTCACCGGACATAAATCCAAACATTCGGTGCGGGTGACGGTGCGGGGCAAAGCAGGGCATTCCTCGCTTGCGCCTGATTTTGTCAATGCGGTGGAATATGCCGCGCGGCTGACGGTTTATATCTCGGATATGGGGCGCGAGTTGGCGGCAAAAGGTAAGACTGATCCGCTCTATGATTGCATCCACTCGACAGCGCATGTGGGATTGATGAATGGCGGGACACAGCTCAATATTGTGCCCGAACATGCCAGTTTTGATTTCGAGTTCCGCACGATTGCCGAAGATGATCCTACAGCACTGGTACAGCAGGTTATGGATTACGCGCAGGCAGAGTTGGTCCCGGCAATGCAGGCCGTTAACCCGGATACCGGCATCGACTTTGAGCCGCTGACCGAAGTGGATGGGCTGCAAATTTCCGAAGATGCTGAAGTCGTTACGCTGGCCAAATCGCTCGCCAAACGGAATGACCATGCAAAGGTCGCGTATGGCACGGAAGGCGGGCTGTTCCAGACAATGGCGGATATTCCAACGGTTGTGATTGGTCCCGGCAGTATTGACCGCGCGCATAAAGCCGATGAATATATCACCCTCGACGAGCTGTCGGCTGGCAGTGCCTTTATCGAAAGATTGATTGAGCGGTGTACGGTTTGAGGCTCTCAAAACTGTCAGTTTTAATCAAATTCGTGTTGTCGATAGGAGTGAAATGCACGGTTTAATTGAAAAACTGGTTGTTTCACTTGGCAATTTTCTGTTCATCTTTGCCCTGTAAACTGTCTTTAAGACAAAACTTAAGAGGCAGATCATTATGACCCTGACTTTCGGGATAATCGGTGCAGCGGTCCTGATTGGTGCTGTATTTTTGGCGATCCACTTCTCGCAGAGCGCGAAAGCGAAACCGAGTGACGAAGTGATGCGGGTCACGCGCAAAAACCGGGGCCGCAAAGACCCGCTGGTTGATTAAGACGATAGCGTCTTAACGTATTCCATTGCTCAAATTCAAACGCGGAAGACGTGCGAAGCGTGCGCGCCTTCCGGTCTTATGTGTTCATTGTTAGCGGTGTGGTTAGAACGTCAGGCGCACACCTGCGACGGCGAATATTGCTTCGGTATCGCCGCCCTCTGCGCGGGTCAGGCCACGGGTTCCGCCGAAGAGGTGTTCGTAATGCACGCCGATATAGGGCTGAATATTACGTTCCAGCAGATCGTAACTCAGCCTCGCACCTACTTCGATGCTTCGCAGCCCGGCCCCAAGGCCGATTTCCTGATCGCGGCTAAACCCGAAATCCACTTCAAGCGATGGAACCAGCAAAATATCCTGGGTAATCAGCCCTTCATATTCCGCTTCGATCCGGCCTGAGATGTCACCTTCCTGACTGAGAAAAGCATCAGCGTCGACCTCGAACCATTGAGGCGCAAGGCCGTGAATGCCGAGAACGCCGAACACGCGGTCCGGTCCGTCGGGATTGTCAAACCTCACACCGGCCTTGGCATCGAAGAAAGTCGAGATCGGTACTTGCGCGACGATCTGGTTCTCAAAATCTTCGATGACTTCTTCGTCTAAATCGTACTCGCCTTCTCCCTCCCATCTGATTTTGAACTCATCGGTCCCGACAAACGCATCCCCTTCATAGGCGGCAATACGCTCGTTCTCGTCACTAAACCGGAACTCGAAGCGTTCAAGTTTTCCGCCCCAAACGGTAAGGCCCGCATCTGAGATGTCCTGCGCGCGAGCACCGCTCGCGCACAACACAATGGCCGCGATTACCGCGACCACTTTCGAGAACTTCATCCCTTTGTCTTGTCCTTGAGCGCGGCTTCTTTCGGACCACCTTCGACAATGACTTTACGGAACATGCCCGCTTTGGCGTGATAGGCGAGGTGGCAATGGAAAGCCCATTGTCCCGGCGCGTCCACTTCGGTTTCCATATAAACCGTTGTGCCGGGTGCGACCGAAATCACGTGTTTTAACGGATCCCATTTGCCGGAGCCGTTATCGAGAATGGACCACATGCCGTGCAGGTGCATCGGATGGGTCATCATTGTCTCATTCACGAATTTAATCCGCACCCGCTCGCCGTATTTGAAGCGGATCGGATCGGAGTCGGCATATTTGACGCCGTTGATAGACCACGAATAGCGTTCCATATTTCCGGTCAGACGCATTTCCATTTCGCGGGTTGCTTCGCGGTCGGGATAGAGAGGCTTTTGTGCTTTGAGGTCAGCATAAGACAGGAATTTACCGCCATTTGCTGCTGTCGGCTTCAGGCCCGAATTCGGTGCGTAGAATGGGTCAGGTTTCTTAGCACCATGCTGTCCATGTCCGCCGTGGCCCGCATGTTCGCCATGACCTCCACCATGTCCGGCGTGTTCACCTTCACCGCCATTATGCCCTTCGCCGTGGCCTCCATGTCCTTCGCCATGACCCGCGTGTCCTGCTGCTCGGTGCAAAGGAGAGAGGCGCATATCGGACATCGTGAGCAAGGGCGGCTCGCGCATTTCCGGCACATCGGCGCTCATACCAAGGCGGGGTGCAAGCGTACCTCGTGCCGCTGCTGTGCGGCCCATGGATTCAGCAAAGATCGTGTAAGCCTTCTCGCCTTTCGGGCGGACAATCACGTCATATGTTTCCGCCACGGCGATGCGGAATTCATCCACCGTGACCGGCTGAACATTATTACCGTCAGCGGAAACAACGGTCATTTTCAGGCCCGGTATGCGGATGTCAAAAAAGCTCATCGCGGATGCATTGATAAAGCGCAGACGGATGCGTTCGCCTTTTTTGAACAATCCTGTCCAGTTCTGATCCGGCGTCTTACCGTTCATCAGCGGCGTGTAGCCTTGGACATCTTCGATATCCGTGGGCATCATGCGCATCTCGCCCCATTCTTCACGGTTTGCGAGCGCTGCATCGGAGCCTTTGCTGCTGATGTCCGAGAAAAAGTCGAACAGCGTGCGCTGTTTGCGGTTGTAATAATCCGCATCCGTTTTGAGATTGCGCATGATCTTCGCACCGGAATGGTGGTGTTTATCAGCGATGATGACGACGTATTCGCGGTCGTATTTAAACGGCTCGCGTTTTTTCGAGTCGATGATGATTGAACCGTAAGCCCCGTCAGGTTCCTGAAATTCGCTATGGCTGTGATACCAGTACGTTCCGCTTTGCACGACCGGAAAACGGTATGTGAACGTCTCGCCCGGCTTGATCCCGTCAAAGCTGAGGCCCGGAACACCATCCATCGCCGTGGGCAAAATAAAGCCGTGCCAATGGATTGAGGTATCTACATTCAAGTTATTTTTGACGTTGATGACAACATCTTCGCCTTCGGTAAACCGCAAGGTTTCGCCGGGGGATTTTCCGTTAAAGCCAACGCCGGTTTTCGTTGTGTGGCCGAGGTCGATCTTCACGCGGTCAACGGTGATGTTGTATTCACCGGCCTGTACTGCTGTTGCACCCAGAAGGGTCAGGGCAATGGCAGCGATTGATAAAACGCGCATGGTCACTTCTCCTTTCAGGGCTAATTGATTGCTAGAGCGCCGTACATTCCGGCATCGTAGTGACCGGGAATATTACAGGCGAATTCCAGTTCTTTGTCGGTGTTGAAGGTCCAGACCAGTTCCTGTGTCTCGCCCGGATTCATCAGCAGGGAATTTGGAATATCATGGCTCATGTCATGATCGCTGCCTTTGGTGGCCGCCATCTCTGCACGGTTGACCTTGTCCGGTTCGATCATGCCCATCTCAAACAACATGGCCATATGCGGCCCGTGATTGGCATGGGAGTCCGGGGTGTTGATATTGAATTCGTGAACTAGAGAGCCTTCATTTTTGACGACGAATTTTACAGTCTCGCCTTTTGCGACCGAAATGTTCTCTGGTTCGTAGTAGTTATCATGCATTGTGATCGTGACGGTCCGCGAGGGCGTGCCGCCCGGTGTGCCGATCCCGACAGCCGCTCCATGACCGTGAGAGCCGCCATGTGATTGTGTGCCGCTGCCAGCAGCATGAGTCAGTGATACCGGAACAAGCACGGCAAGAAGAGCGGCCACAGCCGCAGATTTAAAGTTAGTCATGGATCTTTCTCCGAAGAATAGCGTTTCGATGGCTCCGGCCAGACGGCATACGGAACCGGTTTCGATCAGCTGTTCATTCGGGGAGGGGGAGCCTCCGGCACAAAGGCAACCGATGGCCTGTTATGGAGAGGCGGCGTATCGAGTGCTATCCCCACTTTGAGCAAGCATTGTAACGGCGGGACTATATCACTCACCGCGCAGGCCCCCATACTGCAACAATGCGGCAAGTCTGCATGGCTTGAGGTATGGTGCGCTTGAGACTCTTCGACTTTATGATCCACCATATGCACATGATGAACTGCATGATGTGCTTGCGTTAAAGTCTTTGAATGGTCAGGCATCGAGTGCGCGTGCGACAAAGCGCTCGACATCGCAAATGCGAGCAATATCAACATCGATAGAACTGATCGGAGCGCTTTCATATTATGTGTATAAACTTTCCACCCACTGGAGGGTCAAGCGTCCTCATGCAGAAACTTTGAAAATAAGATCCGAACTAGGGTGGTTGCAGGATCGGGCGCGTTGCTCTGCTGAGAAGTCTTTTGCCTTCCATAGCTTCTGTCTATAAAGGTCAAAGCCAAGGGATATTTTTCTTCGCCCTCACCATCGTGCAAATAAATGCTTAACGGGACGGTACAGCGTTTGTGTCCGAACCGCCAACCATAGAAACATTAAATAGGAGATATATGATGATCCGCAAATCCTTAGCGCTCGCCGCACTCGCCGGCGCACTCGCAACCAGCGCTTTCGCTCATGACGATTCGCGCAGCGGCGAATTCGAAGGCCGTTCGGAGCATGTCAATACCGGCGGAGTGACCCTGACCAAACATGAGTCCGGATACACTGTCGAGCTGGCCAAAAACTTTTTCCTCGACGGTGCACCTGATCCGAAAGTCGGATTCGGGATTAATGGCGAATATATTGAAGGCACTTTGATCGGTGTTCTTGAGTCGAATACGGGCGCACAAACTTACCGTGTTCCGGCTCACCTGAATGCGGAAGTTTTCACCGAGGTCTTTATCTGGTGTGAGAAATTCGGCGTTCCTCTCGGCGTGGCAACGATCGAATAAGGTTGTTGAAAGCCGTTTAACGGCTTTTGCAATGGTTTCACGCGGGTTTTGCAACAGGGTTTCAGAATTTTCCCATGAAAACCCGCGTGTTTTCTCACAGATTAAGCCCGTTTTAGGGGCCTGATCCGAAGCTGTGTAATCTGGTTCCGAACCCGTGCTACGATATCAAAGCGGAAATCATGGAAGACGAAACTCTGTCCCTGAGCCGGGATTGCCTGGGCTTCGTGAATGACTAGTCCGGCGATTGTCGTGGCTTCTTCATCCGGTAAATTCCAATCAAAATAACGGTTTAGGTCGCGGATCGTCACCGTGCCATCAGCGAGAAACGCGCCATCGGCTTCGCGGGTAACGCCATCGGTTTGAATGTCGTGCTCATCTTCGATCTCGCCAACGATCTCTTCTATGATATCTTCCAGAGTGATAAGACCTTGCAGCGCACCGTATTCATCAACAACCAGCGCGAAGTGGCTCTTTTTGCTGAGAAATTCCCGTAATTGATCCGCAAGAGATGTGGTGTCAGGAACGAACCAGGGTTCCATCGCGATCTTGAGAATATCAAGATTATCAACGCTTTCTAAGCCACCACCGTCACGTCGAATGAGCTTGTCAACAGCACGAAGGAGGTCTTTCGCGTGGATAACCCCGACGATATTCTCCTGCTCGTCACGCCAAAGGGGGATGCGGGTATAGGCGCTTTGTAGAACCGCCTCGATCAATTCTTGAGGGGGAGAATCAGCGTTTAACATCATAATGTTACGGCGGTGCATCATCACTTCGGAGACTTCACGGTCCCCCAGATCGAGAGCACCAACCAAACGGTCGCGGTCACTTTTCTCAACGCCGCCACTTTCGTAATGGTGCAGGTCAATCGCACCGCGAATTTCATCATGTGCTTCATGAGAGAGAACATGTGCGTCTTTATCCAGCTTTAATCCGAACAGAGCCAAGGCGCCCCGCACAATGAATTGTACTGCCATAACAATGGGATAAAAAATTCGAACCAGCAAGCCAATAGGCCGTGATGCAAGGAGTGAGGCTTTTTCCGAATTCGCAAAGGCATAGGTCTTCGGGAGGACTTCTGCGAAGATCATAACCAGTACCGTCATCACAAGGGTCGCGATGGCGACACCGGAGTCCCCGAAAATCGACAATGCTAAGGATGTGGCCAAGGATGTTGCGAGAATATTCACGACGTTGTTTCCGATCAGGATCGCACCGATCAGCGTCTCGCCATCATCGGTCAGGCCAATAACACGCCGCGCTGCCTTCGAGCCTTGATCCGCCATACGCCTTAGTTTCGCGCGACTTACAGCGGTTAAAGCGGTTTCCGACCCCGAGAAAAATGCGGAAAGCAGCAATAAGCCGAATATCGCGGATAAAGTCCAAATGGAGCCTCCGCTCGTTTCGACTGCTGCATTCAAAGGTTCGGTTGCCATTGGTCTCCCCAAATATGTCAAATCAACAGATGCAGGCTATATGGTGTATCTGTCCAAGAGTGAAAGGATTCGAATGACACGCGCGACTATTGATCTTGGTGAACTGGACGGGCCGATCTTGTTGTTCGGTGGACCATATTCGAATTTGCGCGCGATGCAGGCGCTCATGTCTTTGGCCGAAGCGCGTGAGATTACCCCGGATCGTATGATTTGTACGGGCGATGTGTGCGCCTATGCAGCTGAAGCGGAACGCACGGCTCAAACTGTGCGTGCGCTCGGTTGCACGGTTGTTGCAGGAAATTGTGAAGACTCGCTCGGGTTTAGTGCGTCTGATTGCGGGTGTGGGTTCGAAGAGGGCGCGACCTGCAACCGGCTTTCTGCCGAATGGTTTGCTCATGCGGATAAACAGGTATCGGACGATACGCGCCTTTGGATGCGCGAGATGCCGGGCCGGGCTTTGTTTATGCATAGCGGAAAACGATATGCGGTAATTCATGGCGGTGCGGAGCAGATCAATGCCTTCATCTGGCCGACAGACCCTCCCGGGCGTAAAGCACAGGAAATTTCTTTGTTGGAAGAGGCGGTCGGACCAATAGACGGGGTTGTCTGCGGTCACTCGGGGGTCCCTTTCGTTGAGCGTGTCGGGTCTTGCGATTGGATCAATGCCGGGGCCATTGGACTGCCGGGGCATGACGGCGATGTCCGCACGTCTTATGCTATCTTGGACGGCGGTAATGTCTCAATTGAACGGCTTACTTATGATCACAAGGATGCAGCTTTGGCGATGGAGCGCGCCGGTCTAACCGCTGGGTATCACAACACGTTGCGTACCGGGTGGTGGCCGAGCGAAGACAGTTTCCCACAAGAAATGCGCCGAGGCGTCACGAGTATTTTCGCTGCGGAATAAGCGGGCTGCGGAGCCTGACTTTACCTCCGCTTCGCGGCAAGGGCGAGTGGATGATTCTCCAAAACCAGTTTACGCAAACTGTCATCCATGACATGCGTGTATATTTCTGTTGTCGAGATATCCGCATGTCCGAGAAGAGTCTGTATGACTCTCAGGTCCGCGCCATTCGCAAGCATATGCGTTGCGAAAGCGTGACGCATAGCGTGGGGTGAAATGCCACTCGGGTCGAGGCCCGCCTTTAAAGCCAATTCGCGGATCATCTGATAAAACCGCTCACGGGTCAGATGCCCCAGTTTTCCGCGTGAGGGAAACATGAAAGGCGATGCTTTGTCTTTGGATGCGTCCCGTAGCGGCAAATATGCATTTATAGCGTTTCGAGCGCGGTCAGAAAGTGGCGCAAGGCGCTCTTTTTCTCCCTTGCCTTTGACTCTGATCATTTGCGGGTTGCGGCGCATTTGCGCGACCGGGAGGGAGACTAATTCTGTGACTCTCAAGCCGGTCGCATAAAGGACTTCGAGCAAACAAGCACAGCGGGCAACCGCAAGCCCTTCACCCTCATGAGCGAGTTCGATGAGACGAGAAACGTCTTCTGTCGATAGGGTTTTGGGTAAGCGTCGCGGACGCGATGGGCCGCGAACCGGTGCTGCCGGGTCAGTATCGCGCCAACCTTCGGCATAAAGAAAAGCGTGAAGTTGCTTTATGGCTGACAGCCTTCTCGCGCGTGTGGTCGCGGCCAGACCTTGAGCGGCCAATCCCGCCATGTATCCTTCAATATCATTCCGTGCGGCAACCGCTGGGGTCAGCGAATATGCTTTCAAACTGAATTCGTAATCCGATAGATCGCGGCGGTAAGCATCCAGCGTGTTTTTTGCTGCCCCCCGCTCGGCGGCCATGCTAGCAAGAAACGCTGCAATGGCGTCGTCGCCGTCTCTCACTGCCAGCGCGCTTTCAGAATGGCCTCCAAAGCAATTGCACGGGCATCGCCACTCAATCCTGCAGAATTGAGAGTGCGAATGAGCATATCAATTGTACGTGCAGACGGCGGATTTTCGCTCCGAATGGCGGCTGACGCGCCGAAAATTGCCTCAGCAATGCGCCCCTCGCTAGCCGCAGCAAGATACCCTTCTTCGGGAAGTTGGGGACCGGGGCCGATTTTAAATCCTGCGAGTGCGCCAAGAGCACGGCGGGCATTCTCGTCACCATTTCGCGCGCGCTCGCGCAATGCATTGCCCCATTCGCGTTGCCATATTCCGGGCCATGCGGGATCGGCAATGGCAAAGAGTGCATTGGTATCTGCCGTATCAAGCAGTGAGCGCGGACCTTGCGAGTCGGACCAGCGTCCCGCAGCACTTATCTGCCCATCGAGCAACAGTGCATCACGGATCGCATAGCCTGCGGCTCCCATGCCGTTAGCGGCGGAAGAGGGAAGTCGCGCGATTTGTGGAGCAAGCGCACGTGCCATTCTCGTAAATGACTCGGCCCCTCGTGCCTCGGCTGTTTTGATCAGGAAAGTACCAAGGCTGTTCGCGTCGCTTGATTTTACCGCATCGCGAACAGATTTGGCACGCCGCCCGACATCATCATTGCCAAGATTATCTGCATGAAGCAGGTAAAGTTCAACCAATGTTTGCGGGGCAATGGAGCCGGCGGCTTCTAGTCTTTCCGCAGCAATGACGGCTTCGCGCGAAGGCGTGCTTTCAAGGGCAAAAATTCCGGCTAACATTTTGAGCGGAGCAACTTCGGCGAGTCCGTCGGCAGGGCGTCCAAGCCGGCGCAGGATTGCAATACGCAACGGGGTCAGATCTTCACCGCGCGGTGTTGCGATGAATTCCGCCAATCCTTCGTCGATCATGGCTTCCAATAATTCGGCATCCACCGGATCAACGCCGCCAACTTCTTGCATTGCAGCAACGGCAACCGCCGCTAGGGGGTCACCGGATTTCGCAAGACAAAATCCGCGCAAAGTCGTCCAGAACTTATCCGGGTCTTCTTTTGGTAAGTTCGCAGGCAGAATTGCCGGAGATTTGCAGATTGCATCCCCGCGCCCGATGATGAGGTCAGCCTCGGCACCGACGCGGCGTAATTCGACATTTGCTGCGGTTCCGGCAACACCTGCCAAACTCGCCGCTTCTTCTGCTGCGCCAAAGCGGAGCAGAGCAGCGGCCCGTTCCGCGAGTAAACCATCAGCATCGTCTGGTGGGATTGCACCGGATACCAGCGCGCGCCGCACCAATGCATTAACACGCCACAATTCACTTGGTTGGGCCGTTCTTACAGCTGAAAGTGCATTTGCTCCGGTGCTCCCCTGCCACATTGTTTCGGGTAGTCCGCTTGCCTGAGAACTTACGAGGCCCGCAGCTTGTGCGCTGGCCGTGCCGATCTCAACTGCCGAGATGCCGGAGTCAACGCGGCCCGAATCAAGTAAACCTTGACCTGGCTCTACCGTTACTGGCTCGTTTGGCAGCGGTGTTGCTGTTGGCAAACCCAGCGTCGTTTCTTGAGATAACGCAGAGGTTGCAGCAATGCAGAACCAGAATGCGAGATTATTTTTGGAAAAGAACATCAGTGGATACCTTCTGAACGATCTCCCGCTGGACAGGCGGTACGTCAACAAACCAGACATAGGCGACCGCCCCCAATGCAGCGATACAGGCCAACGATAACAAGAATCTTAAGAACCGGCCCATCGCATTCTCCTTTCATTCCACCGCTAGCGTCACTATAGCGTTTAGCGAAGCACTAAAAGTGCCATACGGTCCCGACCGTATACCCTATTGATCCCGTTTGGCGTAATGATTGCTCGCTATGTCGTGATGGAAAATTATGGCGAAAGATGAACAGCCCTCGCAATTTAGGGCTCACTTAAAAAAGCATGTCGTGCTCGTTGGTCTAATGGGTGCAGGGAAAAGTGCGATTGGCCGCCGGGTGGCGACGGCGATAGATGCCCGATTCCTTGATGCTGATACCGAAATTGAGCGCGCTGCTGGCATGAAGATCCCTGATATCTTTGAAACAAGGGGTGAAGCCGAATTTCGAGATGGAGAACGCAGGGTTATCGCGCGTTTGTTGGAAAAAGCGCCGCTTGTGCTGGCGACAGGGGGCGGCGCGTTTATTGATGATGAGACACGGGCTTTGCTGGCTGAGAAGGCAACAACGATCTGGATGCGGGCTGACCTTGACGTGCTGGTTCGCCGTTGTGGAAGGCGTTCTAGCAGACCATTGCTTAACAATGGTGATCCCCGCGAGATCCTCGCGCGGCTCATGGAAATTCGCTATCCGATTTATGCTGAAGCGGACGTCGAAGTGTTTAGCCGTGATGAGCCTCACGAAGTGTCGGTTAAGGCCATCGTAAAGCATCTTAAAGGTCGGGGCGATTTGATTGTTACATGAGTGAGCTTAGCCATACCATCCGGGTGAATCTCGGAGAACGCAGCTATGATGTTGTTGTAGGGACAGGGTTGCTGGCGAAAGCAGGGCGATTTTGTGCGCCGTTTTTAAAACGCCCGCGCTGCGCCATTGTTACTGATGAAACTGTCGCCAGCCTGCATCTTGATTCTCTTATCGACGGTCTTGCCGTCTCAGGAATCGAAATAACCACAATCAAACTTCCCCCGGGTGAGAGGACTAAATGCTGGGAGATGTTGGAGCGGACCGTTGAGCATCTGCTTGATATGAAGGTTGAGCGTGATGATTTCGTGATCGCTTTCGGCGGCGGTGTTATTGGTGATTTAGCGGGCTTTGCCGCGTCGATCCTTCGGCGCGGTGTCCGTTTTATCCAGATACCGACGTCGCTATTGGCTCAGGTCGACAGCTCGGTAGGTGGCAAGACGGGCATAAATTCGCCCAGCGGAAAAAATCTAATTGGTGCGTTTCATCAACCGCATTTGGTTCTTGCCGACATTGATGTGCTCGACACGTTGTCGGATCGCGAGTTCCTTGCCGGATATGGCGAGGTGGCAAAATATGGCTTGCTGGGTGACCTTAAGTTCTTCGAATGGTTAGAAAAACAAGGGCCGGTTCTCGCAACCGGTAATAAAGTACTCAGAGCAGAGGCTGTCGCCCGATCCGTTCAGGCCAAGGCTGATATTGTTGCTCGGGATGAGCATGAGCGCGGTGATCGTGCCCTGCTAAATCTTGGTCATACCTTTGGCCATGCCCTTGAGGCTGCGACTGGATATTCTGATCGCTTGCTTCACGGGGAGGGTGTCTCGATCGGCATGGGGCTGGCTTTTGAGCTTTCGGCACAGCTTGGCCTATGCAGTCAGGAAACACCGTCTCGAGTTCGCGCGCATCTGTCTGCAATGAAGATGAAAACCAGACTTGCCGATATCGAAGGCGTGCTGCCCGGCGCATCAGACCTTATCAGCCTGATGTCTCAGGATAAAAAAGTCGTTGGTGGCATCTCGGCGTTTATCTTAGCGCGTGGCATCGGAGAGGCATTCGTAACGCGCGATGTCCCCTCCGAAGCTGTTCATAGCGTTCTTAGCGATGCGCTAAACGAGCGTTAAAGTGATGCGTAAAAAAGCGAATATTCGATTTCCTAAGCGGCATTGAGTAACCGCGCAGCTCGGCGTCGGGATGCGGGCTCAAGGATAGACCCCTTAAGCCCTCCAGCCTTTCGAATGGAGGCAGCGTACTCCTCTGTTACATCCCAAACGCCAAGATAGACCGCCTCACGCCCATTCCCGCTTTCTCCGATAACATCTGGCGGCCACCCGCCCCGGCGGTAAATCGGAATCATCCGCCGGTCAAAGACCCCCACGATTTGCTGAATTCCTGACCGAAGCCCGGTTTCACAAATTCCGAGCAACAACGCTGTCGTTGCTTGATGCAATCCAGCCCGGACCTGTCCAGATTTATCGCTTTCAATACAAAAGCGGGTGCATTCCCATATCAGCGGACTTTCGATCACCGTGCCATCAAAAGCGGATGCAAAGACGTCCCGCAGCATAGTATCGCCGGTTGTTGGAAGTAATCTGAGTGACCCAAGGTGAGCACCACTCTCATCGGTTGAAATCAGGTAGAGTGGATTGAGAGGATCGTATTGGTCGATTTCCCGGCCCTGCCGATCCACAGTGACATCCCAACCCAGCCGGTCTGCGAATAATCGCTTACGTGCTTTAAACATCTCATCGAGCAAATCTCCATCACTCGCGAGATCCATACCTTTCACAAGTCGAATTTTCATCTATCAGCTCCATAGCTTACTTATGAGGGTAAGCGTATGGATGGCTCTTATAGATTGTAAGAGAAATTATTCTAAATTAAACTCATAGGTAGAAAATACATAAAAATGTGATCAATCTGGTGGGTGGATCAAGCCTAATCCTAGGGCGCGCGCTACGGCATGTGTCCGATTTGTTGCCGTTAGTTTATAGCGTGATGTATCGAGATAGACGCGAACTGTCCTTTCAGAAATTCCCAGAATTTGTGCTATTTCATCTGTCGTTTTACCCGCCCCGGCCCATTGCAGAACATCGCGTTCACGCCCGGACAGCGAAACTGGAGCCGCTGTAGATACACCTTCAACTCTCACCGTGGCTTCATGTACCGCATGTGCAATATTATGAAGCTGCGGGAGGTGCTCGCGCATTTGACTGGTCCAACTTTTGTCGGAGCGGCTAGTGGCAACGGAAAACAGCGCATGTTGACCGTTCGGCCCCCGGACTGGGACCGTTAGTCCTGATGTTCCAACAGAATGTCCCGCAGCGTCTTCGGCAAATTCTTGGCGGCGTTTTCCTCCCCAGTCCAAGTCTGACCAGTTGAAAGGCATAAATGCCCGCGTGCCTTCCTCTACGACAGGATCAATCTCAAAGTAATTTTTCTCGTAATATCGCGCGATCCAATCGTCTGAATATGTCAGGCGCAGGAAAGCGCCGTCTTTTGTCAGACCTTTGACGTTTACTGCATGATAAACGAGATTTTCTACACCGTAAGTTTCGCGGATTGACGTGAAAATTGCGGAGATGTCTTTTGTGTTGCTTGCATTGGCAAGTTTATCCAAAATATCGCGCGCTAACTTCATATCGGCCATTGCCTGACATTAGTGTACCGACGCGGAGCTTTCGACCAATTTTTTGTCATCTGTTAAAATTTCTTTTGACAAATCAACTTCTCTTTTGAGTGAAACCGCCGCAATGCCCAGTAAATCTGCTGAATATAAGTACCCAGCATTTCGCGTTTGTTTTTCCAGCAACTCAATTATTTGTTGCATTTGATCGTGTTGCACTGATACTTTCTCCCTCACCCAATCCCACAGTAACAGAATCGCTTTACGTTGCATTTTGCAAATCGTCATAATTCCCTCGTCGAAAACGACGAGGCACATTCACTATGGACGCCAATTGCTGAATGGAGATTGGGGGAGCCGTTCCGTGGGGACGATGGGCGGGGCTGAGGTGATTGGCTCGTGATGATCGACTAAGCGAAAAGCCAGCCAAATCCCGAGCAAGGCAAAAATTGCGCCGCCAGCATATTGGCCGATCAGAACCCCTTCCGCGCCCATATACCGCGCACCGAGCCATGCGAATGGGACAGTCCCGAGTGTGTGCTTTCCCCAATTGAGCAACGTTGATGTAAACGGGCGATCCAGGTTGTTAAAGGCTGCATTGGTCGTGAACAGTGCGGCGTTGAAAACAAATGCGAGCGACAGCGGTCCACAAAACAAAAACAACAAAGACCGTGCTTCATCACTTGTCCTGAACAGGTCAGCGAGCGGCCAGCGCAGCAAAAAGAGCACGAGAGAAACCAATGCCACATACCCACCAGCCAGATAGAGTGACTTAACCAATGTCTCCCGCACTCGACCTATATTTCCCGCCCCGAAATTCTGCCCGACAATTGGCCCGACCGCACCGGACAACCCAAAAATCAAACAGAATGCGAGGGGAGTTAGCCGCCCAATAATCGCATAACCTGCAACTGCTTCCGTGCCATAGCCGGAGATCATGCGCGTAATAATCGCATTGCCAACCGGGGTTGCAACATTGGTCAACAAAGCAGGTCCGGCAATGGCAAAGACTGGCGTAAAATCGCTTATAATCCTTCCGATCCGGGGCCGAGCAATCCCATCATAAAGCGACAGTATCGGCCTCCATGCTACCACGGCCAAGGTGATCCGAGCAATCAACGTCGCCCATGCCGCCCCGTCTAACCCCCAGCCGAATCCGAAAATAAACAACGGATCAAGCGCCGCATTGATCAGCGCAGAAGAGAGCGTCGTATTCATCGCCCGCCGCGCGTCTCCGTGGCTTCTCAACAATGCACCGCCGGACATCCCCAGCATTAAAAAGGGCGTGCCAGCCCCGGCTATCCGCAAATACGATGTTGCGTAGTCATGCGCTTCGCCTTCTGCTCCGAGCCATGTCAGGAACACCGGCGCGAATATCAAGAGCAGCGCGGTCAATATGACGCTTATGCCGATAATAATTGCCGCGATGCTCCCGGCGACCTCCCGCGCTTGGTCGGTATCATTGCGTCCTAAAGCCCTTGCCGCCAAAGCGCCCATGGCAATCGCCAGCCCGATGCCGATAGACGTTAAGAAAAACAGTACCGTTCCGGCATAGCCAACCGCCGCCGCCAGCGCGCTTGCTCCCAACAGCGAGATAAAAAACAGGTCGGCAAAGTCGACGAGGAAAATCGCGAGTAACCCCGCCCCGGAACTTGCCGACATCACCGAGATGTGGCGCAGAATCGATCCTTCGAGAAAGACAGCGGAGTTGCGGGCGGGGCGCATAGGCTCAATTATTTTCTACAGGGACGAGCCGGTAGCGGCGGGTGAGTGTTTGATCACTGGCGCTGCGTTCTTCAATCCTACGCTCGCCAGTCTCGGTGTTCTCTAAGACCAGATAGAGCGACGTCCCCGTTTGCGTAATGCTGAGAACCTCCATCCCGGCGGGGACGGTAATATCGCCCGCATTGGGAATCTCAACCGCGCTATGGGTTGGCTGCGTCAACCGATAGACCAGCGCTCCGGCGATCCCCAAAATCCCGATCATCATGACAATCATCAACAGGCTGACCAGCCGCCGGAACCGCCGGATCTGCGGCGGTTCAAAAGCATCGTCATCGAGGTCGCGATTGCCGCCGGATTGTTGTAAGTCGCTGGCCATGAATGATGACGCTCCGATAGAAGTGACCCTGCCGCCCGAGGCAAAGGGAGTGCGGCTTGATAAGGCGCTGACCGAAGCCGCCGATACACCCGGCCTCAGCCGGTCGCGAATTCGCGCGCTGATCGAGGGCGGGGCGGTGGCGCGCCTTTCCGAACCGGGCGCGACGGTCACGGACGCTTCGGGGAAAGTCAAGGGCGGCGAAGTTTTTCGCATTAATGTTCCGCCGCCCCTTGATGCCGAGCCGGAGCCGGAGGCGATCCCGCTCAATGTTGTTTTTGAAGACGCGCATTTGATTGTGGTGAACAAACCGGCGGGAATGGTGGTTCACCCCGCACCGGGCGCTTGGACGGGAACGCTGGTGAATGCACTTTTGGCCCATTGCGGAGACAGCCTTTCCGGGATTGGCGGCGAAAAGCGTCCCGGCATCGTTCACCGAATCGACAAAGAGACATCGGGTCTTTTGGTGGTCGCCAAATCGGACGCGGCGCATCAGGGCTTGGCGGCACAATTTGCGGCGCATGATCTTGAGCGCAGCTATGCCGCGCTGGTTTGGGGCAGGCCGGACCGCTCGGATGCGAGAATGGCGGGGCTTCCGGCGGTGTCGTTCGAGCCGGGTTGGGTGCGGGTTGAGACAACCATTGGCCGCTCGCGCACGGATCGAAAGAAAATGGCGGTTAATGTCAATGATGGCCGCCACGCGGTGACGCGCTTTAAGCGGATTGCCGATCTCGGCCCGTGTTCCTTGGTCGAATGCCGGTTAGAGACAGGCCGGACGCACCAGATCAGAGTCCATCTGACGCATCTCGGTCATCCGCTGGTCGGTGATCAGACCTATGGCCGGCAACGCACGCCGCCCGCCAGTTTGGATCAGACAATCCGCGATGCCTTGAGCGGATTTCCCAGACAAGCCCTTCATGCCAAAACCCTGGGCTTTCTGCATCCGATCACCAATGAAGACCTGCGGTTTGAAAGCGCGCTGCCGGATGATTTGGCCGGGTTGGTCAACGCGCTTGAAGCTATCCCGGAATAACAAACGCAAAAAGGCCCGCCCCGGCAAAGCCAAACGCTTTGCCGAAGAGAGCCATCATTCTACTTTGTGTTTAGGACGTTACCGTCCCGGCGGTTTCGGGACTTGCATCGCGAGCCAATGACATCCCCGCAGAACCGTATCAACAACGTGAACCGGTTTCTTTCGATGCCCCGGTGGAAGGCCGGCCCGTATCGGCCCGACGCGCCCCGGTCCCGGCGGAAGCGTTCTGCGTTTGGCGATTTCCCGCACCATGCGCTGTGCCTGTTTCGGCAAATCATTCAGTGCGAAATGCATCGCCTGCATCCGCCGTAGAATATGTTTCGCGGTCACCGGATCATCAGGAGAGATTTCCGGTGCGGGGTCCGACCAAGCCTCGCAAACAGGCGCGCCAAAATCGGCAAACCGGAACACCAAGCGCGGATCACCGCCGCGCTGACGGCGGGGTTTGCGGGCATTGCGTTTGCGGTTGGGGTGTAATTCTTCAAGAAAAACGCGCGGATCAATCAACCGGAATTGCGGGGCTCTGGTCCGCGATGGCGTTTTATCCGCCTTGCTGCGCGCAGCTTTCGCTTGCTTAGAGCGCGGCACATAGACTGGAATTTCAAGCTGCTGCGCGATGGCAAAAATCAACCGGCGCGTCGCCGATTCCGATTGCCGCAAAACCCGTAAAATCGAGCCGCGCACACGCCGTGAAAAAACCTCCACACCTTGCGTCTCAGGCTGGGCCCCCGCCACAACAAACAACCCCGCCATCAAGCGCAACAGCACAAGGCGATAGCGTTCAATCATATGCGGGGTATCGAGTGTCATGGCGTCCTTTTTGCGAAATCAATAAGAAGAACATAAATTGAACATTTGTCCTGCGTCAAGAAGAATATCTTGGCGAGCCATCAGCGCGCGGTTCCGTCAAACAACGCGGCAGCAATGTCTTTGCCCGACTTGTCTGGATGAATTGGTATATGTTTAGGCGGTCCGGGGCGTTGAAGGTGCCCCGGACCACCCTGCAGGAGGCCGTTTGCCCGACTGGTCATATTGGGCCGAGAACAAGCAAGGCCCCGCGTGGGTGTTCACCCGAACAGTTGATTAGGGGGCCAGTTGGCCGCCCTGCAAGACAAGCTAGGGAACACTCGAACTATGACAGAATACACGCAGTTTGTCGGCATCGACATCTCAAAAGATCGATTGGACGTTTATATCGCGCCTGCCGGTTGAGCCTATCCCCAATTTCCGGACCGGGTGCTAAATTAGAAAGAGCATCTGGAGAGCGACGGGAATGGGAACGACGAAGCGACGGAATTTCACGCCGGAGTATAAGGCTGAGGCGGTTGAACGGCTTAACGAGCCGGGGGCGGGTTACGGCCGCGTCTCAGCTGAATTGGGGATCACTCCGACACAGTTGAAGACGTGGTATCTGGAGCAAGCAGCAGCAGGTTCACAAGCAGCGCTGGCGCGCCAGAAATCGGACGCTGAAGAACTCACCCGACTGCGGCGTG
>CALKIZ010000069.1 GCA_937995735.1 uncultured Neomegalonema sp. | reverse complement strand
AGCGATAATTTTATTTGGATTTGCGGACGGTAAAGTTGTGCTACAGTAGCGTGCTTTAAATAGGTGAATATGCTTTCTATCAACATATTGGCGGAAAATATGGGGAGTTGATACTTAAAGGGAGTTTGTCATGCTCAAAGTTACCAAACCCGAAGACAATCGCATTAATATCGACTTACTAGGAACGCTTGATGGTGAAGGGATGCGGACCGCGCTTGATACGCTGATCAAGGCGTTGAAAACGGCGTGATGCTTTACCGGGTGACACAACTTTCGATGCCAACACCCGGTGCGATCATGGTTGAGCTGCGACGCCTGCCACAGCTTTTCAGCATGATAGGTCGATTCAAGAAATGCGCGGTTGTCAGCGATAAAAGCTGGATCAGAACCGCCGGAGAGCTTGAAGGCTTGCTCATCCCCGGGTTGGAGATCAAAAGCTTTGAACTGGAACACTTCGACGCCGCCGAAGATTGGTTGGCTGGGCGTAAGGCCGTTTGAAAGGCCAAACAGTTGTTTTCTCAAAGCCGGAAAATGTTCGACGTTAGCTCGGCACAACCCGATCCAAAAAACCGTCAATACCGGTCCAGAACACGTCTTGCACCGCATCCACCTCCATCAAAGGTTCATGGCGCGAACCCGCCAGGTGAATGTGTTCCGCTTTGGAATTTGCATCGGCAAAAGCCCTTATCGCCTCTTTAGAAACTACAGTATCTTCTTCAGCAGAGGCAACCAGTACCGGGATTTTTAGCCACTCGTCCGGTAAACGCGCCACGCTGCCCATTTCGCGGTAAGCCGCGCGCAGCCATGCGTGTGTGGTCCCGCCCAGCGTAAGATTAGGGTGTTCCGTCAGCATTTTCTCATGCCGGGCAAATCTTACCGGATCATGGGTCAGCACATTATCCTCAAACCCGCGTTCAGGCCCGGAGCGGTCGTCGCACCCTTGAACGTACCGAGCGCCGAACCCTGCGCCTGTGAAGACATTCGAGACGATCCATGCTGTCCACAACCAAAACGGAGACAGAGCCAAACCAAGCATCGGCGGACTGAGGATCGCGCCCACCAATTCCGATTGCCGACGCGAGATAAAGCGCGTTGTCGCCAATCCGCCCATTGAATGCCCAAGCACGACTATAGGCGTCTCGCCAACAATATCGCGGAACTGTTGATAGGCGGCATCGTAATCGTTCTGGAAGTGAGCGAAATCCTGAACGTATCCGGCTCTGCGATTGGCGAGCAGGCGCTCCGACAAGCCCTGACCGCGAAAATCGAATGTACCGACGTGAAGCCCGCGCGCTTGTAGAAGGCCAATCCACTCATAGGCTTTTTCAATGTATTCGGTGCGTCCTTGAGCGAGCAGAATAGCTCCGCGCGCTTCGCCCCGTGCGGGCCAATGCGCAAAGCGCAGCCCGATACCATCTGCTGTTTCGATAACCTTACTGCGCCCGCCCGATGGCGAGTCGCCGTATAAATCCGCCAATGCGGGATGTGCGGTCACCGGGAAGCCAATCGTTAACCGAGTAACCGTGCAACGGCCATAGCTGCGCCCATACTGCCGTCAATCTTGATCTTGCCGGTCATATAGGCTGCTGTCGGATCCAGATCACCGTCCATCATCTCACGGAACGTGTCTTCGTTTGCGGTAATGGTGCAATCAGCATCTGCCTTGCTGTCCGAAGTAACTGTTGGTGGCGTATTATTCCCATCGACGAGGATTGCTGCCTCGCCTTCAAAGTCAAAGCGCACGGTTGAGCCAAACGAATCCGCACCGGACATTTTTTCTTGAAGTGCCTCGACAGCCTTGGCGATCGTCGCATCATCCATCATAGTTCTCCTTGAAGGGCTAATAGCCCGCCACAATATTAGTGCCGAATACCGTAGACTTGCGTATTGGTCCAGAGCGTCGAAAGGTAAGGTGAAGATAAATGATGGAAATATCGGTGTTTTCGCCGCTAAGGGTCACGGTTTTCGTCCTTGTAATTGGTTTCGCGCCGTCCGCTCTTGCGCAAGATAACGCTGTTCCGGATACAGATGAGGCAGTAACGGAGCAACAGACACAGCTTTCAGACGAAACCATGGATGTGCTTTTCGAACGGTTGGCAAAGGCTGAAGAGCGAGAAGCGTCACGTATTGAAAAAGAAATTACTGACCGTTGGGCGAAATCCGGCAGCGACTCGGCTGATTTACTGCTGATACGGGGCCGCAAAGCCTTGGAAAAGCGTGAAATGAAAAAAGCGATTGCTCACTTTTCGCGCCTTATCGCCTTTAAGCCGGATTTTGCGGAAGGTTGGAATGCCAGGGCAACTGCGCATTTTGCCGACCGAAATCTTGGCCGCGCGCTTGCAGACCTCTATGAGGTGCTGAGAATCGAACCCCGCCATTTCGGGGCGATGATCGGGTTAGGCTTGATTATGGAAAGTTTGGATCGGGAAGATGATGCCCATGCCGCTTTCACTGCTGCACAGGAGGTTCATCCTAATGTCGATGGCGCGGGCGACGGCATAGAGCGATTGAAGAAATCAGTCGAAGGTCAACCAATATAAGCATTTGATAAATAAATGTTTTGCTAGGGTCTTAACGTGCCGATAGCAAACCCTAACTTGGTTTTGCCCGCGATATGCACGATCCGGTGAATATTATCTTCGCCTTTTTCGAACCAGACATCGAACGGGAAATAGCGCTGTTCTTTTTGCAGGTTTCCTTCAAATCCGGCGATTCGTTCATAAACGCCAAAGCACCAGGTTGTGGGCTTTTTCCATTTTGGACCGGGAGGAGTTTCTCCGGCAGGGCGTTTGTCGCGGGGAAAGAGGATAATGTCGTAGCGGCGCTTACCATCGAACACCGGAATCGTGCGATTGCAGAGGTCTGCATGATCGTCGGGCGTTATCATCGTAACAGCTGCCGTTACGGGGTCGAGAGTCCCGGGATGATCGGAAGCCTTTGTATCATAAGGTCTTTTTGACTCAGGCGGGCTGACGTTTACGGTGGCGATTTCGCTGTTATACGCGATGTTGACCTTACGATCTTCTCGGCGGGTTGAGTAAGCGGTTTTATACCTGTCCGGCGCGAGATAGCCGCGCGTATGGCGATACCCTTCTGCCGACGCATCGACCTCTCCATTGATCAAAAGATCAAGAATTCCGCGCGTTTCGACGATGGATCGCGCGGTATAGCCCAGCGCGCCAACCGATCCGCCAAATGTGATTTCTGCAATAGAAAATCCGCCGATATAGAAATCATAGGTTGTGAAAAAATGCGTCTTCTCATCAAATTTTTCACTGGCGGCGGCGGGTCCACAGAGGATGAGGGCCGTGCAAAACCCTTGGAAAAGCCTTGTAAAACTCTTCATTTTTCCTCCTGACGTCTTCAAATACCCTGAAAATTCGGGTAAAACTCGTATTTTGATGTCATAACGGTCGAAAGACCTATCGCACCCTGTTTGCGCCAGAAATATTAACAGGTATTTTATGTAATGAATGAATCGACCGCCGAAGGCCTTTTGTTGAAACATTTGTTCGATCCGGCAGAGCGGATATAGAGGCAATGCCCTGACCTTTTCGGCGATAAGATGAACAGCACTCCAAATACCGGACCGAGCTTGACCGCTTCGACCCAAGCGCTGCGACAGGCATTGATAGCCGGAGAGCGCAGGGCGCTGTCCCGTGCGATCACACTGGTTGAATCAACCCGCCCGGACCATCGCGCGCAAGCCACGGCTTTGCTCAGCTCGTTAACGGCTGAGACAGGCGGCGCGATGCGCATTGGTCTGTCGGGCACGCCCGGCGTCGGCAAATCGACCTTTATCGAGAGCTTCGGGATGCAACTGATAGAGCGAGGCCGCAAAGTTGCGGTTCTCGCGGTTGATCCGTCCTCGACCATTGCGGGCGGCGCGATCCTCGGCGATAAGACCCGCATGGAGCGGCTGGTCCGGGCGCGCAATGCGTTTATCAGGCCGTCTCCCTCGGGCGGCGCGCTTGGCGGAGTTGCCCGCCGCACCCGTGAGGCGATTTTGCTCTGCGAAGCTGCCGGTTTCGATACGGTGCTGGTTGAGACGGTCGGCGTTGGCCAATCCGAGACGACCGTGGCGCAAATGACCGATATGTTCCTGCTCTTGCTGGCTCCTGCTGGCGGAGACGAGCTGCAGGGCGTCAAGCGCGGCGTCATGGAGATTGCCGACATCGTGGTGATCAACAAAGCCGACGGAGACATGAAAGCCGCCGCCGTCCGCACCCGTGCCGATTACGCCTCGGCCCTGCGCCTGTTCCGCCCTCGCACCGGCGAAGCCAGCGGCTATCCGATGGCGCTGACCGCCTCGGCTTTGGAAGAAAGCGGATTGGAAGACGTCTGGAGCGCCCTTGAAACGCTCGATAGCGCCCGCCGAGCCTCCGGTTTCCACAGCCGCCGCCGCGAAACCCAAGCCCAGCAATGGTTCGATGCCGCGCTAGAGGCCCACCTGATGACAGCCTTCCGAGAGAAAACCGACCTAGCCACCCTCCGCGCCCAAGTCACCGCCGGAACCCTAACCCCCGACACCGCAGCAGAGCAGGGCGTAAGCGCGTTTTTGGAACATCGATAATCCATTGTGCAATTAATTGAGTTTAATCATTTTTAATTGATTGTAGAAAAATCTATTCATTCGAGAGTATTTATATCTAAAATATCCCTGCCAACCCGTTGAATTTCACCCAAGATGTTATCAAACTCTCCGAATTCCCCAACACCGTCTCTTGTGAATTCTCGAAAATCATCTCCTACAAAACTGCATAATTCTGAGCTGATGCTGCCGAATAGAGCGATTGACGAGCAGTTTTTCGCAGTAAGATTTGAAGCCATTTTTTCCATGTCTTCAATGTCGGATGATCCAAGCCAAACATTTTCCACATCAAGAGCACGTTCGATCAAAACTATGAAATAATTTAACCTGCTTAAGCGATGTCGGTACGTTTGATCGCGAATTATGTCGTTGCTGGAATGATAGACATCGACGGTATCGCGAGACGCATCCGTGAATAGACTTCTCGAAAAAGCGCAAATAATTTCTGACTTGGCAATATGAATTGCTCGATCATCCAAAAGAGCCAGCTCACTTAAAGATGAAGTGATTGGGAATAAATCATAAAAGCCAAATACTTGGCTCTCTTGATGATTTCTATAACATTTTATAAACCGTAACGTTTCATCTATTAAGCTTTCTTTTCTAAATAAGGCTTCCGACTCATCTTTAAAAGTAGCCGAATTTTCGCAATCAAGATTTTCGCATGGCGTGAACGTGTTGATGCTAAGAAAAGCTAGTAGCTCACCAAACACGACTTGACGCGCGAAGTTATTTTTTACTTGTTCTGGGACTAAACATCTCCTTCTCACGATGCTCCACTCAGGAAAACACCTCGAAGTTGGGACTTCCCTATTAATAATAGATGATAATATTGAATCAATATAAATTGATTTTGTATTTCCAGATAATGTAAAAACACTATCAAATACGTCATCAAAAGACTTAAATTTTCTTTTTTTGGCCGATATTATTTCATCTTTATTACCTATTGCTACGTCTTTCAATCGTGGCGAAGTATATTTTTTAGAGAAAGCGGTTATGGAAATACTGGATGATGGAGAATTTTGAGCAGTTATTAAATAAGGATTGTAGCCCATTGGCGATTTAGGTTCCAGGGTGCCACAAAAAATCCCATCATCTGAAGGATCACAAAGCTGAAAATCGAGTAATTTAAATTTATCACGATGAGGATTGAAGTATAAAAAAATAGTTCCTTCATCAAAGGTATGCTTATCGGCTTCATAGAATTTATTATTTTCATTATTTGGACAGAGAAAATTTTTTAGTATTTGAATAACTTTAGCTTCAATAATATTCAACGTAATTTTTTGATGCAAATTTAGCTTATTCTTCTTTTTTTTGTATTGCGAAGAGCGCAATACACGTGAGTCGTATGAAAAACGACGCACTTCGTCTAAGCTGTGAATTACACCACGCATCGAATTTTCTCCTCAATCGATACTAGGATCAATATTCAAGTATTCGTTTCTGAACCAAGGCATATTTATTCGAATTTTCTCGTTACCCTTCAATGTCATCAATTCGCCTTCGCCTATCACTTGCGATGCGAGTGCCGTAAAAGAGTTCTTTGTCGTGGAGTTTTCTGCTACAATAGAGTACTTTTTCGATGAAAAAGCAACTCCAGACGATTGTCGTAAAAAAACGAGTTCTTCTGGTGGCTTCCAGCGCTTCATTCCAACCTTATTGACTAAGTTGTGCTCAGAAGCAGTTTGCTCCTCGACTACCGCAAACACAGTACATTGGGCATCGAAATCATTCTCCAAACCGATTTGTACCAAATGAAAATGTGCAAGCAGTGTTTGCAGGTCGAATCCGTTTTGTGTGATCCGCATTGTGCCAATTTCCGAGTAAGCGCAGCTCTTATCTCCATTCTGAAATTGATATATCAGGCTGCATCCGCAGATTTTTTTGTCTCGCCTCAATACTAACGCCAAGCCGCTATTTAACGCCTGATCTACAGCATCTCGGGGTCGAAGGCGAATGCCCGGATCTTCATACTCCGCGAGGTAGCCAACCAAAAGGTCTGCATCTCGTGAGTTCGAAGGCTTCAAATTGTCTAATTCAAACATAGCTTTCCTCTGACATCATAAATATACCATGTTGAAGAAAATACGCAAGATGCATTCTTATCTCAAAATGCAGTTTTTTTGCATATTGCTTTTTTTACCTATTGCGCCTATCTTACTCACTGTGCAGATTGCAATGCATTCGTACGCTTTTCGGCCTGCGAATTTTGTGTCGTTCTAATGGAGACTAACATGCCCCGCACTCATGCTTTCACTAAAGTTGTTGATGACAACTTTTTGACCACGCTACGTTGCTTGCATGGAATGCTTGAGGATGATCCTATTCAATCTCGTGATCAATTTAAAGATTTGATGAAAGCCACATTTGGACGTGGCCATCTCGACGCCAAGATGATGTCAAGTGATCTTGGGTTTAGCGCTTCTACAGTATACCGATGGGTGGAGGGCAACAGTGCTCCCCACAGAAGCCTTTGGCCTGTTGTTCAGAATTGGCTACTAGCTTCGATTTCAACTGAGATTTCGAATGTCGAAAGTCACCGCAACGATTTTGAGCTAGTTGAAGCTTGATTTTGTGGGCTCGGGAGACCGAGCCTACTCACAATCTTAATTCAATGCGCTGTGTGTTTTTATCCTATATCCAGTCTTGATCTACATTTAAGCCTCATTACTCGATTTGTGACGTTTGGCGCGAGTAGATCGCCCCGACGGCGTTGTAATGTTGTGTAAAAAATCTGAATCGGATTCGAGTGTCTCCTAACGGTTTTCGCATGTCTGAGCCATTCGACTCCGATTAGTTCCGATTACCCACTCCACCACCCCTTGACGCCCGCTGCTCTGATCAGTAAAGACCAACCTCCAAAGCGGCGCGCTATCGGGCGCGGCGATTCATTTGTTTTGAGGATTTTCGATATGGCCCGTCGTTGTGAACTTTCCGGCAAAGGCGTTCTGACCGGAAACAATGTCAGCCACGCGAAAAACCGCTCGCGTCGCCGGTTTCTGCCGAACCTGAATAATGTGACATTGGCCAGCGAAAGCCTTGGCCGCAGCTTCAGCTTTAAAATTGCTGCAAGCACGCTACGCACGGTCGATCATCGGGGTGGCCTTGATGCGTATCTTCTGAAAGCCCGCGACACGGAATTGTCGCCATCGGCTCTCAAAGTGAAAAAAGAAGTTGTTAAACTCGCGCAAGCGGCTGCGACAGCCGCTTAGTTTCTTTATCTATTACGCAATTTCAACCTAGTGCGAGCTGTCTCGCCGGGGGTTTCTTTTACCGTGACGGGAAATTCTGTCCCAAAACCTGTTCATAGACATCCAGCGTCGATGATTGCATCCGCGCGATAGAGAAATGCTCTGCAACCCGTGCTGTGGCTCCGTCAAAAACCCATCCGCGCTCTTCTTCGGTCAAATCGAGGATCTCCTCCATAGCCGAGGCCATCGCCGCCGCATCCCCCGGCTCGACCAGAATGCCCGTTATGTCATCTTCAACCGTTTCACAGCCGCCGCCGTGATTGGTCGCAATCACCGGGCATCCCATCGCCTGCGCCTCGACAGCTACCCGCCCGAAGGCTTCGGGGTCTGTGGACGCCGATAGAACGCAATTCGCCAGCATATAAGCGGCGGGCATATCGGTGCAGGTTCCTACGATCCGAATGCAATCGCCGGTTTCGGTCCCGGTGATGCGTCTGTCGAGGCCGTTCAGATAGCCCGACCCCGGTTTGTCACTGCCGACGATCAGGCCCAAAAAAGCTCCGCTCCCCCGTTTTTCGCGAACAATTTTGCACGCATCAATGAAGACCTCCTGTCCTTTCCAGCGGGTCAAGCGGCCCGGCAGCATGAAAATCGGGCGGGCTTCTTCTTCCAAGTGCCACTCGCTGACCAGCGTTGCGATGCGGTCAGGCGACACCAAGTCTCTGGAGAAAATCGACAGATCAGCCCCGCGCGGGATTGTCACAATGTTCGCCGGATCAGTGCCGTGGCGCTCGCGGACCATACCGGCGATGAAGTCCGAGACGGCGATAACGGGCTTACCCCGTGCCATCACACTGTTATATCGGCGCTTACCGGCAGGCCCTTCATTGTAAGCCCCGTGATAGGTGGTCACGAAAGGCGTTCCGGTTTTTTGGGTTGCCCTCCACCCGCTCCAAGCCGGAGCGCGGCTGCGGGCATGAACGAGGTCGACCCCTTCGCGCCGGATCAACTTTTTGATCCGCCATGTATTCATCAGCATCCGAAGCGGGCCTTTACGGTCGAGCGGCATGTGAAAAACCTCGGCCCCCATCCGTCGCAATTGTGGCTCGAGCTTTCCGCCTGTTGTCGCGATCAGCGCGCGGCCTCCCGCATTGACAATCGCCTGAGCGATCTCCAATGCGCCGCGTTCGACGCCCCCTTCATTCAGGGCGGGCACGAGTTGCAGAATTGTTGGTGGTTTCTTGCCGCTTTCGTGTGAACGCGATAGCTCAGCTGCAGCATTACGGGTTAAAGAGGTACGCGCCATGGGCGATTCTGACTTTATTACAACGAGTGATGGCCGCTGTATCGCTTATCATAGGGTGTTGGCGCAAGGACCGGATGATAAACCGGGCGTTGTGTTCTTTGGCGGCTTTAAATCCGACATGACAGGCATCAAAGCGCTTTACCTTCAAGACCTCTGCGAGACGCTCGGTTTGGATTATCTCAGGTTCGACTATACGGGGCATGGCGCGTCATCGGGTGCTTTTGAGGATGGGTGCATCAGTGATTGGGCGCGGGATGCCCGCGATACTGTTGCGGCGCTTACAGCAGGGCCGCAGATTTATATCGGCTCATCTATGGGCGGCTGGATTGCTCTTTTGCTTGCGAGGGAAGCGCCGGAGAACGTCGCGGCATTGATCGGTATTGCTGCTGCGCCGGATTTTACAGAAGATTCCATGTGGGCCGTTAGCAATGCTGGGCAGCGTCGTACCATTATGAAACAAGGGTTCCTTGCGTTGCCCAGCGAATATGGCGATCCCTATGTCATAACGAAGCATTTAATTAAGGATGGCCGCGAGAATCTTATTCTCCGCGCACCATTAGATGCGCCTTTTCCTGTTCGTTTGCTGCATGGGACCGCCGATAGTGACGTGCCGCATGAGCGCGCTCTCGCATTGCTTTCCCATATTGATGGACCGGATGTGCGCGCCATACTTTTGCGCGGTAGCGAACACAGAATGAGCGATGAACGGGAACTTCTTGTGTTGAAAGAAACACTTACGGGTCTTTTGTGAGTGTGTTTCGCGTTAATGTGTTTCGTTAAGACACAATGAAATTAATGCAAACTCAGTTACTTATAGGCTTTTCTTTCCATATAAAATTAGTATAGGCTCTGTTAAGGATCGGAAACGAGAACCATGTTGCAATACCTCGATTTTGAAAAAAGCGTCGCGGAACTGGAAGGGAAGGCAGAAGAACTGCGTGTCCTCGCCAAGGACGATCCCGACATGGATATCGGCGCTGAAGTCTCGCAACTGGAAGAGAAGGCGCAAAAACAGCTCAGTGAACTCTACGGAAAGTTGACGCCGTGGCGTCGCTGCCAAGTCGCAAGGCATCCTAATCGCCCCCACGCTCTACAGGTCATTGAGAGCTTAATTGAAGATTTCACCCCATTGGCTGGTGATCGCGGTTTTGCTGAGGATGAGGCGGTTGTTGGGGGCTTAGGACGGTTTCGCGAGCGTCCCGTTGTTGTGTTGGGACAAGAAAAAGGCGCGGATACGAACGAACGCTTACGCCGTAATTTCGGCATGGCCAGACCCGAAGGCTATCGCAAAGCCATCCGCTTGATGGAGTTGGCAGATCGATTCAATCTTCCTGTATTGACCTTTGTGGACACGCCCGGTGCGTATCCGGGTAAGGGCGCTGAAGAACGCGGACAAGCCGAAGCCATTGCCCGGTCAACTGAGAAATGCCTCGAGCTAAAAGTGCCTGTGATCGCCTCGATTATTGGTGAAGGTGGATCTGGAGGCGCGATTGCGCTCGCCACGGCGAATCGCGTGTTGATGCTGGAAAATTCAGTATATTCAGTGATTTCCCCGGAGGGGTGCGCGTCAATTCTCTGGAAGAACGCAGACAAAGCACAGGATGCAGCTGCGGCTTTGCGGCTGACGGCCCAAGACTTGCTCTCTCTCAATGTGGTGGATGCAGTCGTCGCCGAACCCGTTGGTGGAGCGCACCGCGATAAAGGACAAACCATCCAATCTTTGGGAGACGCCATCGAAAAAGCGCTCGCGGGATATGACGGCATGGATGGCGGCAAAATACGCCTTGAGCGTCGTGAGAAGTTTCTCGCGATGGGGCGGCAGAAACTTGACTAACCGAACCGGCGGTACAGCCGGACGGACATAATGAAGGAGACGGTTGATGGCTAAGTTGGACAGAAGCATGAGTATGGCGTCGCGTCTTGCTGCGGCGACGGCATTGACAGGAACGTTGGCTGCTTGTGACGGAGGGCTTACTGCTCCGACTGATGTTCTGGTCAATCCGTTCGGAACGCAAACGGCTGCGGAGGCGGCAGCGAAATCTTCCCGGCCTGCATTGCCGGGAAATCCGGTCCATATCGGCGGGTCACAAGCCACCAATGATGCCTTGTACCAACAAGCCTACGGTGCTCCGCTTGAAGGCAGTGGTCAGGCAATCGCTACCAGACCCACTTTTGCGGGTTCAGTCTATCAGGATCAGTCCATTTCAACCTCTCCGATACTCGATATACCGGGGGGGCCGGTGATTGATGCAGGCGGCTTGCCGCCCCTTCCGCAATCGACAGCGCCCGTGGTTCCGCCGGTATCGACGCTTCCCGCATCGACTCCATCCCTGTCATCGGCTTTGTCGTTTTCCTCTGCCCCTGTCTCATCTGTTCCTTTAGCGCCGGAATATATTTCTGAAACAGTGGCCTATGGTCAAACAGTGATTGCACAGCCTCATACTCAGGTGGCGGCGCTGACGCCATATACGGCTGATGTGCAAAATGTTCTGCCTGTGCCAATCGTGCAGGCTGACCCTCTTTACACTCAGCAAAGCACGTTGTTGCCGTCCCAAGTTTTCGCGGAGCCGTCAACTGATGGGCGGGACATCGAACCTCTTCTGAGCGCTTTACCGGAAGACAGCGTTCCCTACGGTTCGACTGCAAGTCACAGATATTCGGCACCTGAAGAAGTTCTACCGTCTTTGGCCGCACTGCCCGAATATACGCCAGAGCAGTATTCAGTTCCGACAGAGTTAATTGCCTCGGAAACACAAGGGTCACTCTATACGATTTCCGAACCTCCTCAGCCTTTGGAGGCGGCCATCATTGAACCTTCTTATCAGGCATCGGTTCCGGAAACGGTTGAGGTCGCATCCCTTGGTGGCGCTTACTTCCCGATGCCTCGTGCCCGGCCTGCACGCATTGGCCCGGTTTTCCAACAACAGGCAGAGATTGCTCCAACTGTTGCGCCTGCTGTGGAGGTGGCATCTCTTGCGCCGCTTCCAAGCATTCGCCCACAGCGTTTGACAACCCCACTGCCAAAGCGCCGTCCGGTTCAGCTTGCATCCCTATCGGGTAGTGCGATCACAGACGCACCTGTTTTGACCGCACCGCCTGTGACGATCGAAGTTGAACCTGTATTTCCGGATGGACCGGCAATAACCGGGGCCGCTCCCGCGCCTGCGGTCGAAGAGGCTGCTGTTGAGCCTTACAAAATTCCAAAAGCGCCAATTTCCGATGCACCGGCTCATGAGGTCATTAAGCCGAAAGAATCTGAACTAACAGTTGCCGCTCTACAGCAGGAGGTCACCCAGTCAACAAACATTGCCCCAAAAACATCTGCCAGCGATGCGCCGCGTTTGGAAATCGCACCTGATGTCGGCAATTTAAAAGAGCTGTCCGGCACGTCGTGGCGGTTGTCTAAACTTGACGGCGAAGATGTCCCTGCCCCGGCGGAACTGCATTTTGATGGCGGCAGTGGCTTTGCCGGCGGTCAAGGCATTTGTAACAATTACGGCGGAGAGTTCTCAGAAACGCTTAAAGGCGAGTTCAATATGAGCAATATCTTTAGTACCGAAATTGAGTGTGAGCATTTCGTTCTTGAGAAAAAGTTTATTGTCGCACTGGAAACTGCGTCACAATACCGGATTATCCCGGGCTTGAACGAATTAACGCTCATTGGGCCGGATGGAAAAGCAATAGCAAACTTTGAGGCTTTCTAAGTCCTTAAAGTCTTAAATTTTACTTTTATCTCAAATATTTGAGATTGTTTTTAGTATAAAAAAATAGATGTCTGCAGTTGAAATTGATACACCGTATTCTTCAAAGAGTGCGGTGTATTTTCTTGTTTAAACGAAATACTGCGACGCCGGTATTGGCGTTCACCGTATATTATTGCGTGCATGATATTTCCTGTCTGGATTAATTCGGTCAGGTGGCGGTATGGATGTAATGAACGAGCGGAGTTTCCAAGCTGTGTCTGACGACATAGCATCTGGAACAGAGGCGCATTACTCTATCCGTCAGTTAGAAGATCTGTTAACGGGCGCGGAAGCGGGCCTGGCGCTGTTCGATCAAGAACGATGTCTTGTTTACGCAAACCCGCGTTACATCAAGCTATGCGGTTATACACTTGATGAAACGAAACCCGGCACGCGACTGGAAGATATGGCGCGGATTAGCCTGGAGCGAACCGGCGTGTCGCCCGAAGGTATTGAAGAAACCATCGCGCGCGGGCTTCAACGCTTGAATTCTGCCGGAGGGTATTCATTCCGCTATAACGCTCCTTCGAGTCAATCAATCTACGTCCACCGTAGGATAACAGACGATAATCAGATCGTAGAAACCGTCCGTAAGGCGGCTGATGAAGAGGCGGATGGAGGGGTTGGTGACCGGCTTGCGATGATGGCGGAAGCCGCGCGTGTACGAATGAGCCAAGCCCTTGAAGCGATGGCTGACGGATTTGCGCTTTTCGATTCAGAGGATCGTTTGCAAATTTATAACCGCCAATATGTTGATCTCAATCCGCATATCGCCGACGTTATTGCACCGGGTAAAAAATTCGAAGACATGCTCCGCGTTGGCATGTCCCGATCAGGTTATAAGACCGGCGGGTCTGAAGTAGAACACTACATCAAATGGCGGGTAAAGCTACACCAGAACCCCGGAGAAGCGCATGATTTGCTTATGAGTGACGGGCGCTGGGTGCGTATCCGCGAAAGGCGAACTGCGGATGGATCGATTGTTGGGATCCGTTCCGATATTACCGAGTTAAAAAACCGCGAGAACGAACTGCTTGAGACAAGCAACGAACTGCGCCTTGCGAATTTACATTTCAATACTGCGCTGAACAACATGGTCCAAGGTCTTTGTATGTTCGACTCACAGCAGACATTGATTGTAGCCAATAACAGGTATCTGGAACTTTACGGATTTTCGCCTGATGTGGTGAAGCCGGGCATTAAGCTCTCTGAAATCATGGAATACTCGATCGGCATCGGAAACTATACGCATGAAGACGCGGAACGCGCCAAAGCGGAGCGGCCGGAAGCAGCTCGTAACAGAGAACAGACTGTTCTCAAACAATACCTCCGGGATGGGCGGATCATCGCGGTAAAGAATCAACCGATGCCCGATGGCGGATCAATCGCGACGTATGAAGATGTCACCGAGTTGGAGCGGAATGCGGAAAACCTGAAGCAATACACACGCAAGTTAGAAGCAAGTAACCGTGAACTTCAAGATTTTGCCTATGTAGCTTCGCATGACTTGCAAGAGCCTCTTCGTAAGATCGAGACATTCGGCGACCGGTTGAAAAATAAATATGCGGACGACCTGCCTGAGAATGCCACTCTTTATATCGAACGAATGCAAAATGCGACCGGGCGGATGCGACTGCTCATCAACGACCTTCTTAACTACTCGCGGATCACGACGAAGGCAAAACCGTTTGCCGAACTTGATCTGAATAAAGTCGTGAGCGGAGTTTTATCAGACCTGCAAATTCGTATGGAAGAAGTTGGAGCAACCGTCAATTTCAAAGACTTGCATATAATCGAAGCAGACGGCACACAAATGAGGCAGTTGCTTCAAAACCTGATTGGAAACGCGCTAAAATTTCAGCGGGAAGGTGTGGCTCCTGTCGTTGCTGTTTCGTCCCGCCTGATTAAGGGTGACTTTATCTCTGGTGTTCCGGATATGATAGAGTTGTCGGTTGCCGATAACGGCATTGGTTTCGACAACCGTTATAAAGATCAAATTTTCACAATCTTCCAACGCTTACACGGTCGCAATGACTATGAGGGCACTGGAATCGGTCTTGCGACGTGTCGCAAAATTGTCGAGCGCCACGGCGGCGAAATCGATGCAAACGGCGTCGAAGGAAAAGGGGCAACCTTTACTGCGATGTTAAGAGTAAAACACAATCAAAGTCAGAATAATTCTATGGGGGGTCGTAATCATGGCACGTGAAGGTACACCAATAACAATTTTAGTTGCTGACGATGATGCAGATGACCGGATGCTCATCGAGGATGCTTTTGACGAAAGCTGTTTAAAAAATCCACTTCATTTTGTCGAAGATGGCGAACAGTTGTTGCAATATCTTCGCAGAGAGGGCGGCTTCGAGAAGTTGCGCGATGAACCTTATCCGGGCGTGATTTTACTTGATTTGAATATGCCGAAAATGTGCGGACGTACCGCGCTTGGTAAAATCAAAGAAGACCCGGAGCTGTGCCGCATTCCTGTGATTGTCCTCACCACGTCAAAGGCGGAAGAAGACATCCTGCGCACATATGGTCTTGGTGTCAGTTCATTTATCACCAAGCCGGTGACGTTTGACGGGTTGGTTGAGGTCGTTAAGACGATCGGCGCTTATTGGATTGAAATTGTGGCGCTTCCGCCCGAATGCACGACGCACGTTGCATAGGGTGGACCGCATGGCTGATGAATGGAGCATACTTCTCGTCGAGGATGATGAGGATGATTACTTAATCACGCGCGAATTTCTTGAAGAAATTCCGGGTAGAAAGTTAAACCTTCACTGGGTGGATAATTACGAAGAAGGTATGGCCCTGATAGATGCAGGTGGCTTGGATATTTGCTTGGTCGATTATCGGATTGGCGGTCATACCGGACTGGAATTTCTTGCGGGCGTTAAAGCTAAAGGGACTCAAATTCCGATGGTTTTGCTTACGGGCGTTGGCCAACGGGATATCGACGTTGCCGCGACAGAAGCCGGTGCAGCTGATTTTTTGGATAAATCTGAATTAAGCTCGACGACACTTGATCGTACGATCCGATACGCGATTGCAAATGCCGCTTCGATGAAGGCGTTGGCAGAAAAAACCGGGTTTCTGGAAACCACGCTCGAAAATACAGGGGCAGGTATTGCCGCATTTGATGCGAGCCGGAAACTAACGATGTCGAACCACTTATTCGACTTTTTCATTGATCGCTTTGATTCAAACTTTATCAAAAATAAAGCAGACATAACGCTCGAAAAAATTGCTGCGTTATTGGATCTGGAGCTTTCGCAAACTGTTTCGGTCGTGTGCCCCGATGGGCATATTTTTGAATTGCGACTAAACACCGTTCCATCCGGCGGTGCCGTTGTATTTGTGCTGGATATCACCGAGCAAAAAGCCCTTGAAGAAACCATGATCCAAGCGCGCAATGACGCTCAGGCGGCCAGTCGCGCAAAGTCTGCGTTTCTTTCAAATATATCGCATGAGCTTCGGACACCCTTACATAGCATTATCGGATATTCGGACTTAATTTTGTCCGGGACTGATGCGCTGAATCCCAAAGACTGTGCCGGGCAAATCCATGAGAGCGGTACGCATTTATTATCGCTAATCGAAGACGTGCTTTCATATTCAAAATTGGAGTCGGGCGAGTATTCTTGTAATAGAGAACGCATTTTTGAAATCGATGGTTTGATTAAGGCGTCGATCGCAAAGGTCGCGAGTGCGGCTTCGCGGCGAAACGTTACTATTGAATTTACGATTGATCCACAGATTATAAGTCTTTTTGGCGACCAGATGGGGTTACGCCAGATTCTTACTAACCTTCTCAGCAACGCGATTGAATTTTCCTATGAAGGCGGCAGTGTCGAAGTAACACTTTATGCGCTTGAAAACGGAAGCGCTTCGCTATGTGTGCGCGATCACGGCGTAGGGATGGACCCTGAAAAAGTTGATAGAGCCTTTGTTCCTTTTGTTCAACTGGATGACTCTTTAGACCGCAGCCATGAAGGGACAGGTCTTGGTCTTCCAATTGTCAAATCCGTAGCGAGGCATCATAACGCCAATGTTAGCATCGAAACGATGATTGGCGAAGGAACGGCGGTATTTATTACGCTTCCGCCCCTGAGTGTGGACATTCATTCACCTGACAGAGAGCAGGTGGCCACACCATGAATGTGATGCCAGTTCCTTACAAAACTATTTCCGTTAATTTGCCCGTTTTACCTGATCTCAACAAGGATCGCGTACCGTACGATTTTCAGGTATCACTTACGCACGCTGGACAACGATCATGGAATTAACTGCGGCTGGCGAGCGCAAACGTGTTCATGAAGATCGTCGGATACTCCCGCGTGCGGAAAATGGTCAGCGCGAGTCTGATCGCGCCGAACGCGAACTGATTACAAAAGAAGCTGAGGCACACTTAGGTCACGGCGAGTCTGGTGTAAAATACGTTTTACTTATGGCGATGCTGTTTGTGATCGGGTTGACGGGAATTTACAATGCAAATAAACAGCTTGCACCTGTTCTGAACGACGATACAAAAATTGAAAGTGTTGGGAAGATTCTCGCGTCTGGCAAGAACTATCTGACGTATGACCTTAACATCGAAACACGTTTGCTAAAGCGGTCCTTGATTGAAGGTTTGGCTGAAGTTCCTGAAATGGCTATTCTCGGGGCAAGCCACTGGCAGGAAGCACCGGCATCCCTTGCCGGAAATATGAAAGCGTTTAATGCGCATGTTCATCGCGATTACTTCGAAGACATTCTTGGTGTCTCGAATATGTTTGTTCGCGTTGGCAAGCTGCCAAAGAAAATGATTATTACGATCCGGGATAATCAGTTCAAGCCATTCCATAAGCGGACAGATTGGCTCTGGGTTCCGATCATGCGGGACTATCAAGAGATGGCGATGCGCCTGAATCTGCCGGTTATGGATTACTATCCAAATGGTTTAACGCCACAGCTCAGGCAAAAAATTTCATTGCCGTTGCTGAAGGCCAATGTTGAACGTTATCTTAAGTCTCCTGTTGCGCCTCAATCAACGGACCTGAAGAGCCATCCGACTTTGGATACTTTGCATCCGGACGGTTCGATTACCTGGTCAACACTGCACCAGCAAGCATTTACGCCAGAACGCGCCCGCGCTGAAGCGTTATCACATGCGTATGCACAGCGTCCGAATGCACCGGGTATTGATCCTGTTGGCCGCCAATCCGTGGATGCGATGCTTGCTTTCCTGAAGGATCAAGGCGTCAAAGTTTACCTCGCACACCCGCCGTTTAACCCCATCTATTGGGACGCGGTGCAAGGCTCGCCCTACATGGACGGTATCGAAGATATCCGTAATATGACCCGCGAGTGGAGTGCAAAATACGATATGCCAATCATCGGTGGTTTTGATCCGGCAAAAACGGGATGTACATCAGATATGTACATTGACGGTGAGCATTCGAATTCGGTTTGCCTCGGAAAAATTATCAAGCAGTTTCTTGTGCTCGATAAGGTTGAGCAGCTGACGGCATTGAAGGGATCATAATCGATGGCTTTCAATACGTTCCAATTTATTCTTGTCTTCCTTCCGCTTGTGTATTTGGGCTTTCTGGCCGTACATCGGTTCATGGGTTGGGGGGCAGTATATCCCTACCTCGCGATTGCCTCGCTGGTCTTCTATGCACAATTCAGCCCCTTGCTTGCTGCAATTCTTGTGGCGTCGGTCGTTCTGAACTTTTTAGCGGCAAATGTCATTCGGGGGATGCGCGAAAAAGGAAAAGCTTCTGGATGGATGACGGCATTTGCTGTTGCCGCAAACGTCTTCGCGCTGGGTTATTTCAAGTATACGAATTTCTTCATCGACATCGCCAATTCGGTTGGAGGAGCAGGCTTTTCACACCTGAACATCATTGTTCCTGTGGGCGTCTCGTTCTTTACCTTTACGCAAATCGGGTTTTTGCTGGAAAGCAATTCCGGGCAAGCGGGTAAAGTGGGCTTTGCAAAATATTCGCTGTTTGCCACTTTCTTCCCTGTCGTGACTGCGGGTCCGCTTCTGCTGCAACGTGAAATCTTTCCGCAAATGGAAGACAAGCAAGGTCCGGCTTTTTCGACGGCGGCGCTTTCGGTCGGTTTGACGATGTTCGGGATTGGTCTTTTCAAAAAGGTCATCTTGGCAGACTCAATTGCGCCATATGCCGACTTTGCTTTTGATGGCGTTGCTTTGGGTGCTGGCATCGACATGCTTAACGCATGGATGGGGTCGCTGGCTTACACGTTGCAACTCTATTTCGATTTCTCGGGTTATTCGGATATGGCCGTCGGGTTGGGATATATCTTTGGCCTCAAGCTGCCATTGAACTTCAACTCGCCTTTCAAAGCGACGAGCATCTCGGATTTCTGGCGCCGTTGGCACATGACGATGACGCGGTTCTTTACCACGTACCTCTATACGCCCATGGCGATGACCAACACGCGCAGAGCGATGCACGGCCAATATAGCCCTTTCCACCGCTGGCTGACAGCCAGTGCAGTGCCGGTGACGTATACCTTCGTTCTCGCTGGTGTCTGGCATGGTGCAGGCTGGACGTTCGTTGCTTATGGCTTGCTACATGGTTTGGCTTTAGCTGTGAACCACGGGTGGCGTCATTTCCAAATGGGCGACGTTGGCCGCGAAGTTGGTTGGTTGCTAACGATGATGGTCGTCGTTGTCGGCCTCGTTATCTTCCGCTCTCCTGATTTGTCAGTTGCGGGTACGATGCTCACGAGCATGTTTGGTCTGAATGCGATCTTCGAAGGCGTACAAACCATTGATACTGTCACGCTTGATGTCTATTCGACATTGGCAATGATCGGCGTTCTCGGTGCAATCGTGATGTGTGCGCCAAACAGTCAAGAAATTCTTCGCACCCACTGGGTAAGCTGTGATGACGAAGAAAGCGTTTCAAGCAGCGCGAGCGTGATCAGATGGCAGCCGACGGCTGTTTGGGCACTGATTGCCGCTGTGATGCTGGTAATCGCGTTTACCTCGCTCGGCGATAATGGAAACTTCCTCTATTACAAATTTTAGAGGGCTTGAGGTTGGACTAATGCGCGCATCTGTGTTGTTGGGCGCGAAATAAAAAGGACTGCTCCGTCGTTTGATATGCGAGGCAGGGGAAAAGCACCACGGCAACGGGACATTGCTGTGGGGCTAATAAGGGGAACCAAGATGAATCAGATGATGACAGGCACGGTCGATGTTACGGTCGATTTGCCAAAACAAATTGAACCGGAAGTCGCGGCTGACATCGTAAAAGAGTCAGTATTCGTATCGCCGCACCTCGAACGTATTACGGTATCGGACGATTGTAAGACAGCCGTTTTGCATATTCGCGATGCTGAGCATACCGATGAAATCGTTGACAAAGCGCATCGTTATCTGACCGTCATGGCCAAGCAACGCACTGGCTTTGACATTAAGACGTACTCCGAGAATGAGCGTGAAGATGACGGCCCTTATCAAAGCGGCGTCAATGAAGAATTTATCAAGCGCGGTTGGGTTTATGACTATGGTAAAGGACAAATTGCTTATAGCGGCCCTGTTCTCAAAGTAGCGCGTCTTGTAAACGAGATTGCTGGTAGGCTTTATGAAGAGCATTTCGATGCTGTCGATGGGCAATTTCCGGGGTTTATCGACGCGGATGTGCTGCATAAATGCGGTTACTTCGACAGCCACCCAAACCAAGCGACATTTGTAGGCAATGTGCTGGAAGATTTCGATGCGCTCGAAGATTTCCGCGTGGCGAACAGTTGTTCCGAAGGTGCGATCTTGCCACCATCCGAGCATATCCACCATGACGGCATGTGTCTGAATCCTGCTGCATGTTTCCCGGCCTATCCAACACTCGAAGGCAAGACCTTTGATGAGGCTGGTTTCGTCGTGTCATGGCTTGGCCGCGTTTTCCGCTATGAAAGCCGCAACGCTTCCGGTCTTGATCGCCTCTATGAGTTCAATGTGCGCGAGATTGTGTTTGTTGGGTCTGACGAGTTCGTCGCTCGGAAACGTCGACAAGCAATTCCGTTGGTTACAGGGCTTGCAAAGACGTTTGACCTCGACATGAAAGTCGAAACCGCGACCGATCCGTTTTTCGCAACTGTGTCTGCTTCGAAAAAATTCTTCCAAGCTGCACAAGAAGTGAAAAACGAAATCCTGATTCCGGTCCTTGATAAAGATGGTCATAAAAAATCTATGGCATGTGGTTCTGTGAACATGCATGGCCGCTTCTTTGGCGAGAGATTCAACATTACGGCTTCAACGGGAAAGCCTGCTTCGACGGGATGCGTCGGTCTGGGTATTGAGCGTTGGGTTCTTGCAGCCTTTACGCAGCATGGATTTGATCCGATGCGCTGGCCCGAAGCTGTTCGTGATCGGATTTTCGGATAAAACGAAGAGCTGGAAAACAGCTGAAATGACTATCACACTAAGGGGTAAGACAATGAAACTGAATGAAGTTATAGCCAACGTGCTTTCGATAGATCCGGCAATTTTGTCGGATGACTCGAATGCGAAGAACACACCGAATTGGGACAGCGCCCGCCACATCGACTTGATGCTGGCCGTCGAGGTTGCGTTTGAAGTGCAATTCACGATGCCTGAAATAACGTCCATGCAAAATCTCGGCGATATGCGGAATTTGCTGATCGAGAAAGGCGCGTTGGAGTCTGCAGTCGCAGCTTAAACCGCCGCCACATTATCGCTCAAAAGCCCTTCACCGTTAGCAACGTGAAGGGCTTTTTTGTAATTTACGGGCGCACCGGAATGTCAGTCGATTTCCCGCGCTGAATTTCGCCAGCCTTGTCGTAGAAGGGTAGCTCGACCAACTCTGCTGTTTGTGTCGAACCGTCTCTGCACTCGATCGATACAGTTGCGCCGGGCATAACCTCTGCACTGTCGAGCAAGCCAATCCCGATGCCATGTCCGAGATAGGGCGATGTTGCACCAGCGGTGACGATGCCGACAGCCTGATCACCGAACATAATCTTCCCGCTAATCAACGGTTCGCCATTTGCGCATTGGATACCATGAGAGCGCCTGCCACGGGGCGCTGTCTCAAGCGCCTTTTTCCCGATGAAATCATCTTTGTCTTCATCGACAAAAACACCCAAGCCTACTTCGTAGGGATTGGTCCACTGATTAAAGTCTGACCCTGCATTGAGGATACCTGCTTCAATGCGGCGGATGTTCATGGAATCAAGGCCAAAAATCGTCATCCCGAACGCTTCGCCAGCCGCACTCAGATGCGCCCAGAGTGCCTCGGCGTCATGATGCGGTTCGGTATAGAACTCCCATCCCAATTCATTCGTATATCCCGTGCGGGTGATGACAACATCCTGACCGCCGAAAGATACCCGTGCGCTTGCGAAATACCCGAACGGGGAGGGCATCCCGTGATCGCTCGCCGCTTCTAAAATTTTCAGCGCGTTTGGTCCCTGAACTTGCGAGACAAAGACATCGGGATCGGAGATTTCAACGTCCATCCCAATCGCATGAGCACGCGCCCAGCTATAAAAATCACCATCCGCCTGAGCATACCAAAACTTATCCTGCTCAAGACGCACCAAGATGCCATCGACAATCAATCCGCCGTCTTCATAGCAAGCCAGTCCATACCCGCATCGCCCGACCTTTAGTTTGGTGATGTCTTTTGTGAACAGCTTATTCAAAAGCCGTTCTGCATCGGGGCCTTCAAATTGCAGTGGCCATTCACCGGTATGTAGCACCGCTGCTTTTTGGCGAAGCTGCCAATACCCGTCTTCGGTGGCGTGATCGTCAAAGCAAACTGCCATGTGGCGTCGATTATAGACGCAATAATGCGGACCTTTGGGGCGTTCGATTTCGTGATAGGGATGGCGACAGAGCGAATAATCCCAACCCGCGCCCGGCATACTCGTCACCAAATCCCGCGTTTTGCCATCGCTTGAGCGCATCGTTTCTCTCCTACAGGTGCGTCAGGCAACCAATTCCCCCGACGATTTTGTGGTGGAGGACTTTGGGAATAGCCCGCCTAAGCCCTGAATATCTGAGAAAAAGTGCGACTAGGGAAATTATTTGATCTAACCATAAAGTTAGCTAACCTAACTTTATAATGAGCAACTGGCTTCCCTCTTTAAATGCATTGCGCGCGTTCGAATCCGTCGCCCGGCATCTCAACTATAATCTTGCCGCAGAAGAACTGCGTGTCACCCCGGCGGCAGTGAAGCAGTTAGTGTATCGGCTTGAAGCCACGCTCGATACATCCTTGATCGAAAGGAAAGGGCGCGGATTATCTTTAACCCGCAAGGGGCGCGCAGGGTTAGAGGATCTAACGGCTGCAATGCATCATCTTGAAAACTCTGTTGCGAATATGCGCGGGGAAGAAAGTGATCCCCGGCTCATTATTTCAGTAGAAACATCACTGGCTACGATGTGGCTCGTTCCAAAGCTGGATGCGTTTCGGGCTAAACATCCGAAGGTCAACGTCTTGATTGACTCCACGCAGGTGATTGTTGACTTGCCGCGCAGTGATGTCGATGTCGCCATTCGGTACGGTGTTGCTGAGCGTGATGATCTGATGACCTATCGTTTATTTGATGATCATATTTTTCCAGCGTGCAGTGCGTCACTTGCGAAGACATTGCCCAAGAATTGCGGACTCTCAGTAATACAGACCATTCCGATGATCCATTGGGATATTTCCCAACTGGAATGGGCACATAAAACAAGAGACTGGTTTGTCTGGGATAAATGGTTTTCAAAACTTGGCATTCGTAATCACAAGAGCGAAAGCGCGTTATTCTTCAATGATTACGGGCAAGCGGTACAAGCGGCGGTTGCGGGTCAAGGCATGGTACTAGCCAGCCTGCCAATCCTACGCGACGTTTTCGAAAGAGGGCATCTTGTCAGACCATTTAAGGAGAGCCTGCAATCTGACATCGGGTATGATCTTGTGACCACGAGAGCAGCGGAAAAGCGGCCAGAGGTGCGCGCGTTTATTGCTTGGATGCGTGAGATGGCGGAGGTCTATGACAGGCCAGTATAAGGTTCAGTTATTTTTGAAACTTCGCTCGTGGCCTTCTCCAGCCTTGGTCCTCAATTCGTTTCTTTGTCTTCATCGGCTTCAGAAGAATCTGATGCATCTGAAGACGAAGACTTTTCAGTTTCATCTTCAGGAAGCTCGACGTCTGATTTACTGGATCGCTCTCCGTCCGCCCAATACCCTTCGTAGGTTTCACCGCTGGCGTATTTCATAACCCCATAGCCATGGCGTTTGCCGTCAATGAACTCGCCTTCATAATAGTTGAACGAGTCGCCATTTGGGTATTTGGCTTCACCTTTTCCGTGCATAAGGCCCTTTTTCCATGACCCGGTGAATTCGAAGCCGTCTTCGATTATGGTGATGGTTCCCTTGCCGTGACGTAGACCGGCTTTGAATTCGCCGACATAGATCGTGTCGTTGGGATAGGTCGCTTTGCCCTTGCCGTCCTGTAATCCGTCGACCCACTCGCCTTCGTAGGAATATTTAGCGGGTGTCACCATTTTGCCTTTGCCGTGGTGGATTGTGTCTTTGAAATCACCTTCATACACGACGCCATTCGCGTATTTTGCCTTGCCTTTACCCTCGATGCGGCCATCGACCCACTCACCGGTATACTCACCGCCATCTTCATAAGTGATTGTTCCAATGCCGTTTGGAGCGCCATCAGCGAAAGCGCCGACATAGACAGATCCGTTCGGATACGTTGCCGTTCCTTTGCCGTCTATCTGGCCGTCTTTCCAGTCACCGACATATTCGTATCCGTCCGGCAGCGTAAATGTGCCTGTGCCGTGTTGTTTCCCGTTGACGAATTCGCCGGTATATTGGCCACCATCAGGATATTTGATGGTGCTGCCATCCTCGGCCTTCGGCGGTTCAGTCGAGGCGATATTTTCAGCATTATCGTCCGCGTAAGCTGGATGAAACGTGCTGAGAGCCAAACCTGTAGCCAAAAGCAGATATCTCATTCTTACCCCTTTATCGTTCTGTCGTCGCCTCAGTGCGAGATCGGGAAAATTACGAAGTGGACGGATATTAGTAGCATTCAGTGTTTTTCTGCAATGACGGAGTGCTTGATGGACGTATCGTGACGGTATCGCTATCAGGAGCAAGGATAAAAGTGGAGATTTCTGATGGCGGATCGCTTCCGTGTCGCGGCTGCGCAACTTAACCCTACGGTTGGTGCTCTTGATGACAACACCGCAAAGGCGGTTGAAGCATGGGAACACGCGAAGGCCGAGAAAGCCGACTTGCTTGTGTTGCCTGAAATGTTCATCGGCGGATATCAACTTTATGACCTCGTAAAGAAACCGGCCTTCCATCGTGCCTGCCTCGCCGCAATTGAAAACCTGGCGGCCAAAACAAGCGATGGGGGGCCACACATCCTCGTCGGTGCGCCTTTGTTTGAAGACGGCGCGTTATTCAACGGTGTTTTTCTCTTGGAAAATGGCGGCATCAAGACCGTTTTTCGCAAACACGAACTCCCCAATTACGGGGTTTTTGATGAAAAACGCCTGTTTACGTCTGCTGCGCCGCGCGGTCCCATTTCAGTAAACGGTGTGCGGATCGGTGTTCCCATTTGTGAGGACGCTTGGTTTCCTGATGTGAGCGAGACTTATGAAGAATCGGGCGCAGAAATCCTGATTGTTCCCAACGGATCACCTTATGCACGTGATAAGTATGACCGCCGTATGCAGTCAATGGTTGCGCGTGTCATTGAGACAGGGCTACCGCTCCTCTATGTGAATCTTGTCGGCGGACAGGATGATCAGGTTTTCGACGGCGGCACGTTTGCACTCAACAAGGGTGCTGAACTTGCCATGCAAGGCCCGTTTTTTGACGAGGCCATGATCTATGTCGACTATGAGCGCCGTGATGATGGATGGCACTTAGTTGACGGTGTTTTAGGGGAAGTGCCTGACGAGTACGAAAATGATTATCGCGCGATGGTGGAAAGCCTCCGTGATTATGTTCAAAAAAATGGATTTGAGCGAGTCGTTCTCGGGCTGTCAGGCGGAGTTGATTCGGGTCTGGTCGCGGCAATCGCGGCAGATGCCCTTGGCCCGGAATATGTCTGGTGCGTGATGCTTCCGTCAAAATACACCGCCGACCATTCCCTTGAGGATGCTGCTGAACTGGCGGCAAAACTCGGCGCGCCTTATGTCGTGTTGCCAATCGATGAGGGCGTCGGCGCAATCGAAGGCTCGCTTGGTGATTTTTTTGAGGGCACTGAGACCGGAGTGGCTGAGGAAAACATCCAATCCCGCTTGCGCGGCCTCTATTTGATGGCGCTGTCGAACAAGTTCGGCCACATGCTACTGACGACGGGCAATAAATCCGAAGTCGCGGTAGGCTACTCGACGCTCTATGGTGATATGTCGGGCGGATATAACCCCTTGAAAGACCTCTATAAGATGCGCGTCTTCGAGACGTGCCGCTGGCGGAACAAAAACCACCGCGAATGGATGCTTGCTCCAGCGGGGGTCGTTATTCCCCCGCGTGTGATCGACAAACCACCATCGGCAGAACTGCGCGAGGATCAAAAAGACGAGGATTCGCTGCCTCCATACGAAATTCTCGACGCAATCCTTGAAATGCTGATTGAAGACGATGCGGCGATTGATGATATCGTCGCGGCTGGATACGAGCGCGCAACGGTCGAACGTGTCGAGCATCTGCTGTCCATATCCGAATACAAACGCTTCCAATCGGCCCCCGGTACAAAGCTATCCCGCCGCGCCTTTTGGCTGGAACGCCGTTATCCCATGACCAACAGATTTAGGGATCGCGCTTGAGTAGTCTAAAGTTTTGACCTATGTTTTGGTTTAAATGGAGGGCCGCATGGAAATCACACTCAGCGAGGCAAAAGCAAAGCTTTCCGAATTGGTGAAGCGCGTTGAAAAAGGCGAGGTAATCACCGTGACCCGCCACGGAAAACCGGTCCTCGAACTGCGCGATCCGGTTATGTCACAGCGTCGTCGGAACCTTATTGGATCAATGAAAGGACAGATTTGGACGGCAGATGATTTTGATGAAACGCCAACAGAAGTCCTAGAAGCCATGGAAAAAGGCATCGACCCTGATGAGTGAGGCAGGGTTCCTTGCTGATACGCATGTCGTTCTTTGGGCGCTTGCTGCTGATCCGCGTCGAAACAAAAACCATGATATTTTGCTGACTGATCCTCGGATGCCAATCTTTGTCAGTGCCATTTCCAGGCTGGAAATCGCGATCAAGACATCTATCGGTAAGATGAGTTTAGGTTTTGATTTGCATGAACGATGTTTACAGCTTGGCTTTTTAGAGCTTCCCTTTACATGGCATCATGCAAAAGCCGTGGAGAAACTTCCGTTTATTCACCGCGATCCATTTGACCGCACCCTTATTGCTCAGGCACAGACAGAGGGCCTGACCTTGATGACCACCGATCCCCAAATCAGAAAGTATGACGTTGATGTGTGCTAATCCTGTTACCCGCTTCGCTCCTTCGCCCACGGGAAAGCTGCATGTCGGCAATCTGCGTCCGGCGCTTTTGAACTGGCTTTATGCGCGCAAAGGCGGTGGGCAATTTGTTTTACGGATTGATGACACGGACGCCGAGCGCTCAAAAGAAGAGTACGTCGATGCCGTAAAACGCGATCTCGAATGGCTCGGCCTCGATTGGGATCGGTACGAGCGCCAATCCGAGCGGATGGATCGCTACAATGCCGTTGCGGATGAGCTTCGCGCACAAGGCCGTCTCTATGCTGCCTACGAAACCGGCACGGAACTGGGCCTAAAACGCAAAACTCTCCTGCAATCGGGCAGGCCGCCAGTGTACGACCGTGCCGCACTGAATCTGACTGACGAAGACAAGGCCAAGTTAGAAGCCGAAGGCCGCAAACCGCATTGGCGCTTCAAGCTCGACCAAACCCGGACCAGTTGGACCGACGGCATTCGCGGCGATGTGAATGTCGATTGTGCGTCGGTATCCGATCCGGTTCTGATCCGCGAAGACGGTGGATTTCTCTATACTTTGTGTAGCGTGTGTGACGATATAGATTTCGGTATTACCGATGTGATCCGGGGCGAAGATCACGTCACCAACACGGCAACGCAAATTCAAATCTTCGATGCAATGGGCGATAAGCCTACCGGCTTTGCGCACCATTCATTGCTGGTTGATGCGGATGGTTCGGGGCTGTCAAAGCGCCTTGGATCACTGACCCTTGAGTCTTTACGCGAAGCCGGCGTCGATCCACTGGCGCTTTTGTCCTATATGGCGCGTCTTGGCACGTCCGAGCCTATTGAAGCCCGCGCCACCCATGCCGAGATTATCGAAGGCTTCAGTCTCGATACCCTTGGCCGTGCGCCTGCGCGCTTTAACCGCGAAGAAATCGACGCGCTCGGCGTCAAGATGCTGCACACGCGCCCGTTCGAAGACGTCGCGCCGCTGCTTGCTGATGCGGGTGTAGAAACGGCCATCGCGCCGAAATTCTGGGAGCTGATCAGAGAGAACATCGCCTCGACAGACGAAATCTCTGATTGGTGGAAAGTCGTTACCGGCGACATCACCCCCGACATTGCCGATGAAGACCGCGAGTTCGTCACCACCGCTCAAGCCGCATTTGATGGTGCGAAGCCATGGGATGAGACGACATGGAAAACCGTAACCGACGCGCTGAAAACCGAGACGGGACGGAAAGGTAAGGGCCTCTTTATGCCACTGCGTAAAGCAATGACAGGGCGCTCCAATGGGCCGGATATGGGCGCGCTTTTACCTTTGCTGAAACGATAACGGAGACGAGCAATGACTCGAATCATTATTGATTTTTTCGCAATCTCAATCCTCTGCGCAATTGTCTTCGCAGCCATTGCGCATTTCTTCCCTGATCTCGGGTCCCCCGGCGGTGCAATTTCTACCGTCATCGGATCAATGATTGCGGGACAGCTTTACGGGGCGCGAACGGGCGAGGAGGTCAGTTCGGGCTTTGCGTGGAAAGTCGCCGCTGTTCTCACGCTCGTTTCTATTCTTTTAGCTATTATCGTTCTGCTGGTGTTGCGGAACGTGTTCGACAACCCTTTGACAATCGGTATTTCGGTGGCACAGTTCTTGACGATCTCGGCTTTTACCGGATTACTCAGTCTGCTTGCGATCAGGTTCACGTTCCGATTTGGCGTTAAACTTGGCATAAAAAAGCCAGCAAAATAGCCAAACTGATAAAATCGCTTTTAGGGGGCTGTGAAATCTATCCACAGCCCCTACATTGCATCTCATGACAAAGCTGAAAAAAATCGCGGCGGGCGTTGGCGGCATCGGCATTTTGCTGTTGGCTATTTATCTGGCCGCTTTTTTGTTCGTTATCCTGCTGATCGTCGGCGGCATTTTCGCGATCTATGTCTATTTCAAAAGCGCGCCTCTCCGTAAAGAAATGGCCAAACAACAAGCTGAATTCGCGCGATCACAGGCGGGAAGCCCCGGCGGTAACGGAACAATCGACGCGGACTATGTTGTCATCGACGAACAGGTTTTGGACGATAAGCCTAGAGACAAATCTTGATGGTCTGACAGTCAGTGCATCTTGTCTTTGCGGGCTTGCGAGGTCGGAAAAGATAAGTTCGAACTGCTGTAAGAATTGCCATAAGTCAGCACGCCATTATAAACCTGTTCCAGCGCATCATGCGCCTGCGCCTCACTCAGTTCGGCCAAAGGGTGCATAAAGGCGGACCACAGCACGCCGTCAGAAATCGCATATTTTATATCGAGTGCTGTGTGGAAGTTCGCTTCAAGGCATCTGGTCAATTCGTCTGCATTCATGCCGTCGATCTCGCGGATCGGCGCAATAAAGCGCATTCGGTTATGATGTTCGTCTGTCAGACAGATGATACGGACATTCTCGAGTGTAATCTGCCAATGTCCAGATTCGCCTTGAACCGTTGCATCAAGGTTTTGGAATAATCGACTTAAGGTGTCGTTTTTCATGCTACCCCACGTTTAAGCCAATCATTGCAATCGCCCACGTTGTAAAGCCTATCACGGCCCTGTCATTTGCAAAGTAATTCCTCAAATATCATTTTTGACTCTGAACTTTTATTTGATTACAAAGGATTAATGATGATGTTGTAATCTTATTGTCACCAGAATTTATTCAATAATTCCGATACAGTATGCTTGACCACATAGACACGGATCAGCGATAAGTGAGCATGATCAAGAAAACATTCACCCAAATTTGCATTATTCGCTGACATATCGTCACGCGGGTCCGTTTTCATTTATTCATCTGAATGCTAAGGCTTTCCCGCAGGGAAGGACGCCGCATGACCATTCGCCTCTATAATACCAAGACTCGCCGCAAGGACGAGCTTGATCCGATTAACCCGGATAATGTGCGGATGTATGTCTGTGGGCCGACGGTTTACAGCCGCGCACATATCGGTAATGCGCGGCCTGTGGTCGTGTTTGATCTGCTTTATCGCTTGCTGCGTCATGATTACGGCGCGCAAGCGGTCACGTATGTCCGCAATTTCACGGACGTCGACGACAAGATCAACGCGAAGGCATTAGAGACCAAACAAGCAGGTGAAACCTTGGTCGACGCCGCCAAGCGCATCACAGATGAGACGATTGAGTGGTATCACGAGGATATGGATGCGCTCGGCGCGCTGCGTCCGACTCATGAACCGCGAGCCACCGAATATATCGCCCAGATGATTGCGATGGGCGAAGACCTGATATCTCGCGGCAATGCGTATGTGGCCGAAGGCCATGTGTTGTTCGAGGCGCGAACCGATCCTGATTATGGTTCGCTCTCGCGGCGTCCTCTGGATGAAATGCGTGCCGGAGCAAGGGTCGAGGTTGCGCCCTACAAGCGTGACCCGATGGATTCGGTGATCTGGAAGCCCTCGACCGATGATCAACCGGGTTGGGACAGTCCTTGGGGCAGGGGGCGTCCGGGCTGGCATATTGAATGTTCAGCGATGGCGGGCGATTTGCTTGGTCCACATTTTGACATTCATGGCGGCGGCATTGATTTACAATTTCCGCACCACGAGAACGAATTGGCGCAATCGCGCTGTGCCGGGCACCAGTTTGCCGACATCTGGATGCACAATGGCTATCTTCAGGTCGAAGGCGAGAAGATGTCGAAATCGGCAGGCAATTTCTTCACGGTCGAAGATTTGCGCAAACAAGGCGTTCCCGGCGAGGTGATGCGTTTGGCGATGCTGATGACGCATTATCGCTCGCCGATTGACTGGACCGAAAAGACACTCGACGAAGCCGAGAAATCCCTGCGTAAATGGCGCGGTTTGGTGAATGACGTAGAAAAGCCGCTTCCGCCTCATGCCGGAGTGCTGTCATGCCTGCGCGATGATCTGAATGTGCCTCAAGCGCTGACTTGGCTGCATATGATGTCGAATCCCCCTTCAGGAAACGAACGCGACAGCTATCGTTTGCTCAAGGGCGGCGCGATGTTGCTTGGTTTGCTCGACGACGATTTGGCCGGTTGGGAAGTCTTACCCGAAGCGGATGGCGATACCTCGGCGCGGATCGATGGCTTACTCGCGGATCGTGCGACAGCAAAAAGCGAGAAAGACTTCGCCAAGGCAGACGGCATTCGTGCCGCTCTTGTTGCCGCAGGCGTCGAAGTCAAAGACATCCCCGGCGGTACGGAATGGTCCCTGACCCCTTCATTTGACGTTGCAAAATTGAGCGGGATTTAGAGTGCGCGATCTCGGCTTCATAACCACTGCCCAAGCCGACTGTGCCCGTGCTACGCACGCCCGTCTCCGATTAGCTTTCTGTCATTCCCGCGTAAGCGGGAATCTCTTGTATCGTATTCTTAGGGTGCAAGCCATATGACCAACCCCGGCTTCATAACCACCGCTCAAGCCGACCGCGCCCGTGCCGCTGTTGAGGAACGCCTCGTCGAGCGCCTCAAGCGTGCGATTGATGATTACATCTCCGACAACGGTTATCGCCCGCGCACACCCATTGCGAATTACTGTAAACAAATTGGCCTTGGCATCCGAATTACTCCGGGTGCAGGGGCAGAATACGACACCCCTGACACCCGCACACTCGCCCATAAAATAGACCAGACGTCGATGCCTTCTGTGCTCCGTCGATATTACGAGTGAATGCCATGACGAAAGAACGCCTCTACCTTTTCGACACGACCCTCCGCGACGGCCAGCAAACTCAAGGCGTCGATTTCTCCGCCGAAGACAAACGCCGCATTGCCACCGCGCTTGATGATCTTGGTATAGATTATATCGAGGGTGGTTGGCCGGGTGCTAATCCTGTCGATACGGAATTTTTTGCCAACCCGCCAAAACCCAAACGCGCTAAGTTTCTCGCCTTTGGCATGACCAAGCGGGCGGGGCGCTCTGCTGAAAACGACGACGTTCTGGCCGGTGTTTTAAACGCCGGTACGGATACCGTGTGCCTCGTTGGTAAAACCCATATTTTCCATGTCAAAACTGCGCTGGGCATCACCAATGACGAGAACCTCGAGAATATCCGCGCTTCTATCGCTTATTGTGTGAGCCAAAACCGCGAGACGATGCTGGACGCCGAGCATTTCTTTGATGGGTATAAAGCGGACCCTGATTATGCGCTTTCCTGTGTCGAGGCGGCGCTCTCAGCGGGCGCGCGGTGGGTGGTGCTCTGCGATACCAATGGCGGGACGCTGCCCGGTGACATCGCCAACATCACGCGGGTTGTTTGTGATCGTTTCGGCGGCGATAAAATCGGCATCCACACCCATGATGATACCGGCAATGCAGTGGCGAATACCCTCGCAGCGGTGGCGGCGGGTGCAAGGCAGGTTCAAGGAACGCTCAACGGCCTTGGCGAGCGGTGCGGCAACGCCAATCTCGTTACAATCATCCCGACGCTACTGCTGAAAGCGCCGTTCGCTGCGATGTTAGAGACGGGCATTACACCCGAGAACCTAACCCGCCTGCCGCGTCTGTCGCATTTGTTGGATGAAATCCTAAACCGCCAGCCCAATCCACACGCACCCTATATCGGCACTGCGGCGTTCGCGCATAAAGCGGGCCTTCATGCCTCCGCGATTGTCAAAGACCCGACGACCTACGAACACGTCCCCCCGGAAAAAGTGGGCAATGAGCGTGTTATCCCGATGTCAAATCAAGCGGGTCGCTCAAACCTGTTAAAGCGCCTTGCCGAAGCCGGTATCTCTGTGAAGACCGACGACCCCCGCCTCGCGCGCCTTCTTGAGCATGTCAAAGACATGGAAGAGAAAGGCTTCGCGTATGACAGCGCCGAAGCCAGCTTTGTTTTGCTCGCGCGCCGGTTCCTCGGTCAGATGCCGACATTCTTCGAGGTGGACCGCTATCGCGTCACTGTCGAGCGCCGTCACAACACAAAAGGGGATTTGATCACTGCCTCCGAAGCGGTTGTAAAAGTCGCTGTCGATGGCGAGCGGTTCCTGTCTGTCTCTGAAAGCCTTGACCCTGAGGGCGGTGATCAAGGTCCGATCAACGCTTTGTCCCGTGCTTTGCGTAAAGACCTTGGCAAATATCAAAGCTATATCGCCGACCTCGAACTGGAGGATTTTAAAGTCCGCATCGTCGGGCGCGGCACTGCCGCTGTGACGCGAGTGCTGATCGTCAGCCGCGATGGGAATGGAAAACGCTGGGCGACGGTTGGCGTTTCGGCCAACATTGTCGATGCATCGTTTCAGGCGTTGGAAGATGCTATTCTCTACAAACTATTGACGGAAAGCGCCCCCACATCGGCAAAAGTTGCCGCAGAGTGATTGCTGTCACCACCGGACAAATCGCATGACTGAGCGTCTGTCTCCTTGTGGTGAGATTGTCCGCGCGGGCGATCCCGACCGCTTTCGCACAGCGCTCTTCGCAAAGCCTGAACCGCGCGAACATCTGTTTGCGCTCTATGCGTTCAATCTCGAAATCGCGAAGATTGCGCCGATGGTTTCCGAGCCAATGCTGGGCGAAATCCGTTTGCAGTGGTGGCACGAGGCGCTCGATCAAATCTACAGCGATGCCCCGGTGCGCAAACATGAAGTGACAACACCGCTGGCCGACGCGATCCGCGCTGCGAGTCTGCCGCGCGCTCCGTTCGATACTTTGATCGACCAGCGCAGCAACGATCTCGACCCGACCTTCCCGCAAAATGACACCGCGCTGCATGAATACATCGAAGCCACTGCGGGCGGATTGACCAGCCTCGCCGCGAAAGCCCTCGCGCCCGAACTCGGACAAGATGGCATGAGCGTCGCCAAAGATGCGGGCTTTGCAATCGGCGCGGCGCGTTATTTGATGGCTATGCCGCAACTCGTTGAGTTGGGGAAGAAACCCTTACCGATGGAAAGCGTCGATGCGCTCGCGGAAGAGGGCCGACAGCGCCTTGCCCGCGCGCGCGCAGAGCGCAAGGCAATCCCAAAAGCAGCAGCCCCCGCTTTGCTTGAATGCGCGAAGGCGGCGCATAATCTGTCCGCCCCTACCGAGCGTTCAGCTCTACGCCAGAGCATTTCGCTCCTGTGGCGCGGCGCAACAGGACGCTGGTAATCAGAGCGAGTTGCGTTGACTATGGATCATCAAGTGTCAGATTTCGTGCGGCACTTGGTACGAATATCTGACTCATTGAATTCGCAACACGCTCTAACGCTTTTTCAGCACATAGACCCACGCCTTTAGGTCTTTCGCAGGCATATGCTCGTCGTATTCGCGGTGCATCAACTCTACCGAGCCGCAATCTATCAGAATATGCAAACGGCCTTCATAGGTTCCGTCTTCTACGGCATGGTCATTCAGCGAGAATGCGAACAACCCACCGGGGCGTAGCATTTCCATTACATTATCCAGCGTCTCTGCTGGCGCATGAGCCGGGTTAAGAACACCCGCAGCGTTGATTGTATCGTAACTCTCGGCACGCTCCGGGTCTGGCTCCGTTAGGTCGGCTTGCCACAAAGCCCGATAGATATTTTTAGGCCGAGCCTCCGCGAGCATTTCTTCCGAATAATCCGTTCCGTCCAAAATCTCGAAACCTTGAGCTTTAAGCGCCAATCCGCTCAAACCGCTGCCGCATCCAATATCAAGAACCGGCGAGGCTTTGTCCGCGCCGGATGCAATCAATGCTTCGGCGCATCGTCCCGGCGTGACATATCCGCCAGCAGCCATTGCCGCTTCATAATCAGCGGCGAATTTCGCATAATGCGCGGCGGTTTGCTCAAGCGATGTATAGTGATAGATGTCTTTGAAAAAATCTTCTGGATCGTTCATCACGTCCTCCCGCGCGCATCTTTGCGGATACCGAAAGCGGGATCAAGGTTCATTCCTTGCTTGTATCGGCAAAGCCCCAAATTAGCCTTCTGGAAACTCCAATCCCATTTGGGAATATCGCGCGCGGTCTTCCTGCCAGCGTTCGTCAACTTTGACGCGCAAGAACAGATGTACTTTCCGTTCCATCATCTCAGATAATTCTGTGCGAGAGGCTTGCCCAATTTGTTTGAGCGTTTGTCCGCCTTTCCCGAGAATAATCGGGCGATGGCCCTCTTTCGCAACTATGATTGCTTGGTCGATCTTGACCGACCCGTCTTTACGCTCTTCCCATGCTTCGGTTTCAACAGTCATTTGATAGGGAAGTTCCTGATGCAAACGCAGCATAAGCTTCTCGCGCGTCACCTCGGCGGCAATCGCGCGCATTGAAGCATCCCCAAGCTGGTCCTCGGGGTAAAGCCACGGGCTTTCAGGCATTTTTTCTTCAAGCCACTGTGTCATTGGGTCTAACCCGTTTTGGCGCGTGGCGGAGATGTAGAAAACTTCTTCGAACGAACGTTTTTCTTGAATTTCAGCGGTTAACGCGAGCAGTTCATCGCGCTTCACGCGGTCAATTTTGTTCACGACAAGAGCGACCGGCGTGTCTGGCCCAAGATGTTTGTCGAGATCATCGAGAATGCGTTGCACACCTTTTGTCACGCCGCGATGCGCCTCAATCAAAAGCATCACCACATCGGCGTCGGACGCTCCCGCCCATGCTGCCGCAACCATCGCTCGGTCTAAAGTCCGTTTGGGCGCAAAGAGGCCGGGCGTATCGACAAAAATAATCTGCGAGGCGTCTTCGTTCAAAACGCCGCGTATGCGGAACCGTGTTGTCTGAACCTTATGCGTGACGATGGAAAGCTTCGCACCAACGACCGCGTTGAGCAGAGTCGATTTTCCCGCATTCGGCTCGCCAATCAGAGCGACAAATCCGGCATGGGTAGGAGCATCAGTCATCTAAAGCCTTTCGCATGTATCGTTCGCACTCATTATAGCTTTTCCCGCTTGCAAAGGCTCGCACGACCTTCGGGCCACAGTTCAGTTGCATCGCCACTTCTTTGTCTTTGACATCTGCATCTTTCCCAAACGCAACAGCATGGCCAAGATGAGGGAAAACGAACCGCGTCAAACTGCTAAAACGCCGGTCTAACTCTGTCGCCCATTCTAAAGGCGTCAACGTATCTGCACCGCCCGAGAGGACGAGAACAGGAACGTGGGCGGGTTCTTTTCGCGTATCTGCTCCGATAAAGCGCGCTTCGGTGCGGTTGTCTTTGTTCCAAACGCGAAATAATCGTGCAAAAGCCTCTTGATCATCGATTTTGAACGGATAGTGCGTGTCGCCCGCTTTTGGTGTCGGCAAGTTTCGTTCATCACTATCGCTGAACGCCGCATAGAGCAGGGCGAAGTTTTCTGAAGCGTATTTAAATCCGTTTTCCAATTCAGATTTAATCCAGACAGCCGTACTCTTGCGCGAGGCTTCAAAAGCTTCAATCAGCAACGGGCCATATCCTGCACCGTCAGGATATGACGCCAGCGACGCGACAAACCCCAGCATATCTTTTGAATCGAGCGACCATTCTTTCTTGTGCGGACCAAGTTTAAGGTCCAGCGGTTCGTCGTCAAACTGCGCTGTCCAATCCAACAGGTTTTCGTATTGCGATGTCACGGAGGACGCACATTGTTTCTCGGCGAAACAAAGCCGATCTATAACGCCAAGAAACCGGTCCCGAGCTTCCAAACGTTCAAAAGAACCAATGACGCCGGGCAGAGAGACTGAATCTAAGATCGCCATATCCATCCACGGCGCTTTGTCAGCGAGCAGATGCAGGGCACTTTCCGTCCCGTAAGAGATCGCAAACACACCGGCACGTTTGATGCCAAGCGCTTCGATCATTCGCGAGACATCTTGTGCGAGATGAGGCGCATCGAATCTTGCCAAATCGAACGTCACTGAATCGCGGCAATCCGTGACGATTTCAGTCTCGCGTTCAACAGAATGGTCTTCGTCCCAGAAATCTTCGGCAAATTCACATGTTGGTCGAGGCGTTGCACCTTTTACCCCGCGCGGATTGAGCGTGATCAAAGCGCGACCGGGAAAAAGCGACAGTATCGACGCAACATTCCCGCCTTTATTCACCGGCGCATCACCGGGACCACCCGGTATATAAACAATCGGCGCGGCATCCGTTCTGGCGTTACCAGGTTTCAGAACAGCAACCGTTGTCCGAAAATCTATTGATGCATCCTGCCAAGCCATAGTTGAGCAAGCCGCAGTCGTATCGGGCGGTAGATCGTTTGCCGAGTACGGACAGTTTACATCGGTCAGCTTCACCGAAATATCTGCCCAAGCAGGAGTAACCAACAATGTGCAAAGGGCAAAAGATCGCCAGATCACGTGGTGGTATCCAACATTGAAAGCAGTTCGCTTGCAGCGACTTGTTGGGCCGCTCGTTTCGACGAATCAATGCCTTCAGCACGTTCCCCCGTGCTGAGGCTGACGCTGACCCGAAAGCGTGGATTATGGTCCGGGCCTTCGCGGTTAAGTGTCTCATAAGCGGGCAGGGGCAAGCCTCGTCCCTGCGCCCATTCTTGCAGGGCTGTCTTTGCGTCAATTGGGGCGGTATCTTGCGTGTCCAAATGAGGTTGCCAAGCGTCTAAAATCACATCGCGGGCAGCTTGAAGTCCTGCATCGAGGAAAACAGCGGCCACGACAGCTTCCATCGCATCTGCCAACATGCCTTGCTTGCGCCGCCCGCCGCTTTGGGACTCGGAGCGTGCCATCTTCATATGCGCACCAAGGTTCAGTGTTTCAGCGACCGAAGCCAATGTCTCCCGCCGCACCAAATCATTCAGGCGAGGGGCAAGCATCCCTTCGTTTTCGTTTGGATATCGGGAGATCAAAGTATGCGCGATTACCAGCCCCAAAACCCGATCACCCAGAAACTCAAGACGTTCATTAGACTCTGAATCGATGATGCTGGAGTGGGTCAGAGCCTCGGCTAAGAGCTTACGATCTTCGAACCTGTGTCCGATAGCGCGTTCAAGCGCCCCGATATCCTCGCTTTTCCGGATCAATTTATCGAATTGAAAAGGCGTTCAAAACGCCATTCCCATGGGAAGAAAGGGCTACCTTTTGAAGAAAGGAATATTATCTCGGCACGCCCGATCAAATCCTCTTCGGGGATATAATGCCCGCCAAAGCGCCGACTGTCGCCGGAATTATCGCGGTTATCGCCCATGAAGAAGTAATGGCCTTCGGGGACTTCATAGACTTTCGTATTATCGCGAGCGCCGTTGTTCCGATCCACATTCACGGTGAGATGGGTAATGTCGTTGGGCAGGATTTCCATGAATTGTTCTTTAACACACACCCGTTCGCCATCTCGATTTTGACGGATCGCGCATTGTTGATTGTGTTGAGTATCGACAGGTTCAATAAACGGATCAATCGCCTCGACTTGAACGGGCTTACCATTGATTGAAACGATCCCTGCATTTACCTGAATTTTGTCTCCGGGCAGTCCAATCAAGCGCTTGATGTAATCTTTGTTACCGTCAAGCTGGTTTTTAAAGACGATGACATCACCGCGCTCTGGCGGTGTGAACCAGATGCGCCCTTCAAATAAAGGAGGGCTAAAGGGGATCGAGTTTTTCGAATATCCATACGCATATTTTGAGACGAATAGATAATCGCCGATCAGAAGTGTCGGTTTCATTGAACTCGAGGGAATGCTAAACGGCTGGAAAAGAAACACGCGAAAAACTAGAGCGATCAAAAGCGCGTAAATAATGGTCTTTACGATTTCGCCAAATCCATCTGATTTATCGCTAGACGAGTGGAGCGCCATGTTATGGTCCCTGTACGGTAAAAGTCCCGGCGCAACAGGCCCGACAAAGCCGGAATAAGCGTTATCAAACCGGTCAATGTCAAGTAATCTAGGTCTAAGTGAGTAATCCTGGAGGTGGAGTTTTTTCAACCTGTTGTATTAAGGCGGAAAAATATCATGAAATGCCTCCCGAAATGAATGCAGTAACAATCATATTGTAGTGGGCAGTGCTTCGATAATCACAAATGCTTGGGCATAAGGCTCATCATCAGTGATCGTCAGATGGATTTTAGGAACATGACCCTGCGGCACTAAAGCGTTGAGTCTTTCCGCTGCTCCCCCGACCAATTCCAGAGTCGGTTGTCCGGACGGTAGATTGACGACGCCCATTTCCTTCCATGCGACGCCCATCCTAATCCCAGTGCCGAGTGCTTTTGAGCAAGCTTCCTTCGCAGCCCACCGTTTTGCATAGCTCGCGGCGCGCGCCGCGCGTTTATCCGAGCGAGCGCGTTCGGTTTCTGTGAAAACCCTGTTCGTAAAGCGCTCGCCAAACCGCTCTAATGTTTTTTCGATTCGGCGAATATCGGCCAGATCAGAACCAATGCCGATTATCATGAGTCGACCGGCGGTCGAACGGCATCCATGACAGCGCGCATTTGGGCAATGGCATTAGGCAGTCCGGTGAAAATTGCTTCTCCAATCAGGAAATGGCCAATATTCAGCTCCACAACTTCCGGGATTGCAGCGGCCATAGGCGCAGTATCGAAATCGAGGCCATGCCCGGCATGAACCTCTAGCCCGATGTCATGCGCAAGTTTCGCTGCATTTGTGATTCGCTCGAGGTGAGCATCGCGGGCCGCAAAATCTCCTTCAAGATGAGCTTCACAAAGCGCACCTGTATGCAGTTCAACAACGGCGGCCCCGATTTTCGCCGAAGCCTCGATTTGTGCGGGATCTGCTTCGATAAACATCGAAACCCGGCATCCGGCGTCTCTTAAGGGTGCGACAAAAGCGTTGAGGCGTTCCTGATCTTGGTGAACTCCCAAACCGCCTTCCGTTGTTCGTTCTTCACGACGTTCGGGGACAATACAAACAGCGTGCGGTTTATGGCGCAGCGCGATTGCCTGCATTTCGTCGGTTGCCGCCATTTCAAAATTAAGCGGCACGGAAATGTTCGCCATCAATGCGGCGATATCTTCGTCCCGGATATGGCGGCGATCTTCCCGCAAATGCGCTGTGATCCCATCTGCGCCCGCTTTCTCGGCCATTTGTGCAGCTCTTACCGGAGACGGCGCATCACCGCCGCGCGCATTACGAATGGTCGCTACATGGTCGATATTGACGCCTAAGCGCAGAAAGCGAACAGCCATCGGTTGAGTTCCTATGAAGAGACAGGAGCCTTAGTAGCTGATTTCATCTTCTTGATGCTATTGGAATTCTTCTTTGCGGACAGTTTTTCCTTGCGGCGTTTTTGATACGCGGCGATTGCAGGCCGGAACAAGAAATAACAGATGATTGCCACGACCATGCCGACTGCAAGACCGCCCACGAAGTAAGGAATCATCACCTGTTCCCAAAAATCCATGAACCGCGCCTTGGTCACGCTCCACGAAACCGCATTTTCAACGTGAAAGCCGATGCCTTGGAGGAGGGCATTCCAGAGCAAAGCGCCCACATCGGCGAATGCTGACATGACGCCTTCACCATCGACGCTCTGTTTTTGGCCGCCCATAAGAACGCGGCCTGCACCTAGCGCGGATGTAGCGATTAACGGAAAGCTAAGAGGGTTGCCCACTATCGTACCGAACAGGCCGGCGACAACATTTGCGCGCAACACCCATGCTAGAAATGCAGCAACGAAGAAATGACAGCCGAAGAGAGGTGTAAAAGACGCCAATGCACCGCAGGCGAAGCCCAATGCGATCTTTTCTGGCGTATCGCGGATTCTCTGAACACGTCGCCCTATGTATTTCCAGCCGCGCGTGTAACCACGCCCGGGAAAGACGAAAGCCACACAGCGACGCCAAAACGTCCTGGGGTCTCGTCTCTTGAAAACCATAGCGGCCCTCCAATACGCCGTCAGAGAGACGGCTAAATTCAACTACGTCGCGGTATTCAACCCCCGGCTTCCGGGCTTGATCGCCGGAATCTTCGCCAGCTCGGAAGGAACCTGATCCACAGTATACGACGGAACAGTTAATGATACGAGTGAGATCAAAGGACGGCCAATATTTGCCGATCCTGCGCTTCTATCGACCAGACAAGCCCCGCCAATAACATCGCCACCGTGATTTGTGATCGTTTCGATACATTCGCGAGATGATAATCCGGTTGTAACAACGTCTTCAACCATCAGACATCGCGCACCTTTTGGGATTTCAAAGCCCCGCCGAAATGTAAATGAACCGCTAACACGTTCGGCAAAAACAGACGGGAGATTTAGTTGCCGTGCAATCTCGTATCCGACAATGACCCCTCCCATCGCGGGCGAAACACAAATATCGAAAGCATTTTCACCAAACTGTGCTCGGATTTTAGCTGCGAGAGCGCCGCAAACCCTGTCCGCCCGTGCCGGGTCCATCAAAACGCGCGCACATTGAAGGTAAATTGGACTGCGTAAGCCCGAAGACAGAATGAAATGGCCTTCCAGCAATGCTTCTGCCTCGCGAAACTCTGCGAGTGCCTCATCCTGTGTCATTAGTCGCCCCAACTACGAACTGTTTTAACTCTCGTTGTTAATACGATCCACTTGGTCGACTCTAGGATGATTGTCCAGCGTCTTGAGTATTTTGTGAAGGTGTCGGGCGTCCCGGACTTCCAAATCCAATCTCACACGCCAATAGCTCGATTTTCGCTCAACGATAGAAAGATTAACAATATTAGCGTCTAGCGCGCCCACGCCCGTGCAAACTGACCCTAATGCCCCCGGTTCATTGGCCAAAATGATCGAGAGGGTAACGGGATACTCTGCATGGCTGTCCGCGTGCTCTCCCCAGAACATATCGAGCCATGTATCGGCATTATCTTCGTCTTTAATCAGTTCAGGGCAATCGATTCGGTGAAGAATTGCGCCGCCATCCCGTTGATCTATGACGCCGACAATACGTTCAAACGGGATTGGGTTGCAGTTTGGGCAAAAACTATGGGCTGGGCTTCGTTCTGCACCGCGCACCATCACAACAGGTTCTTCACTGCGGGAAATTTCGACGCTGGCTTCCCTTGCAGGGTCCGCAGCCTCGAAGACGGCTTGTGGTGTTAGTTGCGATTCGCCCACGGCGACGAAAAGGGCGCCGGGATGATCGAGGTCCAATGCCGCAACAGCGCGAACCAAATCTTCTTGGCGCAGTTCATATCCTGCCTTTGTGAATGTGCGCCGAAGCAGTTGTTCGCCGAATCGGGAGAACTCTCCGCGCTCACGTTCTTTTAGCGCGCGGCGAATCGAAGACTTTGCACGGCCCGTGACGACCATATCTTCCCAGCTTTCAGAAGGGTGTTGTCCGTCTGACCGTAACAATTGCACAGTTTGACCATTACGAAGGGGCTTCCACAAGGGTGCTTTGTGCCCATCAATGCGCGCGCCGACACAGTGATTCCCGACCTCGGTGTGAACCGCATACGCAAAATCCAGCACCGTCGCGCCTCTTGGCAGCGGTTTAACATCACCGCGCGGCGTGAAGCAGAACACCTGATCGTGGTACATCTCCAGTTTGACGTGCTCGAGAAATTCGGTTGGCGGTGCACCTTGTTCCAGCTTTTGCAAAACATCCTTGAGCCACAACGTTGGACCCACCGCATAAGGGTTCGCTGTCCGCACGCCGTCGCGGTATGACCAGTGTGCAGCGACGCCGCCTTCTGCGACTTCCTGCATTTCCTGAGTGCGGATTTGAACCTCGATCCGCCAACCGCTTTTGTTTATGACGGTCGTGTGCAGGGAAGAATAGCCATTGCCCTTAGGGTTTGAAATGTAATCCTTAAACCGCCCCGGCACGACTTTCCATCGTTGGTGAATCGCGCCGAGCGCAGCGTAACAATCGCTAATGGTGTCAGTTACGACGCGAAACCCGGCAAGGTCGGAGAGATTTTCAAATCCAACCTTTTCCCGCTCCATCTTACGCCAAATCGAGTAAGGCCGTTTCTGGCGGCCATCGACCTCGGCGGTAATATTGACTTCATCGAGAACCGAGCGGATTTCATCAACAATGTTCGAGACAACGATCTCACCGTGTTCTTTGCGCAAGCGAGCAAACCGGCGCAGCACAGAGGTTCGTGCGCCGGGTACGAGAGTTCGCATAGCAAGGTCTTCAAGTTCTTCTCGCATGGCCTGCATCCCCATGCGGCCTGCAAGCGGCGCGTAGACTTCCATTGTTTCGCGCGCGATGCGTTCGCGGCGTTCATCGGATAGGTTACCAAGCGTTCGCATGTTGTGCAGGCGATCCGCCAGCTTCACCAGCAACACTCGTGCATCCTGTGCGACAGCCAGTATCAGCTTTCGGAAATTTTCGGCCTGCGCTTGTTCGCGCGTATTGAGAACCTGGTCCCGTCGCTCGATCTCGCTGAGCTTTGTGACACCGGCAACAAGATCGGCGATCTCAGGCCCGAATTGCTGCGAGAGCATTGCCAGCGTCACATCAGTGTCTTCGACCACATCGTGGAGCAGGGCAGTGGCAATGGTCGCATCATCAAGCCGCAAATCGGCGAGCAGATTTGCCACCGCAATCGGGTGAATGAAATAAGGTTCGCCATTTGCTCGCTTTTGCGGAGCATGAGAGGCTTCGCCGAATAAAAAAGCCCGCTCTAGCACCGTACCATCTCGGTGCGGGTTATAGCGGGCCGTCTTGATCAACAGGTCTTCGAGTTCGCGTGTAAAGACGCGCGGCGCAGCGTTTGCTGCGCCTGAATGCGGCAGGTTTAGCCCCGCCGCTCCCGGCATTAGCGCGGCGGACTTTCGGCTTGAAGAGCGCGGATTAACTCTTCTTCCGAAAGGTCTTCTTCAGCAGCATCGCCTTCACCCATCAGGGCGGCCATGTTGTCGTCTTCAGGTTCATCAACTTCAACCTGTTTTTGCAGGGAAGAGATTGCTTCTTCACGAAGCTCGTCCGGCTCCAGCGCGGTTTCAGCGATTTCGCGCAGCGCAACGACAGGATTTTTGTCATCATCGCGCTCAACGAGCATTTCTGAACCCGTTGAAATCAGCCTTGCGCGGTGAGCCGCCAGCATGACAACTTCAAAGCGATTTGGAATCTTTTCGACACAATCTTCGACTGTAACGCGAGCCATTGTCGCTCCTTCAATATAGGGATCGCCGACTAATCAAAAAAAGAACGCCAAGTCAAGATAACGGCGTCTTTGGCTTTGTCCAGAGCAGCTTACGCATTAGATACGCAAACCGCTCCAGTTTTCCTGATTACTCAGGATGTTTGACATTCGCCCAGATGCGGCGATTAACGAAGAACAGCATCACTGCGAAGATGAGCAAGAACACGATATTCCGTATTCCGGCTTGCTTGCGCTCGATCATCGTTGGCTCTGCTGCCCACATCAGGAATTGCGAAATATCTCTTGCTTCGCGCTCCAGTGTTGGTTCGGTTCCGTCGCTATACTCAACATCGTCGCCCCAAAGTGGGGGAGCCATGTTGATCCAACCGCCCGGATACGCCTTATTTTCATAGAGCGTCGTACCGGCGACTTCTTTTTCTTCACCCGTATATCCGGTGAGGATTGAGTAGATATGGACAGCGCCATCCGCACGCGCTTTTGCGAGCAGTGACATATCAGGGGCGCCAGCACCCTTATTGGCTGGAAAGTAATCATATGTCTTCGCGGGGATCAGTTCGCCGCTTTCGTCTTCGACTTCATAACCAGCCTCGGCGATAAACGCTTTGACCTGATCTTCGGACAAGCCCGGTCCATTTTTGTCTGCAAGCGTTCTGAAAGCCACGAACTTCATACCGTGGCAACCGGCGCAAACACCTTGATAGATTTGCAAACCACGCTGCAAAGCAGCCCGATCATAGACACCAAACGGACCTTCGAACGAGAATTCGACGTCAGCGTGTTCTACATCACCGCCAGCAGCGAATGCTCCTGTAGTCATCGCGCAAGCAAGTGCCAATGATGCAAGGGCGGCTTTAATCATTTTCATTGTTTCCATTCCCTCTTGGTCACTCTGCTGGCTGAAGCGCAGCGGCTTCTGCATCTGTTTTACCGCTGCCCGGTTCGATGCCATGCTTTGCGTTGAACGCGGCTTCAACAGTCTCAGGGCGCGCAAGCGGTTTTTCGATCAGGCCGACGACTGGCAGCACCACTAGGAAATGGATAAACCAGTAAGCTGTACCGATCAGAGCGATGATTGGATAAATGCCCTCGGCTGGCTTTGCACCGACCCACATCAGGACGAAAAAGTCGATGACGAGCAATATAAACCACCAGCGATAAATCGGACGATACGTCGTTGACCGGACACGGCTCGTATCAAGCCAAGGGATGAAGGCTAGGACCGCAATCGCGCCGAACATCGCAAGCACACCGCCGAGCTTGGCGTCGAACGGCATGATCATCATGATCCAAAGATCATCTGTGATGGCACGAAGGATCGCGTAGAATGGCAGGAAGTACCACTCAGGAACGATATGAGCCGGTGTTACCAGCGGATTCGCTTCGACGTAGTTATCCGGGTGACCAAGATAGTTCGGTGCAAAGAAGGTGAACGCAACGAACAAGATCAGGAATATCACAATCGCATAGAGGTCTTTAATCGCGATGTATGGTGTGAAAGGAACTGTATCCTTTTTCACATTCTCGATGCTGTCCTTGCGGATTTCCACGCCCGTCGGGTTTGTATTACCGACGTGGTGGAGCGCCCAAATGTGAAGCACGGTTAGACCCGCAATCACAAATGGAAGCAAATAGTGTAGCGAGAACATACGGTTCAGTGTTGCTTCACCAACCGCAGGGCCGCCCCAGAGCCACGTCGTGAGACTATCACCGACCAGCGGGATCGCTCCGAAGAGGGACGTGATAACTTTCGCGCCCCAGAAGCTCATTTGCCCCCAAGGAAGAACGTAACCCATGAAGGCCGTTGCCATCATAACGACGTAGATCAACACGCCGATAATCCAGAGTAACTCGCGCGGGGCTTTATATGAACCGTAGTAAAGACCACGGAAGATATGTGCGTAGACGGCGATAAAGAAGAAAGACGCTCCATTCGCGTGTGCGTAACGCAGCAACCAACCGCCATTCACATCCCGCATGATGTGCTCAACGGATCTAAACGAGGCTTCGTCGCCGACCTGATAGTGCATCGATAAGACGATGCCGGTTACAATTTGGATGACGAGGAAAAGAACCAGAATGCCACCAAATACATAGGCGTAGTTCAGGTTTTTCGGCGTCGGAAAGTTTTGCAGGTGTGAGATCAAGCCGCCAATCGGCAGGCGTTCTTCAACCCAAGACGCAGCGCCGGGCTTTGGCTCGTAATGCTCCTGAGGAATATTTCCCATAATTTCTGTCCCTTACCCGAGCTTCAGCGTGTTTTCGTCGAGGAATCTTGCGACCGGAATCGGTAGGTTTGTCGGTGCAGGCCCTTTGCGGATACGTCCGGCAGTGTCGTAATGCGATCCGTGGCAAGGGCAGAACCAACCGCCAAAGTCTCCGGCTTCACCAACCGGAACACATCCAAGGTGCGTACAAACGCCGCTCATGACCAGGAAATCGCGTTCCGGATCAACCAAGCGGTGCTTTAAAGTCGCGCTATCATCAGGATGCAGCGCATTCTGGGCGTTTTGGTCTTTCAGGTCGGCAATAGGGGTTTCCTCAGCAGCGGCCTTTTCTTCGTCAGTAAGACGACGAATGAAAACAGGTGACTTTAGGAAAGTAACTGTAACCTGCTGACCAACCTCGATTGCACTGACGTCTACGTCGATTGATGAAAGAGCGCGCTCTGTGGCGCTCGGATTCATCTGGTCGATTAGTGGCCAGACAGTTGCTGCTACACCAACGGCTCCCATTGCGCCAGTTGCCAAAAACAAAACGTCCCTGCGATGCGGTTCATTGCCGTCGCCCGTCCCATGAGTATGCGCCACGATTGGCTCCTTAATAGGCATTTCGACCGCCGCACGGCAGTCAGTCAAATCAAGGGTGTTATAGTCAGGTAATTCGCTGCGTCCAGATGGCAAAATAACCCAATTGACGCAGTTTCATACGATATACCCCATATGGGGGATGCTTTAGGGTGATAAGTTGTGATGAACATCACAGCACTTATGCTAAAAAAGTGATTATAAGAGATCATCTTATACTGGGGGGTATTGAGATGCTTGAAGAATTAGAAATTGAGTTTGCGGACCTTTACGCAAATCGAGACGAAGCAGCGATTCAGGCGCTTTCTAGCGGTTTGCGCGGTGATTTCACACTGCTGGAACCGCATGTGGAGGCCAATTTGCGTGAATGCGGAGCTATGGCTTTAAACTATGGCCGACGCATGGGAATGAAAACCCAAGATGCATTCGATGCACTGGCCGCGATTTGTTTGGTGCTCGGAGATAGCCGGGTTGTGTTTTTCGAAAATGTTTTTCTCAACCGTATGATGGTTAATCAAAAATTGACGCCAACCGAAAAACTCAACCGAATTCTTGAAATAGTTGTTAGGACAATCCCGCGCAGCGCGCCTTATGCCTCAAACGACAACATTATTCGCGAATCTGCTTGACGGCGCTATTTCGCCGTCAAATTGCCCTTCTCTCACTAATACCGTTCAACCCCCCATAGGTTGTCGAGGGTTCGCCCTGAACAACGAAATTGGGTGCGAGCTGTGTAATTTTGTCAGGGATGGGCTATTATGACAAGCTATAGGGCAACTCTATCTGTACTGGCGCTAATCGCAACGACGACGTTTGCTGTTGCCGAAGATAAAGGGGTCCCTGATCGCCGTTCAGTAGTTGTCGAAAACATGGATTTCTATGGCGGCGATCTGGAGCCGCATTTTGATACGACTTTTGAAGCGTGTGAAAATATTTGTCTGTCCGATGCATCATGCAAAGCATTTACCTACAACGCGAAATCGTCAGCCTGCTTTCCTAAAGATGGATTTGATGAGATGCGCGCTTTTGATGGCGCGATCTCAGCACGCATCGTGGAACTGCCAGATAAAACCCGCGAGCGGATCGAGTTGCGATCCGCTGACCTAGATTTTTTACCGGGTGGTTATCTTGAAGAAGCGCACACTCTGGCACGAGAAATAGGCGTAGAGTTCCCTCCCGGAGATAAATCGGCAAGGAGCCTGTTGGCGAATGCGCAATACGAAAAACCTCGTCAGGCGGCACAGCTTTACGCTGCGGCGTTAAATATTGACGACGATGCGGATATTTGGGTCAACCTGTCTCGTTCTTTCATACAAATCGACGATGGCGATTACGATGAAGACCAGGAAATGCGGCGGCGTAGCGTTGCGGCTGCAGTTAATGGTTACCTTCGGTCAGAGCGTCCTTTGCAACAAGCGAATGCTTTGGATCAACTTACTAAAGCGCTGATCAATCGTGGAAATGGCAGGCAAGCTATCGACGCACTGCGCCTTTCTCAAGAACTTGTCCCCCGAAGTTATAAGCAAGCCGAACTAGACAACACGATTGCGCGTTACGGGTTTAGAGTTATTGATCACAGCGTTGACTCAAACGCAGTAAACCCGCGCATTTGCGTAACATTTTCCGAAGACCTCGATCTGGAAACAGAATACGGGACTTTTGTTCGCCTCGATAAGCGCGACCTGCCTGTCGAAGCAGAGGGTCAGCAAGTTTGCATTGATGGCGTTGAGCATGGCGGGCGTTACAAATTTACGGTCCGAAAAGGTCTGCCAGCTGCGAGCGGTGAAAAACTGAACCGCTCTGTTGATCTGGATGTTTATGTGCGGGACCGAAGTCCATCAGCGCGCTTTTCCGGGCGGGCTTATGTCTTGCCTAAATCTGCGAAGGCGTCGATTCCTCTTGTATCGGTCAATCTGGATGAGGTTGACCTGCGCATTCACCGCGTTGGTGTTCGGAATCTACGAACAGTCGCACAGCGTGATATGCTGGGCAAAGCGATTGACGGGTATCGTGAGCGCGAGATTGCTCGCGACTTCGGCACGCCTGTTTGGGAGGGAACCGGCGAAGTCGGTAATCGACTCAATGAAGATGTGACCACGGCGCTTCCGATTGGTGATGCGATCACCAAGTTTGAGCCGGGCGTTTATGTGATGACAGCCCGTGCAGGTACGAATGAGGCTTGGATTGATGCTGCAACCCAGTGGTTTGTTGTTACTGATCTTGGATTAGCGACATTATCCGGTGCGGATGGGCTGCATGTTTTTGCGCGCTCACTGGCGAGCGCCGAGACGATTGAAGGCGCTGAAGTTCAGCTGATTGCCTTCAACAATGAAGTCTTAGGAATGGGAACGACAAACAGTGAAGGCTATCTGAATTTTGCACCCGGCTTAACGCGCGGCGAAGTCGGGATGGCTCCGGCCATGATCACGATTGAAAGCGCGGATGGTGATTTTGCTTTTCTTGATCTGACTGAAAGCGGCTTCGATTTATCTGATCGCGGTGTTGAAGGCCGTGCAGCGCCTGGACCCATTGATGTTTTCATTAGCACTGAGCGCGGTGCGTATCGTCCCGGCGAGACTGTCAACGCGACGATCCTCGCACGCGATGCAACAGCGAGAGCCGTTGCTGACTTGCCTTTGACGACAATCATATCGCGGCCCGATGGCGTTGAACATGCGCGGATGGTCCTTAAAGACGAGGGCGCTGGCGGTCGCAGCGTATCGTTTGATCTTAATTCGGGTGCAGCGCGCGGTGCGTGGGAGATTGCTGTTCATGCTGATCCTGACACCCGCGCTTTGTCGCGTGGGAGCTTTCTGGTTGAAGATTTCACGCCGGAGAGAATCGACTTTGACCTCAACATTGCTGCGGAAACAATCCGCATCTCTGATGTCCCTGATCTGGAGATTGAGGGGCGCTACCTTTACGGCGCTCCTGCCGCAGACATGCCAATCAGCGGGCAGGTTCGTATCGGTTTGGCAAAAGGGCTGGAAGATTTTCCGGGGTATTCGTTTGGCCTTGAAAGTGAACGCATCAACGCCAGTGTCGAATCTCTGCCCGGAGATTTAGCCACGGATGCCAATGGACGCGCTATCGTTCCGTTGTCATTGCCAACGATGGACGGCGTTACACGGCCCCTCGAAATGGAAGCAATTATTCGGCTGCGAGATGGATCTGGTCGCCCGGTTGAGCGCGTTTTGAAACGAGCCATTGCTCCAGTCTCGCGCATGATCGGAATCAAGCCACTCTTCGAAGATTCTGTACAACAAGGGGGCCTTGCCCGTTTTGAAGTTATCGGTGTGGACCGAAACGCCGCCCGGACTGATTTGGAAAGCGTCGGTTGGGAAATCTCAAAGATTGAAACTGAGTATCAATGGTATGAAGTGAACGGATCGTGGCGTTACGAGCCGACAACCCGCCGCGAGCGTGTGGCTTCTGGAAGTCTTGAACTCGTCACTGACAAACCTGCCATTGTTGAAGCCCCGGTCGAATGGGGGCGCTACGAGCTAAAACTGATTGCGACCGATGGCACGTATACAGCTGCGAGTGTTGGTTTTGATGCGGGATGGTATGCACCTGTTGCGGGGTCGGATACACCGGATACTTTGGAAGTCTCGCTTGATAAAGAGCGTTATAAAATCGGTGATACTGCGAAGCTGCGTGTAAATGCTCGGTTTGCAGGGAAGGTACTGGTCGCAGCACTCGACAATCGAATTATCGACATGAAAGCCGTTGATGTTGATGCAGGCGAGAGTCTGATCGACATGCCGGTTACTGAAGAATGGGGGCCGGGGGCCTATCTTACGGCAACGCTGATCCAGCCAATGGATGTTGACGCCGGACGTAACCCTTCACGCGCTATCGGGGTTCAATGGGCTGAAGTCGATGTAGATGATCGCAAGTTTGATGTCAGTTTTCTGACGCCGGACAAGGTTGATCCACGGGGGCCAATGCTGGCCGAGCTAAAGATCGCGAACCTGCCAAAAGGCGAAACCGCCTATGCAACGATTGCGGCGGTTGACGTTGGGGTGCTGAATATCACTGGTTTCGATGCGCCTGAGCCGGGATCGCATTATTTCGGTCAACGCCGCCTTGGGATTGATATTCGAGATGTTTATGGACGGTTGATAAATGGGTCGCTTGGGACGCCGGGACGTATTCGCTCGGGCGGTGATGGTCCTGCCTCCAATGGGGCTTCGCCGCCGCCTAACGAAGATGTGCTGGCATTCTTCTCCGGTGTTCTTGAAGTCGGTGAAGACGGAACAGCTCGTGCCTCATTCAACGTGCCGGACTTTAACGGCACAGTGAAGCTGATGGCGATTGTCTGGTCTGATGCAGGCGTTGGCAATGCAGAGAAAGATGTGAAGGTCGTTGACCCTGTTGTTGTTTCTGTCAGCTCTCCGCGTTTTCTCGCACCGGGCGATAAAAGCCGTGTATTGATAGAGATCGCTCATGCCAGCGGGCCAAAGGGCGATGTAACCTTGGACATCGAGGCGGATGAAGGCCTTATTTTAGGCAAGTCATCTCAGCAGTTTGACCTACAATCCAAGGCTTCCTTGTTGATCCCGGTTACGGCTAAGACCGTTGGTGATCATGAGTTGCGGTTTGTCACGACAACCCCTGACGGCAAAACTCTCACCAAATCTGTGCGGCTTGCGGTTCGGGCAAATGGCCCTGAAGTCTTGCGTCAAAACAGAATTCCGCTCGCCGCGAATGGCGGAACGCTAACTGTTGATGCCAGCACTTTTGAAGGGTTCCGTGAAGGAACTGGCCGGGCAACTTTGACCGTTGGGCCGCTTGCAAGGTTCGATGTTCCGGGATTGCTGCGCGAATTGGATCAATATCCTTACGGCTGCACTGAACAAACGACATCCCGCGCTTTTCCGTTGCTACATTTCAATGATATCGCTTCGGCGATGGGCCTTGACGAAGGCAAAGGGATCGAGGAACGGATTGAAGAAGCGGTCCGCAAGGTACTGGCCAACCAAACCAACGGAGGGTCGTTTGGGTTATGGCAGCCCGCAAACAGTGATGCTTGGCTTGATGCCTATGTAACTGACTTTCTCAGTCAAGCGCGCCTCCAAGGGCATGATGTCCCTGAACAGGCGATGAAGGCGGCGTTGTCAAACTTGCGCAACCGTGTGGCGTATGCTGGCGATAACGAAGATAAAGCGGACTATATCGCTTATGCATTGATGGTGATGGCCCGTGAAGGCGCTGCGTCGATCGGTGATTTACGGTATTATGCTGATGCTAAAGTAGATGTCCTCTCCTCGCCGCTTGCCAAAGCGCAACTTGGTATGGCTCTGGCGACTTACGGCGAACAAAAACGCGCTGACACAATGTTCCGCCTTGCTGCGGAGCAGACACTAAATCAGAAGCCGATTTCGAAACATTTTTGGCGAGATGATTACGGTTCGCAATTGCGGGATGCTGCCGGTGTGCTTGCGCTGTCGGTTGAGGCCGGTTCCGACGCAGTAGACCACGAAGCCTTGGTCGATATTGTTAATCCTCGGGGCTTTTCTGAGCGCCGAACGTCAACTCAAGAAAAAGTCTGGACACTCTTCGCGGCCAAAGCCTTGATCAACGATGCCTCTGCGGGTGACATCACAGTGGACGGCGTTGCAATCGACGGCCCTATGGTTCGTGTCTTCGAAGATCAAGCGGTCGGTGAGAGAACAGTCGTGATTGCGAATGGGGGTGATCGCAGTTCCGACGCCGTGCTCACCACGTTTGGTATCCCTAATGAGCCTCCGGTTGCGGGTGGCAATGGCTTTGAAATCTCGCGGGCATATTACACGCTTGAGGGTGAAGAAATATCACCGGATGCGGTCGCGCAAAATGATCGTTTGGTTGCTGTTATCAGTGTCAAAGGCAAAGGCGCACCGGCAGGTCGGTTGATGGTCAATGATCCTCTTCCGGCAGGCTTTGAGATCGACAATCCGAAGCTATTGCGTGCCGGTGATATGGACGCGCTCGAATGGTTATCTGTCAGGGCGACAGAGACTCTTGAGTTCAGGACGGATCGCCTGTTGGCGGCGGTAGATTCAACTGACAATGAATCGTTTGAGATCGCTTACATTGTTCGTGCCGTCTCGCCCGGTCGGTTCTATCATCCGGCGGCGAGCGTCGAAGATATGTATCGCCCTGATTATCGTGCAAACTCAGATGCAGGCTGGGTTGAAGTGTTGGGCGCGTTGAAGTGAGCGACAAGGCTCCCGTGCGTGTGAAATTCCGTAACTCAAGGCGCTGCCGTGCCGTTCTCGTCGTGGCAGCGCTGTCTATTGGCGGGGTATTCTCCGCTGATCGATGGATTGAAAAAACCGAAATTCCGTCACTGACACCGGAGGTGTCAACCACAGTTCTGGATCGTAAGGGGCGGTTGCTGCGCGCCTATACTGTTGCCGATGGTCGGTGGCGTTTGCCGGTCGAGGTCGGCGACGTTGATCCCGGCTATCTTGAGCAACTGATTGCCTATGAGGATAAGCGATTTTGGTCACATATCGGCGTTGATCCCGTTGCATCGCTCAGGGCCATTGGACAGCTCGCATTGAATGGCAAGGTGGTGTCCGGCGGATCGACTTTGACAATGCAGGTCGCTCGTCTGCTGGAAGAAGCACCATCCAGAAACCTAAAGGCGAAACTGCGTCAGGTGCGTCTTGCGCTCGCGCTGGAGCGGCGTTTATCCAAAGAGGAAATCCTAAAGCTCTATCTGACGATTGCACCGTTTGGGGGTAATATCGAAGGCGTGCGTGCGGCGAGCCTTTCATACTTTGATAAAGAACCATCGCGCCTTACACCAAGCGAGGCGGCATTGTTGGTGGCGCTGCCGCAATCTCCGAATGCAAGGCGACCGGATCGCTCTCCACAGAATGCGCGCCGCGCTCGGGATCGTGTATTAGCGCGGCTCGAAGACTCCGGTGTATTGTCGAGCGATACCGTCAAGGCGGCCCGGTCTGAGCGGACACCGGATGCGCGAATGCATTTCCCACTTCGTGCGCCGCACTTGGCCGACAGATTGCGGAGGGAAAGCACCCAAGCAATTCATCGCGCGACGATTGATCGGGATTTGCAGTCTTCAGTTGAGGACTTATTCCGCACTCGTAGTGGCCGGTTAGGACGCAACCTCTCCGGTGCTGTGATTATCGCAGATCACCAAACTGGAGAGATCATTACGTCGGTCGGCTCTCCCCATTTGTTTGATACCAGCCGCCGTGGGTTCATCGACATGACTCGCGCTGTCCGATCACCGGGATCGACGCTGAAACCTTTGATTTACGGGCTAGGTTTCGAAGTCGGTTTAGCGCATCCAGAAACCTTGATTGAGGACCGCCCAACGGATTTCGGGGGATATGCCCCCGGCAATTTTGACCAGACGTATCGCGGCACAGTCAGCATCCGCGAGGCGCTGCAAAGCTCGTTGAACATTCCCGCCGTTGCGGTTCTTGATAGCATTGGCCCCGCGCAATTAATGGCCCGTTTGCGCAGAGCCGGAGCGGATGCCAAGCTCCCGCCCGGACGCGGAACAGGATTGGCCATCGGGCTTGGCGGTGTTGGCCTGACGCTCCGTGATTTGGTCGCGCTCTATGCTGCGATTGCCCGTGGCGGTGAAGCAGTCGAATTGCACGAGCGCCTTGGTCGACGAACCAACCGTCGGGAGAGTAGGGTGCTATCACCGGAGGCCGCTTGGCAGGTCAGCGATATTCTCGCAAGCGCTCCAACACCGGATATGGCCCATACTGAACGGCTCGCATTCAAGACCGGAACATCTTACGGGTATCGCGATGCGTGGGCCGTGGGTTTTGATGGCGCTCATGTCATTGGCGTTTGGATCGGCAGAGCCGACGCAGCGCCAGCGCCCGGTATCCTCGGAATTGACACCGCTGCACCATTATTGTTCGAGACGTTTTCGCGGGTAAAGTCGAAACCCGACCCTCTGTCTCCGCCACCCGATACAGTTTTGACGGTGAGCCATTCAGAACTGCCGCATCCTTTGAAACGCTTCCGCCATCCTTCAATGTCTGGTCGCAACGAATCTCCGAAACCCAAAATCGCATTTCCACCGAATGGTGCGACGGTTGAGCTTGGTATTGATGGATCACGGCCCGCAGCACTGACCTTGAAAGTACGAGACGGCTTACCGCCCTTTACTTGGTTGGCGGACGGCAAGCCCCTTAACGTCAGTCGATTTGATCGTGAGGTCAGCTATCAACCCGATGGGGGCGGGTTTATGTCGATTTCAGTGATAGATCGTTCGGGAAAATCAGCACGGACAAAGCTGTTTATTAAATGAGCTTCCCAAATCGGCGTATTGCCGAAATATATAATCTCGTAGTTTGAATACCTTCTGTCGACGGCAACCCCTTCTTTCGTGTATGGGAGGTGCGTTTTCGATAAGTGAGGAGCTGACCGTATGGTCTCACGTGTTGTCCCGGTAGATCCGTTTGATCTTGTCGTTTTCGGTGCGACTGGCGATTTGGCACGCCGCAAGCTGATACCCGCACTCTATCGCCGTATGGCGGATGGTCAGATGCTCGATACGGCGCGCATTATCTGTGCTGCGCGGAGCGACCTAGACACTGACGGGTTTCGTAAACTTGCCTCCGATGCGCTCGACACATTCGTATCGAAAGACGAAATTGAAGGCGACACCCGCGAGCGGTTTCTGTCTTGCCTGACTTACCTGCAACTTGATGTCACATCAGAAGCGGGATGGGGTGAACTGCGCGGCTTGTTGAGTGATGATGGTCGCCCTTGTGCGTATTACCTCTCCGTTGCACCGCGATTTTTTGGTGTGATCGCGAAGGCCATCCAAAAAGTTGGTCTTGTTGATGAGCAAACCCGGATTGTTATCGAAAAACCGCTCGGGCGCGACCTTGACTCTGCTCGGGAGCTTAACAGGCAATTTGCCGAAGGTTTTGCCGAAAGTCAGGTTTATCGGATTGATCACTATTTAGGAAAAGAGACGGTCCAAAACCTCATGGCGCTGCGGTTTGCGAATGCGCTCTTTGAACCGCTTTGGAATGCTCAACATATCGACCACGTTCAGATTACTGCTGCTGAAAGCGTCGGGATTGAAGGGCGGGGGCCTTATTACGATAATGTCGGCGCGATGCGCGATATGGTCCAAAACCATTTGCTCCAGCTATTGTGCCTAACGGCGATGGAGCCTCCTTCGCATTTTGAGCCGGATGCAGTGCGCGATGAAAAGCTCAAAGTTTTGCGGGCGTTGCAACCTTTGACCGATCCTGCTGATGTTGTGCGAGGCCAGTATCGCGGGGGCGCGTCAACGAGCGCGTATCACGATGATGCTGAAAACCCGGAAAGCCGGACAGAGAGCTTTGTTGCACTGAAAGCGACTATCTCCAATTGGCGTTGGGCGGGTGTTCCGTTTTACCTCCGCACCGGCAAACGCCTCCGTAATCGGGTTTCTGAGATCGCCATTCAGTTCAAAGACATCCCGCATTCTATTTTTTCTGGTTCTGCGGCTGCTCCGAAACCGAACGTGCTTGCGATACGCCTCCAACCGGATGAGGGCATTACACTTTCGATGACGATTAAAGATCCCGGACCGGGGGGTATGCGCTTCAAAGAAACCGAACTTGATATGAGTTTCGCTGATAGCCTTGCGCTTACGGGTAAACGAATGCCCGATGCCTATGAGCGTTTGATTATGGATGTGATCCGAGGCGATCAGACTCTCTTTATGCGCGGAGATGAAGTCGAGGCTGCATGGGCATGGGTTGATCCGATTATTCATGGATGGCAAAATTCGGTCCCAAGCCTTTACGATTCAGGATCATCGGGGCCGGAAGATTCTTTGATGTTATTGCACCGCGAAGGCCGACGCTGGCGCGAGATTTCTGCATGATAGTTGAAACTTATTCTGTGAAAAGTTTGGGTAAAGCACTTGCCGAGCGCGTGGCGTCTAACCTGCGCGCTGCCTTAGAAAAGAAAACCCAAGTCAGCATTGCGGTATCGGGTGGCAGCACTCCCGCTCTTTTTCTTGCAGCATTGGCAAAAGAGTCGGTGGATTGGGAGAGAGTCGTCGTCACGTTGACGGATGAGCGTCAGGTCGCGGCTGACAGCCCACGGTCTAATGCGCGTCTTGTCTCTGACAATCTATTGCAGGGCGAGGCGGCCAAGGCAGAGTTTTTGCCACTCTTTTCGGTTGAAAACGGTATTTCAGGCGTTGCGGAACGTTTGGCCTTAATCACTCCGTTCGATGTGTGTGTGCTTGGGATGGGCGCGGATATGCACACGGCGTCTCTTTTTCCCGGCACACCGGGATTGGAGCAAATGCTCGATTTGGAGAGTAAATCTCTCATAATTGAGGCAAATCCGCCGAAAGCGGATGAACCGCGCGTTACGCTGACTGCCAAAGCATTAACGAGTTCTGCTCATACTTATTTGCTTATTAAAGGAATCGAAAAGCGAACCGCTCTTGATCAAGCAATGAGTATGACGGATTCGCTTGCCGCTCCAATTCGGGTTGTTTTGGATGCGGCGCAATCGCCGGTGATTTTCTACGCGGATTGAGCCAGAGAAACAGGAATGGAAACTGCGATATGAGTGACTACCTCTCACAGCTCGATCCTCATGCAGCGCGCATAAAAGAGACTAATCTGCGCACTTTGTTTGCTCAAAATCCTGAGCGGTTTTCCGGGTTCTCTGTCCGATTTGATGATTTGCTCATCGATTTTTCAAAAGAGAAGATTGATGCGCCTGCGCTTTCTGCGCTGTTTGATGTTGCGCGCGCTGCCAATGTTGCGGCGGCCCGCGACGCTATGGTCGGTGGTGAGCACTGGAACCTCACCGAAGATCGAGCTGTCCTGCATATGGCGCTTCGGGGAGGGGCAAACCCGCCCGCCGGTGATGATGTGGAAGGAACGCTTGATCGCTTTCTAGCCTTTGCTGAAGATGTGCGCAGCGGACGGTATGCTCCGAAAGCTGGACGCTTTACCGATGTCATCAACATTGGAATCGGTGGGTCCGACCTTGGTCCTGTGATGGTCGCTCGGGCTTTGGAGCCGGACCGCGATGGTCCTCGTCTGCATTTCGTGTCGAATGTAGATAGCGCTCATCTGACAGATATTACCAAAGATTTGGACCCGGCACATACGCTTGTTGTTATTGCATCGAAAACATTCACGACAATGGAAACGATGATCAACGCGCAATCTGCCCGGCAATGGCTGCGCGACGCTGTTGGCGATGAGGCCGGTCAGCACATGGTAGCCGTGTCGAGCAATATCGAGGGCGCAGCGGAATTCGGTATCGAAGAGTCGCGCGTGTTCGGCTTTTGGGATTGGGTCGGAGGGCGGTACTCGATCTGGTCGGCGATTGGATTACCTGTGGCCATTGGTATTGGCGCGGAAAAGTTTCGCGCCTTCCTCGCCGGTGCTGCGGCAATGGACAATCATTTTATCAATACCCCGTTCGAGCAAAATCTGCCGGTCATTCTTGCCCTGCTGGGCGTATGGCGTCGTAATGCGATGGGTTGGCCGACGGTTGCGCTCATTCCTTACGATCAACGGTTAGAGCGGTTCCCCGCTTATACGCAACAGCTCGATATGGAGAGCAATGGTAAGCGGATAACACGACAAGGCGTGCCCGTTACCGCCGCCACAAGCCCGGTGATTTGGGGTGAGCCGGGGACAAATTCGCAGCATTCGTTTTTCCAGCTTATGCACCAAGGCACTGATGTCATCCCGGTGGACTTTATTGTCGCGGCTGAATCGCGTGATGGTGCGAGCGAGCATCACACCACGCTTCTTGCGAATTGTCTCGCGCAAGGAAAAGCCTTTGCATTTGGTCGCACCGAAGATGAAGTGCGCGCGCGCATGGCGAAGGAATCTGCTTCACAAGAAGAGATTGACCGCCTTGCCGCTCATCGCGTTTTTCCCGGTGACCGCCCATCGACAACAATTTTGCATCGCCGTTTAGACCCGTTTTCGCTGGGCCGTTTGATCGCACTGTTCGAGCACAAGGTCTTCGTGCAAGGTGTTGTCTGGAATGTCGATAGCTTCGATCAATGGGGTGTTGAATTGGGCAAAGAATTGGCTGTGAATTTGCTGCCGTCCCTGAAAGGTGACTCTTCGGTGGATCATGATGTATCAACCGCCGGTCTTATCGCGGCGATAAAAGGCTTGTCCTGATGGCTTTGCTAAGCATCAAGGAGATATGCCGCCGCGCGCCGGTTATTCCGGTAATCGTTATTGATGATCTCGACAAAGCTGTCCCATTGGCTGAAGCGTTGGTGGCTGGCGGGTTGTCGGCATTGGAAGTCACATTGAGAACGCCTGTCGCCTTCAAAGCAATCCGTGCAATAGCGGATGCTGTTGAAGGTGCTGTGGTTGGTGTTGGCACGCTGCGAACTGCCGATGATGTCAAAGCCTCGATTGATGCAGGGGCGCGGTTCGGTGTCTCCCCGGGATTTACTAATGTTGTGATAAATGCTGCCGAAGCACAGCGGTTGCCGATGTTGCCGGGCGTTGCGACTCCATCCGAGGCGATGAGAGCCGCAGATCGCGGGTTTGAAATTCTCAAGTTCTTCCCTGCCGAGGCCAATGGCGGTGTGCCCGTCCTCAAAGCGTGGGCCAGTCCGCTTGCCGGTTTGCAGTTTTGTCCTACAGGCGGTGTGAATGAGGAAAACGCGAAAGAGTATCTGAGCCTGCCCAATGTTATTTGTGTGGGCGGTTCTTGGGTGACGCCAAAAGACGCTATTGATACCGGCGACTGGGCTAGAATCACCAATCTCGCAAGTGATGCTTCTGAGTTGCGAACTTCATGAAACAGCCTGAAAAAGAACTGAGAACTGAAATTATTCAACGATGCCGTGAATTAAATTCAAGCGGCATCAATCAGGGAACGTCGGGTAATATCTCCGTGCGATTTGAAGACCGAATGCTCATTTCGCCGTCGGCTGTGCCGTATGATGATATGACGCCGGATATGATCGCGTCTGTCGCGCTTGATGACGTTTCAGGTGCGTATGAAGGACCATGTAAGCCCTCAACGGAATGGCGCTTTCACCAAAAGTTATTGGCGGGCCGCGAGGATGCTATGACAGTCGTCCATGCTCACCCCGCCTATTGCACATCACTCGCTATCGCCCGCAAAGAAATTCCCGCCTGTCATTATATGATCGCTGCGTTCGGCGGAAACTCCGTCAGGTGCGCTGGCTATGCGACTTTCGGGACCGAAGAACTGTCGGACCTGACGATGGAAGCGATGAAGGCGCGAACGGCTTGCTTGCTCGCGAACCATGGTATGGTCGTCATCGGAGATACGCTGGCTAAAGCGATGTGGCGCGCGCTTGAACTGGAAGCGCTTGCAAAACAATACTGCCTCAGCCTTGCAATCGGCGGACCTGTTATATTGAGTGATGCCGAGATCGAAGAAACGCTTCAACTATTTTCTGGTTACGGACTTCAAGACGTTGAGTAGAGCGATTGTGGCTTCAAGGGATATGCCGAGGTTTACCACAATGCTTGCTTGTCAAAACGTCGTTCGTTAGGGCTAATCGGGAATTTGGTGGAGAGTTTTGATGCAGCAAAATAAAACTACGATTGCGATCAATGAAGCCTGGCCCAGTCTGCTTTTTCTTTGTGACTGGGGTGATCATGCCGAGCATAAACAAGGCATAGTCTCACATATCAACGAATTGGCCTCCACCTACAAAGAACCAATCGCGAGTGGTATTGCAAAATCTGCAAAGCCGGCTTCTGGTCTTGTAGAAAGCCCGTTGCAATTATTTAAATCGACACAAGACCCTGACTTAAAAGCTCTTATCGGGTGGATTTCTAACTGTGTTCGTGCCGCTGTTAGCAGAGCTAACGGCGATGAAGTTCCGCCAAGTAAACTTCAGACCGAGTTCACTCAAAGCTGGTTCCACATAACAAATAGCGGTGGGTTCCATGACGCGCATACGCACGGCGCTTGTTCGTGGTGCGGTATCTATTATGTGGCAGCTGGAGATGCGGGTGAAGTAAAAGCTGAAGGCAATAACGTTGCGGGTAACGGCATCAACCGTTTCTACACACCGATTGGTAGCGGCGGCCTCGTGCGTGATTATGGCAATATGTATCTGGGCCGGGGTTATCTCGATATTCAACCTACAGAGGGACGGTTGGTGATCTTCCCGTCTTACTTACTGCACAGCGCGCTTCCCTATATCGGTGATACGGATCGCGTGATTGTCTCGTTTAACTCACGAACTGAAATTATCAAGTAACTGAGTATTGCAGAGATTAAGGCGTATCATCCGATATAGACCGCGATTTCCCGCAATAATTTTTCGCGGATAGCACGTTTGAAATCTTCGTAATCGGCGGCCTCTAAAACGAAGCTGCCTTCGCCTACAATCATATTGTCGCGGTAGTACGTATTCAGACGGCGATTATCGTTCAGAATCGCCAATCCGTTTACTGTGACGCCCGCGCGTGTTGCTTTAATCTTTGCTTCTGGCAGCATCGTTGCCGGTACAGCCCAAGGATCAGTTTCGACGCCATCGCCGGAGACATCAATAACGCGCCGCGTTCCTTCTAAGCCGTTCACTTCAATCATACCGATGGCATAATCAATCGCATCGCCGATTGATGTTCCACCCCCGCCAATGCCTCGGCTCCGTCCCGTTTTTGTATGGAACGTCTCAACAATATCGGCAAAGCGATTGGCGGTCGCCGCATTGTGAAGGATATGCCAAGTCGTTGGGAACTTCGGAAAATTGGAATCGGACCAAACAACAAGCGCAACCGCGATACGATGTTCCGACCCTGATGTTATGGCTTGCTGAATCGCAGGATCGCGAAAGGCCGCGGCAATGCCCGACAGTTGCAGTCGAAATTCTTCCTCATCCACGCTTCCTGAGGCATCGACGGCAAGCACTAACTCTAGGTCTACCAGCGAGTTTTCTGCCTCTGCTGTGACGAAAGGCAGTGCCATCAAGAGGCTTATCGCAATAAAAAATCGTTTCATCCTTCCACTTTAAAGCACGAAGCTGTTGCGTCACGGATCAAATTGCCGTTGGTCACAGATTATGGATGCAGAATGTCTGATTGTCGGGGCCGGTGTTTTCGGCCTCAGCATTGCCCGCGCCTTGAAAACAACGGGGCGTGAGGTCGTTGTTGTGGATGCAGTGGGTGTGGGCGCTGGTGCAAGTGCCACGCCTTTGGGTGTGTTGGCTCCTCACGCGCCGGACCGCTGGAACGAGAAAAAACAGTCGCAATTTGAAGCGCTTACATCGCTTTCAGAGCTTGTTCAGGCCCTTGAGGATGAAACGGGCATTGATGTGGGGTATCGCCGGTGTGGGCGGTTGATTCCGCTGACACGGGACACGCATGTCCCTCTGTGGCGGGGGAGGGCGCAGGATGCCGAGTCCAATTGGCAGGGCGTTGCTGGCATGTCGATTATTTCACCGGACCCTACGTGGCTATCTGCGGAAGCCGCGCCGTTTGGGGCGGTAAATTGCGGTTTATCAGCTCGAATCGATGCCCGAAACTATTGCCGGGCGCTTGTCGCGAGCGTTGGGACTGTCGAAACAGGATACCGGCTCTCCCATCTCGAAAATAACACTGCAATCTTTGAAAACGGGACGCGCTTGTCTGCGAAATGGATATTTCTCGCAACGGGTGCGGATGCGTTTCGTCTGCTCCCTGACGTCGAGGACGATGTTCCGGCGGGGAGAGGTGAAAAAGGCCAAGCGGCAATCTTGAGGGTTGGGCCTGATTCAGGACTTGATGAGTTGCCTATCATTTACCGGGATCGCCTTTATATCGTTCCACGCGGCGAAGGATTGGTTGCCGTTGGTGCAACCAGCGAACGCGATTATTTGGATGCGGAAACAACCGATACGCAACTTGATACCCTTATCGAGCGTGCGCGGGAGATTTGCCCGAGGATTGCTGAAGCGGAAATTATCGAAAAATGGGCGCGACTGAGACCCCGTGCCGCGAATAAGCGCTTATTGGTAGAGAAACATCCGTCTTTGGAAGGCGTCATTGTTGCTACGGGTGGGTTCAAAACCGGCTTGGCAATGGCGCATATTGCGGCAGAACAAGCTGTTGCGAAGACGGCAGCCTGATTCCTTAACGCCTTATTGCCACCCTATAACTTGCCACAACGCCGTTCAGCGCGTAACCGCTCGGGATGAAACCTTTAAGCCCGCCGCTGAGTGACCATCCAAGGACTAATTCATGATCGAACACGCTCCGACCATTCTTTTGATTGGCCTGATTTCGGCTGTCGGTATTGCCAGTTATTTTCTGACACCGCGAGAGGTAAGCGAGGCTGGTTTCTTCAACGGTAAAGACCCTCGAGGGTTGGCTCCCGGTCTTTGGACATTGGTACTGAGCCAAGTCACGACATGGATTTTCGCACGGTCTTTGATGACGGCGGCGATTCTCGGGTTTTATTACGGAACGCCGGGGGCGCTGGCCTATGCCGCCTATTACCTCTCTTTCCTAACGGGAGGGCTGATCATTGATCAGCTTCGGTTTCGGCATGGATATAAATATGAATCTGTGCAGAGCTTTTTGAGTGACCGTTTTGGCGGCGCAGGCGTGACGTGCTATAACTTTGTTATCGCTCTGCGGCTTCTGTCGGAAGTCTTCGCTAATTTGTTGGTTGTTGGTGGGATTTTCTCGGTCGTCATCGGTGCTAATCTTTTCGGGGGGGTGCTGTCAACCGGTTCGATTGATGATGGCGGCGGGCTTGCGATGGTGGTGCTTGCCATGATTGGTGTCGGGTATTCGATGCTTGGAGGGTTGCGGGCATCACTGAAAACCGATGTCATGCAAATGCTGGTTTTTCTTGCGGTCTTTGCCATCGCGCTGACTACATTAATAACGCATGAGAGTTTCAATTTTGCCGCTATTGCGAGTGCAGAAGGCAAAAGTGGTGCGCTTCCGGGGTGGGTTCTACTCGGGGTCGCCCTCTTGCAGGTGTTGAGCTATCCGCTGCATGATCCGGTTATGATGGACCGTGGCTTGATTGCGGATCGGCGCACGACGGCATGGTCGTTTGTTCATGCTTTTTGGATTTCTGCACTGTGCATCTTCGGCTTTGGTTTATTTGGCGTTCAAGCAGGAATTTTAGCGACTGAGGGTCAGGGGATGCAGGATGTCTGGCAACAGATGTTTGGACCTTGGGTTATGGTTGCCGTGAATGCAGCTTTGATCGTCTCGGCCATCTCGACACTCGATTCAACATTGTCGAGCGCGTCGAAACTTGTCGTCGTCGATATGAAAGTGCTGCCCCATTCAGTGACCAGCGGACGCCTGACAATGGCGGCGTTTATGGTGGGCGGCTTGGCCTTTTGCTTCTTCGGCTCGCAAGACCTATTCGCTGCGGTCGCAGTCTCGGGGACGGCTTCGATGTTTCTAGCTCCGGTGATTTTGTTTTCGCTACTTGGCGGGGCACAAATCGCGCTATGGAGCTATCTTGTCTCATTCGCAGCGGCGCTGGGCGGCGCAGTATTGTACTTTCTGATTAACGGCAAAAAGGCCATTGGCATTGACGCTATGGCCTTGATGGGCGTTGAGCATAAATACACGGCGCTGCTTTATATCTGCATAGCCGTGCTGGTTATCGGCTGCGGGGCTTTTGCGTTGGGAATGCGCCGCAGAAGCGCTGCCGCTTCTATTTAAGGCAGCGCGTAAACGTGTTAGTCAAGTTCCGGATTAGTGTTTCATAAAGATGTGGGCCCGGTTCTATCGACTGTCCCATGGGGTCGAGTTGAGCTTCGGTCGCATCTGTTCCGCGTAAGAGGGATTGCACTGGCCGCGTTTCGAACTGACTTTCGGAAAAGATACAGCGCGGGCTAAGCTCGGAAACGGTTTTGCGTATGGCGATGAGGCGTTTCGCGCCGGGTTTGGCCGCATGTCCGTCGGCAATCGCAACCGCTCTCCCAAGGCCGAATTGCGCTTCGAAATAACGGTATCCGTCGTGATATACGATGTAGCGTTTGTCTTTGATTGCCTTGGTTGCGGAGTGTGTATCTGTCAGTAATTTTTCGAGCGTCTCTTTTGCGGTTTCTGCATTGGTTTTATAGCGCTCTGCATTTGCCGCGTCGCGTTGGGCGAGCGTATTGGCAATGGCGTCGATCAAAACTTTTGCATTCGCTGGGTCGAGCCAGATATGTGGATCTAAACCTGCATGATCATGGTCGTGATGATGATCGTCATGATCTTCATGCTCATCGTGATCGTCACCTTCTTCTTCGTCCGTGTCGTATGTTAGCAGGTTCAGACCATCTGCATCCAATAGCTCGACCGCCTCTGCATCTTCGGGAAGCCTGTCCAATGCTTTCTCGAGCCATGGTGTCAGCGCTTCTCCGACCCAAAATACGACATCTGCTTGTGTCAGCGCGCGCATTTGAGAGACTTTCAGGGCATGGCCATGGGGTGACACTTTTGCCGGGACCAGTAGCGCGGGTTTTCCAACGCCCTTCATAACCTGCGCGACCAATGAATGGATCGGTGCAACATCGGCTACGACGTTAGGTGATTGGGCATGAGCCTTAACCGAAAATACGATTGAGGCGAGCGTTAACATCATGGTTCTCATCAGACTTCCCGGCTGATAGGCGATAGGGGAATGCGTAGCTTTATCAAAAGTGTTATAATATAACAATAGCGGAGTGGCTGGTGGCTCAACCAAAATCATGTGCGATTGTCGGGGGAGGACCAGCGGGCCTGATGGCGGCGGAGATGCTCGCGGAGGCAGGTTGGGATGTTACGGTTTTCGACCAGATGCCATCGCTAGGGCGTAAATTTCTTATGGCCGGAATTGGCGGGCTGAATCTCACGCATTCTGAAGCTCTGGAACATTTTAAAGGGCGTTATCGCGGGCCCTTAGGGCTGCCGGTAATGATCGACGCTTTTACGCCGCAGGCTTTGCGGGAATGGTGCGAAGCTCTTGGTGAGGAAACTTTTGTTGGCAGTTCTGGACGTGTCTTCCCCAGATCATTCAAAGCCTCGCCGCTTTTGCGGGCATGGCTGAGGCGGCTGGCAGGGAAGGGTGTCGCGACTCGGACGCGGCATCGCTGGCTTGGTTGGCGCGGCGATGCGCTTTTATTTGATACGCCAGAGGGTGAGGTCAGCACGACCCCCGATGCGGTGGTTCTCGCAATGGGCGGGGCAAGTTGGCCACGGCTTGGGTCTGACGGAACGTGGCAGGATTTATTGGGCGCTGAGGGCGTGGCACTATCTCCGCTGCGCCCGTCAAACTGCGGGTTCACGATTGGATGGCAGGAGCATGTCGGCAGTAAGTTTGCCGGAACGCCTTTAAAATCTGTGTCCTTCAGTTTTGGCAATGAAACGGTTTTAGGTGAAGCGGTCATCACCGAGGCGGGTATCGAGGGCGGCGCGATCTATGCCTTGTCTGCGCCTTTACGGGACGAGATCGACCGTGCGGGCGAGGCGGTGTTGACGGTTGATTTTAAACCCGCCCTTGATGTTTCCGAAATCGAAAACCGCCTTAAACGCAATCGCGCTGGTGACTCTTTGTCAAACCGCCTTCGGAAGTTGGGCTTGTCCCGTGCAGCCATCGCCATTATGCGCGAGAGCCATCATCCTTTACCCGATAGCGCGGATCAGCTCGCGGCTGTTGTCAAAGCTACAAATGTCCCCTTGCGGGGCGTCTATCCAATTGAGCGCGCGATTTCGACGGCGGGGGGTGTCAGTTCTGCATCCGTAGATGATAACCTTATGCTCAAGGCTCGTCCGGGTGTTTTCGTTGCTGGTGAGATGTTGGATTGGGAAGCCTCGACAGGCGGATACCTCCTGCAAGGATGCTTTGCCAGTGGCCATCGTGCCGCGTATGGCGTTCTGGCTCACTTCGGGTAGAGCAGCTTTTGGGAAGCGTAATCATCCTCTGGAAAGACTGATGCGAAACCACTGGATGGAGTCTGAAGGAAGCGAAAGATTATGTCGATCTCTTTAGAGCGAAAATATCCGCTCCAAAGAGATCTGGACTAACTGTCGATAGCGTCAGATACTATCGAATAACCAAATCTTTCACTCATCCGCTATATCGACCCGATACCCCGCACGAGGGAAGTGGACATGTAGGGTTCCAATGTCTTCTTCCGAGCGCCGAAGTGTTACGGTGTCGACCGTGGCGCTCACAATCGTACCGTCAACAGGTTGCTCACCGCCGTCGAGGTCGGGCGAAACTGTAACCATCATGCCGGAGGTGAGGCCCTGAGGATCATGCGGGTCTGTTGCCTCTGACGTAATTGGTTCGCATGATTTGGCACGAGCGATTGCCTCCTCTGCGGTCATTTCGGACATGGCTCCATGGCCGATTTCGTTGATATTGGCTTCCCATCTTTCGACCTCAGAAAATTCGGACAGAAAAGCGGGGCCACGGTCCCATCGTCCTCTGATGAACCAGATCGTATGATAAAACTGTGCGTCAATCGCGGCGGGTGCATCGCCGGAGATGAACGCGCGGCCATCTTTCAGTTGGTCATTGAGCCATTGCAAAGCTGCGCGCATTTGTGCCGCGAGGTGGGGCAATGTGCTGTTTGCTTCTTTGAGACCCTTCGCCCAATCGGGTCCAAGATAGAGACGGCCTCTATCTTCTGCGAAATCTTGAGGGAGGCCGTCGCCTGCCGATCCAAGGACAATCTTTACGCTGAGGTCGAATAATGCGCCATCAGTCCAGCGACTTAGAGACCAGAGTAACCCGGTATCTTTCGCCGGAAAGAAAGAGGGCGAGGGATGACGGCGTTCCAACTCGCGAATAATGCATTGGGTGTCGCAGTAAATATCTGCGCCAATCTGCATTACTGGTGTACGGCGATATCCACCTGTCAGCATTGTTAGCATAGGTTTTGGTGGAATGCGCGGAATCTCTACCGAGCGCCAAGCGAGCTGTTTGATCCCTAATGCAACACGGGCCTTTTCCGCGACGGGCGATTGCGGATAATTATGAAGGATAATTTCTGATAGCGAATTGGTCACGCGGGGCACTCCGGTTTATAGGCATGTTTTTATGTGTGCCTTGATGTAGCGTTGACAATAGGGCGGCAAGGATAAAGCGCATGTCTATTCGGATTGCCTCTTGACGTTCTTGGTTCTGCGCCGTCAGATAGGCTATTATTACATTTGAAAGGGCCACATTTAGGTCCGGGGCTTCTTATTTGTGACTGTCGTATCCGCCGAAAAACTTTCGCTGACATTTGAAACCAATGACGGTCCTATTCATGCGCTGTCAGATGTCGATCTGACCATCGATAAAGGTGAATTCGTCTCCTTTATTGGACCCAGCGGGTGCGGTAAAACGACATTTCTGCGGGTTATTGCTGACCTAGAAAAGCCGACAGGCGGAGATATTGCCGTCAACGGCGTCTCGCCGGAACAAGCACGACTCGACCGTTCCTATGGCTATGTTTTTCAGGCGGCGGGGCTTTATCCGTGGCGGAGTATTGCCAAGAATATCGCATTGCCGCTGGAGATCATGGGTATTCCCAAGCGTGAGCGCCAAGAGCGTATTGAGCGCGTGCTGGAGCTGGTCGATCTCAAGGGGTTTGGTAAGAAATTCCCATGGCAATTGTCCGGTGGAATGCAGCAACGGGCTTCGATTGCCCGTGCGTTGGCCTTTGATGCGGACCTGTTGCTGATGGATGAACCATTCGGTGCGCTGGACGAAATTGTGCGCGATCACTTGAACGAACAACTGCTCAAGCTCTGGGATCGCACAGATAAAACGATCTGTTTTGTGACGCACTCGATCCCCGAAGCGGTCTATCTTTCGACGAAGATCGTGGTCATGTCCCCGCGTCCCGGTCGTGTGACCGATGTGATCGAGACGACCTTGCCGAAAGAACGCCCGCTCGATATTCGGGAGAGCCAAGAATTTCTCGATATTGCCCATCGTGTCCGTGAAGGTTTGCGGGCAGGGCATAGCTATGATTGATCCTGAGCGTAGGACGTGAGACAACATCGTCATGCAATGCTTTTTTGTGAATATAAAATGCGAGTTAGGCCGTGCTTACGAGGTCGCTGCCGCTATCGCAGATGCTGAAATAGCATCTGAAGTCCACTCTACCAGTGGCGATTGGGACTTAATTGCCAAGTGTTACGTCGAGGACAGTGTTGATATAGGGCATTTCGTGAATGAAAAGATCCACGCGATTTCCGGCATCCGCGATACCTATACAATCCTGACTTTCAGGGCGTTTTAAGGCATGAATCTTGGCGAGTATCTGATTGCTTTGCTCGAGCAGTATGACGTCGATGCGATTTTTGGGATTCCCGGTGTGCATACCGCCGAGATGTATCGGGGACTTGCGACCTCTAGCATCCGCCACATTACTCCCCGGCATGAGCAAGGGGCGGGGTTCATGGCTGATGGCTATGCGCGGGTGACTGGCAAGCCCGGTGTTTGCCTCGTTATCACAGGTCCGGGGTTATCGAATATCGCAACCGCGATGCTGCAAGCCAAAGCGGACTCGATTCCGATGTTGGTGATTTCCGGTGTTAATGCGCGCGGCGAGATGGGGTCGGGTAAAGGCCATCTGCATGAAATGCCTGACCAGCGTGGCTTTGCGAAACAATGCTCTGTTTTCTCGCGCACCATTCTTAAACCTGAAGATTTGCCCGATGCGGTTGCCCGTGCTTTCGCAGTATTCGAGGGGGCGCGTCCGGGGCCGGTTCATATTGAAATTCCGCTTGATCTGATGGGGGCGGCAACAGACGGGCTTCCCACTCCTGCGCGCGCGCCATCTATTGCGCGTCCAGTGCCCGCGTCACTTGATGAGGCGGTTACAGCGATCAATGCGGCCAAATCGCCGGTGATGTTATTGGGCGGCGGTGCAAAGCAGGGGGCGCAGGCTGCACTGGCATTGGCCGAGCGTCTTGATTGCCCGATTGTTACGACGATGAGCGCGCGTGCGATGATCCCTCATGGTCATCCGCTCCATGTCGCGGCATCGCCCGGATTTGCGCCGGTTGCGGCTCTTATTGAGGATTCCGATTTGGCGCTGGCTTTCGGGACAGAGATGGGGCCGACGGACTATCTCGATTACGAGACTGGGCTCGTGACCGCGCCGAAGAGGATGCTGCGGGTTGATATTGACGCTGAACAACTAGCGCGGGGGCCGCGAACGGATATTGCTGTGCTAGGCGATGCGGCGGCAGTCATGGCTGATCTTTGTAAACGGGTGGATGAGTTGGCGCGCGAGGGCGCTGTTCGGACGAAACAAACACGCGATGCCGCGCGTGCGGCTTTGCCGGAAAGCTATACCGAGATGCTGCATACGCTTGGTGCGATCCGTGAAGCTGTCCCAACCGCAATGATGGTCGGCGATTCAACGCAACTAACCTATGCTGGTAACCTTGCATTCGAGCCGGGGAATGAAGGCGCGTGGTTTAATTCGTCGAGTGGCTTTGGAACGCTCGGCTATGGTTTGCCTGCGGCCATTGGTGCGAAGCTCGGCGATCCTTCGCGCCCGTCTATTGTGTTGATCGGTGATGGCGGGATTCAGTTCACGTTAGGTGAATTGGGGACCGCGATGGACGAGGCCCTCCCGATTGTGGTGATTGTCTGGAATAACAATGGCTATGGCGAAATCCGCAGCTTTATGGAGAACCGCCAGATCAAACCGGAAGGCGTGAACCTGACCCCGCCAGACTTTACGTTGATCGGGCGGGCTTACGGTTATGAGACTGTCGCGTTAAGCGGTGCAGATGCCCTGCCGGATGCATTGGCTCACGCTGTTGCAGAAAACAAACCGACGCTCATTGAGGTGTGCGGGGTGACGTGACTCAAGTAATAGTAATCTAAGCGTTTATTATAATTACAAATCCATACCGGTTAGGCTTTGAAGTTTCGTTTTAATGAAGCCTTTCGCAAGAGACGTTAAAATTTCGACGCTCCAACCGCCTACAGACTTCGCTGCATTCTTAGTTTCCTTCCAAATATCGTTATCACGAACGGAGTCGATAAAATCATGTCCATGCCACGTCATTCTCTCTATATACCAAACGCTAGCCGAATTTCTTTCCGCCTCAATAAAGCCTCCAATCACCAGCAAGTTTATATGGTAGTCATGCGCTTTTGCTATGTCGTCGGGGACTACATGCTCATCTTCAGCGCAAATCGCATCAGCAACAGATTTTGTTAAACAAGACCACGATTTTTTGCCGTTCTCAAAATCAAGTAAAATTTGGCGGATCAAATCCATGTCACGTTTCATAATTTGCAACTTCTCAAATTTGTGAGTGTTTAGTAAGCATTATCAATCTTGAAATTATAAAGCTGGCGCGCGCTGCCGTAGCGTTTGAAATCTGCTATGTTTGCGTCCATTCCTGCTCGTGATAGCAAGTCGGCTAGCTGTTCTCGGTGTTCATCGCGCATTTCTTTTTCGATGCAATCCGCGCCGAGGCTGGCGACGGAGCCGCGCACGTAAAGGCGGGCCTCATAAATTGAGTCTCCGAGTGCTTCGCCCGCATCCCCGCAAACGACTAAAGCTCCTGCTTGGGCCATGAACGCGCTCATATGCCCGACCGAGCCACCAACGACAATCTCTGCGCCTTTGAGAGAAATGCCACATCTTGCAGAGGCATCCCCCTCGATCACAAGCAAGCCCCCATGCGCTGTTGCGCCTGCGGATTGGCTGACATTGCCTTTCACCCGCACCGTGCCGCTCATCATGTTTTCGGCAAGTCCCGTTGAGGCATTGCCCTCAACCGTCACGCTGGCATGTTTGTTCATGCCTGCACAGTAATACCCCGCATGACCTTTGATCGTAACGTCAACAGGGGCATCCAATCCACAAGCGAGTGCATGAGCGCCGCCGGAATTGAGAACCTGAAACGACCCATCATCCGCCGCTTTCAGCGCGCGGTTAACATCGCGAACGGAGGAGGCGGCGACATCGAGCGTCGTGTTGCGCAGCAAGGTATCGCTCATGCCGCTTGTCCTTTTACCGCATGGCTCCATGAGTAAATCTTAGCGGGTTCCGGCTCATAAATCTTTGCATTCTCGACACCGGGGAGCGGAGCAATCGCGCGGAACTCGCTCGCCATTGCAACCCAATCATCGGTCTCGGCAATCACAGCAGGCTTGCAGGCAACCGGATCGCGCAACACGGCGAACCCATTCTCGGTTCCGATTGCAAAGGTATAAAACCCGTCGAGATCGCGCAGCGCGGATTCTAATGCTTGGTTCAGAGTATCGCCCTCGGACATGCGCCATGCGAGATAAGCTGCGGCGACTTCGGAGTCGTTCTCGGTCTGGAATTGCTCGCCATGGGTCATCAGCATTTCGCGCAGATTATTATGGTTCGAGAGTGACCCGTTATGAACGAGGCATGTATCCGCGCCAGTGGAAAACGGGTGCGACCCTGCCGTTGTGATCGCGCTTTCGGTGGCCATGCGCGTATGAGCAATCGCATGGGTTCCGGTGCGCTCTGCAAGCCCGAAATCTTTGGCAACACGGTCAGGATCACCGACACCTTTGAAGACTTCGATGTTTTTACCCAAAGACAGCACCGTCACGTCAGGCGCGTTGTCGATAATCCAGCGACGAACGGCGCGGCCATCGGCACTCGTGCGGATGATTGCGTGATCGTGGAGTGTCTCGAGTTCCATCTCCGCCGATAATTCCGCGACAAGCTGGTCCTTCATCGCGGCCCAATCCGTCTCGCCGGATTTGGACAACAGCACCAGTTTTGCCCGATCATCGCCGCCGCCATAGATTGCAAAACCGGCTGAGTCCGGCCCCCGATCACACATCTCATGCAGCATGAGCGCGGTTAAGCGGCCAAGCTCTGGCTCCAGCGCTTTGTTCTTTAAAAATAACCCGACAATGCCGCACATAAAGCGCCTCCATTCTATCCTTGTGACGCTAGAACACGCTGCCCTGCAAGAAAAGTGCGAAAACGACATCTTTTGGCGTTCTTGGCGGCTTGCGGGTTTTGAAAATCTCGCGCAGCTTTTCAGGAATGATTCAGAGGGTTTTATGACTTTTTCACTTGTGGCGCGTTGCGCTGAGACTGGCATGTTTGGGGTTGCAGTTTCGTCTTCTTCGCCTTGTGTAGCTGCGCGTTGTGCTTATGCGCGCGCTGGTGTGGGGGCTGTGGCGAGTCAGAACGTGACCGATCCGACGCTCGGACCGCGCGGTCTTGATCTTATGGAGTTGGGGGCGGGGGCTTCGGAAGCGGTTTCTATTCTGCGCGCAACCGGAACTTTCCCGGAATATCGCCAAGTCTTGATGGTCGATAAAACCGGTGCGACAGCCATCGGGTCCGGTGATCAGATATTAGGAACATGGGCACAGGCAACGGCGCAGGATGTGGCGGCTGCGGGTAATTTGCTCGCCAATTCCGATGTGCCGCAAGCGATGGTCGATGCTTTCCTGCGCTCGAGCGGTCATATCGGGGATCGTTTAATTACCTCCATGCAGGCCGCGCTTGCCGCCGGAGGAGAGGCTGGGCCGGTTCATTCGGCGGGGATGCGGCTGGTTGATAAAGTGTCTTGGCCGGTTGCGGACATACGGGTGGATTGGTCTGAAGAGTGTCCAATCAAGGGTTTGGCCGATGTCTGGGAGGTTTATAAACCACAGCTTTCGGATTACGTAACCCGTGCTCTCAATCCTGAATCTGCGCCGAGTTATGGCGTGCCTGGGGACGACTGATGCAGTTGCTTGATATAATCCGCGAAACCGCTGCATTGCCGCAGGAAAAAGCGCTGAGTTTGCCGGGGCAGGCGTATTCGGATGAAGCGCTTTTTGCGCATGAATGTAAGACCATGCTGAAACAAGGATGGCACTGCCTTGGCCGGTGTGACGAGGTGGCGTCTGCGGGGGATTTCTTTACCGCTGATTTGCTTGGTGAGCCGTTGCTTGTAGTGCGCGGCGATGATGATGTGATCCGGGTGTTGTCGAACCTATGCCGCCACCGTGCCATGCCGCTGGCAGAGGGAAGCGGAAACGCGGATAAATTCATCTGTTCCTATCATGCGTGGAGCTATTCGAGGGACGGTGCGCTGCGCAATGCTGCCCGGATGAAAAACACCGCTCTGGATATGAAATCTTGCCGCTTGCCCGAGTATCGCAGCGAAGAATGGCGGGGATTTATTTATGTGTCCCTCGACGATGATGCGCTGCCGCTTGCTCCGACATTGGTGGGATTAGAAGACATTGTTGCGCCGTATCACGTCGAGGACTTTCAGATTGTCCATAGCGCCGAGGAAGTTTGGCACTGTAATTGGAAATGCCTCATTGAGAATTTTATGGAGGGGTATCACCTGTCGGTCGTTCACCCCGTGACCTTGCACGGATACACGCCCACAGCGCTGTCGCGAAAATTCGAGGGCGGCGAAGGCTTTACCGGATACCATGCAAACTATCCGCAATCGACCCCGCCGCGCGGTACAGGGCATCCGGGGTTGACGGCGGAGCAACGCCATCGGTCATCGTTATTTTGCGTTTATCCGTGTCAGGTGGTCAGTCAAGCCGCTAATCTGACGGTTTCTCTGTCCCTGCAACCTTTGTCGCCAAGCTCGGTGCGGGTGCGGTGGACGCTTTCTGTGTGGGAAGATGAGCTTGATACGGCAACCATCGCGCAGCGGGTCGCGCTGTGGGAAGAGGTGAACCGCGAGGACCGCGAAAAGCTGGAACGCTTGCAGCCGGGGTTGGCGTCCAGCCGAGCGGATGCCGGACCTTTGGCTCCCGCAGATTACGAAGGGACGATCCATGATTTCCACGGATACCTAGCGCGAAGTTTAGGATAGGCTTATCTTCATCTTTGCTTCATTCAGACAGCAGGATCGGGTAGAGCGACGCAACCAATAACACTGCCATCAGAATATTGAAGGCGCGGAGTTTTTTAGGGTCGGTCAGGAAACGCCGCATCTGCTGCCCGATGAACATCCACGGGCTGCAAGCGGGCAGGTTGATCACGCCGAAGATCAATGCCGTGGTCAAAATCGCGATGAGGCCCTCTGTGGGTGTGTAGACACTAATGGCCGTAAGCGCCATCGCCCAAGCCTTTGGATTGACCCATTGAAAGGCGCAGGCTTGCAGAAAGCTCAACGGCTTGCCAGTCTCGATTGCCTCGCTCGGCGGGGCAGCGTTTGCGATCTTCCACGCGAGATAAAGCAGATACCCGACGCTGAGAATCTTGAGAACGGTATAGGTGATTGGAAAAGCGTCGAAGACCTGTATTAACCCCACACCAACCAGCACGATCATCGCTGTGAAGCCAATGCCAATACCAAGCCAATGGGGGATCGTGCGCTTGATGCCAAAATTGGCCCCGGATGCCATCAGCATCAGATTATTTGGTCCCGGTGTCGCCGAAGAGACAAAGCAGAACGTCGCGAAAGCGAAGAAAATATCATAAGTCATAGGCGGGACGGTAAGCTGTTTTGGGAAATATATTATTGCGAAAATGCGTACAAAAGCGCTAATTATGCAATTAATGACGAAAACTGATTCAAAAGACGATAGAATATTGCGTGAGCTGGCTCGCGATGGCCGTGTGAGCAATACCGAACTGGCGGATCGTGTCGGCTTATCGCCTTCTGCCTGCTTACGCAGGGTGCAAGAGTTAGAGCGCACCGGGGTTATCAAGGGTTATCGGGCCGTTTTGGATCGACACGCAACGGGCGCTGGATTCGTTGCTTATATTACTGTCGGATTGTCCGATCATTCCAAAATCGCTCAGGAAGCATTTGAAAAATCTATCGCGCTGGCGCAGCAAGTCCGTGAATGCCACAATATTACAGGCACTGTAGAGTATCTGCTGAGGGTAGAAGTATCGGATTTGGCCGCATACAAACACTTCCACACAGAAGTGCTGGGGACATTTCCACAGGTGAATGCGATTACTTCTTATATTGTCATGGGATCACCGAAAGACGAACGGGGATAGCTTAACCAGACCTTTGTTGATCGTATCACAAACTGCTGCTGACTGTAATTCCCTCATTGAAATGATCGCCATTTCGCCACTACGGTAGGCGCTGTTATAGATGAAGGGTTGACGCGATGACGCAGGCGGATTGGATGACGCGGGCACAAGAAGTTTTACCCGCAGGCGGTTTTGGTAATTTCGACCACACAATTTTAATCCGCGAAGGCAAGGGAAGCCGCGTCTGGGATGAAGATGGTAACGAGTTTATCGACTATCTGATTGGCTCTGGTCCTATGCTGGTCGGACATGGCCATGAAGAAGTGGTCGATGCCGTGCAAGAACAAGTTTCTAAAGGCATGACATTCTTTGCCAATAATGCGGCGGGGGTAGAACTAGCTGAAGAAATCTGCCGCGCCGTTCCCTGCGCCGAACAGTTAAGGTATACGGCTTCCGGCGGTGAAGCAGATATGTATGCGATGCGCCTTGCCCGCGCCTATACGGGCCGTACGAAAATGATGAAGTTTGAGGGTGGTTATCACGGCATGAGCGCAGAAGCGCAGATGAGTCTTGCGCCGACCAATCTTGTAAACTTTCCCATAGCCGTGCCGGATTCGGCGGGTATTCCTGAGAGTGTCCGTGACGAAATGTTGATTGCGCCTTTCAATGATATTGATTTTGCGCGCTCGTTGATAGCAGAGCATGGTCAAGACATTGCGGGTATCATTGTTGAACCGCTGCAACGTGTTATTCCACCCGCTCCGGGTTTTCTCGAAGCGCTGCGTGAGGAGGCCGACAAACACGGTATAGTCCTCATTTTTGATGAGGTCGTTACCGGGTTTCGCTTTGCCTATGGCGGCGCGCAAGAGCTGTATGGCGTAACACCTGACCTGTGCACATTGGGTAAGATTATTGGGGGCGGTTTTCCCCTTGCGGCTACCGCTGGTAAGACCGAAATCATGGCACATTTCGATAAAGGAAAAGTTGGGGCCGATGGATTTCTTATGCAACTTGGGACACTAAGCGGAAATCCGGTTGCATCGGTTGCCGGCTTAAAGACCATGGAAATATTACGCCGTCCCGGCAATTATGATCGTCTACGTGAGCTCGGAAAAACATTGCAGAGCGCACTGACTGAATCCCTTGGGAAACGCGGCATCGCGCATCAGATTGTAGGTGATCCGACATTATTCGATGTGGTGTTTACCGGGACTCCGATACGCAATTACCGTGATTGGCTGACGGGTGATGCCGAGATAAACGGGCGCTTTAATGCGGTATTGCGTGAAAAGGGTATCTTAAAGTCGCCCTCAAAAATGTACCCGTGCCTTGCTCTCACCGACTCGGATATCAACCAGACGATTGAGGCGATTGAAGCGGCTGCTTCGAGTTTGGTTGCTTAGAAATGCCGCCGAAATTTGCCCCGGTTTTATTTGGTTTTTACTGTCGGGGTTCATGTCTTTGATTGTGTCCGGCGTATCGACTGTCCGTGTGCTTGGTCTTATCGATGGTATTTTTGGTGCTTGGATGGCGAATTGGGCGTCGTCTTGTCTCGTTGCTTTCCCGACTGTATTGGTGGTCGCGCCTGTGGTTCGTAAAATAGTTACCAGGTTAACAGCAGAGCAGTAGAAAGCCTAGAGCGATTTGCTTCTAACATGGTTCAATATCCGCTATTGGTGATGTAGCTGGCACATTCATGGTGTGCGAAGCAGTTGATGAGGCGTCCGATTTCGTCCCAGAGAGCACCGACTGTTCGCGTAGCAGCTTTTCGCGTAATTTCAGGAGCGAGGTGTTTCAGCTTGGCGAAGACCTGTTCGATGGGGTTCAGATCGGGACTGTAGGGCGGCAGGAATAGCAGTTCAGCGCCAGCATCCTCGATCATTTCCCGAACAGCGTCGCTTTTGTGTGAGGATAGATTGTCCATCACTGTTGGATGTCGCCGGGTGCCAGTTCGCGCACCAGAAATTGATCGATATAGGCCTGAAATATCTCGCCGTTCATCGGACAGTTGAGGGCAACCGGGGCGACGATGCGGTCATGGCGCAATCCGGCAACGAAGGTTGTCGTTTTCC
>CALKIZ010000068.1 GCA_937995735.1 uncultured Neomegalonema sp. | reverse complement strand
ATGGATACTTCGCCAAATCATGGTTCCGAACCGGCTTCGATATGCTCCGAAACCTCCTCAGAGCTGGCAGCCAAACCGCCCTTGAACCTTGGCGGCGCATCAAACGAAAACCCGTTCGAAAATTTAGAGTCGTGTAGTGTGGTGTTTAACACTTCCCCATCACCGCCTTTTGCAATGACGGGGAAAACGCGCTTACCGCTTTCAGGTCTTCAAATAACTCTCAAGGGAGTCGTCCATTGCGTCTTTCCACGGCGTGTGGTGCGCGGGGGCTTGGGTTCCGGTCAGCGGCGAGACATAGCCGTGATTGCGGAATTCCATGATGCCTTTTTTCTTGTGCTTCTTCCACGCATAGAACTGCTGGTTCGCCGTTTCGACATCAAAGCCGGGATAATCCGTTTCGTCCATCAGCTCTTTGGTATACGCGCCCTGATAATCAATGCAGGCATAGTCATCTTCCAGGGCATCTTCGCGCGCTTCACGATCCGCAACATCGGCGCGCATTGCGGCCTCATCAGGGATGGACAGTTTGCCCATGATCGCATCACGCACCCACCATGCTTGGGCGTCGAACATATTGAACGTGTACCACTGATCCTGCATCCCAAGATAAAAGAGATCGGGGTCGTTCACATAAGCCACGCCTTTATAGAGGTCGGCGGAGGCAAGACGGTTCGCGGTGCGCAGGCGTAAGGCATCGGCCATGAACGGGAAGTGGTGCTTATATCCGGTGCAAAGCAAAATCGCGTCAACGTCTTTGCTTGTGCCGTCTTTAAAGTGCGCGGTCTTACCTTCGACCTTCACCAGTGCAGGCACTTCCTGCCAGTTTTCAGGCCAGTCATATCCCATCGGTGCAGTGCGGTGCGCGACAGTGATCGACTTTGCGCCATACTTCCAACATTGCGAGCCAATATCTTCGGCAGAATACGACGTGCCGAGGATCAGAACGTCTTTGTCTTTCATCTCCAGCGCATCGCGGAAATCATGCGCGTGCATGATGCGTCCGGCGAAAGTTTCAAAGCCGGGATAATGCGGCACGTTCGGTGTTGAGAAGTGACCCGATGCGACAATCACATGATCGAACTCTTCATCAGTTTCGTGATCATTCACGGCATCATTGGCGATAACCCGAAATTTTCCGCCCGCCGTTTTTTCAACCCGGCGAACCGCGTGGTTGAATTTGATCCATTCACGGATGCCCGCTTTCTTGACCCGTCCTTCGATGTAATCAAACAGAACCGCGCGGGGAGGGTAAGACGCGATAGGGCGACCAAAATGCTCTTCGAACGTATAATCAGCGAATTCCAAACCTTCTTTCGGGCCATTCGACCAAAGGTAGCGATACATCGAGCCATGCACGGCCTCGCCATGTTCATCAAGACCCGTGCGCCACGTGTATTTCCACAGACCGCCCCAATCGTCTTGTTTTTCGTAGCAGACCACCTCGGGGATATCCTCACCCTTTGATTTGGCTGCTTGAAAAGCACGGAGTTGTGCCAAACCGGACGGCCCGGCACCGATGATTGCGACTCTCTTCGACATACAGTCTCTCCCTCGACGTCAAATATTTTAGGGCATCACACCGCGCAAATCGCCCGAGGGCAAGCGAAACATCATTGTTTGTTAGGATTGAGCGGCAAACTGTGTGTTTTGGTTAATACCAGGACGAACAAATGAATCACTTTTTTGGCAGTTGTTTTGCATTTCTTACTAAAGGATTAACGCAAGAGGCTACCAGCGCAATGCATGTCAATCGCGCAACAGTCGATGACCCGGTAGATCGTGCCGCGATCGGTTCTATTGTTAACGCTCAAAGCGAGAGCGCGGCAACACCGATTGATTTCACGGTCAGCTTAATAGGCTTGTCCGAGATCGATGATTCATTGCGCGCTGAATGGCGTGAGCTGGCTGACACAACGGTTAATCCTAACCCTTATTTCGCACCCTGGTTTTTGGAACCGGCGATGCGTCACTTGGATACCTCGGAAGAGGTAAAGTTAGTACTTTTGCGTCGGGCCGAAAATAGTTTGTTAGTTGCGTTGGCCCCCTTTGTTTTCCAAAAGGGGTACGCAAAACTGCCCCTGAAGCATGTCTGTGTTTGGACTCACAAACATTGTTTTAATGGCGCGCCGCTGATCCGGGAGGGTTTTTCCGTGGCGGCTTATTCCGCTTTTTTTGATTGGGCGGATACACGGCCGGAAGGCTCTGTATTTATCCGTTTTGCAATGCTTCCGTTTGATGGTCAAAGCCGTCAGACATTTGACGAAGCCTGCGCGTTTAGAGACCGAAGTTTTCGGATACAAGATTATTATGAGCGTGCCGTTCTGACGATTAAAGATCAACAAACGCAAGAGTATGTTTGTAATCAACAGGCTGATCTTGAGATAACGACACCGGAACTCGGAGGTCACAGCACAATTGCCGACTTCATTGAGCTGGAAAGTGCGAACTGGAAGGCGGGCGATCCGGATGATTTTCCGCTAAAACAATCGGAAGCGGATTCCCGCTTTTTCCGGGAGGTTATGGAAGCCGGAGAAAAAGAAGGTGCGGTTCGCTGTTTCGCGGGCACGCGAGAGGGTGAGTTGAAAGCGACGCTGTTTACGATGCAGCTCGGATCATGCCTTTCGGCGTTTAAAATAGCCTATGACAAGACGCTCGGCAGGCCAAACCTGCATAGGCCGCTTGTCGATACCGCCGTTGAGCATATGCCTCAAACTAATGCGACCATGTTTGATTCCTGCGCAGAAGAGGGCGGTTCTGTCGTCGGTGATTACTGGGTGGAGCGCTTACCGATTGTGCAAGTTAATATCCCCACCAAACGCGCCTCAGACAAAATTCTTTTGGGCATTTCGGCGAGACTGGAAAAACTCAAATTAAAGATTTTGAAGACTGTTTCAGGCAGGCAGGTGTCATAGATTGGGGCTTACCTGATGCGAGATTGATAATGCCGAAATACCTTCAATCCCTCATCAGGCAGCGATAATCAGCGTACGTTGTATCAACTGTTTGTCAACGTTTATTTACTTTACGTTAACTTATTTTTGGGTTTGCGATTCGACGGCTTCTGCAGCTGCAGCCGTTGCTGCCTTTATTTGTTCGTCTGTCAGGTCAGCCCGATCTTCAAGTTCAGGGATTGCGACGCGCACTTCACGACGGGCGAAGGAAATATCGTTTTCCTCAAAAGCGGCTTTTACACGGTTATATATTTCTTTGCGCAGGGTAAATTGTCTGCCGGGCTTGGCCATGAATTTCCCGCGCACGATCATACCCACATCATCGAAGTCGAACACACCCTGAGATTTAAAAGGTTGTAGGAAGTCTTCGGCGAATTCCGGTACGGCCATCATTTCCGCGCCGATTTTCTTGAACAGCTTTTTCACTTTTTGTGGGTCAGTTTCGAACGGAACCGTAAATTTTAATTTCATGATGACCCAATCCCGCGAGTAGTTGGTCACTTTGGGGACTTCACCATATGGAATTGTATGCACGGCTCCTTTGTGGTGGCGCAGTCGCATCGAGCGGATTGAGATTTTTTCAACGGTCCCGAGGGTTCCCTCGACATTGAGGTATTCACCGGCGCGAAAAGCATCATCAATCAGGAAGAAAATTCCCGAAACGACATCAGCCACAAGTTTTTGAGCACCAAAACCGATTGCCAGACCGACGATCCCTGCACCAGCCAGTAACGGTGTAATGTCGATCCCGAAGTTTCCGATCACCAGCAGAGATACAATAATAGAAATCGCTATCTTTAATGCGCCTAACAGCAAGGGGAGGACAGTCGCGAGACGCGAAACACCTGTTCCGCCCTCGTCTCCTATTTCCGCCTCTCCCCCCATCGCCGTTTGTTCTGTTGCGAGTTTGCGATTGATCCAGAGTGAAATTAATTCCCAGAATAGATAACCGCTCAGTACAATAATGATACCCTCGATCATTGTTCCGGCAGCTCGGGCGCCAACACTTGATGCCGCTAAGTTTCCAAGGTCAATTCCCCAAATTCGTGCGAGGGTTAAAATAACACCGACGCCCGCGATAACCCGTCCGATACGGATATAGCTGCGCTTGGTGCGCCGATAAGCATCTTCCGCCAATTGGCCTTCGCCGGTCATCGGTTTGACAAGATGCTTAACCAAACCCCTGATACCGGCATCGAAAGTTGGGGCGACCAACAACAACAGCAACGATGAAATTTGCCTGCCGTCCAGCAGGTGAAATTGTTTCCTTGCTACGATTAACTCGACCAATAACCAGCTTATAACGAGTACGGCCATGCAGAGGTAAGGGTACGCCTTGGCAACCTTTGCCTCTAATAGCGTCACATCTCGGTCTTTGCCCATGAGGATCTTGGTCAATCCGGGACGGGCGCGCCACACTGTGTACAGCAAGATCAGATAAGCGGTTGTGTTGAACCAAAATCCTAGCCGGAACTTACCCATTGATACGCCGTGACTGGCGAGGAAGGGAATCAAAAAGCTCATCAATCCCCATATGGTGAAGACGATAATTTGTTGCCGGTAAAAATACCGCGCGGTCCAGTCGTCCGTGTGAATGAGCCGTAACTTGGGCTGGAAAGGCGCGCTTACGAAGCGGCTAATCGCCAAATAGATGCGCGGGTTGACGATGACTGCTGTGACAAACGTGCCTGCAATAAGAGCATCGGGGAAATGCCGTCTCCTTCCGGTACTTTCAGGGGGTTCATTGGACAGGAGATTTTGCAGAACATAACGGCTGACATAGAAAAAGACGATGAGCCCTATGGTGTCAAGAAAACCACGCTTAATCAAAAGCCTGAAGGTCTGGCCGAGGGTATCTGCCTGTTGATCCACAATCTGTCGACGCCACGTCCGGAGCAGACGATCGACGAGAAATTCTGCCAAAAATCCCAAGGCGACGGCAAACGCCGTAATCATTGCCAGTGTCCAAAACCCGCTCCATCCGCGCGGCTCAAGGAATCTCAGAAATCCACGTTTTACTCCTGATAAGACAGCGCTGCCTTGTGAAAGCGCAAGTCCAACGCTGTCTATAATCTCTGTCAATGTCGTACTGATCGAGGCGATAAATGATGGACCCTTCTTTGCCGCCACCGTTTCCTTGGCCACAGCATCGAGGCGGTCGAGGAGAAGAAGCCGGACATCCTGATCCGACAGACGCGAAACCATCTCGCGCACCGCTTCCGGGGTCAGTGGGTCGGGCAAATCGGTGACGGATGCTTTGCTATTTGTCAGATCGGACAAGCTCTGCGCGTTCAGTGCCGTTGGAAACACCAAAAAAACGGCCACGACAAAAGCGAGCAGTCTGACCATAAGTGGATGAAACGCGCGTATCATAATTTCACAGCCTCTCTCAAAGTGCGAAAAACGTAGTCTCTGTATCGTGTTGGGTCACGGTAAAAATGGGCTATGATGAGATTGGGGCTTCAGCAATGCTTGCACGTTGAGGTATGAGCGCGATACTGACTTCTGATATTCCTTTTTTGAGCAGACAACTATGTATTTCACCAGCGACAACGCAGTCGGTGCTGCCCCGGAGATTCTCAACGCAATCTTGGCTGCGAATGATGATGCGTTGCCTTCATACGGCGCTGATCCGATGATGCAGGATGTTGAGAAGCGGATTGCACAGATCTTTGAAACCGATGTTCGCGTTTTTCTTGTCAGTACCGGCACGGCTGCGAATGCGCTATCCTTGGCGAGCCTTTCGCCGCCATGGGGCGCGGTTTTCTGCCATCGCCACGCGCATATCGAAGTCGATGAATGTGGTGCGCCCGAGTTCTTTGGCGGTGGCCTCAAACTCGTGTTGCTCGATGGTAAGGATGGAAAAATTCATCCCGATGCTTTGCAACATGCGTTGAAGGAAACCGGTGCTGGCGGCGTCCATCAAGTGCAGCCTGCGGTCCTCAGCATAACCAATGTCACAGAAGCTGGCGCACTTTATCGGGCAGAGGAAGTCTCGGCTTTGGCCGCGCTTGCACATGATGCAGGCTGCGCTGTCCATCTCGATGGGACGCGATTTGCGAATGCATTGGTGTCGAGCAATGCATCACCCGCAGATATGAGCTGGCGTGCCGGTGTCGATGTTTTATGCCTTGGTGCAACGAAGAATGGCGCTTTGGCGGCGGAAGCGGTGATCTTTTTTGACCCGGAACGTCAGGCAGACCGTATTGCCGAATTCGAATACCGCCGAAAGCGTGGAGGCCATCTGATCTCGAAGGGGCGTATGTTATCCGCTCAGATGGCGGCCTATCTTGAAGATGATCTCTGGCTATCGCTCGCGCGTCATTCCAACCTTGCGGCAACACGGCTTGCCGATGGGCTACGCAAAATTGAGGGTGTCGAGATTGAGAACCCGGTTGATGCGAATATGCTGTTCGTTCACTTGCCTGTAGCTATTCACAGAAGGCTCCAGCAAGAGGGCGCGCGGTATTACCTGGAGCCGCCAAGCCAAACCGGTGAAGGGGATGGAAAAACGGTTCGGGTCCGTTTTGTGACATCATTTTCAACCACAGATGACGCGATAGACTCGTTCCTCGAAATTGCGTCAAAGGCTTAATGTTCCGATGCTGACCATCATACGCCCTCTGGCCCTACTCATCTTTTTGATTTTGGGAATCCTTCCGGGGGTGGCTCAGGATGAAGGCATCAAACTTTCCGAAGCCGACGCTCTTATAAAAACGTGGGCAGCGAATGCCGATAAAGTTGATAAGTCCTTAGAAGCCAGCTTGCCGAAAAGCATTGCGGATGTTGAGATTCGCGCCAGACTTGACCAAGAGCGCACAGATGCGCGCACCCTCGTTGATCGAGCGCAGGAAGCGATGCTTCCGATTCAGGAACAGCTCGAGGCATTAGGTCCACCGCCCACCGAAGGTGAAACTGAAGCCGAGGAAATTGTTGCGGAGCGCCGCGACCTTAATGAACAGCTCGAAAATCTGAAAGCGACCAGCAGCAAGGCTGAGCTTGCGTTTACGCGCGCTGACGGCCTGCTTCAACGACTGACTGCCGCGCGCAGACAGCAATTTACGGACAGGCTTCTTACGCGCGGGCCAACGCCTCTCGATCCCGGAAATTTGCTTGCGGCAGGGGAAAGCGTCTTATCGTCTGCCGGAACGGTTCTCGCCGAAGTCACCGATGAAAAAGAACAGAAGAAACGTGCGGAAGTAGCCACGGATTCTGTGCCTCTTGCGTTGGGCGCACTTTTGTTTGCGCTTGTCATTATGGTGGTCTTGCGGCGCGCAGCATTGCGCTGGCTCTACCGCATTTTAGGGGCTTGGTCGCCGTTATTTCCAACCCGTCATTCGGCAAGTTTAGAAGAGGGGCAGGGGACAGCTCTTTCGAACGAGCTTCCCTCGCATCGACAAGCCGCGCGCTCTCGAACCATCCGTCTGCTTGTTGGTGTTGGAGTGACGCTGACCCGATTGGCAACCCCGCTTGTTGCGTTGTTCGCTACACGGTTTGCTTTGATCGAATTAGGATTGTTCGGTCCAACCGGCGAAGTCATTTTGGATGGCGTGGTTCGGGGTGTGGCGGTTTTCGCCGCTGTCTTTGCTATCGTCTATGCGTTTTTTGCTCCTTATGAGCCGCGCTTGCGTCTGTCGCTTTTGAACAATGAGGTTGCGCGCTCAGCCACCCGCTATTCGGTCCTGATTGCGCTTGCGATGGCGCTCAATATCGCCGTGGTCAATGTTGGTGAACAACTTGGCTGGCCACTAGGCGCGTTGAGCGTTTTGAATGCGGCCATCATTATTGGCGGATGCCTCGCGCTTTGGCGTCTTGCTTCAGTGACCCGTTTTACAGTTGAAAGAGAGCCAGAAGACACCGACGCAGACGCACCGCAAGAAGAGGCCGGGCAATGGCTTTCACGCGGTGCGGGGCATACGCTGCGCCGCATTGCATTTGCGGTTTCGATCATTGCGCCTTTGCTGTCGCTCGCAGGGTATTTCGCGCTCTCCCGCTTTGTTTTTTATAATACTTTGCTGAGCGGCGCTGTCGTCGCAGCGGGAGTTCTGCTGTTCTCTGTCGCGAAAGAAGGGGCTTCTGCCCTATCAGAAGCGACAGGCGAACGCCGCGTAGAGAAGATCGAGGATACCGATGAAGAGGGCGGCTTACTGCCGGTGTTCTTTGGATTTATCCTGATCCTCATCGCCCTGCCGATCCTCGCTTTAATTTGGGGTGCGACAACCGATGATCTCGGCGAGGTTTATTTCGGGATCAGCAACGGATTCACAATCGGGGAAAGCACATTCCGCCCCGGCGATATTCTCATCGCTGCGTTGGTCTTTGGCGCGGGCTTGTTCATTACGCGCATTGTTCAGGCGGTAACGCGGCGCACTGTGATGCCGAGAACTCGCCTTGATAAAGGCGCGCGCTCCTCCATCGTCTCTGGCCTCGGCTATGTTGGTTTTTTTATTGCCGTCCTTGTCGCCATTAGTGCGGGGGGACTAGACCTTACCAATCTGGCGTTTCTAGGCGCAGCGCTCGGTGTTGGTATCGGTTTCGGCCTGCAAAACATCGTCAATAACTTTGTCTCCGGCATTATCCTCTTGATCGAGCGTCCCATTAAAGTGGGCGATTGGATCGAAGTCGCTGGCACGCATGGTGTCGTGCAAAAAGTCAATGTGCGCTCAACGGTGATCAAGACCTTTGATAAGGCGAGTTATATCGTGCCGAACTCCGAATTGATTTCGGGTGCGGTGACGAACATGACCCATGACGGTTTGATGGGCCGCGTGATTGCGCCTGTGGGTGTGGCCTACGGATCAGACACACGGAAAGTAGAGAAAATTCTGCTCGAAATCCTCCGCGCTCACCCGATGGTCTTACGCAGGCCGCCGCCCAGTGTTGTCTTCAAAGGCTTCGGCGCAGACTCGCTGGATTTTGAAGCGCGTGGATTTCTGCGCGATGTGAACTGGATCTTATCAACGCATAGCGACCTGAACTTCGAGATCGAGCGGCGATTCCGCGAAGAAGGTATTGAAATTCCATTCAGCCAAACGGATGTCAGTTTTAGAAACCCCGAAGCATTGGTTGAAGCCTTTAAAACCGCTGCGACTGCCGCGTCTTCTGGTCAATCCAAACCCGACAGCCTTGACGCATGATCGGTTTTCTTGATCCATAAGCGCCAGCTTTATTGAGGAGAGCGCCATGCCAACAACCCCTCTGTTCCGAGACGACGCAACGCTCCGGTCTTGCGAAGCCAATGTCGTGAGCGTTGATGGAACGCATGTCACGTTGGATCAGAGTGTGTTTTATCCCGCCGGTGGCGGACAGCCGGGAGACACGGGAACGCTTGGATCGGCCACGGTGCTCGATACGATCAAAGGCGATAACGAGACAATCGTTCATGTCTGCGAAGGTCCGCTTCCCGCGGTTGGCGATAACGTAACAGCAACGCTCGATTGGGATCGCCGCTATGCGATGATGCGGATGCATACCGCGCTTCACCTTTTGTCGGTTGCTATTCCGCTGCCGGTTACAGGCGGGGCGATAGGGGTTGAGAAATCGCGTCTCGATTTCGATATGCCCGAGGCGCCAGAGGATAAACAGGCCATCGAAGACGCGCTTAATGCCATGATCGCTGCGGATCATTCTGTGACAACGGAATGGATCACCGACGAACAACTCGACGCCAATCCCGGCTTGGTCAAGACGATGACTGTCAAACCCCCGAAAGGCCAAGGGCGCGTTCGTTTGGTTCGCATCGGTGATGTCGATTTACAGCCCTGCGGCGGTACGCATGTCACTTCTACGGCTGAGATCGGCAAAGTCCGACTCGGCAAGGTCGAGAAAAAAGGGAAGCAAAACCGCCGCGTAAGTCTCCATTTTGCGTGAGAGAATTACACGCGCGTTGTTTCCGCATCCCCAAAATCTTCAAGATAGCGGTCCCGTTGTAAGCGTGCTGCCGTCACCGCATTGCGAAGCAGCGTTGCGACAGTGACAGGGCCAACACCGCCCGGAACAGGGGTTATCCAACCGGCAACTTCTGCGCAGCTTTCGAAGTCCGCATCGCCTATCACACGCCCTTCAACCTGATTGATCCCAATATCAATCAGCGCGGCTCCCGGCTTTAACATATCCCCGGTCACGAGGTTCGGTTTGCCGACAGCCACAAAAACCGCATCAGCAGAGCGCGAATGCATGGAGAGATTTCGGGTCTGGTGATGACACACCGTGACGGTCGCGCCCTCTGCCATCAATAAAAACGCGATGGGCTTTCCAACAATTGCCGAATGTCCAATAACGGTGACTTCCAGCCCCTCAAGGCTCATTTTCGTCGCTTTGAGCATCTCAACAGCGGCAACAGCCGTACAAGGCCCCATACGCAAATCATTATAAACGATGTCGCCGATATTCGAGGGATGCATCCCCTCCACGTCTTTTAGAGGATGGACGCGGCGCTGTATATCTCGCTCCGGCAGGTGGTCAGGGGTTGGCCGTTGCACGATAATGCCGGTAACGCGGCGATCCGTGTTCAGCCCATGAACGATTCCGAGCAATTCCTCGGCCCCAATATCCGCCGGATAGTCGCGGGCTTCGAAGTCCATACCGACCTTTTCGGCGGCGCGTTGCTGATTCCGAACATAAAGCCGCGCCGCCTCGGTATCACCCACCGAGATCGAGACCAACCGGACCGGCCATCCTTCATTTTTGAGGGCCGTGACATCGGCTTCAACATCGGAGCGAATCTGTGCAGCGATTGCGCGTCCATCGAGTAATTTATGCGTCGTTTCAGTCATTTCAATGCCCGGAATAGGTGTTTTCCCTGACATGACAGCCGCGCAATAGCTCCACTCGCCTTGATGCGACTCATTTTGCTCAACTCAGTCCTTCCCCCGACGCCCTTCCATGGGCTAGACATGCGCGCTGCAACGGAGAAGATAGCATGACAAACGTAGCTGTAGTCGGCGCTCAATGGGGCGATGAAGGCAAAGGTAAGATCGTTGATTGGTTGAGTGAACGCGCTGATGTCGTTGTTCGCTTTCAGGGTGGCCATAACGCAGGCCATACGCTGGTAATCGACGGCAAAGTCTACAAGCTATCGTTGTTGCCCTCTGGTATTGTGCGCGAAAATAAGCAATCGGTTATCGGATCGGGTGTCGTTCTCGATCCTTGGGCGCTGTTGGATGAAATTGCGCGTATCGGCGAACAAGATGTTGTTGTCGGCCCGGACCGCCTGAAAATCTCCGAAACCGTACCGTTGATTTTGCCGGTACACCGCGATCTTGATCGTCTGCGCGAAGAAGCGGCAGGCAAAGCAAAGATCGGTACAACAGGGCGCGGTATTGGCCCCGCTTACGAAGATAAAGTCGGACGCCGCGCCATTCGCCTTGGGGATTTGGCTGACGAAAAGACACTGGATGATCGTATTGACCGTCTGCTCGCGCACCACGATCCATTGCGCAAAGGCTTGGGCGAAGCACCTCTGGACGGCGCAGCGTTGAAAGCAGAGCTGTTAGAGATTGCCCCGCGCATTCTCCCCTTTGCGGCCCCTGTCTGGCGAGAGCTGAATATCGCGCGCAAGGCGGGCAAGCGGGTTCTGTTCGAGGGCGCACAGGGTGCATTGCTTGATATTGACTATGGGACGTATCCCTATGTTACTTCGTCAAACACAATGGCGGGTCAAGCGGCTGCAGGCTCCGGTGTCGGGCCGGGGGCTGTCGGCTACGTGCTGGGCATCGTCAAAGCTTACACCACGCGGGTTGGTTCAGGCCCGTTTCCGACCGAGCTAGAGGACGCTATCGGCCAGCGACTTGGAGAACGGGGTCACGAATTCGGCACTGTGACCGGGCGCAAGCGGCGGTGTGGGTGGTTCGATGCCTGTCTCGTTCGGCAAACGGCGACCATTTCGGGCATCACGGGCGTTGCACTGACGAAACTTGATGTCCTCGATGGATTTGAAGAGTTGAAGATCTGTACTGGCTATCGCGTTGATGGCGTCGAGTATGATCATCTACCTGCGGCGGCGGCACTGCAAGCCAAGGCGGAACCGATTTACGAGACAATGCCGGGATGGTCTGAATCAACCGAAGGCGCACGGCGCTGGGCTGATTTACCCGCTGCTGCGGTGAAATACGTCAAGCGCGTCGAAGAATTGATCGAAACGCCGGTTGCCCTGTTGTCAACCTCGCCCGAGCGGGATGATACCATCCTCGTGACTGACCCTTTTGAGGGTTGAAACGATAGATTTTCTTAGTAAAGTAATTGGATCGACCAATTCGAAACAGCGATTTTCGATGACCAGCCGGTTTTTAATGCTGCTGGTCCCGAAATGGTTCCTCTCAAAGATATCACAACTGGGTTCTTTCTCGTGATTGAGCGTGCGTTGCTAAATCCTTAAAATAAGTCACTCTCTTCATCACGGTTAACGGGGCATGAAGGAGAGGATTATGAAACGTTTAGTGATGATACTTGCTGCCGTCGTGATGAGTTTTTCAATGGCAAATGTGGCTTCCGCAACGCCAAAATTGTTCAACTCGGCAGTGGCAGAAGTCCCTGCACCCAAGCAATTACTGCTTCAAAAAGTTAACGGCTTCGGCTTCGGCCATGGTGGTTTTTTCTTCGGAAAAAAATTCTTTTTTGGCGGGCATAGGGGATTCGGCTTTAATCGGGGATTTGGCTTTCGAAATCGCGGTTTTCGCAGCCGTGGCTTCAGAGGGGGTCGTTCCTTCAGAGGCGGCAGAGGCTTCAGAGGCAATCGCGGTTTCAGAAACCGTGGCTTTAGAGGCGGACGTGGTTTCAGGGGAGGTCGTCGCGGCTTTAGAAGGTAACCGTCTCCCAAATAGTTGAGAACTTCGAAGGCCAGCGAGCCTTCTTTATAGAGATAATCCGCGGAAATCCCTCAACACTCCTGATGCGGATTATGGCAGGCGACCCGCTCCCGCAGGGTCGCCTGCACTATTATAAGGGTATAGCTTCCGGTCGGCTATTGAGACTTTCTTATGCTGGATGACGCCTTGCCCAAATTGCTGCGAACACTCCTGTCGCACCCACCAATGCAAAAATCGTCGGTTGACTCATCCCCGCCATAGTCAGCACAGCAGCGAGGACGGCTGAAAATGTCATCGCGATGGCGTCGATTGTGTTTGAACAAGCGATAAACCGGCCCCGCTCATCCGGTGGAGCTTCTACCTGCAAAACAACGTTTACAGGTGTCAGATAAAGCCCCGCGCAAGCCGCGAGTAATGCAAAGCAGATTAAGACTGCCCACGCTGAAGGCTCAGACAAAAACGTACCGATACTGATCAAGTCGGTTTGGCGAACACTATCCGTGGTCCCCGAGTAAATCCCGCTTGCTAGAAACAGCAATATCGAGAACAGCGCGATACCACCTGCGCCCCATGCAGAGGTTCTTATCCGCGCCCCTGATCCGAATATCTTGCCGCACAGCACTGCGCCGACAGCGACCCCCACAGAGAATGTTGCGAGCAACAGAATGAAGACATCCTCGTCTCCCCGTAAGGTTTCCTTTGCATAGGGAGGGAGCAGCGTGAGGAATGTCGCGCCGGTAAACCAGAACCATGCAATCGCAAGCACGGCTTCAAACGCTTTGGGCACTTTTCGTCCTGCGGAGATCACATCCCACATTGCACGCGGAAAGAACCAGTCGACCTTTGGCGGGGTTCCCAGCGGCGGTGCGGGAGGGGCAAACAGGCTGGCAATGAACCCAATCACGGCAATGCCTATGACGACCACTCCGATAATCGTAACGCCCACATCCGTGAGGATCAGTTTTGCTCCGGCGATTTGTCCGATCAAAATAGCGAGGAATGTTGCGCCTTGAACCAATCCATTGGCGGCGATCAATTCATTTTCGCGCAGGTATTGCGGTAAAATCCCATATTTGATCGGCGCAAATATGGCTGATTGCGCACCCATCAAAAATAGCAGAACATAAAGGAAGGATAGATTTTGCACCTGATACGCAATCGCAGCGAGGATCATGAGTATGATCTCGCAGGCTTTGACGAAGCGCATCATCTTTGCCTTGTCGATACCATCGGCGATTTGTCCGGCGGTTGGCGCGAATAAAGCAAATGGCAGAATGAAAAGGGCTGCGCCGATTGTGTTGTGCAGGCTGGCATTTAATCCGAGTTCATCTGCCAACTTAAAAGTAAGCAATGTCAATAACCCTGTCTTGAAGACTTGATCATTGAATGCGCCAAAAGATTGAACCCAAAATAACGGCGCGAACCGGCGCTCTTTCATCAAGGTGAATGGGCTGGACGGCGGCATGTCTGAGGGGGGTGAGGTCAAGAGATCATCGTCCTGTGCAGGGTTTTGCCCTCGGCCATGTTTAAGGGGTTTTCATGTTTGACGTGGTTCTTAGTCAAGAATCAACCATGCAAATAATCCCGCAGACCTTCTTTGACGCGCGAAATCGTGATTTAGAGACCATAGCACATTGATGCCATCCGATAGACAGATCTCTACTGTTCTTCTTTGATTGAAAGCATTTTATGGCCACTCTGCCGCCGTCGGTTTACAGGTACATCCTTAATCACACCAAACGTCGTCAGGTTGTTGTTATCGTGTTGACCTTAGCGCTGTTGCCGCTTGCACCGATCCCATTGGAAATACAGCGCCGCATTCTCGACGAAGCCATTGCTCAGAAAGATGCTGATCTGCTGGTATTGCTTGCTGCTTTTTATTTAGGTGCATTGATCCTTGCAGCAGGTCTGAAATTTTTGATGAAGTTACAGCGAGAATATATCGCGGCAGGTCTTGTCCACTCGCTTCGTCGATCCCTCTATCATTGTCTTTATACGACGACATCTCCTTCTGCATCGACGAAAAATGGAGAGGAAATTGATGAGGGTGCTGTGGTCGCCATGCTGACTAGCGAAGCACAAAAATTAGGCGGTTTTGCCGGGTCGGCTTTTTCAGGACCGCTTTTGCAAATCGGAACATTGGTTTTTGTCTTGGGATATATGTTCTGGGTCGAGCCAGTCGTGGCTTCAATTGCACTGGCGCTTTATTCGCCGCAGTTCCTGATTGTCCCGCTCGCACAGATGCGCATGAACATGCTCACAAAAGATGTTGCGCTGAGGGTTCGAGAATTAGGTGGATTTATTGTTGATAACGCCGAACATGCGTTGGTTGGTAAGGAAGCAACCGAAGAATATATCGGTCTGACGGACCGTATCCTTGGCCTTCGCAAGCGATTTGCACTCACGAAGAACGCCATGAAATCCATCAACAATTTTTTGATTGCCCTTGGGCCTTTCGGCGTGACGGTTTATGGCGGGTATCTTGTTATTCAGGGAGAGACTGAGATCGGCGTTATTCTTGCATTTGTCTCTGGTTTGGAGCGTCTCGCCGGACCCATTCGCGAATTGACAAATCTATATCGTGAGGTCGCCTTCGCGCGCATTCGATACGGCATGTTGCGCGATGCGACGAAGGATGGGCCGTTTCCTGACGTGGCGTGACAAGGAATATATGGAGCGATCATATTGCTAGATCGCCAGATACTTTCTTGTTAGTTTTTATCATTTAGAGGAAAATTGCTCCTGTTTTAGTAGGTCCCGCTGAAGGTTCTTTAGCATTCGATTTACAATTATCTTATGTGCAGGGCCAACTGGGATCATGTAGATGCGTCCAAACCAATTATGATAAATCACAGATGAAGTAACCGTGAGTGTTTTTCCTACTGTCGAAATGCAGGTCATGACATCAAGGTGGCTATCTCGTTCCGTCAGGACCAGAACATTAGGATTTATAGCCTCTACAATGAAGAAATCGAGCTTATCACCTTCTTTAACTCTATCCGCATATCTGCCACTAAATCCGTGAATTCTCTTCACGCCGAATAAAGATGAGATGGCATCTCTGATACGAAAAGCTATTTTCAAAATAGGCTGCGGACGCGACATGATAATCTTCCATGCCTCAATTGGTTCGATCGCAGTCGGTAAGCTAACGGATCGAAAATCGAAAAAATCTAGCTTTTCCAGTGATCCCAAAGTCTGAACATTGTTTGTTTGAAGCATCTGCTCTAGGGCTTTTCCGGCTGGCGGGTTGCTGACCAACTGCCGCCATCATGTTCATAATCGAACCTGATTTCTTCCAATTGTTCGGTAGTGGCGAATTCGCGGATGAGCGCATTTGAGCCGATTTCAATCCGGTCTTCCAGCGTTTGCATAAACTCCTGTTTGCCTAGTCCCGGCGGGATGGGTTCGAGGAATTCAATTGCGCAACGCACGGGAAACTTTCGCCAATCCCGGCGCGGCCAAGCAAGCGACAGGCTTTTGGCGACGGGCACAGCAGGCACACCCAATTCATGATAGATGTGCCAAGCCCCGGCGCGGTATCGCATTTTCTTTCCGGGGCGCATCAATGTGCCTTCGGGATAGATGAGAATCGGGCGTCCTTCGTCGTGAACACGTCTTGCGCCTTCAAGGACTTGGGGTAGTTGATTTTGCCGCTGTCCCTCGACCTTTACTTTGATATGGCCGAGCTGCGTAACGATCCGGCCAACGAGCGGATAATTATCCAGCTCTTGCATGGCGATGGCCCCGTAATTCGGAAAGACCGTTCCCATGACGGCGATATCCATCTCGCTTTGATGCTTGGCGACCAGCAGCGCGGTATCCGCGTTGATATGTTCGCGGCCTCTGATCTCTACCTTTGCCCCAAGTACCCAGCGCACAAGAAACATCGTGCCATTGCACCATAACCGAAACATCGCGCGCATGGCTCTTGTGCCGAGCAACAGCGACGTGAACACCGCACCCGCAGCACAAAAAAGTGTGAAACTGTAGAAGCAGATATTGAAGATAAAGGACCGTATCGCCGCCATTATAAGCCTTTTCAGCCGTTTCTTATTTCTCTGATCGTGAGTGTTAGTGTGGTATGTGAAGGGCTACATTTCCAGACATTCAATGAGTAATGCGCGGGTGTTTTCTTCGGTCATCTCCACCGGATTTCCCCCTGTGCTAGGATCGTTCAGCGCATCCTTGAGCAGACGGTCAATGTCAGGGTTTTTCACGCCAAGGTCTGCCAGAGATTTTGGAATGTTGAGGGCTGTATTTAACTCGCCGATAAACTCGTAAAACCCTTCATACCCGCTCGCAATCCCGAGATACGCGGCGGCTTGATCAAGCCGGTCCCGCACCGCTGTTTCGTTAAAGCGCAACACGGGCTGCATAACCACGGCATTGGTGGTCCCGTGGTGGGTGTGATGCATCGCACCTATCGGATGGCTCAGAGCGTGAATTGCGCCAAGACCCTTTTGAAAAGCAGTTGCGCCCATGGCTGCGGCGCTCATCATATGGGCGCGGGCCTCAATATCCGTGCCTGTCGTATAAGCGCGGGGCAGATATTCTTTCACAAGGCGCATCCCCTCCAACGCGATGCCCTGAGACATGGGATGATAATGTGGCGAGCAATAGGCTTCCAAACAATGAGCGAAAGCATCCATACCCGTACCGGCAGTAATTGCCGGGGGCATACTTGCGGTCAGTTCGGGGTCGCAGATGACGACGCTCGGCAGAACTTTCGGATGAAAAATGATTTTCTTTTCTTGCGTCTCTGAATTTGTGATGACGCTGGCGCGGCCCACTTCCGATCCGGTTCCGGCGGTGGTCGGCACAGCAACAATCGGGTGAATCGCATCTGCATTTGCGCGGGTCCACCAGTCGCCAATATCCTCAAAGTCCCAAAGCGGGCGCGTTTGCCCCGCCATGAACGCAAGCATTTTGCCGAGATCAAGCCCCGAGCCACCTCCAAACGCGATGACGCCATCATGCCCGCCCTCGCGATAGGCTTTTAAACCCGCTTCGACGTTTTTCTCGTTGGGATTTGGGTCTACATCTGAGAAGAGCGCGCGCCCCAAGCCACCCGCTTCCATCAAATCAAGGGTGCGTTTGGTGATTTCCAAATCAGCCAAACCGCGATCTGTCACGAGCATTGGTTTTTTCATTCCTGATGCTGCGCAGGCTTCTGCAATCTCGGCGATGCGTCCCGCACCGAACTTCATGGCCGTGGGATAGGACCAGTTTCCAATGAGCTGCATCTCGGGGGCTTTCTTCTGATGGTCGAACTTTAGGTACTTTACAGCACCATGCCTGACTTTGGAATTGAAAGCCTCGCTTAAAAGTTTCAATTGACGATGGATGATTTCCTGACGAGATGGGTTTTGAAATGAATTTGTATGATGGAGAGAGCGATGCGCGATCAGGCGAAAGTTGTAGTAATCGGCGGCGGGATTGCCGGTTGCTCTGCGCTTTACCACCTGACGCAAGAGGGTTGGTCAGATGTGATGCTGATCGAACGGGATGAGCTGACTTCCGGCACAACATGGCATTCCGCTGCTCAAGTCGCGAATTTCGGCATGACTCAGACAATGATTGGCCTCAAGAGCCACTCCATTGCGCTGTATCAGGAGTTGCGGGACGATCCCGACTATCCTGTTGGCTATAATCATGGTGATGGCGGTATCCGGCTGACCAATTCAGAGGCGCAGATGGACGGGTATCGTCATTTTGCGTCTATGGCTGCTGGAATGGGCGTCGATTTGGAAGTGATTGATGCCGAAGAATGTGCGCGCCGTCATCCCTTGATCTCAACGGAGAACCTGCTCGGCGGTCTTTGGGACCCGAATGACGGTCATATTGATCCCGCGCAGCTTTGTCAGGCATTGGCCCGCCGCGCCCGCCTTGCCGGAGCGGAAGTCAACCGCCACACGCCTGTCACCGGCCTGACTCAACATGCGAATGGTGAGTGGACTGTCCATACCGAAAAAGGTGATGTCCGTGCTGAGATCGTGGTGAATGCGGGCGGGTATCGGTGCAATGAAATCGGTGCGATGATGGGCGTCCACCATCCCGTTGCCTCCATGGAGCATCAATATTTTCTGACGGAAGATATTCTCGGTGTTGTCGAAGCAGGCCACAGAATACCGCTGCTGCGATGTCCGATCAGTGATTATTATTGTCGTCAGGAGAAAGGCGGCTTGCTGCTCGGGTTTTATGAACAGGATTGCCGTACATGGGGGCTGGACGGCATCGACCCTGCCTTTTCCAGTGATCTATGCCCGGATGATCTTGATCGTGTCACCGACGTGCTGGAGGGCGCTTTCGCGCGGATGCCTGCGTTGATGGAGGCCGGAATCCGTGAAGTCGTAAACGGTCCCATCACCTACACCATCGACGGGACACCGTTGGTCGGTCCCATCCCCGGTAAGCGCAATGCCTATTGCATCATCGGATTGCGAGCTGGTCTTGGAGAAGGCGGCGGTCATGGCTGGTTGCTTGCTCAGCAGATTGTACATGGGGAAGCAGAGTATGACACGTGGGGCCTTGATCCCCGGCGCTTTACCAGTCACGCCACGGTCGAACTGACCGCGTTAAAAGCCATTGAGGATTATCAGAACGAATTCCGCTTTCACTTCCCGCATGAGCATCGCCCTGCCGGACGCCCCATGAAAACGACGCCGCTGACAGCGGTGCTTGCGGCTGAAGGCGCTGATTTCGGCACTGTCAACGGATGGGAGCGTGTCGACTACATCAAACCGTCAGCAGGTTTCGAGGAAACGCTCGGCTTCCGATTTAATGAACTCCATGACGTTATCGCTGAAGAAGTAAACGCGGTGGCGGCGGGTGTCGGGCTGACAGAAGTGTCCGGCTTTAACCGCTTTGAGTTGACCGGAAGTGATGTTCACTCATTCCTCGACCGGATGTTCTGCGGCACAGTACAAAAGCGTCCCGGTCGCGTTGGTCTGGGGTATCTTCTCAATCATCATGGGATGGTGAAAGCCGAGGCAACCGTTACGAATATCCCGGCTTCGCATCGCGGACCCGACCGCGTTTGGTATGGCTCGGCGGCGGCGTCTGAATACCATGATATGGATTGGCTGACCGCGCATCTGCGCGCTGATGAAGACGTCATCATCCGCTCGCTCACCAATGCACAAACCATCCTCGTGCTTGCCGGTCCTAAATCGAGAGATGTGCTTTCAGCGGCGGCACGCGGGGATTGGTCGCGTGAAGCCTTCCCATGGCTTTCCGTGCGGGAGGCACATATCGGCATTGCACCGGCCACGGTTCTTGGCGTCAGTTTTTCCGGTGAACTTGCTTACGAAATTCATGTTCCGAATGAGAATCTACACGCGGCCTATACTGCCCTGCGCCGCGCGGGTGAAGCGCATGGCCTTTGCCTCTTCGGATCGCGTGCGGTTGAGTCGATGCGGTTGGAAAAAGGCTTCCTGCATTGGAAGTCGGATATTCTGACAGAGTTTGATCCTTTCGAAACCGGTTTGGATCGCTTTGTGAAACTTGAGAAGGGCGATTTTGTCGGCAAGGAAGCCTTATTGAAACGGCAAGCGGCAGGGCCGAACCGCAAGTTGGTCACACTGACGGTTGAGACAGATAAAGCTCCGGCGCATCCCGGTGCATCGGTGCGCGCTGATGATAAAATCATCGGGACGGTAACCTCGGGTGATTGGGGGCACCGGACCGGCCTGAACTTGGCCTATGCCTTTGTTGATCCGGCGTTTAGCACCGAAGGCTCAGACGTTACGGTGGACGTCATCGGCGATGCTATTCCTGCGCGGGTTATCCCGTTCGGGCCGTATGATCCGAGTTATGAACGGATGCGGGCGTGACGCCGCTGTTTAAGCAACACGTCCTCAGGCCAGCACACCGGCGACTTCATTTTCTTTGAGGCGATGGTCCGCGATGTAGAAAACGCGGTCCCCTGCATTAATGGCGCAATCTGTTGGCGGGTTCATGATTAAATCATCTGTTCCCGCATGTTGAACCCCGATGAGGGTTGCATCGCATTTGTCTTTTAATGTGGTTAGAGCGATGGCGCAGGTTGTCGATTTAGCCCCGCCCGGCAGAGTGAAACTATACTGGGTCGGACCATGAAGGCTCGACAGCATAATGCGTTGGAGGTGCGACGCGCCGGGGTCGTGGGCAGAGCGGGCCATTAACTCGATGGACAGCGATTCCTGTGCCTCGGCGGTTGGGCAATAGGAACGCAAAAGGTCCGCCGGTCCGGTTGTCTGGAAATAGGCGATGATGCGGGGAGCCGTTGGCGAGGCTCCGATGGCGAGCGCGGCGGCGAGCGTCTCATCATCGTCTTGGCCTAAGACCAATGCGACCTTCGCCCGCGCCACCGCAGAGCGTACCGTCGCTTCGGCGCTCGACAAGGCTTCGACTCTGATAAAATGAATCGCTTCCGGCATCGGGTTTTCTGTCAGGCTGTGCGAGACGAGCACCAAGCCCTGTTCCGATGCCTCTTCCTCGGCCAGTAACAGCTTGATCAAACGGCGCGAGCGGTCACCATGCCATCCAAACACAACCACGTGATCGTGTTTGTCGGAATAATCCTCGTGTCCTTTCATGGCCCTCGTCCATTTATCCGTAATTGCTTGAATGAGCTTGCCGATAACAGCCGTGAATAACAGCACAGCACCGGGCATAATCCAAAAGCCCGCGATGTATCGCGCCCCTGTCGTCGTCGGCGAAAAATCGCCATAACCGACTGTGGTTGCCGTTGTGAGATAATAATAGGGGAATATTCCCACGCTCGCGATTTCGCCCTCGGCAAATGCAGCAAGAGCAAGCCAGGAGGAGCCAACATGGATCGCAAGGCACAAGGCGAGGAACGGCCAGGTAACCTCTGCCACACCGCGCTGAACCGTGCGCAGCAATCGCCCGAATATAGATGCCGGTGCAGGTGTCACACGCGCTCCGCTTTCATAAGAAACAAACTCTTATCAGCAGTTCGCGGAAGGGCAAGAGAGCAATTTTGGCGCAAGTATCTCATTGCGATATTTTATGCGCTTTCGATGGCTCGCCTTGCCCGCCACTTAAAACAGCTTCGGAATTTCGATGCCCAGCAATGTCGGGCGGCGGGGTGGCAGTCTTCCTTGGGCTTGCAAGATGGCCTCGCGGACGGGGACGACTTTTGCCCATGTATTCGTCGTGCCTTCGATTTGTGAAAAGCCGTTGGCGTGAACAACTGCAATCAGATCGTCATCATCGTCGAAAACACATGATCCTGAAATACCGCCGATGACGCCTTCGGCGGCGATACCATCATCGGAGTCGCGCAATTCGATCCACCAGAAAGGCGGTTCGGGATCATCGCCGTAAACAACGCCGGGAATGACTTCGCCGTCACGGTCCCGTGCGGGGAACCCGTGAATCTCAACCTTCATACCCTTGCGCATTTCCGGATAATCGTCGGGGTCTAGCTTTGCGGCGTTAATTCCGAGAAAAGACCAATCCGATGCCTGATCCGAAATTGTGACTTCATCTTTGGGGCCGACCAGCGGCGTTCCGTTATCCGTGACATGCGCAACCGAGACGTAGCCGCGATCTCCAAGGCCGATAAATCCGCGCCGGTTCAATTTGCAAACCGTCCCCCATGCCGCCTCGCCGCCGCCGCGATAGAAGACACGCTCTGCGCGGGAAGATACGCTGGGAGCGCAAGAACTGAGGGCAGTAAGGACGGCGAAAGCAGAAAGAAAACGGCTCATGAAACAACCTTCTTATTTACACCGTGCGGATTTAAACGGAGCACCGTGAATATCTGATTAAAAGTTATCGAAAATCGTAGTAATCATGGACACTCTTGCGTGCTGTTTAAGCGTGTATTTTTAATTATCAGTACACTGTATAGTCACGTGTAAGAATGGCAATATTATGAACGATCAAATCGGCGCTGACATTTTTACGTCTCCAATCCGTGAGCATCTGGGTTATAATGCTGTCAGATTGGATACGAAGGAATTTTGCTATGCTCCGTTTCGCTCTTCCTCTGGTGCTGATTGCCTCGCCGATTATGGCGGGTGAAGCCGATGTTATCGCTGCCAAAGCCTCGAATGCGGGCGGGAATAGCTGGCGTGTTGATGCTACGGTGCAACATGCGGATACCGGATGGGATCATTACGCTAATGCATTTGAAGTTCTGGGGCCGGACGGCACGGTGCTGGAAACGCGGGTTCTGTTTCATCCGCATGTGAATGAACAGCCCTTCACGCGCTCTGTCACCGTGACTGTCCCTGAAGGCGTGACGCAGATTACGGTGCGCGCAGTGGACTCTGTTCACGGTCATGGCGGCGGTGAAACGGTCGTAGACCTAGAATAACGGGCGACGCGGGTTAAGGCGTATCCCCGTAAATCACCCTCTCAAGATACAGCCCGCAAGACGGGGCAACAGGGCCACATGCCGCGCGGTCCTTTGCCTCTAATGCATCGCGGACTTGATCCGAAGACCAAACGCCCTTTCCGACGCGCTCTAAAGTTCCGGCGATGCTGCGAACTTGATTGTGCAAAAAGGACCGGGCGCGCAGCGTGATCTCGATACGCTCGCCGTCGCGGGTAATGGCAATCTCATCCATCGTTTTTACCGGCGATTTGGCCTGACAGTTGATCGAGCGGAATGTCGTGAAATCATGATTCCCGATTAAATGGGCTGCACCCTCCCGCATGGCCTCCACATCGAGCGGGGCTTTGATGTGCCATGCAAGACCATCCTCGACCGCCAAAGGCGCACGGCGCTGAATAATCTTATAGCGGTAATGCCGCGCGCGGGCATCGAAACGGGCATGGAAATCTTCGGCGACGGGTTCGGCTTCGATGACCGAAATGCGCTCTTGTCTTAGAAAGTGATTGATGGCTTTGGCGAGGTCAAACGGCTCCCAATCGCGAACCACATCAAGATGCACGACTTGGCCGGTCGCATGAACCCCCGCATCCGTGCGGCCCGCTGCGGTTATTTTATCAACTGTAGGCTCTATACGGCGCACGGCTTCTTCGAGCGCTTGCTGGACGCCATAACCATTATCCTGCCGCTGCCACCCGCAATAGGCCGCGCCGTGATATTCGATGGTGAGTTTAAACCGTGGCATCGCGCGCTGTTACCGGATGCGCGGCGCTTGAGCAATGCAGTTGAACCATCGCCGGTATTTTGAAAGCGCAAGCCAATGTGGTAAGCCTATCTCAGAACAACTGGAGGTGTGCAATGGAATGGCTGTTGGTCAGCATTGGCGTGATTTTGTTTATCGCACTCGGTTGGTATTTGCACCGCCGGTTTGGTGCTGATGAGCCGCAAAAGCATTCCAACGTAAAACCGCTGGTAACCCATGATCCCGAACCGCTTATTGGCCAAGGTCTTGAAGGTAAGAGCATCGGCTACTGACCTTAACACTCGAAATCATTCCCCATCCTCCCCTATATACCTCTCATGTGTGAGAGGTTTGTATGAACGTCATTACCGATTTGGCTGATTTTACGCTGCGGCAAGCGGAAAGCGCGCAACGGGGCGTTGGCTCGCTGTTCGAATCGCGGCTGCGGCTTGGTGTGACGGGATTGAACCGCGCGGGTAAAACCGTGTTTATCACCTCACTGCTCGCCAATCTGTTGGAACGCGGGCGCATGACATTGCTGTCAGCTGAGGGCGATCATCGGATCGAAGCGGCAATGCTGCGCCCGCAACCTTCGCCTGATATTCCGCGCTTTGAATTTGAGGAACATCTCGCGGCACTTTCGGGGTCTGAACCGGAATGGCCGGAAAGCACGCGGCGGATCAGCGAAGTGCGGCTGTCGTTGCGCTATCAACGGACCGGATTTTTCGGTGGCTTGAGCGAGAGCCTGACGGGGCCGGGAATCCTGCATCTCGATATTGTTGATTACCCCGGCGAGTGGTTGCTTGACCTGCCTTTGATGACACAAAGCTGGGCCGATTGGTCTTCGGCAGCGCTGATTGCAGCGCGTTTGCCCGAGCGTGCTGATTTTGCTGCGCCGTTCTTAGCTTGGGCGGATGCCATTTCTGCCAAAGCGCCCGCCGATGAGATGGTCGCGAAAGAGGGCGCGCGGCTGTTTGCGGAGTACCTGCGTAAAGCACGCGCGGCTGGCCTGACTGCGGTATCGCCGGGACGGTTTTTGATGCCCGGTGATTTAGAAGGTTCTCCCGCATTGACCTTCGCGCCGATCTTGGGCGGTGAAGGGTTGGGGCAACTCATGGCGGAGCGGTACGAGGCGTATAAGCGCGTGGTCGTGAAACCGTTTTTCCGCGATCACTTCACAAAGATTGACCGACAGATCGTGTTGATTGACGCGCTGGATGCGATTGACGCTGGCCCGCGTGCGATTGGTGATCTCAAAAAAGCCCTGAGCGATATTCTTTCATGTTTTCGACATGGCGAGAATGGATGGCTTGCGCCATTGCTCGGGCGTAAAATTGACCGGCTGTTGTTTGCCGCGACCAAGGCGGATCATATTCATCATTCCCAACATGAGCGGCTCGAATCCATCCTTCGGATTTTACTGCGCGAGAGCGTCGAGAAAGCTGCCTATAATGGTGCAAAGGTCGAAGCAATGGCGCTGGCGTCTTTGCGGGCGACGGTCGAACAAACTATCAAACAGGACGGTGAAACACTTGATTGTGTACGTGGCAGAGACCCGGAGACGGGCGAGGAAATTGCCGTCTTTCCCGGTACCTTGCCGGATGATCCTGCTGAGATTACCAATGCCGCCCATGACCGCGAGGCAGGGTGGCTGTCTGATGATTATCAGTTCATGCGCTTTGCGCCGCCGATCCTTTCTGCGCGCCCCGGATTTGGCCCTCCGCATCTGCGCCTTGATCGCGCGGCGGAATTTTTGATCGGAGATCGTTTGGCATGAGAACCCGTGAGTCGAGGCCGGAAGACGCAGCGGCGCTCTGCGCTATTCTCAATAAGATTGTCGCTATTGGCGGTACGACGGCACTCGAAGAACCGCTATCGGAAGCGGAGTTCCTTACGCACTTTCTGACCAGACCTGAGATTGTGTGCTGTGTTGTGGCCGAGGATGATGCAGGCGCGTTGGCGGGCTTTCAAATGCTTGAGCGCAAAAACGGCGAGCCGGACCATATCACCTACAGCTCGACCTTCGCCCGCCAAAAACCGAAAACGCGCGGCATTGGCACGGCAATGTTTGAAGCAACGAAACGGTCAGCCACCACGAAAGGCGTCACGGAAATCATCGCCAAAATACGGGCCGATAATGTTTCCGGCCTCGCCTATTATTCAAAAATGGGGTTCGAGGATTGGAAGGTTGATCATGGTGTTCCATTGAAAGACGGAACACCTGTTGATCGTATTTCGAAGCGGTTTGTGCTGGGGTAGTGTGGTACGGCAGATCGCCCGTGTGGGCCATCTGCCGCCATTGATTATGTGAGCGCTTTACTCGGCGGCAACAGCCTCGTCCGCTTCCATTTCAGCGAGGTATTTCTCCGCGTCGAGCGCCGCCATACAGCCCATGCCTGCGGAGGTCACCGCTTGGCGGTAGATATGATCGGTGACGTCTCCGGCGGCGAAGACACCGGGGATGGCGGTGGCGGTGGAATCTGGTTTGGTGACAACATATTTGCCGTGGTGAAACTCTAACTGACCCTCGACCAGTTCCGACGCGGGGGCGTGACCAATGGCGATGAAAATGCCTGAGGCTGCGATCTCGCGCGGCTCGCCTGTGGTGAAGTGCTTGAGGCGCGCACCCGTCACGCCAAGAGGGTCTTCGTCGCCAAGCACTTCGTCCAAGACATGATCCCAGATCACTTCGACTTTTGGATTGTTCAGCAGGCGATGTTGTAGGATCTTTTCCGCACGGAAGCTGTCGCGGCGATGCACGACTGTCACTCTCGAGGCAAACTTGGTCAGGAACAGTGCCTCTTCAACGGCTGTGTTGCCGCCGCCGACGACAACGACTTCTTTATTGCGATAGAAAAATCCGTCACAAGTTGCACAGGCGGAAACGCCAAAGCCTTTGAACTTCTCTTCCGAAGGCAGGCCAAGCCATTTTGCTTGTGCGCCGGTTGCCAAAATCACGGCGTCCGCTTCGTACGTCGTGCCGCTATCGCCCACGGCTTTGAAAGGCCGGTTTTGCAGATCAAGCGACATGATATGATCGGAGACGATCTTTGTGCCGACTGCCTCAGCATGTTCGCGCATCCGCACCATCAAATCCGGGCCTTGGACTTCCGTGTCACCGGGCCAGTTTTCAACTTCGGTGGTGATGGTGAGTTGTCCGCCGGGCTGTATCCCCTCGACCAGCACAGGCTCCAGCATTGCACGGCTGGCGTAAACCCCGGCGGTATAACCCGTAGGGCCGGAACCGATGATGAGAACTTTGGTGCGGGTGGTATCAGCCATGAATCGACTCCTTTGTTACGGGCGGGAAGATAATCACAGTGACGCGCGATTGCGACCCCGGATCACACGGGCTTGTTTTTAAAAATTCCGGGATCGCTCATGCCGATGGAGATACGCAGGTCGCGCCACCATTGTTTATTTACTGCCTGTTCAATGTCTTGCAGCTCACTTTTCGGAGCATCGCCAACATTCGCGGTTATGGCGGGAAGCATCCTTTCGCGCATAAAATCGGAGCGTAGGAGAATGGATTGGTTCGACCAATTTATAAAGCGCGAGTCGGTAAGAACGTTGCCATTTTCGCTATGCCGCAATGCGCCGGGTTGCCTCGCCACCGGATCGCGTTCGATGTGAAAAGCGCTCGCGCGAAATGTGTTGGCCTCGCCCGCACGAAGCAGTCGATTGAGTTTCGTCTTAAAAGTGGAAGCCTGATCAATCGCTGTGTCGCTATCGAACGGTTCGTGTACCGGAAAGAATTGTTGGTACTGGTCAAAAACCTCACCCGGATTGCGGCGCGCGTGGAGACGAAAAATCTTGATGTCATGCGCCTCGATGTCCGCTATGGCGCGGCGCAGTGTATCCTCCAGTGTGGTTAGACCGTCGACAATCAGGCAATCATCCTCAAGCAAAAGCATCACATCCGCGCTCGTGCCTTCGACCAAATCGCGCACCCCGCCCATGCTGCCGAGGTCGGCTTTGCTGCCATCAACTTCGAGTCCGAAATAATCCGCAATTTCACGGGTTTCGCGGTTGATCTCCTGAAAAAATACGCGCTTTTCGTCAAAGAGATCAAACAGCCGGTTGTTGGCGTAGTTTTTCAGAGTCACCGCGAGAGTCTTGGGATCGCGCCAGCTTAATATTCCAAGGCCTAATCTCATAATAACTCTGCTATTTCTTGAGCAATCCGTGTGGTTTCGTCGAGAGGGTTGATCGGATAATTTGTCGGAACACCGGAAAACATTTCCGCATGATGTGCTGCAATCAGCGCCTCATGAAAGCGCGCGGTTTTGCCGCCCTCTTGCAACAAAGGATAGAGAGCGAGAGGCTTGCCCGTTGATGCCGCTTCGGAGGCCATGTTGACCGAATCGTCCGTCACCAGAATGCAATCTGCACAGGCGAGCATCCCGAAATAGGGGTTTTCTCCCTCTCCATCCCAGATCATTGCTTCGGGCAGAGATTGGCGCAGGCGCGCTTCGACATCCGGCCCTGACCGGCGCGAGGGGGTGACTACCATGCCGACGCCAGAGGAGAGCTGTTTAAGATTGTTGATGAGCATGGACCATGTGTCGCCGGTTACTTTTTTACGCTTTGTATCCCCGCCGAGTAAAACCGCCATTAAAGGACGCGGCAAATGGGCGAACCGGGGTTTCCAGAGGCTTTTTGCCTCCGATAACCGTGCTTCTGACACACGGCCAAGGGAACCGAGTGTCGTGAGGACATTGGGACCGCTTACCCCGTCATGTTGCGGGATCACAACGCGGTCAAAGCGGCTCAGGCTCATTTTAGGCTCGAGAATTTGCACCGCTTTGATGCCATTCGTTTTGCGCAAAGAAGCAACCGCAGGAGCAACGCGCCGCCCCGCCCCGATAACAAGTGCGGGGAGCGCTTCGCCATTGGTTATTGCTGTGGTTGAAGACAGCCACGAAAAATGGCCGGAAAGCCAAGATTTAACGCCATTGACTTGCAAATCGCGCTGAATCGCGTGGCCTCCGCTGAGTTCGGCGACTTTTTCAGCCAAACCCATCGCCATTGCTACATTTCCGGCGCGACCGTCGGATATGGCCCAAATCTCATGTTTCTCTGAATTTGTTTCCATTTTACGGGCAAATCAGTAATTTTATTTCTAAAGATTACCCTGTCGGGTACTCGCGCCGACAGGCATGGAGGGGCAAATGCCCGGAGTCAAACTAGACAGTATCGATCGGCAAATTCTGATCGAGCTGCAAAACGATGGCCGCATGACGAATGTGGAGCTGTCGAAACGGGTCGGAATATCTGCGCCGCCTTGTCTGCGCCGGGTTCGGGCGTTGGAAGAATCGGGGCTGATTGAGGGTTATCATGCGGATGTCGACGCCCGAAGCCTCGGGTTCGAAGTCGAAGTTTTCGCAATGGTTGGTCTGAAATCTCAAGCCGAAAGCGATCTCGTTGCCTTTGAGGAGGCGGTGCGCGCATGGCCGTTTGTGCGCGAATGCCACATGCTGAATGGTGAGATTGACTTTATTTTGCGGATTGTTGCGCCTGACTTGCCGAGTTTTCAGCGCTTTTTGACCCATGATCTGACGCCGTTCCCTAATCTGGAAAGTGTGACGACACGGCTTGTTATTCGCCGGTCAAAACGCGCTGCCGGTGTGCCGCTGGAGATGATAGAACAGGAAGTAGTGACCTGAAACGGTGCTGTGTCGGAAGACCCTCAAATTTTGACCGTTATCTGTTGTTAAACGCCGGTGATTGCAGCGTAAACAACATGGTTAACCTATCTTAAACTGCCAGCCGTACAGACTGGAGGGGACCCAGAAGGATGCCTCTGATGACAGATATTGCCGCTCCAACCAGAAGCTGGTCCGACTCCATGCGCGCGTTTTTGCATCCGCGCGCCATTGCGATGTTGTTTCTCGGGTTTTCTGCCGGTGTTCCAATTCTGCTGATATTTTCTTCGCTCAGTCTTTGGCTCAGCGAGGCAGGGTTGAGCAAGTCGGCGGTGACGATGTTTTCCTGGGCAGCGCTCGGGTATTCATTCAAGTTCATCTGGGCGCCTTTGATTGATCGCCTGCCGGTTCCGATTCTGACGCGGGCTATTGGTCGGCGGCGGGCGTGGATATTCGTGTCTCAGTTGGCGATCATCGGGGCGATTATCCTGATGGCACTGACCGACCCGACTGCGGGTGAATGGATGATGTGGTGGATGGCGTTGGGCGCGGTTCTGCTCGGGTTTTCATCCGCGACGCAAGACATCGTTATTGACGCTTACCGGATCGAGTCTGCGAATAAAGAGCTGCAAGCGATGCTGTCGGCGACTTATATCGCGGGTTATCGGATCGGGATGGTTGTCGCCGGGGCGGGTGCTCTGTTCATTGCCGATTATTATGGCTCTACGAAAGAAGCCTATAATTATGAGGCTTGGCGGATTGCGTATCTGGCGATGGCCGGAGCGATGACGCTCGGCTTGCTGACCACGATCATCATTCGCGAACCGAATGCTTCTGAAGGCGCGCGGGGGGAGTATGAAACCTCTGATTATCTGCGGTTTTTGTTGTTGTTTGCGTTGGCGGTTGCCGGGTTCATTCTGGTCCGGTTTTTGACATCGAAAGATGGTTGGGGAACCTCGATTTCTACGCCGCTCTATGGTGGCCTTGAAGGGCTGAAAACGTCATTGGTTGAGCAAACCGGCAACAAGACGCTGGCCTCGACCATGATTGGAACATTGCGTCTGTTCGCGGCGCTCGCGGTTGCGGGGCTGATCGGTTATCTCGGCATGAGAGGTGGGATCGCCAATCGCCGGATGGTTTCTGAATCTTATGTCGAACCGGTGCGGGATTTCTTTCGCCGTTACGGGATGGGCCTTGCGCTGTTGCTGTTGGCGCTGGTTGGTCTGTATCGGATTTCGGATATTGTGCTCGGTGTGATCTCGAACGTCTTTTATCAGGATGTCGGATTTACCAAGACGCAAATCGCCAGCGTGTCCAAGCTGTTCGGATTGCTGATGACGATTGCGGGCGGCTTTTTGGGCGGCTTGCTTGCGGTGCGCTATGGCGTGATGCGTATTTTGTTTCTCGGTGCGGTGCTGTCGATGGTCACCAATCTGCTGTTTATTCTGCTGGAGCAAACCGGACCGCAAATTGCGATGCTCTATGCGGTGATCGGGATTGATAACCTTTCGGCGGGCCTCGCGAGTGCTGCCTTTGTCGCGTTTCTGTCGAGCCTTACCAATATTAGCTTTACGGCGGTGCAATACGCGATTTTCTCATCACTCATGACGTTGTTGCCCAAGATCATTGGCGGGTATTCCGGCACGATTGTCGAGCAATCCAGCTATAGCCATTTCTTTATGCTCACCTTCCTGATGGGCATTCCGGTGCTGTTGTTGATTTGGATCGCAGGCAGGAAGTTGGATTTGAAACTGCCTGAACCGAAGGAATAAAACCCGAGATTACATGGATTTAATCTCGGCGACTTCGAGCGTGCCGATCTCTGCAAAGGGGCAGGCTTTGGCGGCGGTGAGTGCGCTCTCCATATCATCGGCGCTGATGATGGAATAGCCGGTCAGAGGCTCGGGGCCGGATTCGGAAACACCGTTGGCGGTGACAAACTGCGAGGCCCCAAGCGGCGTGCCGGGATTGACCACGGCATCTCCTAAATCGCCAAGCCATGTTTTCCAGCGCTGCATTTGCGCTTTGCCTTCTTCGGGAGTTTCAGGCTGGCGTCCACCACGATAAGCGAGGATGTATTGAGGCATGGGCTTTCCTTTTTGCCGTTTTGTCAGGTTTGCCCTGCAAAGCGGGACACCCGATAGGGGTGCAGAGCCTTTACCAGTTTACCATCGAGGATTTCCGTTGCCAAAGACTCGCCGATGATCGGGGCGAGGGTGATGCCGCTATGGGTGGTGGCAACCCAAAGGTCGTTGAAACCGGGGACCGCACCGAGGGCGGGATAGCTATCGGCTGGCATCGGGCGCTTGGCGATGGTTTTGGTGGTGACTTCCGCGCAGTCAACGCCTTTGAAATAGCCGTCGAGCTTGCCCAAGACGCGCTCGATAATGGCGTCGACGCCTTCGGACGGGTCCGTGCCGCCGAAATCTTCACCGAGGAGCAACGCGCCATCGTCCTTTTGCCAGACATGCAGGCTCATGGAGGTCAGTACCCGCTGTGTGACTTTCGCCACCGGAGCCGTGCCGATAAGCAAGCCGGGAGCGTTGTCCATCGGCAGGGTGAAATCATGCGCGGCGAGCAGATCAGCCGTCGCAACGCCGGTGGCAAGAACGGTCGCATCGGCCTCGACAATGCCTTCAGGAATTTCGACCCCGGCAACGCGGCCTTGCTCGAATGTCAGGCCGAGGACTTTCGCGTTGGTCCGCAATGTTGCGCCTTGGGCGAGGGCGGCGAATAGAAAGGCTTCGGCAATACGGGCGGGATCGGCAACGCCCTCTGCGCTGGCGTCGATGGCAACCTCTGGCGCAGCGGCGAGGTTCGGTTCGATCTCGTTGATTTGAGAGCGGGAGACAAGGCGCGCGGGGTTGCCACCGTCATTCAACGCGCGCTGGACCTCTTCAATCTCATCGGGATTGTCTTCCCAGTTCAGGGTTCCGTCAAAGCGGACGGGCAAAGTGGGAAGCGTCGCGGCGAGATCTTTCCAAAGGCGGATACTCGCCATGCGAAACTGAAAATATGTCTCGTCCTTTGGGTTATGTGCATTGATCCACGCGAACGAGCCATGCGTGGCACGGTTGGCCGGTGTGCCCTCGTCCACAACCGTCACCTGCGCGCCCCGTCGTGCGAGATGATACGCAATCGACGCCCCGAGAATGCCCGCGCCGACAACGGCGATATGAGGTGTATATGTCATGGGCTGAGGGTAGGGGGTGGTGCGGGTGGATGTCTATGATTGGGTTTGTGCCGCCTTTTCAGATGTTCCGGCCAGCAATGCCTCAACCTCACGTGCGCGCTGAACCAAGGGATGTTCTTTCGTTAGATTTTTAGCGAGAAGCGCCTTCAGGACGCCCCTATGGATCTTTTCCGCCTGTTCCGGTTGCGCGAGATCGATATAACAATGGGCCGCTAGGCTGCGTGTTGTGAGCGTATGCGGATGCTCAGGGCCTAAGATTTTTTCTTGTATTGGAATGATACCATCGCCGTCGCGTGTTAGGATATCGAGAGCGTCCGCCGCGCGTCCGGTGTATAAGAGGCAGGCGGCGGCGAGATGGCGGCTTTTAAGGGTGCTGGGATGCTCATGGCTGAGGATTTTTTCGTATAGTGGAATGATGCCATCGCCGTCGCGTGTGAGGATATCGAGAGCGTCCGCCGCGCGTCCGGTGTATAAGAGGCAGGATACGGCGAGACGGCGACTTAAGAGGGTTTCGGGATGCTCATGGCCGAGGATTTTTTCTTGTATTAGAATAATGCCATTGCCGTCGCGTGTGAGGATATCAAGAGCGTCCGCCGCGCGTCCGGTGTCTTTGAGGCAGGATGCGGCGAGTTGGCGACTTGCAAGGGTATGCGGATGCTCATGGCCGAAGACTTTTTCGCATAGTGGCATGATGCCATCGCCGTCGCGTGTAAGGATATCGAGAGCGTCCGCCGCGCGTCCGGTGTCTGAGAGGTAGAGTGCGGCGAGATACGTCGCATAGATCGTTTCGTGGCCGGTTGGTTCGCTGAGGCGTTCTAAGTCAGGGAGAATTTCGTTCAGGGTATCAAGTGCGGCCTGTACGTGGCCGGTTGCTCGCATTGCTTCGGATTTTAATACGCTGAACCACAGTGTTCGCCTCGTTTTTTCGCCAAGGAATTGGGAAGCCATGCGCTGACCATGCAGCGCGTATTTTTCCATGATATTATATGCCCCTGCGTCCCGTGCGGCAAAAATGTGTGATTCAATGAGATCAAGGTCTTTGGCGATGCGGTCCTGTTGTTGATCGTTCGCCGCAAGGACGCTGTTGTCCGGGATTTTGATAGTGTCTGCGATGCCATCCCATCCCTGAGCCAGTTCATCGACCAACATGCGCGAAAGCCTGTCTTGCGGATCAACCGCAACCGCCGCGCTTGCGAACATATGCGCGTTTTCAATGGCGGCAGGGCCGTCCTCGATCGAATCTTCAACCGCTTTTCTGGCCAGAGTTGAAAAGGCAAGATGGAGGGCAGGGGCTTGGGCCGTGATGAAGTCATGAGATTCTGCGGGTTCGAAACTCCAGTTATTCTGTTGTTTATGCGCCTTCATCCGGGTAAGATAGGCGTCCGGAAGTTTGGCCTCTGCCGTGGTCCATTTTGCACTGACAGCCTCGATTTGTTTCTTTTGCTCGCGGACCAATTCGTTCGAGGATTCAAGTGAAGCACGCAATTCATCGCCTTGCAGGATTGTCGATTGGTAGCGTTTTTTTGCGTTCCAGCGCGTGATGCGCCAGATCAACAGCCACGGCGCGATGAAAAGGCCAAAAAGCCAGAGGGCAGCGTCCCAAAAATCGACGCCCTCTTTGTTTTGCAGGCTTTCAAGAACCTGTATCAGTTCGCCGATGAGATAATCCATGCCCATTCTCCCTCGTTAGAAAGAGATGGGCATTCCTGCCCTCTGTGACAAGGGAGCGCGCGGTGGGGTGGTTTGCCCGCCGTGATGGTTGAGTTTGTGACGCGGAGGGGCGCATTCGCGTTGCGGATGGCGGGCGGTGGGTGCTATGGGATCTTAACTTCTCTCAAAGGGTCGCTGTCATGCAGGATTATGCTGTCGCTCGGGAATATATGGTCGATTGTCAGGTCCGGCCTTCGGATGTGACGCGCTATGGCATCGTTGAGGCGATGCTGGCGGTTCCGCGTGAGCGGTTTGTGCCGCCTTCCAAGCGCCCTGTGGCCTATGCGGGCGAGTCGGTAGAGCTGAGCAAAAACCGCTGGCTGCTCGATCCGCGTGTCTTCGCCAAAATGGTTGATTCGGCGGAAATCGAGCCGGGGGATGATGTTCTCGATATCGGATGCGGCATGGGTTATTCGAGCGCGGTGCTCTCGCGGCTCTGCCGGTCGGTGATTGCGGTCGAAAGCGATGAGGGCATGGCGAAATCCGCCGAAGAAACGCTCTCCAGCCTCGGGTGTGATAATGTTGCCGTGTTGACCGGGCCGCTCGAAGCGGGCGCGGATAGCGAGAAACCCTTCGATGTTATTCTCGTTCAAGGCGGAATCGGTGATGTGCCGCAGGCTCTGTTCGATCAACTTTCCGAAGGTGGACGGTTGGTTGCAATCTGGATGGATAACAGCTTTGGGCAGGTAAAAGTCTCGACCAAAAGCGATATGGCGATCAGTCACCGTTGGATTTTTGATGCGGCTGCACCCGTTCTTTCAGGGTTTTCCAAGCAAGTTGCCTTTACGCTTTAAGAGTTTTGCAAGAGTTTCACGAGAGTTTTCTCTTTTAATAAGAGGGTTTTAACAGTCTCAGGCTAGCGTGGCGTGAGAAGGTACAGTGTATGTGTTTTCAGGTCAGCATCTTGTCCCTGTCGGCCTCCGCGCGTAACCTGTCTCAAATTGAGCCGCTTTTGCGCGGTGGTTTGGAAACCGAAGGGCGCCATGACTGATAAGCCTTCCACACATTCGCAACCGAGCATGGATGATATCCTTGCCTCGATTCGCCGTATTATTGACGACGAGGACGTGAAAACACCGCCGGTAGAAGTCGCCGAAAAGCCACAGGAAACAGTGGCTTCGTTTGATATAGACGATGATGCGGCGGCTTTGGCGCGGGCCGAATATGACGCCGCTATGGCCGTGGATGCTCTGGCCGCAGACGCGCCGGACCCTGCTGAAGAAACGATATTCCCTCAGCGTGACGGTGCTTTGTGGCGGCGGGTTGCCGGGCATCCCCTGTCCGAAGGTGAGACAGACCCGCTCGCAGCGGATGATACGCTGGAACTCACGGAAATGGTCGATGATGATGCTCAACTGAACGCATTGCTTGATTCCACAGCAGCGGGCGAGTCTGAAAATCACGAACATCTGCTTGAAACTGCTGAGGTTTATTTACCGGAAGAACCGGAGCCGTCACCCATGGGGATTGGTGCGATGACTGCTGCGGCGGTTGGCACTGTCGGTGTGGGAGCTGGAAGCCTTATGGACCGTGCTACCGGGAATTCGCCATCTGACGAACGCCATGACATTGATATGAACGACGGCGATGAAGATGAAATTCTCGATCTGACCCGCAGCATTGATTCGGAAGAGTCGATTGATGCGTTGGCTTCGACGATGGCGGGCAATCCAAGATATGAAAGTGAAGAACTTCCGCCGCCGGTTTTTGAGCGTGTCGAATTGACGGGTAATGTTTCGGCCAACCTCAAAGATGAAAGCAATCTTGATCGCGATTTTGAAAACGCTGCAGTCACCGGGTTAAGTGACGACTATTCCGGTGCGTTTTTGGAGGATGCACGACCCGACGATGCAAGGGAACGCGCTCTGGACGACCGCTTTTACAGCACGGACGAAAGACCTGAACTCGAAGAGACTTATTCGACGAGTATGGGTGCAGAGCATTTGCCGTCTCGAAATGAGGGCGCGCCAACGGAAGATGAGATGGAAACTGTTGGCGGTCTTGTTCGCGATGCGCTGCGCGGCCGGTTGCCGACTGTACCGCAAAATACGCCTCCTTCAGAACCCCTCGTAACAGGTGGTGCCGAAGAGAGCGCGGCACGCTCATTGGCGGCTTTGGCCCGGTATGATGCACATGCGCCTCGTCGGATTTATGGTGGTATCAAGATCACCGACGATGATGACTCCCCTACGATTGAGGGAATGGTTCAGGATACATTGCGTCCTATGCTGCGAGATTGGTTGAGTGATAACTTGCCGACCCTCGTTGAAAACATGGTCAAGCAAGAGGTTGATCGTATCAGCGCCCGTTCACGACGTTTTGTTAAAGATGATGACGACTGAGAACCGCTTCAGTTCAGGGTTTACCGAGTCTTTCCGGCCACAGAATAATGCTGGCCGGATAATATTAACCTCTTAGTAACCATCTAAGCCACATTCCAGACGGACGGTTTTGCGCGTTCAATGGAATTAATGCGGTTTATGACTGAGAGTATCGCTCCCACAATTGATGATGCTCCGCTTTCCGGCCGTATTTTAGGTGGAACGCATGTCCTTCCGGTGCGTGTTCATTGGGAAGATACTGATGCGGGCGGTATTGTTTACCATGCGAGTTATCTTCGTTTTATGGAACGGGGTCGAAGCGAAATGCTGCGGGTTCTCGGGTTGGACCAAACTGAATTGTTGAAGGTTCACGGTATCAATTACGTGGTGACACGGCTTGAAATTGATTACCGCTCACCCGCGCTTTTTGACATGGCTTTGCAGGTTCTAACTAAGGTTGAAAATCTGGGGCGGTCCCGTCTTGATTTGAGTCAGGTCATTACATCGGGTGGACGCATGTTGACGAAAACATTCGTGCGCTGCGCTGGAATAGGGAGTGACGGAAAGCCGCGGGCTGCTCCTGAATCTGTGCGCGCTCTTTTTAGACCGATGCTTAAATGAGACGGGTAAAGATCAACGCTCTCGTTCGCTGTGCAGAGTCCAATTTTGGTCAAGATTCAGGCGTTCCGTCTTCCATGCGTTGGATAATTGGGTCGTTGCGTACTGGGGTAGTGCGCCTTCGAGGACTGTTCTTTGATTGTAAAGGGTTGAATTGAATGGAATTTTTGTCCATTGACCTGCTGAATAGCAGCATGAGCGCGATGTCTTGGGCCGCGCCGCGTCAGGGGTCACCTGCGATTGAGGCTTTAAATACAGGCCCGGATTTCTCGGCTTGGTCGATGTTCCGCGAGGCCAGCCTCGTTGTTCAAATTGTGATGGTCATACTCATCGCGGCGTCTTTTTGGTCTTGGGCAATCATCGTTGAGAAGATCTGGAAGTTTGGCGCTCTGCGGAAAAAGTTTGATACTTTTGAGAAGTCGTTCTGGTCGGGTACATCCCTTGATGATCTTTATTCCAAGCTGGATGCCGAGAAACGTTCGCCTATTGAGCGAGTGTTTGCATCAGGAATGCGGGAGTGGCGTCGGTCTTTTGAGACAGGCGGAGGATTGATTGCTGGTGCGTCGCAGCGCATAGACCGTGCGATGGGCGTTGCCGTTGAGCGTGAGACGCAAAAGCTGGAAACATGGATGGGGTTTCTCGCCACCGTGGGGGCAATTGCTCCTTTCGTGGGATTATTCGGGACTGTATGGGGCATTAAAAACAGCTTTGAAGAAATTGCCGTAAGTCAGAATACAAACTTGTCGGTTGTTGCCCCGGGCATCGCGGAAGCATTGCTTGCGACGGCGCTTGGTCTTATTGCCGCAATTCCTGCTGTCATTGCCTACAACGCATTATCTGAACGAGTTGGGCGCTTGTCAGCGCGATTGGAAACTTTCTCGGATGAGTTTTCCACATTGTTGTCGCGTCAGCTCGAACGGCGGGCAGCGTAATGGGTGCGGCGCTCGGAAGTGGCCGTATGGGCGGTCGGCGCAATGGAAAGGGCCGCAGGCGTGGGCGCGGTGGTGCAATCTCTGAAATCAACGTGACGCCATTCGTGGATGTTATGTTGGTTTTGCTGATTGTGTTCATGGTTGCCGCGCCTTTATTGACCGTGGGTGTTCCGGTGAACCTTCCTAAAACGGACGCAAATCCATTGCCCACAGAACAGCGCGAGCCTGTGACCGTTAATGTTGATGTTGATGGGACGATCTTTTTGCAAGGCGATCCCGTAACGACAGCAGAACTGCGTGAGCGGCTTTCAGCGATTGCATCCGAGCGCGGATCTGATGAACGGGTGTTCGTGCGCGCCGACCAAGCCGTGGGATATGGCGACGTGATGCAGGTGATGGGTCTGCTTAACTCGGTAGATTTTCGTAATATTGGACTGGTGACAGATCCGGGTGGTCCGGTGGCCAGCGGCGTTCGCGCTGTCCAACCGCAATAGGCTGCCACGGAGGTTTCGAACGCTGTTTCAAAAGTGTTAAGGCGAAAGTTCTTAAGAACATGCCTGAATTTGGCCTAGCAGTCGTCAAAATCTTGATGTTTAAGAATTTTTGGTAATGAGGACACGTCGTTAATGTATGTCGGACCCGTTATATCAGGTGTTTTGCATCTGGGGCTGTTGGCCCTAGCGCTTACTCCTGCGCGTCCAGAACCCTTTATTTCGCCTGAATCCGGGCCACCGGTGGCCGTCGAGATTATGACACTGGACGAATATAACGTTGCGGTTTCGCGGTCCCCGAATGTGTCTTCTGAAAATTTATTACCGCCCCAAAACCCGACACCGCCTGAGCCGGATTTTGATATCGCTATTAATATCCCTCCCACCCGGCCCTCTTTGGTTGCGCCTTCCTCTGATGGTGTAACGCTCTCGGCGCCACCGGATATTTTCATTCCGGAGGTTGAGACATCATCGTCGGAGTCTTCACCGGTTGATGTGGATCGTAACGCACCAGACCTTGCTTTGGATTCGCGGTCTTTACAGGATAAGCCTGTCGCAAGGGCGGATATTGTGCCGGATGATCGTGTTCGGATCGTCACAGCTCCAGAAGCACCGAAACAACCACGCGGCGTGCTTGATGCGCTTGATATTGATACCGACCCGGATCAACCGCCTGAACCGGAAGAGCAAGCCGAGCAAACGCCTGATCCGGCGCCATCTATTGATGTTGCTGAAGCGGCAGAGCCGCAACGTAATGGTGCGCCGCCGTCGGATTCTCCATTGCCCCGATCGAAGCCGCGCGGAAGTCTTGCGGCTGAATCGAGTGATGAAAAAACGCCCGCATCACCCGTGGCTGAGGCCGGTGACGGACCTCAACAGAGAAACACAGAGGATGATCAGGATCGCACAGCAGATCTGGCACGTGAGGCCCTTGAAAAACTGACATTGTCTGAAGACGCGGCGGAGGCTGAAAAACGCGCTGCGGAGCTTGCAGAGGAAGAACGCCTTGCAGCTGAAGATGCCCGCATCGCGGCAGAAGATGCGCGGATTGAAGCCGAAAGAGAATTGGCCGAACAGCTAGCGGCTAAAGAAGAGACCGAGCGCTTAGCGGAAGCTGAACGGGCAGCTGAAGAAGCCGAACGCCGCAAGGCTATTGAAGAAGAAGCCAAGCGGCTTGTTGAGGCTGAGCTGGAACAACAAAGATTGGCCCAAGCTGAAGCCGAGGCTCAGAAAAAAGCAGAAGAACTTGCCGCTAAACGCGCAGCGGAAGAAGAAGCGAAGCGTTTAGTTGAAGCGGAATTGGAAAAGCAAAGACTTGCGGAAGAAGAGGCGCGAAAAAAAGCTGAGGAAGAAGCAAAACGTTTGGCTGAAGCGGAGCTTGAACGGCTGAGACTCGCGCAAGAAGAGCGAAAGAAAGCTGAAGAAGAGCTTACGGCCCAACGTGCCGCCGAGGAGGAGGCAAGGCGTCTGGCCGAAGCCGAAGCTCAAAGAAAAGCTGAAAAAGAGGTTGCCGCGCAACGCGCCGCCGAAGATGAAGCAAAACGTGTTGCTGAAGCGGAAGCTGCACGCCTCGCTGAAGAACGGCGTAAAGTTGAGGAAGAGGCCGAAGCCCTGAGACAAGCTCAGGCCGAGCTGGAAGCCCGCCGGCAGGCGGAAATTGCCGAACAGCAACGCTTGCGCGAGCAAGCGGAGCAGCGTGCCCGTGAGGAACAGCAGCGTCTCGCCGAAGAGCAAGCCCAACGCGCTTGGGAGGCGGAACAAAGACGCCGTGCTGATGAAGCCGAGGCTGCACGCCAATACGCGCTGCGTCAGCAACAGCTCGAGCAATACAATTCACAAACGCAAATCGGCCAACAGACGGACCGTAATTTGAATATTGGCTCCGGTGCGCCAGCGCCGGCGCAAGCACCTGCGGGGGATTCGTTCCTGGCATTGCTTGGGGATGCTGTGGGATCACAGGGGGCTGGCTCCGCAGGCGGGTCACGGACATTTTCCCGGAATGTCGCGGCACAGAATAACGCTGCTCCCTTATCGCCGGGCGAACAACAACAGCTTTTAAACCAGCTTTCGCGGTGCTGGCGAACGATCGGGCAGACGACTCAAATTGTTACGATGCGCGTTAATCTTACCCGTGATGGCCGTGTGAGTAATGCGACACCACTTAATGGTTCGGGCCTTGCGGTTGAACATGCGTTAAGGGCTTTGCAGGATACGTCTTGCCAACCATTTCAGTTGCCGCCTCAAAAGTATGGATCATGGCAACAGATCGATATTGTTTTTGATCCAAGAAGGATTTCGATTCAATGACAAAGACACCGTTGCGGCTCAGGCTTCTGGCTTTCTTATTGCCTGCATTTTTAGCGTTTTCCGAACGTGCTGTGGCTCAGTCTGCACCGCTCAAACTGACTCTCGATCAGGGGATTGTGGAGCCGCTGCCGGTTTCCGTGCTTGATTTTTTCAGTGGGAATGGGCGCCCGGATCAACTCGGCAGTCAGATTGCGCAAGTCATTGAAGCGGACCTCGCTTCGACCGGGCTTTTCCGTGCTGTTCCCGATGCAGCTGTGGCTCCGCTTGCGCCGAGTTTTATCTCGCCTCCCCGCTTTAGTGATGTGCGGGCTGTTTCTAATGCGGTTGCTTTGGTTACCGGTGAGACGACGCAAGCCGGCGATGGGCGCATGACGCTGAAATTTCGCTTGTGGGATGTTGTGAGCCAACAGCAACTTGCCGGATTTCAATATACTGCCGATCCGGGTGCCTGGCGCCGGATGGCGCATCGGACTGCGGATGCAATTTACGAGCGCTTGACCGGAGAGCCGGGATATTTCGAAACGCGCGTTGTTTTTGTTGATGAGCAAGGACCGAAAGACAAACGTGTGAAGCGTCTTGCGGTAATGGATTACGACGGAGCGAATGTTGAATATTTAACCGGTGGTAATTCTTTGGTCCTGACACCGCGATATTCGCCGCGTTCGCAAGAGGTGACTTACATTACCTATCGGGATGGTTTGCCTCGCGTTTACTTGCTCGATGTGGAAACCCGCCGCCAAGAAATTCTTGGCCGGTTCCCCGGTATGACATTTGCGCCGCGCTTCTCGCCCAATGGAACCAGCGTGGTCATGAGCCTCGCTAAGGGTGGTACAACAGATATTTACCGGATGGATTTGGCGTCGCGTCAGGTTCAACAATTGACGCGCGGCGCGTCGATTAATACTGCGCCTTCTTACTCGCCTGATGCTTCTCAAATTGTCTTCGAGTCTGATCGTGGCGGATCTCAGCAGCTTTACGTCATGGGCGGCGATGGCAGGAACCCGAGACGTATCAGCTTTGGCGATGGAAGTTATGCGTCGCCTGTTTGGTCGCCTCGCGGTGATCTGATCGCTTTTACCAAAATCACCAAGGGGGCGTTTGGCATTGGCGTCATGGCCCCGGATGGTTCCGGCGAGCGTATGCTGACAAGCAGCTTCCTTGATGACAGCCCAACATGGTCACCAAACGGTCGTCGCTTGATGTTTTATCGGGAGACATCAGGAGAAAACGGCCAATCCGCGCTTTACACGGTGGATGTTAGGGGAGGCGGTGAACAGCGCGTTCGGACCCCCGGCCCCGCTTCTGACCCGGCTTGGGGACCGTTGATGCGTTAATGCCACTTTTGAATGTGAACTGAGTTTTTGAGTGAACCCTACTTTTCGGCAAAACGTTTTGCCTTTGACAGAGACCAACAGCAGGACATGCACTTTTCCTGCACATTGAAATAACAGATCGAGGAGATCTTTCATGCGTATTACCGCACTCCGTTTTGCTCTGATTGCCGCTGTAGCATCCGTTGCTCTAGCTGGCTGTGCCGGTAAGAAAGCCCCGGTAGGTGTAGACTCGAATACGTCTGCTAGCGGTGTGGGCGGCTTTGGCCCCGGTAGTGGTGCGGGATCAGCCCCCCGTGGATTTGGTGCTGGCACAGGCTCAGGTGCCGGAGCTGGTGCGAATGGCGGCCAAGCTGGTGGCGCTGGAGCTGGAGCAGGTGGTGTCGGGACTGCCGGTGCTGGAGCTGGTGGCGTCGGAACTGCTGGTGCTGGAGTAGGTGGCGCCGGAGCCGGAGCTGGTGGCATTGGAACTGCAGGTCAGTTGTTCAGAGATGCGAACGGTAATCTTGTTGATGCAAATGGCAACCGTGTTGATGAGTTCGGAAATCCTCTCGGTAGTGGCGCTGTGGCCGGTGGCGGCACATTCCAACCCGGTGCAAATGGCGTATTCCTGGATGGGAACGGCAATTTCGTCGATGCGAATGGCAATCCTGTAGATGCGAACGGTAATCCGATTGCCGGTGGCGGATCGTTTGCCGGTGGCGGGAATACGATTACGACCGATGGCAATGGCAACTTTTTTGATGCAAATGGCAATCGGGTCGATCAGTTCGGCAATCCGCTCGGCGCGTCACAAGGGGGCGGTCAATTCGCAACGGGTCCGAGCTTGGAGTCATATAACTTTGCTGGGGATGATGGCAGCGACGGATACTTCGTTCAGCGTGTCGGTGACAGAGTTCTCTTCGATACTGATAGCTCCAGCATCGACACGGAAAGTCAGGAAATTCTTCGTAGGCAAGCTGCGTGGTTCCAACGGCATCCACAATACGCAATCACGATTGAAGGCCACGCCGACGAGCGGGGAACACGGGATTACAACCTTGCACTTGGCGCACGCCGCGCGAATGCTGTTCGCAGTTATCTAAGCTCGGTCGGTATTGATCCGAACAGAATTCGGACCGTTTCGTTTGGTAAAGAGCGCCCTGTGAGAGCCAGCTCGACACCGGGTGCATGGCGGGTCAACCGCCGAGCCGTCACAACATTGCGCGGCGGACCTTCTTCATAGAATAATTATCTCGCCCCGATTTAAAATTTGGGGCGGGATTTTGCTAAATCGACCATGAGATTTTTTGACAACAACAAATGTGCGCATTCAGATGATTATTCTTCGCTCGATACGGAATATTTCGCTCGTCCTGTTTGCCATTGCCGCGCTTGCAGTTCCTGCCGAAGCTCAACAACGGATTCAGATCGGAGATTTGCTTCAGCGCATTGATCGCTTGGAGACTGAAGTTACCCGATTGAGAGTTTCATCAGGTGGCGGCGGCGATGTGGTGCGCCTCGATCAAATCGAGCAAGAATTACGCCGCTTGACGGGGATCATCGAACGCCTCGAGTTCGATAGCCGCAAAGCAAATTCCGCATCGAGTAAACGGTTGGATAGTTTCGAAAGTCGGTTGTCGGCGCTCGAAGAAGGAGGGGCCGGACCGGTATCACGTTCTCCTCTGGAGACCGAGAGTCGCCCCCCTTTGACGGCGAACAGTAACTTTGTAAACGTTGCGCCGCCACAAGGTCCGGAAATTACAACATTTGCGCCGCCAATCGAAACAACTCCGCAATTCCAGCCTCAGGCGACTTTCAATCCTCCACAGGATGTATTCCAGGCTCAACGGTTTGAGCCGCAACCCGCGCCGCAAGCCTTTCAAAATGCCGATGTACTTTATGATGAAGGTATCCGTTTGTTAAATATCGGGTCTTTCGATCAGGCGGGCGCGCAGTTTGAAGATTTGATTGCGTCACACCCTCAAGACCCCAAAGCGGGGCAGGCGCAGTTCTGGCTTGGAGATATGCATTTTAAATTGGGCCGGTACGAGCAAGCGGCGTCGGCCTTTCTCGATTCTTTCCGCAATTGGCCTGATGGTCAAAAAGCCCCTGACAGTTTGTTGAAACTGGGCATGACATTGGCGAATATCGGCAAGACAGAAGAAGCCTGCCTTAGCTTTAAACAGGTTCCTGCCCGTTATCCCGGTGCGCCGCCCGCATTGCTGCGCCGTGCCGATATTGAAAGCCAGCGGTTCCGTTGCGGGGGTTAAAGTCAAAATCGGACCCTTCCGGTTCAATACTGGACACCGGCCTCCAAAGTTTCGGTTCTTTAAATGCACTTCCTGACGAGTTTGCCGTCGCGGTGTCGGGTGGCAGTGACAGTATGGCCTTATTGCGTCTTGCCCATTTCTGTTGCGGACAAGTCAGGAAAAAAATTGTTGCTTTAACCGTTGACCATGGCTTGCGCGCCGCCTCTGCCGGTGAAGCAAAGCAAGTGGCGGCTTGGTGCGCCGATCTCGGTATCGGACACCATATTTTGCATTGGGAGTATCAAGGTAAAGGCAATCTTTCGGCTGTTGCCCGCAATGGCCGTTATCGTTTGATGGCGGATTTCTGCAAGGCAAACGGTATCGCGCATCTTTACACCGGCCACACAATTGACGATCAGGCGGAAACGGTGCTGATGCGTCTGGCAAGGGGGTCAGGCGTCGATGGCCTTGCAGGGATGGCGCGGGAAACACCGATATGGGGCATTACGGTGGTTCGGCCCTTTGTCCTGGATCAAACGCGGGGGAACTTGAGGGATATCTTAAGGGCACTCGGGCAGGCATGGATCGACGATCCAACCAATGATGACCCAAGCTATGACCGTGTGAAAGCTCGGCAGGTCTTCAAGCACCTTGAACCATTGGGGATCAGTGTAAGCTCTTTGTCCGGTCTGGCCCATAGGATGGGTTTAGCCAAGCAAGTGCTGCAACGTCAGGCCGATGAACTGGTGAAAAATGCAGTCTTCTTGTCTCCGATAGGATTTGCTGAACTGGACGTTAACGCTTTTGCCGCCGCTGAAACCGAGACTGCGTGTCGGGTCATTGGCCAGATAATTAACTTATTTTCTGACAATGGAGGCCGGCCTCGTCTGTCCGTTGAAGAGGAAATGCTTGAATGGATGCTTAAACGGTACAGCTCCGGCGGAAAGACGTTCGCGCATTGTGCTTTCAGGCCGAACGGGGATCGTTTCAATATTTTGCGAGAAACCGCCCGCTGCGCGCCCAAGACGCAACCCGGAGAAGTTAACGGTTTGTGGGATGGGCGCTTCCATTTTGACATTCCGGGCAAAAAAGGCACCCCGAACCTGCAAGTTGGCGCCCTGGGCGAAGCGGGAATTATTCAGATTCCAAAAGATAATGTCGATTACTCAGAGGCTTGGCTTGCGGCCCCCCGCGAAGCGCGTCTCGCAACGCCAGCGCTTTGGCGGGACGATGTTCTTGTTAATGCCCCGCTAGCTCCGTGGGCTGCTGAAACAAACGGGCCTGAACTTGTTGTAAAGGCTCGATGGTGCAAATAGTGCTTATTAAAATGTCCTGATGGTTGATTGGTCTGGATAAGGGCTTATCTTGCAGGTAGATGCTGAACATAAAGAGCGTTAATCGCGTCCCGCACGGAGATACCGCGTGAATAATTTTAAGAACCTCGGGCTATGGCTCGTCATCATTTTTCTGGTGATTGCGCTGTTCAACCTGTTTGGACAACCCGGTGGACCGGGATCGTCGCGTGAGCTTGGCTATTCTGATTTCATCGAACGGGTGGAAGATGGGCAGGTTCGTGATGTTAAAATCTCGGGTGAACGTGTTACCGGGCATATGAATTCATCCGGCGAGACGTTCTATGTTTACGTGCCTGATGACACGGACGGGATGTTTGAAAAGCTGGAAGCCAGTGACGTAAGGATAACCGTTGACCCTCAGGAGCGCGGTGCGCTTGCATCCTTCCTGCTGTCATGGCTGCCATTCATTCTGATTATCGCTGTTTGGGTGTTCTTCATGCGCCAAATGCAGGGGGGCGGCAAAGGTGCTATGAGCTTTGGCAAGTCGAAGGCCAAACTGCTCACCGAAAAAGCAGGGCGCGTCACATTTGACGATGTGGCCGGTATCGATGAGGCGAAAGAAGAATTGCAGGAAATCGTTGAGTTTCTGCGTGATCCTCAGAAATATTCCCGCTTAGGCGGTAAAATCCCTAAAGGCGCATTGCTCGTTGGCCCTCCGGGTACAGGTAAAACGCTGTTGGCGCGCGCGATTGCGGGCGAGGCGGCTGTGCCGTTCTTTACGATCTCGGGTTCTGATTTCGTTGAGATGTTCGTCGGTGTCGGTGCGTCGCGTGTCCGCGATATGTTCGAGCAAGCCAAAAAGAACGCGCCGTGTATCGTCTTCATTGATGAGATCGACGCGGTGGGTCGTCACCGGGGAGCGGGATATGGCGGCGGTAATGATGAACGCGAACAGACGCTTAACCAGTTGCTGGTTGAGATGGATGGTTTTGAGTCGAATGAAGGCGTGATACTGATCGCCGCGACGAACCGTCCTGATGTTCTTGATCCGGCATTGCTGCGCCCCGGTCGTTTTGACCGTCAAGTCACGGTCAATAATCCTGATATCAATGGCCGCGAAAAAATCCTCGACGTTCATGCGCGTAAAGTGCCCTTGGCGCCGGGTGTGGACCTCAAACGTATTGCGCGCTCGACTCCCGGTTTTTCGGGTGCTGATCTTGCAAACTTGGTGAACGAGGCCGCTTTGACGGCGGCGCGTCTAGGCAAGCGGATTGTCACGATGGATGATTTTGAGTTCGCAAAAGATAAAGTCATGATGGGCGCTGAACGACGCTCGATGGTGATGACCGAGCACGAAAAAGCGGTGACAGCTTACCATGAAGCCGGACATGCGCTGGTTGCGATGAGTGTTCCGCAACATGACCCAGTTTACAAGGCAACGATTATTCCGCGTGGCCGTGCGCTAGGTCTCGTTATGTCTGTGCCTGAGCGCGACACGTATTCTGTGACCAAGACGAAATATACGTCGAAAATTGCGATGGCGATGGCGGGTAAAGCGGCTGAGATCATCAAGTACGGTGAGGATAACGTATCCTCTGGCCCCGTAAGCGATATTCAGCAGGTGTCTAAAATTGCCCGTGCGATGGTCACGCAATTCGGGATGTCTGATAAAATCGGTAATGTGAACTATTCGGGCGAGCAGGACAGCTTCCTCGGCAGTTACAATTCTGGTGGCCCGCAGATTTCCAGCGGAACGCAAAACATCATTGAAGAGGAAGTCAAACGTCTGATTGATGATGGATACGATACCGCGTTTCGGATTTTGACTGAGCAGTCAGTCGAGTTTGAACGTTTGGCTCAGGGGCTTATCGAATACGAAACGCTGACCGGCGACGAGATCAAAAAGGTAATCGCAGGAGAGCCACTTAATCGCGATGAAGACGATTCAAGCTCTGGCGGAACGCCGCTGACATCGGTTCCGAAGACGAAAAAGCCGAAATCGGACCCCGGCTTGGAGCCTCAACCAACCTAGCAGTCCTTGACCGCACTCTTCTTAAAACTCAAAGTCCTCGCGATATTTCGTGAGGACTTTTTTTATGGCGATGCCTTTACCCGAGCGGCCAGCGATTTGTGGCCTGAGCATGGACCGCCCGCGTATTATGGGCATTGTCAATGTGACGCCTGACAGCTTTTCCGATGGCGGGCGTATTGCGGATATTGAGGCGCGCGTCGCGGAACTGATCGCTGAAGGCGCGGATATTCTCGATATTGGCGGCGAATCTACCCGTCCGGGTGCTGATACTGTGCCAGCGGCAGAGGAATGGGAGCGGGTGGAGCCTGCAATCCATGCCGCTGTTGCAACCGGTGCAGTGGTGTCGATTGATACGCGCAAGGCGGATGTGGCGCGGCGGGCATTGGCGGCTGGCGCGCGGTTGTTCAATGATGTCTCCGCGCTGACCTATGACGAAGACAGCCTAGCGGTTGCGGCTGAATTTGCGGAAGCGGGCGGGGCGGTGTGCTTGATGCACGCGCTTGGTGATCCGAAGACAATGCAAAAAGACCCGCGCTACGATGATGTGCTGCGCGAGGTCTATGCGTATCTGGAGGCCCGTGTGCGGGTTGTTATCGAAGCCGGGGTTGCACCTGAACAAATCATCATTGATCCCGGTATCGGGTTTGGCAAAACGCTGGACCATAATCTGCAAATCTTGCGCGGACTGGGCACGTTCCACGATATGGGCTGTCCGGTTTTGCTGGGCGCGTCGCGCAAACGGTTTATCGGGACATTGACCGGGGAAGATGTCGCGGCGGAGCGCGTTCACGGCTCTGTCGCTGCCGCGCAAATCGGGGCGAGCCTCGGGTGTCATATCCTGCGTGTGCATGACGTGAAGGCTACGGTGCAGGCGCTTGCTATTTGGTCTGCTGTTCAGGGAGCCGCCTGATGGCGTTACGTGTTGTCGAAGTCATCGCGCCAAGTGATTTGGCTTCTTCCATCCGCAAAGTATTTCAGGAACATAAGCCGATTGATGTGTGGTCGGTTGCCGAGAATGAGGAGGGCGGACGGCGGGTGGTGATCCGTGCTTTGCTGGACCCGGATTATCAGCAATCAACCTTGGATGCTTTGCAGGATGCGCTGACCGGCTCTGAGGGCTGGCACATCTTATTGCATCCTCTGGATGCGGCGATCCCAAAGCCGGAACCGGATGATGAAGCGGTTGAAAAGCGCGAGCGGAACCGCATGACCTCGACGCGTGAAGTGCTGTATAATCAGATTGAAAAAGGGGCGGACTGTAATTCCGATTATCTGCTGTTTGTTGCGTTATCGACCGTGGTTGCCGGTGCAGCATTGGTAACAAATAACGTCGCGGTGCTGATCGGCGCGATGGTGATTGCGCCTTTCCTTGGGCCGAATCTTGCTTTTGCTTTTGGCACAGCGCTCGGTGATCGCGAGTTGATGCGTAAGGCTATCGGGGCGCTGGGAATTGGCTTCGCCTTGGCGGTTGTTCTGTCGATCCTTGGCGGGGCAATCTTACCGCTGGATTTGGAAGCCAAGGAATTGGTGGACCGGACGCAAATCGGCCTTGACGGAGTTGCTGTGGCTTTGGCTTCAGGCGCTTGTGCCGCACTCGCGTTGACAAGTGGGGCGAGTGCCTCGCTGGTGGGCGTGATGGTCGCTGTCGCGCTGTTGCCTCCTGCTGTGGCGATGGGCATTATGGTTGGTGCGGGGGAATGGTTGTCGGCGCTTGGCGCTGCGGAGCTGTTTTTAGTCAATGTGGCGAGTGTCAATCTTGCCGCGCTGATGGTTTTCCGGTTCAGAGGAATCGAGCCGCGCATGTGGTTGAAGAAATTTGAAGCCCGTCAATCGCGGCGGCTCGGGTTTATCGTACTGGGTGCATTGATGATTTTGCTGTGTGTGGGAATCCTTATCCAGACATACCGCGACGGATTCGCCGGATTTTTCGGCTGATAAGTCCCGTTGACCCATCGGCCTTGCGGGGCTAGGTGGACGTAAGCAACATCGAGGCTTTGCCATGACCACGACAACTCCGCGCTCTTTTCAGGAAATTATCCTGCGGCTTCAGACCTATTGGGCCGAGAAGGGCTGTGCCGTGTTACAGCCTTATGACATGGAGGTCGGGGCGGGAACATTCCACCCGGCGACAACGCTTCGCGCGCTGGGTCCGTCGCAATGGGCGGCGGCCTATGTTCAGCCTTCGCGCCGCCCGACAGATGGGCGCTATGGCGAAAATCCGAACCGCTTGCAGCATTATTATCAATATCAAGTGCTGATCAAACCAAGCCCGCCGGATTTGCAGGACTTGTATCTCGGTAGTCTGAAAGCCATCGGAATTGATTTTACCCTGCATGACATTCGCTTTGTCGAGGATGATTGGGAAAGCCCTACGCTTGGTGCTTGGGGGCTTGGCTGGGAAGTTTGGGTTGATGGCATGGAAGTGTCGCAGTTCACATATTTTCAGCAAGTCGGCGGGCATGATTGCCGCCCCGTCTCGGGCGAGCTGACCTATGGTCTGGAACGTCTTGCGATGTATGTTCTCGGCGTTGATCACGTCATGGACATGCCGTTCAACGATCCTGATGCACCGATTGCGCTGAGTTATGGCGACGTGTTCCGTCAAACCGAAGCGGAGTATTCGCGCTGGAACTTTGACGTGGCCGATACAACGACATTGCTGAAACATTTCGAGGATGCAGAAGCGGAATGTGAGCGTATTCTTGCCGCTGAGCATGTGGACCCGAAAACGGGCAAAACCATTGTGATGGCGCATCCTGCCTATGATCAATGCATCAAAGCCAGCCATCTGTTTAATCTGTTGGATGCGCGCGGCGTGATCTCGGTGACAGAGCGCCAAGCCTATATCGGGCGGGTTAGAGCGCTCGCAAAAGCCTGCGCAGATGCGTTCTTGCTGACCCCCGCTGGTGGTGCTGAGGCGGCTTGATGGCAACTTCCGGCAAATTAGTCGCGGGCGGTATTGTTGCCTTTGGCGCGGTGTTCGGCGTCGGCATGTGGTACAGCCAAGTCTATGCCTATTATGAAGAAGTCGTAGGTCTCCAAGAGATCACGGTTGGCGGCGAGCCGTTCGTTGTCCGTGACTATAAAGGGATCGAGGCCCGCACATCCCCGCTGAAAATGCGCGGGTGTTTTACGTTTGATGATCCCAAGGCTGCGATTACAGCGGGACAGTTGGCGGATGATGCCGTGCCATTAAAACCGCCATACTGGTTTGATTGTTTTAATACCGAAGAAATTCTTGCGGATATTGAAGCCGGGGCCGCGACGCCGATTATGGCGGGGTTGGATGATGGTGACGGGGCCGATCTTTACATGGCGATCTATCCCGATGGGCGTGCCTATCGGTGGCGTCAGGTCAACTCAAAGTACGAGGGACGGCACTAAGCGCGGATATGGGGGCAAAACCTACCTCACGCGCTTCGTGCAGGTATGCCTGCATCTTGTGCCGCTCCTCACAGGGTTAACGCAGATCATCCGTACACGGTTCCAATTAATTCTGCATACGGTCAATTTTTTTTGTTCGGTTGTCGTGAGGCGCGGGTGGTGACATAACGCGCGCATCTTGCCCTTAATCTGCGTGACCTTCGATGCCCGACTTGCTTTTTGAAATCCTATCTGAAGAAATTCCTGCGCGAATGCAGGCTAAAGCCCGTGAAAATTTGGGTGCTTTGGTCCTGAAAGGGTTGGACGAGGCCGGGGTCCAATATGGTGTGGTTGAGACGTATTCGACCCCGCGCCGTTTGGTGTTGCATGTGGCGGGCCTGCCCGAGCGTACCCCTGATCTGAGTGAAGAACGCAAAGGCCCGCGTACGGATGCGCCGGAAAAGGCTTTGGCTGGCTTTTTACGCTCGACAGGATTGACGGTTGAGCAGCTTGAACGCCGCGCGGACAAAAAGGGTGAAGTTTTCTTTGCGGTAATCGAAAAACCGGGACGGCCTCTTTCTGGTGCGCTGGCTGAGATTATCCCCGGTGTTATACGCGGGTTCCCTTGGCCTAAATCTATGCGTTGGGGCACGGGCGATCTACGCTGGGTGCGGCCTCTGACGTCGATCCTTTGTTTGCTGGATAGCGAGGTTGTGCCGTTCGATGTGGATGGGTACGCATCGGGCAATCAAACGCGCGGGCATCGCATGGTCGACCCTGAGCCGTTCTCCGTTAATGGCTTTGAGGCGTATCGTCAGGGCTTGGCTGAGCGCCGGGTCACATTAGAGCCTGCGGCGCGTGAAGCAGAGATTGCAGCGACCGCGAAAAAGCTATGCGAAGAGGCTGGCGTCACACTGATCGATGATCCGGCTTTACTGCATGAAGTGGGCGGGTTGGTTGAATGGCCGGTTCCTTTGATCGGAGTGATCGAAGATGAATTTCGCGACTTGCCGCCCGAAGTGCTGCAAACCTCCATGCGTGAGCATCAGAAATATTTCTCGGCAAGCGATGCTTCGGGCCGTGTGACGCATTTTGTGGCGGTTGCCAATGTGCAAGGTGCTGATGACGGCGAGACCATCGTGAAGGGCAATGCGAAAGTGCTGCGCGCGCGGCTCGCGGATGCGAAGTTCTTCTGGGAGAATGATCTTCGCGCCGTAAAGGGTGGCGGGTTGGAAGATATGGCGGCTTCGCTGACCTCGGTGACATTTCATAATAAACTTGGTTCGCAAGCCGAAAGGGTGGATCGCATCGCGGCATTGGCGCGGGATATGGCCCCCGTCACGGGTGCGGATGCGGTTTTGGCGGAGCAGGCGGCGCGGATTTGTAAAGCCGATCTTGCTTCTGAAATGGTCTATGAGTTTCCAGAATTGCAAGGCTTGATGGGCCGTTATTATGCGTCAGCGGCGGGATTGGATATCCGTGTCGCGGCGGCGGCTGAGGAACATTACAGTCCGCTGGGGCCATCGGATTCAGTACCTTCCGAAGCGGTGTCCGTGTCTGTTGCCTTGGCGGATAAAATTGACACGCTCGCCGGGTTCTGGGCCATCGAAGAAAAGCCCACGGGGACAAAAGATCCGTTCGCGCTGCGCCGGGCGGCATTGGGTGTGATCCGGCTCATTCTTGAGAACGGCGTGCGGATGCGTTTGTCGGAGCCTGTGGGCGTGGCGCTGATGCGGCATGTTTACCTAATCGGTCGCCGTGATGCGGTGGCGCTAGGCGAGCCGCTGTTTGATGCGCTGGAGCAATTCGGCGAAGATCATGGCGGAACGGAACGCCGCGCGCAATTCGAGAACCTTGTTTCGTTTTTACTGTCTCCGCAATCAGGCTTGGCGGAGCAATTAGAGCCGGGGTTTGAAGAAGACATGCGAGCCACCGTTGGTGATCTGTTGGCTTTCATCGCGGATCGTCTAAAAGTGTTGCTGAGGGATCGGGGCATCACCCATGATTTGATTGATTCGGTCTATGCGCTCGGCGATCAGGATGATCTGGTTCTGTTGGTAAAGCGTGTTGATGCTTTGCAAAACTTCCTCGGCACAGAGGACGGGAAGAACCTGTTGGCCGGATACAAACGCGCCGCGAATATTCTTGCCGCCGAAGAGAAAAAAGAAAAAGCAACCATCGCGCCGCAACCCGATCCGTCTCTTGCTGTGTTGGCGGATGAGCAAGCGTTGTTTGAGGCGCTTGCGGCGACGGAGGTTGCGGTTGCTCCGGCTTTGTATCAGGAAAATTTTGAAGCGGCGATGCTGAGCCTCGCCAAACTCCGCGCGCCGATTGATGCGTTTTTCGATAAGGTTACGGTCAATGCTAATGATCCGGCGTTGCGTGTAAACCGGCTGGCATTGCTCGCGCGTATTCGCGTGGTCACGGGGCAAGTCGCTGATTTCTCGAAGATCGAAGGGTGAGGGACGGGCAGGGCATTGTAGGGATGTTTTTGCCGTGCGCTGCTCGCGCTGAAAACCCATGACGATCCTTCGTTTCGGTGCGGGGCTTTCGGAGGCTGGCGCAAGCGATTCCGATATGCTCGGTGGCAAAGGCGCGAACCTCTGCGAGATGGCCGCCATGGGCCTGCCGGTTCCATCTGGTTTCGTGATCAGCCTCGATGCTTTTCATGCATGGCGTGACGGCAAGGGGCTTCCGGTCGAAGACATCGGCAAGGCTGTCGAATGGTTGGAAAGTGTGACGGGGCGTCAATTCGGCGGCGCTGAAAAGCCTTTGCTGGTGGCGGTGCGCTCGGGTGCTCCGGTGTCGATGCCGGGGATGCTCGATACGATTTTGAATGTCGGTTTGACGGAAGACGCAAGTGAAGCGCTGGGCGTCGAAGCCTCGCCGCGCTTTGTCGAAGATTGCCGCCGCCGTTTAATCCCCGCGATGGCGGCTTCTGCAATGGATGTCGAAGCCGAAGAAATGGAAGATGCCATTGACGATTGGCTCGTTGAGCGTGGCCGCGACAGCCTTGCCGATATGGATGCGGGCGAGCTTAAAGCGTTGAACACATCGTTGATGACGCTGGCTGAAGAAGAAGGCGACGGGCCGTTTCCTGAAACCGCAGTTGAGCAGCTTCATGCAGCGATTGAAGGGGTGTTCGCAAGTTGGTCAGGACAACGCGCCCGTGCCTATCGCGCGATGCATGGGCTTGGGGATGGCCTTGGGACAGCGGTTGTTGTGCAAGCGATGGTCTTTGGAAACCGGCGCGAAGGCTCGGCAACAGGGGTCGTGTTTACGCGTGATCCGTCAACGGGCGAAAAACGTCTCTACGGTGAATATCTTGAGAATGCCCAAGGTGAAGATGTTGTCGCGGGCATTCGCACACCCGCGCCTTTGACCAAGGCTGAGGGGGTTAAACGTCAGGCAGTTTTGCGCTCTATGGAAGAGAGAATGCCGGATGCTTTTGCATCGCTGGTGGCGGTTTGTGAGCAGCTTGAAAAACGTTTTGCCGACGCTCAGGACATTGAGTTTACCGTCGATCAAGGCACGCTTTGGATGCTGCAAACGCGGAGTGCGAAATGTTCGGCTAAAGCCGCGATGCGGATTGCGGTTGAGATGGCGGATGACGGGGCAATCTCTTCCGATGATGCTTTGCTGAGGTTTGCGCCGACGGATATTGACCGGATGTTGCATCCGATGATTGACCCCAAAGTGCCGCGCGAAATTGTTGCGCGCGGGTTGCCTGCTTCCCCCGGTGCGGTGACAGGCGAGGTCTGCTTTACGGCGGCAGAGGCGGAAATGCTCAGCGGAAAAGGACGGTCTGCAATCCTCGTTCGCATTGAGACCAGCCCCGAAGATATTCACGGCATGTATGCGGCGGCGGGGGTGCTGACGGTGCGCGGCGGCATGACGAGCCATGCGGCGGTGGTTGCGCGCGGCCTCGGCACACCGTGTGTTTGCGGAGCAGGGGATGCGCGTGTGGACCTGGAAGCCGGAATTTTGCTTGGCTCGAACGGAAAGGAAATCCGGCGCGGTGATATTCTGACCATTGACGGGGCAGCAGGTCAGGCTTTGCTGGGTGCTGTTGAAATGGTCGAGCCGGAACCGGAACCGGCCTTTACCGCGCTGATGGCTTGGGCGGATGTACGGCGGCGGATGCGGGTGCGTGCTAATGCAGATACCGCAATGGAGGCGACAGTTGCGCGGCGGCTTGGTGCAGAGGGGATTGGCCTTGCCCGGACGGAACATGCGTTTTTCCAACCGGGCCGGTTGCCAGCCTTACAAGAGATGATCTTAGCGGAGTCGCCCGATGATCGCCGCGCAGCGCTGTCTCATTTGGTGGCCGATCAACGCGCGGATTTTCTGAGCTTGTTCGAGGCAATGAAAGATTTGCCTGTTTGCATTCGGTTGCTTGATCCGCCGCTACATGAATTTTTGCCCTCCACAGATGAAGACGTGGCGCGGGTTGCGGAGGCGATGGGTGTCTCGTTCAATGCAGTGAATGAGCGGGTCGATGCGTTGCGCGAGTTCAATCCAATGCTCGGGCGGCGCGGGTGTCGGATTGGGATTGTCGCGCCTGAGATTTACGACATGCAAGTTCGCGCGATCTTACAAGCGGCGACCGATTACGAAGAACGTCATTTGAGCGCGATAGATCTGGAGATCATGGTTCCGTTCGTTGCGTCGGATCATGAGATGCGCTTGATGTCAGAGCGGGTCGAGACGATGGCGGCGGCGCTGGCTCATTCATCGGGGTTGCGGCCTAGTTATCGGATTGGGGCGATGCTGGAGACGCCGCGCTCTTGTCTGCGGGCAAATATTGTTTGCGAACATGCCGAGTTTATCAGCTTCGGAACCAATGACCTGACCCAGATGGCTTATGGTCTGTCCCGCGATGATACCGGACGGTTTATTCGTGCCTATATCGCGAAAAGCGCGTTGAGTGCGGACCCGTTCCATCGGCTCGATCAAGATGGTGTCGGCGAGTTGATGGCGATTGCCGTGGATAGAGGCCGGGCAACCCGCGAAGATCTGACGATCAGCATTTGCGGAGAGCATGGCGGCGATCCGACGACCATCCGGTTTTGTGAACGGCTCGGGTTGGATTATATTTCGTGTTCTCCGTATCGAACGCCAGCGGCGCGTTTGGCAGCAGCACAAGCGACGATATTGCAAGAGCGGGAAAACGCATGACCGATGCGCTGCAACACTTGCGCGAGGGCGGTAAACCGGCGATGGCCCGCATGTTGGCGCGCTTGGAAAGTCATGCGCGGGATGCGGAGACGATTGCGCTGCTTGATGCTGCTTATGCTTCGCCGAAAGGACAGAGCCTTGGCCTGACCGGGCCGCCGGGGGTTGGCAAGTCTTCGCTGGTCAATGTGCTGTTGCGTGAGGCCCGTTCGCGAGGGCTGACTGTTGGTGCGATTGCGGTGGACCCGAGTTCTTCGCGCACTGGGGGCGCTTTGCTCGGTGATAGGGCGCGGCTATCCTCGCTTGACCCCAGCGATGACGGCGTTTTCGTGCGCTCGATGGCGGCGCGAGGGCGGCTTGGCGGGGTGTCTGCGCTTGCCTATCCTGCGGCTGTGGTGATGCAGGCGGTCTATGATTTGGTGTTGGTTGAAACGGTTGGCGTTGGACAGTCCGAGACTGAAATTGCAGGAATGACTGATTCTGTGATGCTGTGTATCCAACCTGCTTCTGGAGATTCGCTGCAATTTATGAAGGCCGGGATCATGGAAGTGCCTGACCTTGCAGTGGTTACGAAGGCCGATCTCGGTGTTGCCGCGCGGCGCGCGGCGGCGGATTTGAGGACAGCCCTCAGTGTGACCAAGAGCGAATCACTGCCGATACACGTCTGCTCGGCTCAGAGCGGAGAGGGCATTAAGCCGGTTTTTGACGCGATCTTATCGGTCCTGGCAACCGCTCCGCGAGAAATGCGTTCTAATCAAGCGGAGCATTGGCTCAAAGCCGCGATAATGTCCGATTTTGGGACAGTTGGATGGTTTGTGATTAAGGGATTGGCCCTTGCAAAAGGCGCTGACGAACCGTTTGCAATTCATGAGAAATGCCGGAGCCTGTTAACCAAATCTCTGTCGGAGCTTGATTTTACCTAGGAAATCCATCAATAAAGTTTCACGGGGAAATAAAGTTACCTTTTGTACATAATACATACGCACTCTTCGACTGGTCTTATGGCCTCGGAGATGCATTTGGGCAGTGTGTGGCAATAGGGATCAGGAAGACGCGGATGAATTTGACTTGGGATAAGCTGTAATGCGTACACCTCGCAGTTCTGTCTTTGTTCTGTCGTTGGTCGCCGCTCTTGTGGGCGTCGAGGCGGAGGCGCGCCGTGATATTCCGCTCCAGTTGTTGGGTATGCCAACGATCCTTGAAAGTTCGGGTCTTACGATTGATCGTCAGCTTGTCCGATTTGGTCAGGGCGGTGATATTGAGACGGGAACCGTTGGTGTTGGTGCCGTTGCAGCAGATGCCGCGACGCGGATAAAGTATCTCGATTCCGATATTGATTTTGCGTCCGACGTGGCTGGCTTGATGCCGACCAACAATTTCGCACTCGAAGCGCCTAAAGTCCCAAGCATGAATTTAGAGGCTCAAGAAAAAGTTCGCTTCCATGAGATGCTGGCTATCGGGCACGGCAAAGCCGGACAGGAAATGGCGGATGAAGCCGAAGCGATGATTCTGGCGCTTGCGACGCTACCCGGTCGCGGCGAAAACCGGATGAAGCGCGCGGACGCGAATGCTGAACTTGCCTGTCTCACCGAGGCGATCTATTTCGAGGCACGGGGTGAGCCGATCAATGGACAGATCGCGGTTGCCGAAGTGATTATCAACCGCGCGGAAAACCCGATTTTCCCGAACACGATTTGCGGTGTGATTAAACAGGGTGCGGAAAACCTGAACAAGTGCCAGTTTTCGTACAAATGCGATGGCGACCCAGAATACATGACCAACCGCAAAGCGAAAAAGCGCGCGGCTGATGTTGCGATTTTGATGATGAAGGGCGAGCGCCGTCATCTGACCGACAGAGCAACCCATTATCACGCGGATTATGTTGATCCTTACTGGGCGTCGAAGCTGAAAAAGACTGCGACAGTCGGAACGCATCTGTTTTATCGCCGTCACCCGCGCAAAGTTGCGAAGAAGTAAGCGCGGACCTTCATATGCGTTAGAAACCGTCCGGCATCATACCGGGGTTTTTTGTGCGTGGTGATGATGTTTCATTGAATTTACGGGAGGGTTACGCCTCAGTGATTGGCGTTCGTAACATGAGGTAAGCCATGTGATCGGGTTCGGGTTTCATCATAGTCGCGCGCCAAGATTCTTGCTCCGCGTTAATGAGAGCAAGTTCCCAAATACAAGCAATGACTGGCCGTGTACTTGTATCAAGAGGGGCAGAGTCAGCATATTGCCGTCGATATATATGCTGGCAAAGGACTGAACCCTGCACCCACCAATGTGTAGAAATTGACATACCCAAGTCGCTAGGGTGAATAATGACGAAACCTAAGCAGTTGTTATCCGACATTGATTCAATGCGCTGCGATGTTTCTTCAAAAATAAACTGTTGCGCTAGGGATGTCATGTCTGACGTTATTTTTTTACCGCGTGCGAGCAGGCCGTAGATCTTGAATTTTACGTGTCCAATATCCCAAATTCCGCAATCAGTAACTGTCCGGGGGTGATAAATTTCGATAGGATTGGTGTTCATTAAAATCCCTCGGAACTGAAATTGCCCGTCTTAGTGTATTTTGGACTCAGGGGCGGTTTGCTTCAAGGACGTCGACGGCTTACTTTAGTATCCACGCACTGGAGCAAACCCTCCGACTTCCAGTCGGAAGCGCTTCAGCGCGAAAGAATCATGTTATGGTCTTATCCTTGGAAAAATGAGCCGGAGCGCAGCCCGTAAGCTCATTTTTCCAAGGATAAGACCAT